>NZ_PQSS01000086.1 GCF_002920535.1 Streptomyces sp. Ru71 | reverse complement strand
CAACGTCGAGACGCTCGTCAACGTCCTGCCCGTCCTCACCCTGGGCGCCGAGGCGTACGCGGCGATCGGCACCGAGGGCTCCACCGGACCGAAGCTGTTCTGCGTGTCGGGCGCCGTGGCCCGCCCGGGCGTGTACGAGCTGCCCTTCGGCGCCACCCTCGGCGAGCTGCTCGACCTCGCCGGGGCGCGGGACGGGCTGCGGGCGGTGCTGCTGGGCGGGGCGGCCGGCGGCTTCGTGCGGGCCGACGAGCGGGACGTCCCGCTCACCTTCGAGGGCACCCGCGCGGCCGGCAGCACGCTCGGCTCGGGCGTGGTGACGGCCTTCGACGACACCGTGCCGCTGCCCCGGCTGCTGCTGCGCATCGCCGAGTTCTTCCGTGACGAGTCCTGCGGGCAGTGCGTGCCCTGCCGGGTCGGCACGGTGCGCCAGCAGGAGGCGCTGACCCGGCTGCTGGACCGCCGCGGCGCGGCGGCCGGTGACGACATCGCCCTGCTCAGGGAGGTCGGCCGCGCGATGCGGGACGCCTCGATCTGCGGTCTGGGGCAGACCGCGTGGAACGCCGTGGAATCCGCCATCGACCGTCTGGGGGCGTACACATGACCGCGATACCGCTCGGACTGCCGCGCCGGATGGTGGAGTTCACCGTCGACGGCGAGGTGGCGCGGGTGCCCGAGGGGGCGACGGTCCTCGACGCCTGCCGGGCCGCCGGCAAGGACGTGCCGACCCTGTGCCACGGAGACACGCTCACCCCCAAGAACGCCTGCCGGGTGTGCGTGGTGGAGGTGACGGGGTCGCGCACCCTGGTACCGGCCTGCTCGCGGAAGGCGGAGCCCGGCATGGAGGTCCGCACGGACACCGAACGGGCCCGGCACAGCCGCAAGGTCGTGCTGGAGCTGCTCGCCTCCTCGGCCGACCTGTCGACCACACCCGGGGCGGCCGGGTGGATCGAGGAGTACGGCGCCGATCCCGGCCGCTTCGGCCCGGACGCGGCCCGGACGGACGAGCGGCCCAGGGTCGACAACGACCTGTACGTGCGCGACTACGGCAAGTGCATCCTGTGCTACAAGTGCGTCGACGCCTGCGGCGAGCAGTGGCAGAACACCTTCGCGATCTCCGTCGCCGGCCGCGGCTTCGACGCGCGGATCGCCGTCGAGCACGATGCCCCGCTGCCCGACTCGGCGTGCGTGTACTGCGGCAACTGCGTCGAGGTGTGCCCGACGGGCGCGCTGTCGTTCAGGTCGGAGTTCGACATGCGCGCGGCGGGCACCTGGGACGAGACCCGGCAGACCGAGACGACCACGGTGTGCGCGTACTGCGGTGTGGGCTGCAACCTCACCCTGCACGTACAGGACAATGAGATCGTGAAGGTCACCTCGCCGCACGACAACCCGGTGACCCACGGCAACCTCTGCATCAAGGGCCGCTTCGGCTACCAGCACGTACAGAACCGGGACTGAGGCACACATGGGACGAGTCACGGAACGACGCAAGGTGCTCCGTATCCGGGACGGGGCGGTCTCCACCCGCCCGGACACGCTCGTCGCCGAGGAGCCCCTGGAGATCCGACTGAACGGCAGGCCCCTGGCCATCACCATGCGCACCCCGGGCGACGACTTCGCGCTCGCGGCGGGCTTCCTGGTGAGCGAGGGGGTGCTGGCGGAGGAGTCCGACCTGCAGAACATCGTCTACTGCGCGGGCGCCACGGTGGACGGCTCGAACACCTACAACGTGGTGGACGTGAAGACCGCCGGGCATGTGGTCGTCCCGGACATCACCCTGGAGCGCAACGTCTACACGACGTCCTCGTGCGGCCTGTGCGGCAAGGCCAGCCTGGACGCGGTGCGCACCACGACCCGCTGGCCCGTCGCCGACACGCCCCCGCTGCGGGTCACGCCTCAGCTGCTGACGGGCCTGCCCGACCGGCTGCGCGCGGCCCAGCGGGTGTTCGACCGGACCGGCGGGCTGCACGCGGCGGCGCTGTTCTCCGAGGAGGGCGAGCTGCTGGACGTACGGGAGGACGTGGGCCGGCACAACGCCGTCGACAAGCTGGTGGGACGCGCTCTGCGGAACGGGGACCTGCCGCTGTCCCGGGCGATCCTGCTGGTGTCCGGGCGGGCGTCCTTCGAGCTGGCGCAGAAGGCGGTGATGGCGGGCATCCCGGTGCTGGCGGCGGTCTCGGCGCCGTCGTCGCTGGCGGTGGACCTGGCGGCGGAGACGGGCCTGACCCTGGTGGGCTTCCTGCGCGGCGCCTCCATGAACGTGTACGCGGGCGAGGAGCGGGTCGTCCCTGCAGGGGCCGCGGCCGCCCAGGGCTGACCCCTCCCCCCGCGACACGGCGGCGGGGCCCCGACCGGCGGGGAGCGCCCCCTGCGCCGCGAGGGGCCCCGCCTCGGGGCGGCACCCGCCGCCTACGCGAGGAGCAGCTCGGCCGCGTCCACCACGGTGCCCAGGCGGGGGAAGTCGAGCCGGACGGCGGCCTCGTGCTCGGCCGCGGTGAGCGCGGTCATGGCGTCCTCGACGAAGACGACCTCGTAGCCGAGGTCGCAGGCCGCGCGGGCGGTGGACTCCACGCCGAGGTTGGTGGCGATGCCGCCGCACACGAGCGTCGTCACACCCCGTGCGCGCAGGGCCTCGTGCAGACCCGTGTCCTGGAAGCCACCGATGGTCCGCTTCACGATCTCCAGGTCGCCCTCGCCACGGAGTCCGGCCACGAGCCCGCTGCCCGGCGGCTGTTCGGCGACACCGGGACGCTCGGCGCGCACGAGGACGACGAGCGCGCCGGCCGCACGGAAGCGGGCGGCCGGCTCCGCGCCCACGGCGAGGGCCTCGGCACCCTCGCGGGGCTCCAGGGGCAGGGCGACGATGCGCTCCATCAGGTCCACGAGGACGAGCGCGCTGCGCGCGGGGTCGAGCGCGAGGCCGGGGCCGGCGGGGTGGGATGCGGTCACGGCGGCAGGCTGTCCGCGCTCAGCCTTCCGTGCCGGAGATCCTGATCAAGAGGGCCGTGAACCGCTCCCGTTCCTCCTGCGACAACGGCGCCAGCAGTTCGTCGTTGGCCTCGCGGGCCGCCTGCTCGCACCGCAGGAGCACGCGCTCGCCCTCGTCCGTGAGCCGGACGGCGTTCTTGCGGCGGTCCTTGGGGTCCGGTTCGCGCAGGACCAGGGAGGCGGACTGCAGGTCGTTGAGGATGCCGACGAGGTCCTTCGGGTCCAGGCCGACGCTGCGGCCGAGGTCCGCCTGGGCGACGGGGGCGAGGTCGCGGACGGCGGACAGCACCACGTGGTGCCACATCTTCATGCCCTGCGCGGCGAGCGCCTCGGCGACCAGGGCGCGTCCCCGCGCGGCGGCCCGTCCGAGGAGCCAGCTGGGCAGGGAGCGGATCGCGGGCAGCGGTGCTTCGGCCATGGGTGCACCCTAACCGCCAAACCATTGGACTTCCCAACGACATTCCCATACGTTGGGGCTCCCAACGAATTCATGGGTGTTCCCAACGACCCATGTGACCCCGGGAGGGTGCCATGCGCCGTGTCCGATACGACCGCCCCGGCGGCCCGCTGTTCCTGGAGGAGACCCCCGTCCCCGAGCCCGGCCCCGGTGAGCTGCTGGTGCGCGTGGAGGCGATCGGCGTCACCCTGCCCGTCGTCCGCAAGGTCACCGAAGCGGCCGAGCCGATCGAGCTCGGCGGCGAGATCGCCGGCGAGGTCGTGGCCGTCGGCGCGGGGGTGACCCGCTGGGCGCCGGGCGACCGGGTGACCGGGCTGTGCTTCGGCCACGGCTACGCCGACCTGGCGCTGCTCCAGGACGCGATGGCCTCGCCGGTCCCGGACGCGGCGTCCGCCGTCGACGCCGTGGCCCTCGTGCGCAGCGGGCTGGTCGCCCTCGGCGCCCTGGACGCGGCCCGGCCCGAGCCCGGCGAGAGCGCGCTGGTGACGGCCGCCGCGAGCGGTGTCGGCCATCTCGCCGTCCAGCTGGCCCGGATCCGCGGCGCGGCCCGGGTGGTGGGCGCCGTCTCCGACCCGGCCAAGGCCGCCTTCGTGCGGGCGCTCGGCGCCGACGAGGTCGTCGGCTACGAAGACGGCAGCTGGGGCGGGCCGGCCGACTACGCGCTGGACGCCGTGGGCGGCGAACTGCTCACCCCGGCCCTCGCCGCGCTGGCACCCGGCGGCCGGCTCGTGGCCTACAGCTCGGGCGGCGGGACGATCCAGGCGTACGACCTGCTGGTGGGTGCCAAGTCCGTGATCGGGTTCCAGATGGCCCGCATCGCCCGGGGCAGGCCGGAGCTGTACGAGCGGTGGCGCCAGGAGCTGTGGCGGCTGTTCGCGGAGGGCGCCCTGCGGCCCGCCGTGCACGCGGAGTTCGCGCTCGCCGACGCCGGAAAGGCGCACCAGGTGATAGAGACGCGGGCGAATCTGGGCAAAGTCGTGCTGATCCCCTGACGCCCGTCCCCGGAGGCGAAGGCCATGCCGTCCGCTCACCGTGTCCGCCTGAGATCCCTCGCGGCCGCCGCCCTGCTCGCCTCGCCCCTTCCCGCACCGGCTCACGCCCTGCCGGACTCCGCCCGGCAGGTCCTCTTCACCGCGTCCGAACACCCCGGTTACGTCTGCTTCCGCATCCCGGCGCTCGTCCGCACGAGAGCCGGCACCCTGCTCGCCTTCGCCGAGGGCCGCGTCCATGACTGCGGGGACGCCGGCGACATCGACATCGTCGTACGGCGATCCACCGACGGCGGCCGCACCTGGGGACCGCTGACGGTCGTCACCGACGGCGCCGGTGACACGCACGGCAACCCGGTGCCCGTCGTCGACCGTGCCACCGGCCGCGTCCTGCTCGCGCAGACCCACAACACCGGCCGCGGCGACGGCCGCGCCTGCTCCGCCCCCTGCGACCGCACCCCGCACCTGCAGTACAGCGACGACGACGGCCGCACCTGGTCCGCGCCGCGCGACCTCGGCGGCGCGATCCGGCCGCCGCACTGGAACTCCTGGTACGCCACCGGCCCCGGGCACGGCATCCGGCTCACCCGTGGCCGGCACGCCGGCCGGCTCGTCCTCGGCGTCAACGCCGAGACCTGGCAGGACGGCCGGGTCACCGCCAACCACGCCGCGCTGATCGTCAGCGACGACCACGGCGCCCACTGGCGCGTCGGCGCCACCGACACCTGGCCGGTCGCCGCCGACCGCACCTACCGGCAGAAGCCGTCGGAGCTCACGGTCACCGAACGCCCCGACGGCTCCCTCCTGGTCAGCGGCCGGGAACAGGACGGCACCGACCTCGGCCACCGCACCCAGACCGTCAGCCGCGACGGCGGCGACAGCTTCGCGGCGCCCTTCCACGCCCTGCCGGACCTGTACGCGCCCCAGGTGCAGGGGTCCGTGCTGCGGCTGGGCGACCGCCTCCTGCTGTCCTGCCCCGGCGACCCCGACCGGCGGCGGACCATGATGCTGCGCTCGTCCTACGACGGCGGCCGCACCTGGGAGAGCGCCGACCGGGGCACGGTCGTCACCCGGGACCCGTCCGGCTACTCCGACCTGGCCGAGATCGCCCCCGGCACACTCGGCCTGCTGTACGAGGGCGGCACGGCCGACGCCCGGGAGGAGATCCGCTTCGCCCGCCTCCCCCTGGACCGGCTCGCCCCGCGCCGGGACCCCGACCCGGTCACCCCCGACCGGGCGGCCGGCGGCCGGCCGGCCGCGGTCCTCGGCGGGGCGCGGGAGACGGACGGGGTCCTCGGGGGCGCGCTCGCCTTCGACGGCACCGACGACGCCGTGCGCCTGCCGTACCGCGCGCGGCTCGCGCTGGGCACCGGTGACTTCACCGTGTCGCTGCACTTCCGCTACACGGCGGCCGGCGGCGAGCAGCCGATGGTGTGGATGGGCGGTGTGGGCGACGGTCAGCCGCAGGTCTGGCTGCGCGGCGAGCCGGGCGCGGGGCGGCTGCGGGCACTGATGAGGGTCCGGGAGGGCGCCACGTCCGTGCGGACGGCGACCGTGGCGACCGCCGACGCGTACAACGACGGGCGGTGGCACCACGCCGTGCTGCGGCGCGGAGCGGGGCGCCTGACCCTGGCCGTCGACGGCCGTGCCGTCACCGCCGCCGATGTGCCCGGCTCGGTCAGCCGCACCTCGCCGTTCGGCGTGCACATCGGGCAGCGCGTGGACGGGCGGGCGTTCCTCACCGGTGCGATCGACGACGTCCGGGTGTGGAACCGGGCACTGGCTGATCCCCGGACTCCTTGGTCAGCGCAGGACGCGGTCCTGTGGCTGCCCCTGGACCGGGTGGGCCGCTGAGCCCTCGACGGTCTCCTCCGGGTCGTGGGAGCGCCGCTTGGCGATCACCGCGCACACCATCAGCTGCATCTGGTGGAACAGCATCAGCGGCAGCACGGCCAGCGAGGCCTGCGGGCCGAACAGCACGCTCGCCATGGGCAGCCCGGACGCCAGCGACTTCTTCGACCCGGCGAACTGGATCGCGATCCGGTCCGCGCGGCCGAAGCCCAGCGCCTTCGCGCCGTACCAGGTCAGCAGCAGCATCACCGCGAGGATCACGGCTTCGACGACGAGCAGGCCGCCGAGCCGGACCGGGCTGACCTGGTGCCAGATGCCGCGGACCATGCCCTCGCTGAACGCCGTGTAGACGACCAGCAGGATCGAACCGCGGTCGACCAGGCCCAGCACCTTCTTGTGCCGGGCGACGAAGCCGCCGATCCAGCGGCGCAGCACCTGCCCGGCGACGAACGGCACCAGCAGCTGCAGCACGATCTGCACCACCGAGTCGGCGGCGAAACCGCCCGCGCTGCCGCCGAGCAGCCCGGCCGCCAGCAGCGGGGTGACGACGATGCCGACCAGCGAGGAGAAGGAGCCGGCGCAGATCGCGGCGGGCACGTTGCCGCGGGCGATGGAGGTGAAGGCGATCGAGGACTGGATGGTGGAGGGCACCAGGGTGAGGAAGAGCAGGCCCTGGTAGAGCGGCTGGGTCAGGAACACCGGGACCAGGCCGCGGGCGGCCAGGCCCAGCAGCGGGAAGATCACGAAGGTGCAGGTCAGGACGGTGACATGGAGCCGCCAGTGCTTCAGCCCGTCCAGCGCCTCGCGGGTGGACAGCCGGGCGCCGTAGAGGAAGAACAGGAAGGCGATCGCGGCGGTGGAGGCACCGGAGGCCACGTCGGCGCCCGTGCCGCGCGCCGGGAACAGCGCCGCGAGCCCCACCGTGCCGAGCAACAGCACGATGTACGGGTCGATCGGCATCCAGCTCGGCCACTGCAGGCGTTTCACGGTGCTCCACGTGCGGTCGTCGGTGCGCGCGGGGGCGTCGGACCTCCCCCGCCAGGGCCCGGAGGGCCCCCTTCCATCCTGCTCCCCCGGGCCGTGATCGGGAATCCGGCATACGGCTCTGACTGTCATCGCGTTTCATGATGACCGGCTAGGGTGACAGGCGTGTACGACCCCTCCCAGCTGCGCACCTTCCTGGCGGTGGCGCAGACGCTGAGCTTCACGCAGGCCGCCCGGCGGCTCGGGCTGCGCCAGTCCACGGTCAGCCAGCACGTGCGGCGGCTGGAGGCCGCGACCGGGCGGACGCTGTTCACCCGGGACACGCACGCGGTGGAGCTGACCGAGGACGGCGAGGCGATGCTGGGTTTCGCCCGCCGCATCCTGGAGGTGCACGAGCAGGCCACGGCGTTCTTCACCGGTACCCGGCTGCGCGGCCGGCTGCGCTTCGGCGCCTCGGAGGACTTCGTACTGACCCGGCTGCCGGAGATCCTGGAGGGCTTCCGGCACGACCACCCCGAGGTCGACCTGGAGCTGACGGTGGAGCTGTCCGGCACGCTGCACGAGCAGCTGGCGGCCGGGAAGCTGGACCTGGTGCTGGCCAAGCGGCGCCCGCAGGACCCGCGCGGTGAGCTGGTGTGGCGGGACGAGCTGGTGTGGATCGGCGCGGAGCGGCTGCGCCTGGACCCGGACCGGCCGGTTCCGCTTATCGTCTATCCGCCGCCCGGCATCACCCGGGCGCTCGCCATCGAGGCGCTTCAGCAGGCGGGCCGCCCCTGGCGCATCGCCTGCACCAGCGGCAGCCTGAACGGCCTGGTCGCGGCGGCCCGGGCGGGCCTCGGCGTGATGGCGCACTCCCGCGGCCTGGTCCCGCCCGGGCTGGTCCGCGTCCCGGAGCGGGCCGGGCTGCCGGAACTGGCCGGCGTCGACTTCGTCCTGGTCCACGGCCACCGCCGGCCCTCGGCCCAAGGCGCGGCCGACGCCCTGGCGACGGCGATCCTGGCGGGCGGCGACCGCCTGCAACGCAGCCGACGCGCCGGCCTCGGCTAGGTCCGCCCGCACCACCGCGCCCGGCCGAGCGGTCCTCAGTGACGGATTCCGTGGTGGCGGCGCTGTCGGAAGTGAAGCGCCGATCGGCGCCCGCAGCGGGTGCCCGAGCGGTGGCCGGGCCGGGTGCTCACGGGTCGTACAGATTCGGTGGAGATTACGGCCCCGAAACTTACGGAACCGTCGGTTTTCTGTCCGACCCTTCCGCATGTGCGCCCATTTTCCTCCGGTGACCCGCGCCGGGCCGGGCCCCGCCCGCCGTCGCCGCCCCTCCCGCCCCGCCGCCGCGTGGGGTAGCTTTCACGGCGCTGCGCGGGCGCCAAGGACGAGCCGGGCGCCGGTACCGGGGAGCGGGGAGCGGGTTTGCGCGAGTACACCAACCCTCCGTTGGCTTCGGCACCGCCGGTGGGCGGTCTGGCCGACGTCGTCTTCCGGCATGCCGAGACCGATCCGCTGCATGTCGCGCTGGGCCGCAAGGACGAGGCCGGACGGTGGCGGGACGTGACCGCCGCCGAGTTCCGCGACGAGGTCATGGCGCTGGCCAAGGGCCTGCTGGCGAGCGGCATCCGGTTCGGCGACCGGGTCGCGATCATGTCCCGCACCCGCTACGAGTGGACGCTGTTCGACTTCGCGCTGTGGTCGATCGGCGCCCAGGTGGTGCCGGTGTACCCGACCTCCTCGGCGGAGCAGTGCTTCTGGATGCTGTACGACGCCGAGTGCACCGCCGCGATCGTGGAGCACGAGGACCACGCGATGACCATCGCCACGGTCATCGACCGGCTGCCGAACCTGCGCCGGCTGTGGCAGCTGGACGAGGGCGCGGTGCAGGAGCTGTACGACGCCGGCGCCCATGTGGACGACGACGTCGTGCACCGGCACCGGGAGGCGGTCACCCCGGAGTCGGTCGCCACGATCATCTACACGTCGGGCACGACCGGCCGCCCCAAGGGCTGTCTGATCTCGCACGGCAACTTCATGTACGAGGCGGACACGGTCATCGCGCGCTGGGAGCCGGTGTTCCACTCCAAGAAGGGCGACCAGGCCTCCACCCTGCTCTTCCTGCCGCTGGCGCACGTCTTCGGCCGGATGGTGGAGGTCGCGGCGATCCGCGGCAAGGTCCGCTTCGGCCACCAGCCGCAGCTGAACGCCGCCGCGCTGCTGCCCGACCTGCAGGCGTTCCAGCCGACGTTCATCCTGGCCGTGCCGTACATCTTCGAGAAGGTGTTCAACTCGGCGCGGCGCAAGGCGGAGAAGGACGGCAAGGCCGGCCCGTTCGAGAAGGCCGTCGAGATCGCCGTGAGGTACGCCGACGCGGTGGAGGCCAAGGCGTGGGGCACCGGACCGGGCCCGTCCGCCGGGCTGCGGATGCAGCACCAGCTCTTCGACAAGCTGGTGTACGCCAAGGTGCGCGCGGCGATGGGCGGCCGGATCCGCAACGCGATGTCCGGCGGCTCGGCGATGGACCGCCGGCTGGGGCTGTTCTTCGCGGGCGCCGGTGTGCAGATCTACGAGGGCTACGGCCTGACCGAGTCCACGGCGGCGGCCACCGCGAACCCGCCCGAGCGCACCCGGTACGGCACGGTCGGGCAGCCCATCCCCGGCGTGACCGTGCACATCGCCGACGACGGGGAGGTCTGGCTGCGCGGCCAAAACGTCTTCCAGGGCTACCTCAACAACCCCAAGGCCACCGACGAGACCCTGCACGACGGCTGGCTCGCCACCGGCGACCTCGGCTCGCTCGACGAGGACGGCTATCTGACGATCACCGGCCGCAAGAAGGAGATCCTGGTCACCTCCGGCGGCAAGAGCGTCTCGCCGGGTGTGCTGGAGGAGCGGGTGCGCGACCATCCCCTGGTCCACCAGTGCATCGTCGTCGGCAACGACCGCCCCTACGTGGCCGCACTGGTCACCCTCGACCACGAGGCCGTCGAGCACTGGCTGCAGATGCGCAACAAGCCCCGTCTCACCCCCGCCGAACTGGTCCGCGACCCCGATCTGGAGACCGAGGTGCGCCGGGCGGTCGTGGCGGCGAACACGCTGGTCTCGCAGGCCGAGTCGATCCGCACCTTCCGCATCCTCGCCCAGCCGTTCACCGAGGAGCACGGCCTGCTGACGCCGTCGCTGAAGCTCAAGCGCAAGGCGATCGAGAGCACCTACGCGCGTGAGGTGGAGGCCCTGTACCAGGTGTGAGCGCCCCCGCTTTTCGGCGACGGATTTCGTGGTCAGGAATGCATCGGGCCGGTTGATCGTTGACGATATGAGTATCACCTGACGGACAACCGAAGGATCAAGAGCTCGTGAGCAGCAAGGTCCCCCCGATCACCCTCAACAACGGCATCGAGATGCCCCAGCTGGGCTTCGGCGTCTGGCAGGTGCCGGACGACGAGGCGGAGCGGGCCGTCGCCACCGCCCTGGAGGCCGGGTACCGCAGCATCGACACGGCGGCGATCTACGGCAACGAGGAGGGCACCGGCAAGGCCATCGCCGCCTCCGGCCTGCCCCGCGAGGACGTCTTCGTCACCACCAAGCTCTGGAACAGCGACCAGGGCTACGACGCGACCCTGCGCGCGTTCGACACCTCGCTGGCCAAGCTCGGCCTGGACTACGTGGACCTGTACCTGATCCACTGGCCGCTGCCGTCCAAGGACACCTACGTCGACACCTACAAGGCGTTCGAGAAGCTGCACGCCGACGGCCGGGTCCGCGCGATCGGCGTGTCCAACTTCCTCCAGCCGCACCTGGAGCGGCTCATCGCCGAGACCTCGATCGTCCCGGCCGTCAACCAGATCGAGCTGCACCCGCACCTGCAGCAGCGCGCCGCCCGCGAGTACCACGCGGAGCAGGGCATCGCGACCGAGGCGTGGTCGCCGCTCGGCTCGGGCAAGGGCATCCTGGAGATCCCGGCGATCGTGGCCATCGCCCAGAAGCACGGCCGCACCCCCGCCCAGGTGGTGCTGCGCTGGCACCTGCAGATCGGCAACGTGGTGATCCCGAAGTCCGTGACGCCGTCGCGCATCCAGGAGAACATCGCGGTGTTCGACTTCAGCCTGGACGACGAGGACCTCGCCGCGATCAGCGCGCTGAACGAGGACCGCCGGCTGGGCCCGGACCCGGCGACGTTCGAGGTGGTCTGAGCCTCACCCGATCGCCACGCCGCCCCGTGACGCGCCGTCCGGGGCGGCGTGGCGCATCCGCGGAGAACCCGCACAGGGGTGCTAGCGTCCCGGACCCGTGCACTTGTTTCCCGCTGCTCCGCGTACCCGCCCCCGCCGACTCGCCCTCGCCGCGGCCGCGGCCGCCCTGCTCGCCGCCGGGGTGCTGCCGGTGCTCGCCGAACGCGGTTCCGGCTCGGCCTTCGCCCACGAGGGCTCCGTGCCCGCCGCCGACCTGCTCGCCAAGGTGCGTTCCTGCAAGCAGGTGTCGCACGGGACGTACCGCACCGACGAGGAGAAGGCGCCCTCCGTCCCGGTGTGCGGGGCGAAGGGCGCGGTGTTCTTCACCGCCGACATGGACATCGACTGCGACGGCCGCCCCACCGCCAAGTGCAGCACGTCGACCGACCCCTGGTTCCAGGACGACACCGCCTTCCACCAGTTGGACGGCCGCCCGCTTCGCGCCGACAGACTGCCGTACGTGGTCGTCCCCGGCGTGAGCGACATCTGGGACTACCGCGCGGCCGGCGTCAAGGGCGGCGGCCTGGTCGCGGTGATCCACGACGACCAGGTCGAGTACGCGGTCGTCGGCGACGTCGGCCCGAAGAAGATCATCGGAGAGGCGTCCTACGCCACCGCCGAGGGCCTGGGCATCGACCCGGACCCGGCACACGGCGGCACCGACTCCCCGGTGACCTACATCCTCTTCACGAACTCCCAGGTCACTCCCATCGAGAGCCACAGCACGGCGGTGGCCCTCGGCGAGCGGCTGGCCAAGGAGTTCATCGAGGACAACTGACCCGCCCCCGGCGTCAGACGGGCTGCCCGATGGGCCGTACGACGACGGTGTTGACGTCGACGCCCTCCGGCTGCCGGATCGCCCAGACGACGGAGTCGGCGATCTGGTCGGCGGTCAGCAGATGGCCGGGCGGCAGGCTGCCGTAGGAGTCCCAGAACGGCGTCTCCACCCGGCCCGGCGCCACCAGGGTCACGCCGATGCCGAACTCGGTGACCTGGCGCCGGGTGTTCTCCGCTAGCCCGGTCACCGCCCACTTCGTCGCGCCGTACAGGTTGCCCGGGCCGTTGACGAACCCGGCGACGCTGCCGACCAGCACGATCCGTCCCCTGGTCTCCTTCAGGGCGTCGACGGACGCGCGGATGAGCAGCGCCGGGCCGAGCACGTTGGTCAGCACCATCTCCGTCCAGCCGGCCGGATCGCCCTCGGCGACGGTGTCATGGGTGGCGAACCCGGCGTTGGCGACGACGGTGTCGAGCCGGCCGTACGCCTTCAGCGTCCGTTCCACGGCGTCCCGCACGTCGTCGTACTCGGCGGCGCTGCCGGTGACGGTCAGCAACCCCTCGGGGTCGCCGAGCGAGGCGGCGAAGTCGCGCAGCCGCCGCTCGCCGCGGCCGGTGACGGTCACCCGCCACCCCTCGTCCAGCAGCCGCCGCGCGACAGCCGCGCCGATCCCGCTGCCGCCGCCGGTGACAAGTGCGACCGGAGAGTCGGTCATGAGGTCCCCCTGGGAAGTCGTCCGTCCTCCAACGCCCGGGAGTCCATCACTTGAAGCGCACTCGATGTCAAGGACGGCCGGTCAGTACGGGCGGACCGCCGTGTGGACCGTGTGCGCGGCGAGCACGAAGACGTCCGGGCGGTGGTGGACGCTCGCCGGGTCGCCGGGGTCCAGGAGGCGGTCCAGGGTGGCGCGGTCGTCGGCGTCCAGGCCGTCGCCGACGGTCTCGCGCAGCCGGCCGAGGGCGGTGACGACATGGGCGCGGGCCCGGTCGGGGACCGGGGCCGGGATGTCGAGCAGGAAGGTGCGGGTGCGGGTGTGCTTCAGGCCGGCCGCGGTGAGCAGCGCGGGCCAGTCCTCGGTCACGGCGACGCTGCCGGGCAGGTCGGCGCGCATCCCCGCGAAGCGGTCCTCCAGCAGCGCGTCCAGCCGGGCCTGCAGACCGGGGCGGCCGAAGCCGATGTCGCGGGGCAGGTGGCGGGCCGGCAGTCCGCCCTCCAGCAGGGCCAGCGTGCCACCGGGGGCGAGCCGCTCGGCGAAGGCGGCCAGGGCGGCGCGCTGGTCGCCGAGGTGGTGCAGGCTGCGGCTGGCCCACAGCAGGTCGGCGGGGTAGTCCAGTTCGTCGAGGACCTCGGGCAGCTCCCCGGCCAGGGTGGAGAAGCGGTCGGCGACGCCGCAACGCTCGGCCCGGGCGCGGGCGCGCTCCAGCAGCGGGGCGGAGCCGTCCACGGCCAGCACCCGGGCGCCCGGGAACGCCTCGGCGAACAGGCACGACACCACGCCGGGCCCGCTGCCCGCGTCGACGATCAGCCCCGGCTCGGTCACCTCCTTCCCCAGCCAGGCCAGCGCCCTCTCGTACAGCGGCGTGAACAGCTCGGCCTCCGACTCCAGGTACGCCGCCATCTCGGCCCAGTCGATGTCGGTGCCGTGGGCGTGGCCGTGCGCGTGGTCGTGGTGGTGGTGCTCGTGAGCCATGGTGGTCAGCCTCTCGTCCGGATGCCGCCAGCGTGCGCCGACGCACCGCGCGACGGCCAGCGCTGTTGCCGGGGCGGCAAAAACGCCGCCCGGCCGCACCACGGCACCCGGCCCCGGTTCGGGCGCGGCCGCCGCCGCGTCCGGTGGAGCCGGAAGCCGCGGCGGCCGGAGGACGGCAACCGGGCGTCCGCGGTCCGCCGGAGCCTGAGCCTGTGGGCCGGCCCCGGCGGACGCGCTCGGGACCGGCACCCCACGGCCGGCCCGAGCGGACACTCACCGCGCTACGGCAGCGGCGGGTAGGCGTTCTGCGTCAGCTGCTGGAACAGAGCGGGGAACCAGTGCCCGGCCAGCGGGGCGTTCGGCAGCGCGCCCGACGGGTTGTTGCCGTTGCGCGCGTTGCCTCCGTACGTCGGGTCACACATCTGGTCGAAGCCCTTGCCCTCGTCGTTGGCGATGGCGGAGCTGGCACCGTCGGACTCCCCCGGCGGCTTGACCCACACATAGGCGTCGATCCCGGCGGCGGGTGCCGCGGTGGGCCGCTCGCCGAGGCCGGCGCCGCTCTGGTTGCACCAGTTGCCGACGTGGACGCGCCGGTCGGTGCGGCCGCCGTTGACGTAGGCGTCGACCGAGGTCAGCGGGCCGGGACCGGCCGGGCGGGCGGTGCCGCCCCAGCCGTTGCGGGAGGTGTCGATCAGCATGCCGAGGTTGCTGTTGAACCCGGCCGCGACGAGCTTGTCGCGCAGTCCCTGGGCGAAGGACTGCTCGTCCACGTACTGGTTCCAGTCGACCCACTTCGACTGGCGCACGGTCTGCCCGTTCACCGTGTCGGTGACCTTGAAGTACGGCTCCTTGGTGGGGCTGTAGTTGGCCGTGTTGACGATGAACCCGGCCACGTCGTTCACGCTCGCCCCGTTGCTGGTGGCGACTTTGTAGAACTCCTGGACGGAGGGGCCCAGGTTGGTGTCCCAGCCGAGCCAGCCGTGGTGACCGGCGTCGATGTAGTTGTAGACGTTCGGGATGGCGCCCAGCTTGTCCAGGGCGTAGCTGACGCCCTTCTCGTAGTTGCCGTTGGCCTTCATGGTCACGCAGGCGTCGGTGGTGGTGTTGGTGCCGCCGGCGTTGGTGACCAGGTTGGGCAGCGAGTCGGGTTCGATGACGGTGGCGATGCGCAGGCCCGCGTACTTGGCGTCGGACAGGATCGACGCGATCGGGTCGATGTACTGGGTCTTGTACTTGTCGATGTCGTTCGGGCCGAGTTCGCCGTTGGAGGCGAGGGCGGCGCAGTCACGGCCGGGCAGGTCGTAGATGACCAGCTGGACGACGAGTTCGCCGGAGCCCTTCTGCTTCAGCGCCTCGTCCAGGTGGGCGCGCAGGCCCATGCCGCCGTTGACGCCGTTGATCGCGGCGATGCGGTCCAGCCACACCGCGGTGGACTGGTTGGCGATCCGGCTGCCGCCCGGTTCGGCGGCGGCCTTCGCGGACCACTCGGGGTTCACATACCCCTTGGCTCCGACGTAGGGGTTGTCCACCCGGCCGGTGGGGTCGGGTGTCGGGTCGGTGGGGTCGGGAGTGGGGTCGGTCGGGTCCGGGGTGGGGGTGCCGCCGCCGTCGACGTTGCAGGTGACGCCGTCCAGGGTGAACGCGGCGGGTACGGCGTTGCTGCCGCTGTAGGAGGCCTGGAAGCCGAAGCTCGCCGAACCGCCGGTGGACAGGGAGCCGTTGTAGGACTCGTTGGCGGCGGTGACGGCGGTGCCGGACTGGGTGACCTTGGCGTTCCAGGCGTTGCCGATCTTCTGGTTGCCGCCGTAGGTCCACTTCAGCGACCAGCCGGTCTTGGCGGCGCCGTTGTTGGTGACGGTGACGGCGGCGGTGAAGCCGGTGTCCCACTGGTTCTGCACCTTGTAGTCGACGGTGCAGGCGGGCGCGGCGGCCGCGGCGCCGGCGGGTACGGCCGTCAGCGCGGCCGCTCCGGATCCGGCGGTCAGCGCCAGGGCGGCGATCAGGGACAGTCTCGTACGACTCATGTGTGCGGGTTTCCTTGTCTCATCGCGGGGGGTTACGGGTTGAGGCCGCGCAGGTGGTCGCGCAGTCCGATGCCGTAGGCGGTGGGTGTGCCGTCGTAGGCGGAGATGAGCGAGGGACCGGAGGAGCAGTCCCAGGTGTTCCAGGTCCAGCCGAGGTAGGACAGGCCGCGGTCGTCGAACCACTTCATGACCCGGTCGGCGAAGGAGTGGCCGCAGGTGTTCTCACCGATCTCGCCCGCCACCAGCGGGACCTGGGCGGCGACCGGGGCGAGCGTGGAGTCCCAGCAGCTCTCGCCGGCGCAGGTGTTGAAGTTGTACACGTGGTACGCGGCGGCGAGATTGCCCGCCGGGTCGGTGGGCTTGTACGTCAGCCACTGGCTCAGGTCGTTGGAGTAGGCCAGGCCGCCCAGCATGATCACGTTCTTGGCGCCGGTGGCGCGCACCGCGTCGACCAGGTCCTGCATGCCGGCGACCTCGTAGCCGATCCCCGGGCAGCTGCCGCCGTCCCGCCAGCACTGCCAGGCCTGGGCGGTGGTGGAGGTGGCGCGGTCCGGGTAGGGCTCGTTGAACAGGTCGAAGACGACGGCCGGGTCGTTCTTGAAGGTGCTCGCGACCGACGACCAGAAGGACGGGGTGTACTGCGCGTCCGGCATCGGCTTCTGGCAGGTGGCGTGGACGTCGGAGCAGCCGGCCGAGTTGCCGGTGTACTGGCCGTACGTCCAGTGCAGTTCGACGATCGGGGTCATGCCGTGGGCCTTGACGCGGTCCACCAGCTCCTTGACGGCGCCGATGTAGTTCGCGCCCGCGTACTCGGGCTTGACGTCGGACAGGCCGAGCCAGCACTCCTCGTTGAGGGGGATGCGCACGGCGTTGGCCTTCCAGTCGGCGATCGCCTTGATCGCGGCGTCGTCGACCGGGCCGTCCCAGATGCCGTAGCCCTGCACGCACATGAACTCGCCGCCGGAGCGGTTCACGCCGAGCAGCCGGCGGGCCCTGCCGTCGGCGTCGACGAGCTTGGCGCCCTGGACGTGCAGGGCGGGCGCGGTGCCGTTCCCGGGCGGATCGGTCGGGTCCGGGTCGGTCGGGTCCGGGGTCGGCTCGGTGTCGACGTTGCAGGCGGTGCCGTTGAGCTTGAAGGCGGTCGGTACGGCGTTGGAGCCCGACCAGGTGCCGAGGAAGCCGGCGCTCACGCTCGCGCCGGTGGCGAGCGAGCCGTTCCAGCTCTCGTTCGCCGCGGTGACGGTCGTACCGGACTGGGACCACTGGGCGTTCCAGCCCTGGGTGACCTTCTGGGTGCCGGGGAAGTCGAAGGTCAGCCGCCAGCCGCTCAGCGCGGCCGTGTTGTTGGTGATCTTCACGGCGCCCTGGAAGCCGGTGTCCCACTGGCCGGTGACGGAGTACTCCACCGTGCACGCGGGCGCGGCGGCCTGGGCGGTGACGACCGGAACGACCGCGGTGGTGACGAGGGCGATCGCGCCGGCGACGGCTAAAAGTCCTGAACGCGGGGGGTGCGGGGGGTGTCTCAATTGAGCGACTCCTTGCAGTTCGGGCGCGTGGTGACACACGCGTCGACTGGGTGGAACCGCTCCCACTGGTGCGAAGGAAGGTAGCGGGAAGTGACGGCGAGGAACAGGGGAGTCACCGGATTTTTCGAAAAGCCCGGCCGTCGAATCTTTTCGACTCTTCAAGCGTCTTGACCGTCCGAGGTGCCATCCCCACTATGGGAGCGCTCCCACTGGTTCAAGCCTTGACCTTCCGAAGCCCGTACCTTCCGAGCCGCAAGGAGGAACCAGCACCATGCCTCCCCCTCCCCGCCGACGCAGAGCCGCACGGCGGCTGTGGACGGCCGCCGCGGCGGCCCTCGCCCTGCCGCTGTCCATGCTGGCGACCGGCGCGACCACCGCGCACGCGGCCGCGCTCCAGTGCAGCGTCGACTACAAGACCAACGACTGGGGTTCCGGTTTCACCGCGGACCTGACCCTCACCAACCGCGGCACCGACGCCATCGACGGCTGGACCCTGACATACGCCTACGCGGGCAACCAGAAGCTGACCAACGGCTGGAACGGCAGCTGGAGCCAGGCCGGTCAGACGGTCACCGTCAAGAACGCCTCCTACAACGGCACGATCGCCGCCGGCGCGGCGACCAGCACCGGGGCGCAGTTCACCTACAGCGGCACCAACACCGCGCCGACCTCGTTCGCGATCAACGGCACGCCGTGCACGGGCGCGCACCAGCCCCCGGTCGCCGTGCTGACCAGCCCGGCCGCCGGCGCGGTGTACACGCAAGGGGACGCCGTCCCACTCGCCGCGACCGCCGCCGCGGCGGACAACGCGACCATCAGCAAGGTGGAGTTCTACGACGACACCACGCTGCTGGGCACGGACACCTCGGCGCCCTACGCGCTCTCCGCCTCCGGCTTGACCGTGGGCAGTCATTCCCTGGTGGCGAAGGCGTACGACAGCCTCGGCGCGTCGGCGTCCTCCACGCCGGTCGGCATCACGGTCGCCGCCGGTCCGTCCGTGGTCGCCTCCACCAACCAGCTCGCGGTGCAGCAGGGCAAGACGGCCTCCTACGAGCTGAAGCTGTCGACCCAGCCCACCGCGAACGTCACCGTGACCACCGGGCGGGCGAGCGGCAACACCGGCCTGAGCGTCACCGGCGGCGCCTCCCTCACCTTCACCCCGTCGAACTGGTCCACCCCGCAGAAGGTGACGGTCACCGCGGACGCGTCCGGCACCGGCGCGGCCACCTTCGAGTCGACGGCCCCCGGGCTCGCCAAGGCCTCGGTGACGGTCACGCAGATCGCCGCGGCCAAGGAGTACGACGCCCGCTTCCTGGATCTGTACGGGAAGATCACCAACCCGGCCAGCGGCTACTTCTCGCCCGAGGGCATCCCCTACCACTCGGTGGAGACGCTGATCGTCGAGGCCCCCGACCAGGGCCACGAGACGACGTCCGAGGCGTACAGCTACCTGCTGTGGCTGCAGGCGATGTACGGCAAGGTGACCGGCGACTGGTCCAAGTTCAACGGCGCCTGGGAGATCATGGAGAAGTACATGATCCCCACCCACGCCGACCAGCCGACCAGCTCGTCCTACAACGCCTCCAAGCCGGCCACCTACGCGCCCGAGTACGACACCCCGAACGAGTACCCGGCCAAGCTCGACACCTCGGTCCCGGTGGGCTCCGACCCGATCGCCGGTGAGCTGAAGTCCGCCTACGGCACCGACGACGTCTACGGCATGCACTGGATCCAGGACGTCGACAACGTCTACGGCTACGGCAACGAGCCCGGCAAGTGCGAGGCGGGCCCGACGGCCACCGGCCCGTCGTACATCAACACCTTCCAGCGCGGCCCGCAGGAGTCGGTGTGGGAGACCGTCCCGCAGCCCACCTGCGACGCCTTCAAGTACGGCGGCAAGAACGGCTACCTGGACCTGTTCACCGGCGACTCCTCCTACGCCAAGCAGTGGAAGTACACCGACGCGCCGGACGCCGACGCGCGTGCGGTGCAGGCCGCCTACTGGGCGGACGTGTGGGCCAAGCAGCAGGGCAAGGGGTCGGCGGTGTCCGGCACCGTCGCCAAGGCCGCCAAGATGGGCGACTACCTGCGCTACTCGATGTACGACAAGTACTTCAAGAAGATCGGCAACTGCGTCGGCCCGTCCGCCTGCGCGGCCGGCACCGGCAAGGACGCCTCGCACTACCTGCTGTCCTGGTACTACGCGTGGGGCGGCGCCACCGACACCTCGGCCGGCTGGGCCTGGCGGATCGGCTCCAGCCACGTGCACGGCGGCTACCAGAACCCGCTCGCCGCGTACGCGCTCAGCTCGTATGCCGACCTGAAGCCCAAGTCGGCCACGGGCGCCTCCGACTGGGCCAAGTCCCTGGACCGGCAGCTGGAGTTCTACCGCTGGCTGCAGTCCTCGGAGGGCGGCATCGCGGGCGGTGCGACCAACAGCTGGGCGGGCCGCTACGCCACCCCGCCGGCCGGAACGCCGACCTTCTACGGCATGTACTACGACCCGGCGCCCGTCTACCACGACCCGCCGTCCAACCAGTGGTTCGGCTTCCAGGCGTGGTCGATGGAGCGCGTCGCCGAGTACTACCAGCAGACGGGCAGCACGGCCGCGAAGGCGGTCCTCGACAAGTGGGTGAAGTGGGCGCTGTCCAAGACCACGATCAACCCGGACGGCACGTACCTCATCCCCTCCACGCTCCAGTGGACCGGCCAGCCGGACACCTGGAACGCCTCCAGCCCCGGCGCCAACACGGGTCTGCACGTGACCGTCGCCGACTACACCAACGACGTCGGCGTGGCCGCCGCGTACGCCAAGACCCTGACGTACTACGCCGCCAAGTCCGGTGACGCGCAGGCGAAGTCGACGGCGAAGGCGCTGCTGGACGGTATGTGGGCCAACTACCAGGACGCGCTCGGTGTGGCCGTCCCGGAGACCCGCGCCGACTACAGCCGCTTCGGTGACAGCGTGTACGTGCCGAGCGGCTGGAGCGGCACGATGCCCAACGGCGACAAGATCGACTCCTCGTCGACGTTCGCCTCGCTGCGGTCCTTCTACAAGAGCGACCCGGCCTGGTCGAAGATCGAGGCCTATCTGAAGGGCGGCGCGGCGCCGGTCTTCACGTACCACCGGTTCTGGGCCCAGGCAGACATCGCCCTCGCCATGGGCTCGTACGCGGAGCTCCTCGAATAGTCCCGCTCTCCGCGTACCGCGCCGGGCGGTCCCCAACCTCCCTTGGGGGCCGCCCGGTTCTCTCACGCCCTCCTACCGGCAAGGCAAGGAAGGACCCCACCGTGCGAAGAACCCGTATCTGGACGGCCGTGCTGGCGCTCGCCGCCGGGCTGCTGGCCGGCACCCCGCCCGCGCTGGCCGCCGACACCCCGCAGGCGGCTGTCGCCTACAGCTGGAAGAACGCCCGCATCGACGGCGGCGGCTTCGTTCCCGGCATCGTCTTCAACCGCTCCGAGAAGAACCTCGCCTACGCCCGCACCGACATCGGCGGCGCCTACCGCTGGCAGCAGTCGACGAAGACGTGGACGCCGCTGCTGGACTCCGTCGGCTGGGACGACTGGGGCCACACCGGCGTCGTCAGCCTCGCCTCCGACTCCGTGGACCCGGACAAGGTGTACGCGGCGGTCGGCACGTACACCAACAGCTGGGACCCCGGCAACGGGGCCGTGCTGCGCTCCGCCGACCGGGGCGCGACCTGGCAGAAGGCCGACCTGCCGTTCAAGCTGGGCGGCAACATGCCCGGCCGCGGCATGGGCGAGCGCCTCGCGATCGACCCGCACCGCAACAGCGTGCTCTACCTCGGCGCACCGAGCGGCAAGGGCCTGTGGCGGTCCACGGACTCGGGCGTCACCTGGTCGCAGGTGGCGAACTTCCCCAACGTGGGCACCTACCAGCAGGACCCGGGCGACACCTCCGGGTACGGCAGCGACAACCAGGGCATCGTCTGGGTCACCTTCGACGAGACCACCGGCACCGCGGGCGACGCCACGCAGACGCTCTACGTGGGCGTCGCCGACAAGGACAACGCGGTGTACCGCTCGACGGACGCGGGCGCGACCTGGCAGCGGCTGCCCGGACAGCCGACCGGGTACCTCGCCCACAAAGGCGTGCTCGACGCCGTGAACGGCTACCTGTACCTGGCCTACAGCGACACCGGCGGCCCCTACGACGGCGGCAAGGGACAGCTGTGGCGCTATGCCACGGCGACCGGCACCTGGACGGACATCAGCCCCGTCGCCGAGGCCGACACCTACTTCGGCTTCAGCGGGCTCACCGTGGACCGGCAGCACCCGGGGACGGTGATGGCGACCGCGTACAGCTCCTGGTGGCCGGACACGCAGATCTTCCGCTCGACGGACAGCGGGGCGCACTGGACGAAGGCGTGGGACTACACCTCGTACCCCACTCGCGCCGACCGCTACACGATGGACGTCTCCTCCTCCCCCTGGCTGACCTGGGGCGCCAACCCGACGCCTCCCGAACAGAGCCCCAAACTGGGCTGGATGACCGAGGCGCTGGAGATCGACCCGTTCGACTCCGACCGCATGATGTACGGCACGGGCGCGACGATCTACGGCACCGAGGACCTGACGAAGTGGGACAGCGGGACCACGTTCACCGTCCGGCCGATGGTGCGGGGCCTGGAGGAGACGGCGGTCAACGACCTCGCCGCTCCTCCGTCGGGCGACGCGACGCTGTTCAGCGCCCTCGGTGACATCGGCGGCTTCCGGCACACGGACCTGACGAAGGTCCCGTCGATGATGTACACCTCCCCCAACTTCACCACGACCACCAGCCTCGACTTCGCCGAGTCCGACCCGGGCACGGTGGTGCGGGTCGGCGACCTGGACTCCGGTCCGCACATCGCGTTCTCCGCGGACAACGGGGCCAACTGGTTCGGCGGCACCGATCCGTCGGGCGTGAGCGGCGGCGGGACCGTGGCCGCGGGTGCGGACGGCAGCCGGTTCGTGTGGAGCCCGAAGGGCGCCGGCGTGCAGTACACGACCGGCTTCGGCACGTCGTGGTCGGCGTCGGCCGGCATCCCGGCGGGCGCGGTCGTCGAGTCCGACCGGGTGGACGCGAAGACGTTCTACGGCTTCAAGTCCGGCCGCTTCTACGTCAGTTCGGACGGCGGGGCGACCTTCACCGCCTCGGCGGCGACCGGGCTGCCGAGCGGCGACAGTGTGCGCTTCAAGGCGCTGCCCGGCGCCAAGGGCGACATCTGGCTGGCCGGCGGGGCGAGCGACGGCGCGTACGGGCTGTGGCACTCCACCGACGGCGGGGCGAGCTTCACGAAACTGGCGAACGTCGAGCAGGCGGACACCGTCGGCTTCGGCAAGGCCGCGCCGGGAGCCGCGTACCAGACGATCTACACCAGCGCGAGGATCGGCGGGGTGCGGGGCATCTTCCGCTCCACGGACAAGGGTGCGAGCTGGACCCGGATCAACGACGACGCCCACCAGTGGGGCTGGACGGGCGCCGCCATCACCGGCGACCCGCGGGTGTACGGGCGGGTGTACGTCTCCACCAACGGCCGGGGCGTGATCTACGGCGACATCGCCGGCACGGACGGCGGGGGCGGGGGTGGCACCGAGCCGGCGGGCGCCTGCTCGGTGACGTACCGCATCACCAACCAGTGGTCGGGCGGCTTCCAGGCGGACGTACGGCTGACCAACACCGGCACCACCCCGTGGAACGGCTGGTCGCTGGGCTGGACCTTCCCCGACGGACAGCGGATCACCCAGCTGTGGAACGCCGACCACACCCAGTCCGGAGCGTCGGTGACCGTGAAGAACGCCACCTGGAACGCCACCGTGGCGGCAGGCTCATCGGTGACCTTCGGTTTCACGGGCAGCTGGTCGGGGGCGAACACCGCGCCCGCGTCCTTCCAACTGGGCGGCAGCGGCTGCACCTTGAAGTGAGCCGGGAGGGTGCGTACCGGTCCCGGCACGCACCCTCCCTAGGATCACTCCCGTGACGGAGATCGACTACGGACGTTTCCACGAGCGGCTCACCGCCGCGCGCGACGCGGGCACCGAGGCGCGCTGGGAGTTGCTGCGCGGGTTCCAGCAGGAGTGGGGGTACGAACCCTCCGGTGTCGAGCGGTCCGGCCTCGATGAGCCCGACGAGGACGACCTGGAGCGGATCGACCCCGCGCTGCCGGTGCCCGCGGCGCTGCGCGCCTGGTGGGAGTTGCCGTACAACTCCTTCGCCGACCAGCCCCGGCTGTACTGGACCAATCCGGAGTGGCCGCCCACGCTGCGCCCCGACCCCACCGGCTACGGCGCCGCGGGAGCCCTCCCGGCGGACAACGCCTTCGTCGGCCCGGACGAGGACCTGCGGATGTGCGTGTTCATGGCCGAGAACCAGTACTGCAACGAGTGGGGCTACCCGGCGGCCCGCGCCCACCTCGCCGACCCGCCCGTGCTGGTCTCCGCCCGGGACGACGACGGCGAGAAGGCCTGGCTGCTGCAGAGCCACTCCGTGTCGGAGTTCTTCCTGCAGCTGGCCGTCAACCGGCTGCCGGACCACTTCGGCTGGACCGTGTGCACGAACGAGTTCACACCGGAGGTGCTGGACCGGCTGCGGACCCGCCTGCGCCCCCTGGGCCTGCTGCCGTGGCGTGAACTGGGCAGCCACAGCGTGTACTTCGGCGGCCCCGACGTCATCGTCCAGCACGACACCGGCTACGGCGACTGGGAGATCGTCGCCCACGGCCGCACCGAGGAGGCCCTGCACCGGCTCGCCGGCACCCTCGGCCTGGACTGGTCGGAGGAGATCGGCGAGCCGGAGGCTCACGGCACGTAGACGGCCGGCCTCGGCGGTGTCGGCATGCCGGCGCCGAGGAAGAAGCACGGGTGCGGGGGCTGGTTCTCCGCGGTGTTCTGCCAGGCCGGCGCCGTGCGGTACTGGGTGTCGTGCAGCAGGGTGATGATCCGGAGATCGGCACGTCCTTGTAGCCGGTGCGGAACTGGATCGCGTGCGCGGTCTCACCGGTCTCGCTGCCGTTCACCACCGGTCTGACGACGTAGTCGGCGGAGACTCGGCAACGTCTACCGGGGCGCCGTCAAGCTCACCGCGTCCCCGATCACGGCGTCAGTCGCCGCCGAGCGGGGCGAGGTTGCCGCGGGGAGCGCGTTGAGGCGGAACCCGCGCACAGGGCCGCGCGTTGCCGAGGGGACCTGCCGCCGGACCTGCGGCACCGCTAGCTTGAGCACACTCAGTGGTCACTCGGAGCCGGTGGGTCACCGGTCGGTGGGGGTGGAGCCATGAAGGTCGATTTCAAGCGGTTCGAGGGCACCCTGCCCTACGCCTCCGAGGCGTACGGCGTGTACCAGCCGCTGCTCGGGTGGCGCTCTCGGCGCACCCAGCGGCGGCTGCGGAGCCTGCACGAGGGCCTGTACCAGGGCGTGCTGGGTCAAGTGGCGCGCGGAGTGCAGCCGGTGGTGGAGGTGTCCGCCGGCTCCGGCGACGGCGGCCCGAGAGCACTCGACGTCCAGGCCACCACGGTGAAGGTCGGCAAGCCCGCCCCCGCCACGGCCCCCACGCTGCCCGGCTCCACCGACAGCGTGCTCGGCGCGGTCCTGCGGGAGCACCTGGCGCCCTTCGGCCGCGCGGACCTGGAGCAGTGGCAGCCGTTCTTCACCCCGGAGAAGCTCCAGCAGTCGCTCGACGAGGCCACCGGGCGGGCCGTCGCCGCGTTCCGCCTCGGCTTCGAGGCGCTCGCGCGCACGGACACCGGGACCGACCGGGAGGGGCTGGCCGTCGCCGGGGCCGCCGCGCTGACCGACCGGCTGAGCCGGGAGTCGACGATCGCCGGCGCGCTGAGCCTGCTGGCCGCCGGCGGCCGCTACGACGTGCTGGCCGGGCTGTTCTTCGCCAACACGACCGGGGACGTGCGCCCGGACGACGTGTCCGGGCTGATCTACCCGCCCTCCGACGCCGCCCGGGCGCTGACGGCGGACGAGGGGCGACCGGGCTTCGGGGACGTGGCGTTGTCCCCGGTGGGCCTGGTCCACCTGTTCCAGCAGTACTTCTTCGAGTTCGCCACGTTCCTCGGCCCGCCCGTCCAGCACATCTGGCTCAGCCCGGGCGGCACGGTGGAGCTGGTCGAGGTGAGCACCCGCAAGACGATCACCGAGCGCATCCTGGAGAACGCCTTCGAGCAGGTCGACAAGTCGGAGAAGTCGCTGACCACGCAGGACGAGCTGTCCGACGCGGTGAAGTCGGAGAACCAGCAGAACACCAAGTTCGGGGTGGGGCTCACCACCTCCACGAGCGGCGGCGTGGGCGTGTTCACCGCCGAGGCCGACACCACCACCGACTACGAGCTGGACAACAGCACCAAGGAAGCCAAGGAGCAGACCCACAAGCAGAACCGGCAGCAGAGCCAGAAGGCCTCCTCGGAGATCAAACGCAGCTTCAAGTCGACCTTCCGCACGGTCACCGAGACCACGGACTCCACCAGCAAGCGGTACGTCCTGCAGAACACCACGGCCAAGCTCGTCAACTACGAGCTGCGCCGCAAGATGCGCCAGGTCGGTGTGCAGTTGCAGGACCTGGGGACGCAGCTGTGCTGGCAGACGTACGTCGACGACCCCGGCGCGGAGCTGGGCATCGCCCGCCTGGTGCATGTCGCCGAGCCCCCGGACCTGAACCAGTTCCCCCAGCCCACCCTGGTCCCGATGCCGGAGCCGCTGGTCAAGGCCACGGCGGTGACGATCAACGCGGAGTGGTTCTTCGAGGACCGCAAGCACGGCTTCGTCCCGCTGGGCGGGCGCCTGCAGCTGGTGCCCCCGGCGAGCGGCTATGTGTTCCACACGGCCGAGGTCGTCGTCACCTCCGGCCAGCACTGGTACTGGCGGTACCAGACCGGTGAGAGCAGCCAGATCGACGACGGCGACGGCGGCAAGGAGCTGAGCGTCACCTCCATCGACGTCGGCGTGCAGACCGGCCCCGGGGGCCTGGAGACGGACGACCACCCGTCGTTCACCGTGCAGATCACCCCGGTCTTCCGGCCGTCGAAGAAGCTGATCAAGGACATCACGGCGGCCAACGCGGCGAACCAGGCGAAGGCCGACGCGGCGGTGCAGCGGGCCGCCAAGGAGGCGTACATCAAGGCCGCCCAGGAGCGCATCAAGCAGGCGAGCAACGTCCAGCCGCGCAAGTTCGAGGAGCTGCGCGAGGAGGAGCGGATCGTCGTCCAGCGCTCGCTGGTGCGCCAGCTGACCGCCGAACTCGGCGTGGACGGCGACGACCCCCAGGTGCGCCATGTGGTGTCGGAGCTGGTGCAGGCGCTGTTCGACGTGGACCGGATGCTGTACTTCGTCGCGCCGGAGTGGTGGGTGCCGCGGGTGCGGCGCGGCAGCGTCCTGGACGGCAGGGCCGCCGACACCTCGCCGCAGAGCGTCGGCGACGTCCCCTTCGGCTCGCAGGACCTGGCCGGCTGGGGCGGGGCGAGCGCCGAGCGGCCGGACAACTACTACATCACCGCCGACTCCAGCCCGGCCCGGCTGGGCAGTTCCCTCGGCTGGACGCTCCAGCTGGACGGCGACAACATGCGCAACGCGTTCCTCAACGCGCCCTGGGTGAAGGCGGTGATCCCCATCCGGCCCGGCAAGGAGCTGGACGCCCTCGACTGGCTGGAGCGCAACGCGGTCGAGGGCGCCGACGGCCTGGACGCCCTGTACCTGTCCGAGGACGCGGCGGCGGCCCGGCGCATGCTGGAGACACTGAAGAACCACCCGTGGCCGAAAGGCAGTTGGCAGCGTGCCCGGTACGACACGATCGGCGCCGGCGACCTCACCGTGCGGGACGCGCTCGTCTGCCTGGCGCTGCGGGTCGCGGGGAAGTACGAGCTGTCCCGGCGCAAGGTCCGCGACCCGAACGACCCGTCCCTGACGTATCTTCCGGCCGACCAGGTCTACGAGTACGGCTTCTCGCCCCTGGCGGGCGGCTTCGAGGCGGTCACCTCCAAGCCGTTCGCGGTGTTCGACCAGTGGGTCGAGGTCATGCCGACGGACCAGATCGTCGCCGTCGAGGTGACGTACGACCCGAAGACCGGGCAGCAGGTGTAGCGCGCCGTGCGGCTCACGGTGACCGTGCGGGACGTCAACGGCCGGCCGCTGGAGGCGGACGTCGGCGTGGTGCACGCCGAGCGCGGTCCCGGCCGCCAGGTCGACGAGGTGATCACACATCTGCGGGCCGGGCAGCCGCTGGAGGGCGAGCTGCTCGGACACCGGGTCGGCGTCACCGTCACGGCGGCCGACTTCACGGTCGAGCGGGCGGTGGTCGCCGAGGCCGCGGGGCGCTGGGGGACGGACAACCCGGCCTGCACGGTGCGGGTGGCGGGCGACGCGCTCGACGTCGAGGTCACCGTGGGCTGCGTACGCTTCGCGCCGACCGTGTACCTGCCGCCGGGCACGGCGCTCAGCGACAACCCGGGCGCCGCGTATGTGGAGCAGGTCGGCGGCGGCGCGTGGATCTACCGCGGGGGCTGGCTCAACGACGAGAAGATCCACCGGCTGAGCGAGCCGGTGTTCGGCGACCCGGACGCCGTCGAGTGGCAGCGCTACCACCACGAGCCGGCGATGCCGGTCCGGCTCGCCGACAAGGGCACCTTCGTCCTGCTGGAGTACGGCTTCCCGGTGGGCGTGGGCCGCCGCGACCCCCGGTTCCTGGTGCTGGTGTGGGCGCCGCGCCCGCCGGTCGGCACCACCTGCCCGGTGGTGGTGTTCTTCTCGCCGACCACGGGCCCGCCCGCGTACCCGGCGGACAGCCATCCGTTCCTGAAGAACTACCCGTACGCGTTCCTGCCGCTGCGGCCGAGGAAGCCCGTGCCGGTGGAGCAGACCCGTCAGCCGTACGTCGACCTGGGCTTCAACTACATCGACACCGGCTACAAGATCGTCTACCAGCTGCTGGCGGCCGGCCGGAACCCGGTCGTGGTGATGCCCATCCAGGCCTCGGGGAGCTGGGGGCCGGTGGCGGCCCAGTCGGGTATGGCCCGGCTGCTCAGGGAGGTCGTGCGGTTCCTGTACGCGCGGGGGCTGGTCGCCGGGCGCTTCGCCTCACCGGCCCGCTTCTCGCTGACCGGGGGCCGGGCGCAGATGGTGCCGGGCGAGGGGCTGCTCACGCAGGAGCGGCTTCCGGAGGAACTCGCCGTGTCCGTCAGCGGGTTCAGCGCCGGCATCAACGCGGTGGTCGGCCTGTGCCTCACCGAGGCCTTCGACAAGGACACGTACGCCCCGGCGCTGTTCGGGGCGCCGGCGGGGCCGTTCCTGCGGCAGTGGCGGGAGCTGTGGGACGTCGACGGCGTCGACGCCTCCGGCTGGGCCCATATGACGGCCGCGTTCCAGCGCTGGGCCCAGGGCCGGCGGCGGCTGCGCATGTACCACTCGCAGGACACCTACCACGGGCAGACCGCGAACGGCCTGGTGGAACAGGAGCGCATCACCCGCCGCTCGGGCAAGGCGGGGTTCGTCGAACAGGGCGTCAGCCGGGACGAGCACAGCATGTGGGTGCACTTCTCCAACTCGTACCTGATCGGGGACGTGAAGGACCCGCGCCACCAGGTGACGATCCCGGAGTTCGGCAAGCTCGACGCCCACCACATGGTCCCGGCCATCGCGTTCGGCCACGCGGCGCTGTTCCCGCCGCCCTGAGTCAGCCGGCGGCCGGTTTGCGGAAGGCGCGCAGCGTGAACACCGGGTCGGGGCGGGGCCGTTCCTGGTCGGGCAGCTCGGCCAGCCGGGCCGCGTAGTGCTCGGTGAGCGGCTCTCCGGGCGGCAGGGTGACGAACCAGCCGCGGCGCAGGTCGGTGATGGCGCGGCGCGGGCTGCGGCCCTGGCCGCGGCCGGTGAAGCGGGCCTGCCCGGCCGGGACGAGGCCGTGCTCGGCGGCGTAGGCCTCGACGAGGGCGGACGCGTCCCGGGCCTCGCTCGGCGGCCGGGAGGCGAGGACGGCGTCGATGTCGCTGCCCACGTTGTGCGCGCTGGCCTTGTCGACCGTGGTGACGTACACCCCGCCGGGTGCCAGCACCCGGGCGCACTCGGCGACGACGGCGCGCACGTCGTCGGCCGTGTCGAGCAGGTGCAGCAGCCACACGCTGGCGACCGCGTCGAACGCCGCGCGTGAGAAGGGCAGCCGGCGCGTGTCGGCGCGCACCACGGCGCCGGGCAGGCGGGCGGCGGCGTGCCGGGTCATGGTCTCGGCCAGGTCGGCGCCGGTGACCGCGAGAGCGGGCCGGGCGGCTGCCAGCCGGCGGGTGACGATGCCGGTGCCGCAGGCGACGTCGAGCAGGCCGCGCGCGTCGGGCGGTACGAGGCTCAGCACGGCGTCGGCCGCGGCGGCGGCCCTGGGTTCGCCGCCGCGCAGGGCGTCGTAGCGCGCGGCTTCCTTGTCGTAGTCCAGCATCGCCCGCTCCCCCCTCGGCCCGTCCGCCGGTCAGTCGGCCCCGTGGCCCGGGGCGAGCCCGTGCACGCGGCGTGCCAGCTCGAAGTCGAGCTCGGTGACCGCGCCGCCGGCGCTGTGCGTGTTCACCGCGAGGGAGACGGTGTTGTAGCCGAGGGTGAGGTCGGAGTGGTGGTTCAGCTCCTCCTGCACCTGGGCGATATGGATGACCAGGGCCGTTGCCGCGAAGTGGTTCGCGAGCCGGTAGGTGCGCACGAGCCGGTCGTCGTCGACGGACCAGCCGGGCAGCTCGGCGAGCCGGTCCTCGATCTCCTTCTGCGACAGCGGTTCGACGGCCATGCCCCGGTCTCCCTTCAGCGGTGACGCGTACCGGACCAGCCTGCCACAACGCGGCGCACACGGCGCCGGCCGACGCGGCGCGGCCGGGTCAGCGGCGTACGCATTCGGCCGCCAGGTCGTCGGCGAGGGCGGCGGTCACCGCGCGGCCCTCGACCTGCTCCAGCCATGTGTGCGGCAGGCCGGTGTCGCCGTGCCGGGCACCGAGCAGGTTGCCGCAGATCGAGCCGGTGGAGTCGCTGTCACCGGAGTGGTTGACGGCCAGCAGCAGCGCCTCGGGCACGCCCGGCGCGGCCAGCGCGCAGTAGACGCCGATCGCGAGGGCCTCCTCGGCGACCCAGCCGGCGCCGAGCCTCTCCACCCGCTCGGCGTCCGGC
>NZ_PQSS01000085.1 GCF_002920535.1 Streptomyces sp. Ru71 | reverse complement strand
GAATTCCCGGGTGAGGCCGTTGCCGCCGAGGGTGTGCACGGCCTGGTCGACGGCCTTCACGCAGGCCTCCCCGGCCGCGTACTTGGCCATGTTGGCGGCCTCGCCGGCACCGAGGTCGTCCCCCGCGTCGTACAGGTGCGCCGCCTTCTGCATCATCAGCCGGGCCAGCTCCAGGTCGATGTGGGCCTGGGCGAGGGGGTGGGCGATGGCCTGGTGGGCGCCGATCGGGCTCTTCCAGACGGTGCGGTCGCGGGCGTACTCGACGGCCTTGCCGAGCGCGTGGCGGCCCATGCCGATCGCGAACGCGGCCGTCATGATCCGCTCGGGGTTGAGGCCGGCGAAGAGCTGCAGCAGCCCCGCGTCCTCGTCGCCGACCAGCGCGTCGGCGGGCAGCCGCACATCGTCCAGGACGAGCTCGAACTGCTTCTCGGCGCTGTCCAGTTCCATGTCGATCTTGCGGCGGGTGAAGCCGGGGGCGTCACGCGGGACGATGAACAGGCAGGGCTTGAGGCGTCCGGTGCGGGAGTCCTCCGTGCGGCCGACGATCAGGGTGGCGTCGGCGATGTCGACGCCGGAGACGAAGACCTTGCGGCCGGTGAGCAGCCAGTCGGCGCCGTCCCGGCGGGCGGTGGTGGTGATGCGGTGGCTGTTGGAGCCGGCGTCGGGTTCGGTGATGCCGAAGGCCATCAGGCGGGTGCCGTCGGCGAGGGCGGGCAGCCACTCCTGTTTCTGGGCCTCGGTGCCGAAGCGGGCGATCACGGTGCCGCAGATCGCCGGGGAGACGATCATCATGAGCAGGGGGTTTCCGGCGGCGCCGAGCTCTTCCAGGACGAGGGAGAGTTCGGTGATGCCGCCGCCGCCTCCTCCGTAGGCTTCGGGGAGGTTGACGCCGATGTAGCCGAGCTTGGCGGCGGCCTGCCAGAGGTTGGTGTTGTCGTGGTTGGCCTTGGCGAAGGCTGCGACTGCCTCGCGGAGGGCTTTGTGCTCTTCGGATTCGGTGAGGGTGGTCATTGTCTTCTCCCGGGTGCGGCCTGTTTGTGGTTGCTTGCGCTCACGCGGCGGTAGCCGCATATCGACAACAGCCCCGCGCCCCTAAGGCCGGCTGCTCTCGACCACGGCCAGGAGGGCGCCGACCTCCACTTGCTGGCCTTCGGTCACCGGCAGGGCCGTCAGGGTCCCCGTGGCCGGGGCGGAAATGCGGTGTTGCATCTTCATCGCTTCGAGCCAGACCAGCGGTTCGCCCGCCCGGACACTCGATCCGGTGATGAGACCGTCGGCGATCTTGACGACCGTGCCCGGCATCGGTGCGAGCAGGGAGCCCGGGGCGTGCTGGGCGGCCGGATCGGGGAAGCGGGGCAGGGCGGTGAGGTGGGTGCCGTTCACCCAGACCTGGTCGCCGTGGCGGGCGACGTCGAACGTGCGTTGCACGCCGTCCACTTCGAGCACCACCTGTGCGGGGTGCGCCCGTACCACCCGCACCCCGTCCGCCTCGGCGGCCAGGCCCTCGCGGGTGTGCCGGTAGCGGACCTCGTGCTCCTCGCCCGCCAGCGCGTACCGCTTGACCTGGGGCTGGGAGGGCAGGTTGCGCCAGCCGCCGAAGCGGGAGCGGCCGCAGGCGTCGGCGAGGGCGGCGGCCAGCGGGGCGAGCGGGTCGTGGGCGGGCTCGGTGAGCGCGGCGAGGTGGCGGTCGTAGAAGCCGGTGTCCATGCGGCCGGACGTGAACTCCTCGTGCCGCAGGGAGCGCACGAGCAGGTCGCGGTTGGTGACCGGGCCGTGCAGCGCGGCCTGTTCCAGGGCGCCGGCGAGGGCACGCACCGCCTCCGCGCGCGTGGGGGCGTGGGCGACGACCTTGGCGAGCATCGGGTCGTAGTGGACGCCGATCTCGTCGCCGTCGGTGTAGCCGGTGTCCAGGCGGACGCCGTCGGGCACGGACAGGTGGTGCAGGGTGCCGGTCTGCGGGGCCCAGTCGCGGGCGGGGTCCTCGGCGTAGAGGCGGGCCTCGACCGCGTGGCCACGCGCGTGTGGCGGGTCCAGGGCGAGGGCGTGGCCCTCCGCCACCCGGATCTGCTCGGCGACCAGGTCGAGACCGAACACGGCCTCGGTCACCGGGTGTTCGACCTGGAGGCGGGTGTTCATCTCCAGGAAGTGGGAGCGGCCGTCGGCGACCAGGAACTCGACGGTGCCGGCGCCGACGTAGGAGACGGCGCGCGCGGCGCGTACGGCCAGCGCGTACAGCTCCTTTGTGAGCCCCTCGGCGAGGCCCGGCGCCGGGGCCTCCTCGATCACCTTCTGGTGGCGGCGCTGCAGGGAGCAGTCGCGGGTGCCGAGCGCCCACACCGTGCCATGGGCGTCGGCGAGGATCTGCACCTCGACGTGGCGGCCGTTCTCCAGGTAGGGCTCGACGAAGACCTCGCCGTCCCCGAAGGCGCTCGTGGCTTCGGCGCGCGCGCCCTCCAGGGCGCTGTCGAGCTCCTCCAGGCGGCGCACGATCCTCATCCCGCGCCCTCCGCCGCCCGCTGCCGCCTTCACCAGCACCGGCAGATCGGACTCGGTGACCTCGGTGAGGGGTGCCAGGCCCATCAGCTGCTTGGCGTGTGTCTTGGACGCCATCGCCTCGATGGCCTCCGGCGGCGGCCCGATCCAGGTCAGGCCCGCGTCGAGGACGGCGCGCGCGAACTCGGCGTTCTCGGACAGGAAGCCGTAGCCGGGGTGCACCGCGTCCGCGCCGGCCGCGAGGGCGGCCTTCACGATCAGCTCGCCGCGCAGATACGTCTCGGCGGGCGCCGCACCCGGCAGTCGTACGGCCGTGTCGGCCACGCGCGCGTGCAGGGCGCCCGCGTCGGCGTCCGAGTGCACGGCGACGGTGCGGATGCCCAGCCGGCGGCAGGTGCGGAAGATCCGGCAGGCGATCTCGCCCCGGTTGGCGACCAGCAGAGTCTGGATCATGTTCCTCACATCCGGAAGACGCCGAAGCCGCCGCGCGCGCCCGAGAACGGCGCGGTGTGCACGGCGGACAGGCACAGGCCGAGGACGGTTCGGGTGTCGCGCGGGTCGATGACGCCGTCGTCGTAGAGCCGCCCGGACAGGAACATCGGTAGCGACTCGGACTCGATCTGCTGCTCCACCAGGGCGCGCAGTCCGGCGTCGGCGTCCTCGTCGTACGGCTGCCCCTTGGCGGCGGCGGACTGGCGGGCGACGATCGACAGCACCCCGGCGAGCTGCTGCGGGCCCATGACGGCGGACTTGGCGCTGGGCCAGGCGAACAGGAAGCGCGGGTCGTAGGCCCGCCCGCACATGCCGTAGTGCCCGGCGCCGTAGGAGGCGCCCATCAGCACGGACAGGTGCGGCACCTTCGAGTTGGACACCGCGTTGATCATCATCGCGCCGTGCTTGATGATCCCGCCCTGCTCGTACTCCTTGCCGACCATGTAGCCGGTGGTGTTGTGCAGGAACAGCAGCGGAATGTCGCGCTGGTTGGCGAGCTGGATGAACTGGGCCGCCTTCTGCGACTCGGCGCTGAACAGGACGCCCTGGGCGTTGGCCAGGATGCCGACGGGATAGCCGTGCAGGGCGGCCCAGCCGGTGACCAGGCTGGTGCCGTACAGCGGCTTGAACTCGTCGAAGTCGGAGCCGTCGACGATCCGGGCGATCACCTCGCGGGGGTCGAAGGGCGTCTTGAGGTCGCCCGGGACGATCCCCAGCAGTTCCTCGGCGTCGTACTTCGGCGGCTCGGCCGGGCCCGGGTCCGGGTACGCCTTGCGGTGGCCCAGCCGCGCGACCACGCGCCGTGCCTGGCGCAGCGCGTCCGGTTCGTCGACGGCGAAGTAGTCGGCGAGGCCCGACACGCGCGCGTGCATCTCCGCGCCGCCGAGGGACTCGTCGTCGCTCTCCTCGCCGGTCGCCATCTTCACCAGCGGCGGGCCGCCGAGGAACACCTTCGCCCGCTCCTTGACCATGATCACGTGGTCGGACATGCCGGGGACGTAGGCGCCGCCGGCCGTGGAGTTGCCGAAGACGACGGCGATGGTGGGGATGCCGGCCGCCGACAGCCGGGTCAGGTCGCGGAAGATCGCGCCGCCCGGGATGAAGATCTCCTTCTGCGAGGGCAGGTCGGCGCCGCCGGACTCCACCAGGCTGATGCAGGGCAGCCGGTTGGCCAGCGCGATGTCGTTGGCGCGCAGGGCCTTCTTCAGCGACCAGGGGTTGGAGGCGCCGCCGCGCACGGTCGGGTCGTTGGCGGTGATCAGGCACTCCACGCCCTCGACCACGCCGATCCCGGTGACCAGGGAGGCGCCGACGGTGTAGTCGCTGCCCCAGGCGGCCAGCGGGGACAGCTCCAGGAACGGTGTGTCGGGGTCGAGCAGCAGCTCGATGCGCTCGCGGGCGAGGAGCTTGCCCCGCCCCCGGTGCCGTTCGATGTACTTCTCGCCGCCGCCCGCGAGCGCCTTGGCGTGCTCGGCGTCCAGGTCGGCGAGCTTGGCGAGCATGGCCTCGCGGTTGGCCCGGTGGTCGGGGGCGTTCGGGTCGAGCGCGGTCCCCAGAACCGTCACAGCAGCACCTCCCGGAGGTCGGTGGACAGGTCGGCGGTCGGGTCGAGGGACGGCTCGACGGACAGGTCGGCGGTCACAGCAGAACCTCCGGGATGTCGAGGTGGCGGGAGCGCAGCCATTCGCCGAGGGCCTTGGCCTGCGGGTCGAAGCGGTGCTGGGAGGCGACGCCGGCGCCGAGGAGGCCCTCGACGACGAAGTTCAGGGCGCGCAGGTTCGGCAGGACGTGCCGGGTGACGGGCAGGTCCCGGCTCTCGGGGATCAGCTGCCGGAACCGGTCGGCGGTCAGCTCGTGCGCCAGCCACCGCCAGGCCTCCTCCGACCGCGCCCACACCCCGACGTTCGCGTCCCCGCCCTTGTCCCCGCTGCGGGCCCCGGCGACCAGTCCCAGCGGCGCCCGCCGCACCGGCCCCGGCGCCAACGGATCAGGAAGGTCTGGTTCCGGCACCGGTTTCAGCGCGGCCGTCTCGCCGGGCACCGGCACCGGCAGGCGCCGCCCGTCCTCCAGGACCGCGACCTGCTCCACGGCGTCCTGCGGGACGTACGCGGCCTCGAACACCCCATAGGGAGAGCCCTTTCCGGGTGGTGCGAGCACATGGAAGCCGGGGTAGCTCGCCAGCGCCAGCTCCACCGCCGCCCCGCTCAACGCCCGCCCCACGACCCGCTGGTCCGGATCCCGCACCACCAGCCGCAGCAGCGCGCTCGCCGTCTCCTCGGTGTCCGCGTCGGCCCGGTCGGTGCGCACCAGCTCCCAGCGGACCTCGGCCGGCGGCGACTTGGCCAGCGCCTCGGAGAGCTGCTCTCGCACCAGGGCCGCCTTGGCCTCGATGTCCAGGCCGGTCAGCACGAAGACGACCTCGTTGCGGAAGCCGCCGAGCCGGTTGACGCCGACCTTGAGCGTGGGCGGCGGCGCCTCCCCGCGCACGCCCTCGATGCGCACCCGGTCGGGCCCGTCCTGGCTCAGCCTCACGGTGTCCAGCCGCGCGGTGACGTCCGGCCCGGCGTACCGGGCGCCCGCCGTCTCGTACAGCAGCTGCGCGGTGACCGTGCCGACATCGACGAAACCGCCGGTGCCGGGGTGCTTGGTGATGACGCTGCTGCCGTCGGCGTGGATCTCGGCGAGCGGGAAGCCGGGGCGGCCCACGGCACGGCCGCCGTCGCGGAAGAAGGCGTAGTTGCCGCCGGTGGCCTGCGCCCCGCACTCCAGGACGTGCCCGGCGACGACCGCGCCCGCGAGCCGGTCGTACTCCTGCGTTCCCCAGCCGAAGTGGGCCGCCGCCGGGCCGGTGACCAGGGCCGCGTCCGTCACCCGCCCGGTGACCACGACGTCGGCGCCCGCGCGCAGGCAGGCGGCGATGCCGTGGCCGCCGAGGTAGGCGTGCGCGGCGAGGCTGCCGGGGTGGTGCGCGGTGCGGTCGTCGCCCTCGACGTGCGCCACACGCACCGGCACGCCCAGCCGGCCCGCGAGTTCGCGGACGGCGTCGGCGAGCCCGGCCGGGTTCAGTCCGCCGGCGTTGGCCACCAGGCGAACGCCCCGCTCAAGGGCCAGGCCCAGGCACTCCTCCAGCTGGCGCAGGAAGGTGCGTGCGTATCCGGCGGCGGGGTCCTTCAGCCGGTCGCGGCCCAGGATCAGCATGGTCAGCTCGGCGAGGTAGTCGCCGGTGAGGACGTCGAGGTCGCCGCCGGTGAGCATCTCGCGCATCGCGTCGAAGCGGTCGCCGTAGAAGCCGGAGGCGTTGCCGACGCGCAGCACCGCGCTCATCGCGTGCCCCCCTGCGGCGGGCGGCCGGCGCCGGGTGGGCCGGCGAAGGCCTGGGCGATGTCGAGCCAGGCGTCGGCGTCCGGGCCTTCGGCGCGCAGGGCCAGGTCGGCGCGGTGGGCGCGCTGGGTGACCAGCAGGCAGAAGTCGAGGGCGGGGCCGGTGACGCGCTGCGGGGCGTCCTCGGGACCGTAGGTCCACAGATCGCCGGACGGGGCGCGCAGTTCGACGCGGAACTCCCCGGCCGGCACGGGCAGCCCGCGCACACCGAAGGCGAAGTCCCGGGTACGCACGCCGAGCCGTGCCACATGCCGCAACCGGTCCGTGGGCGGCCGCCGCACGCCGAGCGCGTCGGCCACGTCCTGGCCGTGCGCCCAGGTCTCCATCAGACGGGCGGAGGCCATGGAGGCGGCGGCCATGGGCGGGCCGTACCAGGGGAAACGGGCGCCGGGCGGGGCCGCGCGCAGCGCCTTGTCGAGTGCGGTACGGCCCTCACGCCAGCGCTGCAGGAGGGTGTCCGGCGCGAGCGCGGCCCCCTCCTCGGCCCCCTCGTCCACGAAGGTGTCCGGTGCGGCGAGGGCCTTGGCCACCAGTGCGCGGAAGGCGTCCTCGTCCGTGACGGCGAGCAGGGCCGAGCGGTCGGTCCAGGCGAGGTGGGCGATCTGGTGGGCGACGGTCCAGCCGGGTGCCGGGGTGGCGAGGGCCCACTGCTCGGGGCTCAAGGCGGCCACCAGGCGGTCGAGTTCGTCGCTCTCGTCGCGAAGGTCGTCGATCACGGGCGTCGGATCTGACATGCGGCGAGCATGGCAGCGAGCCAGGAAACAATCAAGCATGCTTGCATGATTTTTTGAGACCCTCGGACGCATGGCCGGAAGTCGCCATCCGCGAGGAAAAATCGCGCGCGCTCCCCCGCCCGCCGCCCCTACCGTCGACCCCGATGAACAACTCAGACGGAACCGACGAAGACGGCTACTTCGGAGAAAGCGTCGCGGCGACCTACGACGAGTCGAGCGCGGAGATGTTCGACCCGGCGCGTGTGGAACCCGCTGTCGACGTGCTGGCGGAACTGGCCGCCGGCGGCCGGGCACTGGAGCTGGGCATCGGCACCGGACGCATCGCCCTTCCGCTGGCCCGGCGCGGCGTCGAGGTGCACGGCATCGACCTGTCCCGGGCGATGGTGGACCGGCTGCGGGCCAAGCCGGGCGGGGACGCCATCGGGGTGACGATCGGCGACTTCGCCACCACCAGGGTGGACGGCACCTTCTCCCTCGCCTACCTGGTCTTCAACACGATCAACAACCTCACCTCGCAGGACGCCCAGGTGGACTGCTTCCGCAACGCGGCCGCCCATCTGGCGCCCGGCGGCTGTTTCGTCGTCGAGGTCGGCGTGCCCGAGCTGCGCCGGCTGCCGCCCGGGCAGACCGCGGTGCCGTTCCGCGTGGACGGCTCACGGCTGGGCTTCGACCTGTACGACGTGGCGACGCAGTCGATGAGCTCCCACCATGTGACGGTGCGGGAGGACGGCACCAGTTCGTACCTCTCGATCCCGTTCCGGTACGTGTGGCCCGCGGAACTGGACCTGATGGCCCGCCTCGCCGGGATGCGGCTGCGCGCCCGCTGGGACGGCTGGGACCGCTCGCCGTTCACCAGCGAGAGCCGGCAGCACGTGTCGGTCTGGGAGAAGCCGGCCGGCTGAAGCGCCGACCTGGCTGCGGGCCGGCTGAGGCGCCGACCCGGCTGGGACAGTGGCGGCCGGCTGACGAGCCGACCTGACTGGAAAGGGCGGCCGGCTCAAGCGCCGGCCGGTCCTAGGCGTCCAGCGTGCGCTTCCCGCGTCCCACCTGGGTGCGCACCGCGCCCATACTCGCCGCGATGACGAGGGCGATGGCGACCGCCTCGACGGGCGACAGCGCCTGGCCGAGGACCAGGAAGCCGGCCGTCGCGGCGATGGCGGGCTCCAGGCTCATCATGATCGCGAAGGTGGGGGCGGGCAGGCGGCGCAGGGCGAGCAGTTCGAGGGTGTAGGGCAGCACCGAGGACAGCAGCGCGACCGCCGCGCCCAGCCCGAAGGTCACCGGGTCGGCGAGCCGGGCACCGGCCTCGGCCATGCCCAGCGGCAGGAACAGCACCGCGCCGACGGCCATCGCCAGCGCCAGCCCGTCGGCCTGCGGGAAGCGCCGCCCGGTGCGCGCGCTGAAGACGATGTACGTCGCCCACATCGCGCCCGCCCCGAGCGCGAACGCGACGCCCGCCGGGTCGAGGTCGCCGAAGCCGCCGCCACTGAGCAGGAAGACGCCGGCCAGCGCCAGCCCGGCCCAGACGAGGTTGAGGGCCCGGCGGGAGGTGATCACCGACAGGGCCAGCGGGCCCAGCACCTCCAGGGTGACGGCGGGGCCCAGCGGGATACGGGCGACGGCCTCGTAGAACAGGCCGTTCATGCCGGCCATGGCGACACCGAAGGCGACCACCGTGCCCCAGTCGGCGCGGGAGTGGCCGCGCAGCCGGGGCCGGCAGACCAGGAGCAGCACCAGGGCCGCGACCAGCAGCCGCAGCGACACCACGCCGAGGGCGCCCGCGCGCGGCATCAGCGTCACCGCGAGGGCGCCGCCGAACTGCACGGAGATACCGCCGGCGAGCACCAGGCCGACGGGCCCGAGCGAGCCGAGCCGGCGTGCGCGCTGGGCTGCCGTCGCCGGGGTACCGGTAGCGGGGGCGGCGAGGGCGGCCTCGGGCGTGGGCGCCGAGGTCGAGGATGCGGTGTCGGGGCGGGTCACGGGCGGTCCAGGTGCTTGCGCGGCAGGTGTTCGGGTGGTCGGGCACCGTGCTCGGGCTGCTGGGTGTGTGTCACGGCGCTCGACCAGTGTTCATCACGGTGTACTGGAAAGTCCAGAGTAATAAACTTGGTCAGGGGCGTGCACCCCTTATGCCACTGTCCCGGAGGGAATCGTTCCTGTCCAACCCCGCCGCGAGCACCTCGGCGAGATGCCGCGCCCGCACCCCGCCCAGCTGCTCCAGCTGGGTCCGGCAGGAGAACCCGTCCGCGAGGACCACCGCACCCTCCGGAGCCTCCCGCACCGCCGGCAGCAGCTGCTCCTCGGCGCACGCCACCGACACCTCGTAGTGGCCGCGCTCGAAGCCGAAGTTCCCGGCGAGCCCGCAGCAGCCGCCGCTCAGCTCCCCCGTCAGTCCCGCCGCCGCACGCAGCCGGCGGTCCGCCGCGTCCCCCAGGACCGCGTGCTGGTGGCAGTGGGTCTGGCCGGTCACGGGGCGGTCCAGCACCGGCGGCGTCCAGTCGGGGGCGTACCGCTCAAGCACCTCCGCGAAGGTCACCACCCGCTCGGCCAGCCGCGCGGCCCGTGGATCGTCGTGCAGCAGCTCGGGCAGATCACCGCGCAGGGCGGCGGCGCAGCTCGGCTCCAGCACTACGACCGGCACGTCCGTCTCCAGCACCGGCGTCATCAGCTCCAGAGTGCGCCGCAGCACCGCGCGCGCCCGGTCCAGCTGGCCGGTGGAGACGTACGTCAGCCCGCAGCACACCCGGCCCCGGCGGGCCGTCAGCAGGGCCGCCGCCGATCGCGACCGGCCGTCCCCGACGGGCCGCCCCCGCATCAGCAGCGTCGGCGGCAACGCCACCCGCAGCCCGGCCGCCTCCAGCACCTCGACCGCCGCCCGGCCGACGGAGGGCGACAGATGCTCGGTGAAGGTGTCCGGCCACAGGACGACGAGGTCACCGTCCCCGGTGCGCTGCGGCCGGGCCCGCCACCACCGGCTGAACGTCAGCGGCGCCACCCTCGGTATCCCCCGCTCGGCCGCGATCCCGCCCAGCCGCTTGCCCAGCCGGGCCAGCGGACCCACCGCCGCCACCCCGTTGACCAGGTGCGCCGCACGCAGGGACGCCACCCACCGCAGCCACTGCGGCAGCCGCCCCATCGAGAGGTGCGCCGCGGGCCGGCGCCGGCCGGCGTAGTGGTGGTGCAGGAACTCCGCCTTGTACGTGGCCATGTCGACGCCCACCGGGCAGTCGGAGCGGCAGCCCTTGCAGGACAGGCACAGGTCCAGGGCCTCACGCACCTCCTCGGAGCGCCAGCCGTCGGTGACCACCTGGCCGGCGAGCATCTCGTGCAGCAGCCGGGCCCGCCCCCGCGTGGAGTGCTCCTCCTCCCCCGTCACCCGGAACGACGGGCACATCACGGCCGGCCCGGACACCGTCGTCGTACGGCACTTGGCGACCCCGACGCAGCGGCGGATCGCCGCCGAGAAGTCGCCGCCGTCGGCCGGGTAGCCGAAGGCCACGTCCACGGGCTCGCGGGGCAGCACCGAGAAGCGCAGGCCGGCGTCCAGGGGGGCGGGGCGGACCAGCATGCCGGGGTTGAGCAGGTCGTCGGGGTCCCACACCGCCTTCGCCCGCTCGAACACCGCCACCATGTCCGCGCCGTACATCACCGGCAGCAGCTCCGCGCGCGCCTGCCCGTCGCCGTGCTCCCCGGACAGCGAGCCGCCGTGCGCGACCACCAGGTGCGCCAGCTCCTCGGAGAAGCGGCGGAAACGGCCGATGCCCGCCTCGGTGAGCAGGTCGAAGTCGATGCGGACGTGGATGCAGCCGTCCCCGAAGTGCCCGTACGGCGTGCCGCGCAACCCGTGGGCGGACAGCAGCGCGCGGAAGTCCCGCAGATAGGCGCCCAGCCGCGCGGGCGGCACCGCGCAGTCCTCCCAGCCGGGCCATGCCTCCGAGCCGTCCGGCATCCGGGTCGCCGTGCCGCTCGCGTCCTCCCGGACACGCCACAGCGCCCGCTGCCCGGCCGGATCGGTCACCACCAGGGAGTCGAGCACGTCGGCGGCGCGCACGATCACCTGCGCACGCGCGTGGGCCTCGTCCGGCGACGCCCCGCCCGTCTCCACGAACAGCCACGCCGCGCCCCGCGGCAGACCCGCCGTGGACCGCACCAGGTCGGCCGCCATGCCCTCCACGGTCAGCGGCCCGTACGGGAGCAGCCCGGCGGCGGCCTCGGCGGCGGCGCTCTCGTCGGCGTACCCCAGCACGGCCAGCGCCCGCGCGGGCGGCGCCTCCACCAGCCGCACGACCGCCTCGGTGAGCACGCCCCAGGTGCCCTCGCTGCCGCAGTAGGCGCGCGCCACGTCGGCGCCCTGCTCCGGCAGCAGCGCGTCCAGCGCGTACCCGGAGATGCGGCGGGGCAGCTCGGGGAACCCGGTCCGCAGCCGTGCCAGCTCCCCGTCCACCAGCTCCCGCAGCCCCTCCGGGGCGCCCGCCCAGCCCTGCCCGAGCCGCAGCCGCCGTCCGCGCGCGGTGACGACGGCCAACTCGCGCACGCTGTCCGCCGTCGTCCCCCAGGCCACCGAGTGGGAGCCGCAGGAGTTGTTGCCGATCATCCCGCCGAGCGTGCACCGGCTGTGGGTGGAGGGGTCCGGGCCGAAGCGCAGCCCGTGCGGCGCGGCGGCCTCCTGGAGCCGGTCCAGCACGAGCCCCGGCTGCACGACGGCCGTCCGGGTGTCCGGGTCGAGCTCCAGCAGCCGGTTCATGTGCCGGGTGAAGTCCAGGACCACGCCCGTGCCCGTCGCCTGGCCCGCGATCGACGTGCCCCCGCCTCTGGCGACCACCGGCACGCCGTGCTGCCGGCACACCTCCAGCGCGGCGGCCACGTCGTCGGCGTCCCGCGGCGCGACCACGCCGAGCGGGACGCGCCGGTAGTTGGACGCGTCCATGGTGGTGAGCGCCCGTGAGGTGACGTCGAAGCCGACCTCGCCCCGGACGGCCCTGCGCAGTGCTGCCTCCAGATCGGTCATGCGTCCAGGATGCATCCGCTCACGGACAGTCACCGAGACTTTTCCACAGCCCCACCCATATCGTCGTATGAATTCACCGGTCCATGGATGAAATCACCAGTCCACCCCCCGGAGATCCTGTCTCATCCGACGGACACGTTTCCGTCCGGTTTCGCCCAGCCGATACCCTCCGACTCGTGGCCGACATCCAGATTCCCGCTGACATCAAGCCCGCCGACGGACGTTTCGGCGCGGGTCCCTCCAAGGTGCGTACCGAGGCGCTGGACGCCCTCGCCGCCACCGGTGCCTCCCTGCTGGGCACCTCCCACCGCCAGGCGCCGGTGAAGAACCTGGTCGGCAAGGTGCGCGAGGGCATCTCCGAGCTGTTCCAGCTGCCCGACGGCTATGAGGTCATCCTGGGCAACGGCGGCTCCACCGCGTTCTGGGACATCGCGACGCACGGTCTGATCGAGAACAAGTCGCAGCACCTCAGCTTCGGCGAGTTCAGCTCCAAGTTCGCCAAGGCGGCCAAGCTGGCCCCGTGGCTGGACGAGCCGACCGTCATCGCCGCCGACCCGGGCACGCACCCCGAGGCGCAGGCCGAGGCGGGCGTGGACGTGTACGCGTTCACGCACAACGAGACCTCGACCGGTGTCGCCATGCCGATCAAGCGCGTGGCCGGCGCCGACGAGGGCGCCCTCGTCCTGGTCGACGCCACCTCCGGCGCGGGTGGTCTGCCCGTCGACGTCAGCGAGACGGACGTCTACTACTTCGCCCCGCAGAAGTCCTTCGCCTCCGACGGCGGCCTGTGGATCGGCGTGTTCTCCCCCGCCGCGATCGAGCGCGCCGAGCGCGTGCACGCCTCCGGCCGGCACATCCCGGAGTTCTTCTCGCTGCCCACGGCGATCGACAACTCCCGCAAGAACCAGACGTACAACACCCCGGCGCTCGCCACGCTCTTCCTGCTGAACCAGCAGCTGGAGTGGATCAACGGCCAGGGCGGCCTGGACTGGGCGGTGCGCCGCACCGCGACCTCCGCGCGCACCCTGTACGGCTGGGCCGAGGACGTGAAGTTCGCGTCCCCCTTCGTCACCGACCCGGCCAAGCGCTCGCAGGTCATCGGCACCATCGACTTCACCGACGAGGTCGACGCGGCCGCCGTCGCCAAGGTGCTGCGCGCCAACGGCATCGTCGACACCGAGCCGTACCGCAAGCTCGGCCGCAACCAGCTGCGCATCGCGATGTTCCCGGCGATCGACCCGGCGGACGTCGAGGCGCTGACGAAGTGCGTCGACTACGTGATCGAGAAGCTCTGATCGCAGCCCTACGACGACGAGGGGCGCCCGGCACCGGCCGGGCGCCCCTCGCGCGTGTCACGCCGCCGTGCAGCTCACGCTCGGCGCTCCCCCGCCCCCGGGGGCGCCGCCGAAGCCGAAGCCGGCCGAACCGCCCACCGGCACCGACCCGTTGTGGGCGGCGTTGACGGCGGTCACCGTCTGGCCGCTCTGGGTCGCGGTGGCGTTCCAGATGTTCGTGATCTTCTGGGAACCGGGGAAGGTCCACGTCACCTTCCAGGACGACAGCGCGGTGGTGCCCGTGTTGGTCACCTTCACCTCGGCGTTGAAGCCGCTGCCCCAGTCGTTGGTGACGGTGTAGGTCGCGCTGCACGCGCGCGTGCCGCCGTTTCCGCCCCCACCGCCGTCGCCCCCGCCGCCGCCCGTGCCCGTGCTCGGGAAGAGCGGAGCCTTGATGTCCGCGAGGTAGCCGTCCTTGACCGTGTCGACGGATGTCCAGTCGCTGTTCAGGATGCCGCCGGTGTCACCGGAGTTGGGGTTCAGCGACCAGAAGGTCCAGTGGAAGGAGTCGGCGCCGTAGGTGTCCGTGGGCCGCAGGTAGGTCGCGAGGGCGGCCAGCCACTTCTGGTCGACCGCCGACTGCAGGGTGGTGCCGAACTCGCCGACCCACACCGGGGCGATGTTCTGCTTGAAGAGGTAACCCCAGTACTTGTCCCAGATCCCCGGCATGTTCGCGGGGAACGAGGGGTCGCTGAACCAGCTCTGCTGGGCGACGCTGGTGGCGTAGTCGTGGGCCGAGTACACGACCCGGTTCGCCACGTCGAGCTGGACCGGGTACTGGCCGGCGCCCATGAGGTTGCCGCCCCACCAGCCGGAGACGCCGTTGTAGGTCTGCACGCCCTCGACGAAGACGAGCAGGTCGGGGTTGACGGCCAGGACCGCGTTGCCGGCGCGCTGCGCGGCCAGCCGCCAGTCCTTCGCCGTGTCGCCGCAGCCCCAGCAGGCGGGGTCGTGCGGCTCGTTGTGCAGGTCGATCCCGATGACCGTGTCCTGCCCGTCGTAACGGGCGGCGAGCGCCTTGAGGTTGGTGATCCAGGTCGACTCCGGCACCGCCGCGGTGTACCAGAGCGCACTCTGGCCGGCGGAGTCGGGCCGGTGCCGGTCGAGGATCACCTTGAGCCCGTCCTGCCCGGCGTACGCGACGATCTTGTCGAGGACCTGGAGCGAGGTGAGGCCCTGGAGGTCGGCGTTCATGCCGCCGGAGACGTTGATGCTGTCCGGCACGGTGCCGGGCTTGAGGATGTCGTCGCTGTAGGGGATGCGCAGGGTGTTGTAGCCCAGCGACCTGATCTGGTCGATGACGCTCTTGTAGTCGCGGGACCAGAGGCCGTGCACGACGTGGTTGCTCGTTTCGAAGCCGAACCAGTTGATGCCGGCGATCCGGACCGGGTGCCCGGCCGCGTCCAGGATCTGACGGCCGCTCGTGTGCCAGTAACCGGCGCCGGGGGTGTCGGCGGCATGCGCGGTGTGCACGCCGGCCAGGGGGAGCACGAGCGCGGCTGCCGCCGCGCAGAGCGCTCTTCGTAAGGTGCGGAGCATGGGCTGCTTCCTCTCGGGCTGTTCTTCGGGCTGTTCGGGCTGTTCTCGGACTGTCCGGGCGAGCGGATTGGGAGCGCTCCCACAGACACCAGGAAAGGGTGCTTCTCATGCACACGTCAACCCTGCGGACGTCTCCGTGTTCACATCCCGAAGAGATGGCGGCGATGGCCGGAAACAGCCCCCGCGAGAGACCTCCGGCTCAGCCGCGCCGGAACAGCCGCCGCAGCCCGAACAGGGCGAGGCAGGCGGCGGCCACGGCCAGGGCGCCGGTCGTCAGCCCGATGCCGCCGCCGTCCCCGCCCTCCTCGGCCGCCGCCGAAGGGCCGTGCCCCGCACCCGAGTCGGCGGAGCCGCCGGGCGCGTGCTCGGCGACCACCTCGCTCCCGGCGCCCTCGCTGCCGTACAGCAGCTTCTTGCCGTCGGCGGAGTACGTGACGGACTCGCCCTGCCGTTGCAGGGGCACGTCGAGCCGCCCGGTCCTGCGGATCCTCCCCCCGTTCCAGTCGTAGGCGATGCCGCCCAAGTAGCCGCGTACGGCGAGGTGTTCGCCGTCCGGCGAGAAGGCGGCGTCGGTGGCCCACAGGTCGACGGGGGCGACGGGCCGGAAGAGGTTGGTCCCGGACGTGGACAGTTCGGCCGGGCCCTCGAAGAGATGGCCGCCGTCCTCGTTCTTGTCGATGATGTAGACGCGCCCGGTCCTCGGATGGACGACCAGTGACTCGGCGTCACGCGCGCCGCCCTCGTACTTCACGACGTACTGCGTCGCCCGCACCGTCTGGTCCTTCAACTCCCTGGGCTCGGGCAGCCGGTAGATCCAGACGTACGGCCACCGGCCGCCGAGGTTGTCGCCGATGTCGCCGACGTAGATCTCGTTGCCGGGGCCGATGGAGATGGCCTCGACGTCCCGGGGCGAGCCGATGCCCTTGAGGGTGAGCCGGGCGACGGTACGGCCCGTGGAGCTGTCCACGGCGTACAGGTACGGCCCGTCGTCGCTGTCGTTGTGGGTCCAGTAGATCCCGGGGTGCAGCCGGGAGGCGGCGAGACCGCTGGACTCGGTGATGCGCGGGTCCTCGATGGTGAACCCCTGGTCGCCGTCGGCGGCGGAGGCGGGCGCGGCGAGGGCACCCACGAGCAGGGCCCCGGCGAGCAGGGCGAACGGTCGGCGCATGCCCTCCAGCGTGCCATCCCGCCGCGCGGAGCGTGATCCACAGCCGGTCGGCGGCTGATCCGTGGCCGGTTTCACACCCCGCGCCGGGGGTCGGCCGGGTGCTGATCGTCCATGATGAGCGGATGCTCAGGTTCATGCCCGTCGGTGACTCCATGACGATCGGCAGCGCGGGGGAACACACGTGGCGTTACCGCATGTGGCAGCACCTGTGCGCGACACACGGCGGCCCCTTCAAGATCGTCGGTCCGCGCGAGACGCTGTACGACCAGCAGGCCGGCGCACCCGTGTCGTACGCCTACGCCGACCCGGAGTTCCCGCGCGCCCACCTCGCCGGCTGGGGCGAGGGCTGGCTGCACATGGCCCCGCTGATCGAGGACGCGGTGCGGGAGCACCGGGCCGACGTGCTGCTGGTCTCGCTGGGCCTGATCGACCTGGGCTTCTACACCAACGCAGAGCAGACGGCGCAGAACATGGCCGCGTTCGTGGAGGGCGCGCGGGCCGCCAACCGCCGGGTGCGGATGGTGGTGCTGCCGGTGATCCCGAACGTGCGCGCCCGGGACGACGCGCCCTTCGCGGCGGAGGTCGCCCGCTTCAACGAGCTGCTGGCCAAGGCGGTGGCCGACCTGGACACGCCGGGCTCGCCCCTGCTCCTCGCCTCACCTCCGGCGGACTGGGACATCCACGGCGACACCTACGACGGGACGCATCCCGACGCGAGCGGCGAGCACAAGATCGCGGGCGCGTTCGCGGAGGCCATGTGGCAGGCCTGGGGGGTCGGCGGTCCGTACTGCCCGTGACACGGTGACCGTGCGTATCGTTGTACCGCGCGGCCGCCGACCCCTGTCAGGGCCGCTGCTACGTCCATACCGACCCCCAGGACGGTGACTACCGGACGCGGACGCCCGTCGACTTCGGCACCGACATCGACCTCACCGGCACCGTCGTCGACCTCGTCCTGAGGACCGACGGCTTCCCCGCGACTGACCTTGCTTCGAGCGCACTTCAAGCCGTTGGCTAGGACACCATGGAGTACACGCAGCTCGGACGCACCGGACTCAAGGTCAGCCGACTCGTCCTCGGCACGATGAACTTCGGCCCCCAGACCGACGAACCCGACAGCCACGCCATCATGGACGCGGCGCTGGACGCGGGGATCAACTTCTTCGACACCGCCAACGTCTACGGCTGGGGCGAGAACAAGGGCCGCACCGAGTCGATCATCGGCAACTGGTTCGCCCAGGGCGGCGGGCGGCGCGAGAAGACCGTCATCGCCACCAAGGTGTACGGCAACATGGCCGCCGACGGCGGCCCCGCCTGGCCGAATCACGACAAGCTCTCGGCGGTGAACATCCGGCGGGCCGTGGACGCGAGCCTCAAGCGGCTGCGGACGGACCACATCGACCTCTACCAGTTCCACCACATCGACCGGGCCACCCCGTTCGAGGAGATCTGGCAGGCCATCGACGTCCTGGTCCAGCAGGGCAAGATCCTCTACGTCGGCTCCTCCAACTTCCCCGGCTACAAGATCGCCCAGGCCAACGAGATCGCCGCCCGGCGCGGCGGGACGATCGGCCTGGTCAGCGAGCAGTGCCTGTACAACCTCGCCGAGCGCCGCGCCGAGATGGAGGTCATCCCGGCCGCGCAGGACTACGGCCTCGGCGTCATCCCCTGGTCGCCGCTGCACGGCGGGCTGCTGGGCGGCGTGATCAAGAAGGAGGTCGAGGGCGGACGCCGGGCCTCCGGACGTGCTGCGGACACCCTCAAGGACCCGGCCGCCCGTGCGCGGATCCAGGCGTACGAGGACCTCGTCGACAAGCACGGCCTGGAGCCCGGCGAGGTCGCGCTGGCCTGGCTGCTGACCCGGCCCGGCGTCACCGGCCCGATCGTCGGCCCGCGTACGGCCGAGCAGCTTCAGTCGGCCATCAAGGCGGCCGAGCTGGAGCTGAGCGAGGAGCTGCTGACCGGGCTGGACGAGATCTTCCCGGGCCCGGGGCCGTCGCCGGAGGCGTTCGCCTGGTAGATACGGCCGGACCGCGGGTACGGGTGCGCGGCGGCGCGGGGGCTACTTGCCCACCGCCGCCGCGACGATCACCACCACGAACATCAGCACGAGCACGGCGGCCATGATCCGGTTACGGGTCTTCGGGTCCACGGCGTCGAGCCTAGCCGGACACGCCGAGTGACCAGCGGTCGACCGCCTCGTAGCGGGGCTGCTCGCCGGGGACGCCCGAGCGCGGCAGGTTGCTGCGCATCAGGACCAGCTCGCCGACCGTCCAGCGCGGGGAGGCGAACGCGTGCAGCGCCGCCACGTACGGCCGTACGTCCACCGCGGCCCGGCTGCGGGCCACCGTGAGATGGGCCTTGTACCGGCGGTGCTCGCCCATCTCCACGCCCGCCTTGCGGCCGGCCGCCTCGGCCCGGTCGGCCAGCAGGCGCAGGTCCTCCACGTCCCCGTCCGCCCCGGTCCACAGCGCCCGGCCGTGCCCGAACTGGCCGCCGCCGCGCAGGGCGATCTCGAAGGGAGCGGTGCGGTGGGCGGCCCGCGCCAGCCGCTCCGACAGATCGGGGACGACCTCCTCGTCCACCTCGCCGTAGAAGGCGAGGGTGAAGTGCCAGCCGGGGCGGCCGGTCCAGCGCAGCCCGTCCGCGCCCGGCAGCCTGCGCAACGCGTCCACTTCGGCGGCGAGTTCGCGGGTGACGTCGTCGGGCGGCAGAACGGCGGCGAAGAGTCTCATGGGGCCAGTGTGCCTCCGGGCACGCACACGCCGGGGCCTGTCCCGGTCACCGTGCGTATCGTTGTGCAGCGGCACAGTCACCACTGTCGTGGACAGGACCGGCATGGCCGATCCGGACGAGTTCCCCCGCGACTGAGCCCAGGCCCCGTAGACGCCCGGAGCCTCACGCCGCGGTCGCCAGCTCCTCGCGCCGCTCGCGCGGAACGAAGCGCACGTGCGGGTGGCCGCTGTTCCAGCCGACGGACAGGCGCAGGCCGCCCGCCCGGGCCAGGGCCAGGGCGATACCGGCCGCCGCCAGGGCCGAGATCACGCCGCCGACCGCGAGGCCGGCCCGGACGCCGTACGCGTCGGTGATCCAGCCGGCGATGGGCGCCCCGATCGGCGTGCCGCCCATGAACACCATCATGTACAGCGCCATCACACGGCCCCGCATCGCCGGGTCGGTGGACATCTGGACGCTGGTGTTGGCGGTGACGTTGACCGTCATGCCGAACATGCCGATGGGCGCCATCAGCAGCGCGAACAGCCACAGCGACGGAGCCACCGCGGCGGCCGTCTCCAGTACGCCGAACAGCACCGCCGCCCCGATCAGCACCCGCATCCGGGAGGTGCCGCGCCGGGCCGCGAGCAGGGCGCCGGCCAGGGAGCCGATGGCCATCACGGTGTTGAAGAGGCTGTAGGAGCCGGCGCCGGCGTGGAAGACGTCGTCGGCGAAGGCCGACAGGTACACCGGGAAGTTGAAGCCGAAGGTGCCGATGAACCCGACCAGCGCGATCGTCCAGATCAGCTCGGGCCGGCCGGCGACATAGCGCAGACCCTCCCGCAGCTGGCCCTTGCCGCGCGGTGCGCGCTCGACGACGTGCAGTTCACGGGCGCGCATCAGCAGCAGCGAAGCGATGGTGAAGGCGAAGGACAGGCCGTTGAAGAGGAAGGCGTAGCCCGTGCCCACGCCGGTGATCATCAGGCCGGCGACGGCCGGTCCGACCAGGCGGGCGGACTGGAAGTTCGCGGAGTTCAGGCTGACCGCGTTCTGCAGCTGGCCGGGGCCGACCATCTCGGAGACGAAGGACTGCCGGGCCGGGTTGTCGACGACCGTGGCCAGGCCCACCAGGAACGCGGCGACGTAGACGTGCCAGACCTCGACGTGCCCGGTGAGGGTGAGGGCGGCCAGCACCAGGCCGGTGACGCCCATGGCGGCCTGCGTGAACAGCAGGGTGCGGCGCTTGGGCAGCCGGTCGACGAGGACACCGCCGTAGAGGCCGAAGAGCAGCATCGGCAGGAACTGCAGGGCGGTGGTGACGCCGACGGCGGTCGCGGAGCCGGTGAGGCTGAGCACCAGCCAGTCCTGGGCGATGCGCTGCATCCAGGTGCCGGTGTTCGAGACGACCTGGCCGAGGAAGAAGAGGCGGTAGTTCCGGATCTTCAGCGAGCTGAACATCGAGGAGGAGCTACGGGGGTTGTGGGTGGTCTTTGGTCCGGGGGCGGAAGGTGTTCCGGTTCCCGTACTCAAAAGCGTTCGCCTCCTTGATACGACTGCTTACAGATGTGCGAGCTTCTCCAGCACGGGGGCGGCGGCACGCAGGGCGGCCCACTCGTCCTCGTCGAGGTTCTCCACCAGGGCGGCCAGGAAGGCGTTGCGCTTGGCGCGGCTCTCGGCGAGCATCGCCTCGGCCTGCTCGGTCTTGGTGACGACCTTCTGGCGCCGGTCCTCCGGGTGCGGCTCCAGCCGGACCAGGCCCTTGGCCTCCAGCAGCGCGACGATGCGGGTCATCGACGGCGGCTGCACGTGCTCCTTGCGGGCGAGCTCGCCCGGGGTGGCCGAGCCGCAGCGGGCGAGGGTGCCCAGCACCGACATCTCGGTGGGGCTCAGCGACTCGTCGACCCGCTGGTGCTTGAGCCGACGGGACAACCGCATCACGGCGGAGCGCAGGGAGTTCACGGCGGCGGCATCGTCGCCATGGGTCAGGTCCGGCATGTCTTTAGCGTAACTCATTACTCTGGCTAACAACTGCCGAACGCGCTCAGATATGCCCGTGACTCCGGTCACTGATGCAAGAGATCACTCATATGGGTGATCCGGGAGCGGAACGTGACGCACCGGCCGGAACGCTGCGGCGACCCTCGTGTGCATGGGGACCACCGTGCTCAGCCTGCGGATAGACGGGGAGCTGCTCGAAAGGCTCCGGCACCACGCGGCGAAAAGAGGAATGAGCGTCCAGGACTATGTCGTCCGGACGCTCATTCGGGATGACTTCGACGAGCGGTTCCAGGCCGCCGTCGAGGAGACGGAGAAGTTCTACGGGCTCACATGAGCCACGGGCTCACATGACTCCCGGGCTCACATGACTCACGTCAGGCCCAGGGCCGGCATCAGGTAGTAGAAGGCGAAGACGGCCGAGACGACGTACATCGCCACCGGCACCTCCTTGCCCCGGCCTGCCGCCAGGCGCAGGGCCGTGAAGGTCACGAAGCCCATGCCGATGCCGTTGGTGATCGAGTAGGTGAACGGCATCATCAGCATCGTCACGAAGGCCGGGATCGCGATCGTGTAGTCGGCCCAGTCGATCTCCTTGACCGAGCCGGCCAGGATCAGGAAGCCGACGGCGACCAGCGCCGGGGTGGCCGCCTGGGACGGCACCATCGTGGCGATCGGCGTCAGGAACAGGGCGATGGCGAACAGACTGCCGGTGACGACGTTCGCGAAGCCGGTGCGGGCGCCCTCGCCGACGCCGGCCGTGGACTCCACGAAGCAGGTCGTCGCGGAGGAGGAGCTGGCGCCGCCCGCCGCGACCGCGATGCCGTCGACGAAGAGGACCTTGTTGATGCCGGGCATCTGGCCCTTGGCGTCGGTCAGCTTGGCCTCGTCGGAGACGCCCATGATCGTGCCCATGGCGTCGAAGAAGCACGACAGCAGGACCGTGAAGACGAACAGGACGCCGGTCAGCACGCCGACCTTGTCGAAGCCGCCGAACAGACTGACCTTGCCGACCAGCCCGAAGTCGGGCGTGGCGACCGGGTTGCCCGGCCACTTCGGGGTGGTCAGACCCCAGGTGGGCACCTTGGCGACGGCCTCGATGATCATCGCGACGATCGTCATGACGACGATCGACACCAGGATGGCGCCGGGCACCTTGCGCACGATCAGGGCCAGCGTGAGCAGGGCGCCGAGGATGAAGACCAGCACCGGCCAGCCGTTGAGGTGACCGTCGCCGCCGAGCTGGAGCGGGACGGTGGTGTGGGCGGCGTCCGGGATGCGGGAGACGAAACCGGAGTCGACCAGGCCGATCAGCATGATGAACAGGCCGATGCCGATGGAGATCGCCTTGCGCAGGCTGTAGGGCACGGCGTTCATCACGCGCTCGCGGAGCCCCGTGGCGACCAGCAGCATGACGACGAAGCCGGCCAGGACGACCATGCCCATCGCGTCCGGCCAGGACATGCGCGGGGCGAGCTGGAGGGCGACGACCGAGTTCACGCCGAGGCCGGCGGCGAGCGCGATCGGCACGTTGCCGATGACGCCCATCAGCAGCGTGGTGAAGGCGGCCGTCAGAGCGGTGGCGGTGACCAGCTGACCGTTGTCGAGCTGGTGGCCGTACATGTCCTTCGCGCTGCCGAGGATGATCGGGTTCAGCACGATGATGTAGGCCATCGCGAAGAAGGTGGCCAGACCACCACGGACCTCGCGCGCCAGGGTGGAGCCACGTTCCGAGATCTTGAAGTAGCGGTCGAGGGCGCCGTAGGCGGGCGCCTTGCCCGGCTGCTCGGGCGCGGGGACCTTGGCTGGTGCCGAGGTGGACATTTGTGGTTTCCTACGAGTAGAAACGGTCACAGGCAAACGGTTTCAGTATGAACATATGAGCTTCATGATTGCCATCTCCGCGCGTAGACCTGATCGGCTCGTAAGCTGTGCTCCATGGCGAAGTGGACCCCCAGGCACGAGGCTCCGGAACCCCTCGAAGGGCCGGTAGTAGCGACCATCACCGGCGGCACGATCCTGTGGTTCGTCCTCTTCCTGGCCCAGCTGCCGTTCTACGGCTGGTTCGACGACCACGGGCACACCTGGTGGCTGTGGACCTGCCTGGCCGGCGCCGGACTCGGGCTGATCGGCATCTGGTACGTGCGCAAGCGGGACGCGGCGATCAAGCGGGCGGCGGCAGAGCGGGAGAACGCCCTGGACGGCTGACGCCCCCCGTGTCCGGAAGGGCTGATTGCCCAAGGGGTGAACGCCCCGATCCGCACGTACCGTCGAATGCATGACGCACATCGACGCGGGCGCCGAACTCGACCCTGCGCACCCCGTGCCGGTGCCGTCCGTCCCGCCGACCGGGCTGACCGCCTCGCAGGTCGCCGAGCGGACGGCGCGCGGACAGGTCAACGACGTGCCGGTGCGCTCCAGCCGCTCGCTCGCCGAGATCGTCCGCGCCAACGTCTTCACCCGGTTCAACGCGATCATCGGCGTGCTGTGGCTGATCATGCTGTTCGTCGCGCCGATCCAGGACAGCCTGTTCGGGTTCGTGATCCTCGCCAACACCGGCATCGGCATCGTGCAGGAGTGGCGGGCGAAGAAGACCCTCGACTCGCTCGCCGTGATCGGCGAGGTGCGGCCCACCGTGCGGCGCGACGGCACGGCCACCACGGTCGGCACCTCCGAGATCGTGCTCGACGACCTGCTGGAGATCGGGCCCGGCGACAAGGTGGTCGTGGACGGGGTGTGCGTCGAGACCGACGGCCTGGAGATCGACGAGTCGCTGCTCACCGGTGAGGCCGACCCGGTCGTCAAACACCCCGGCGACCCGGTGATGTCCGGCAGCTTCGTCGTCGCCGGCGGCGGCGCCTTCCAGGCCACCCGGGTCGGCCGCGAGGCCTACGCCGCGCAGCTCGCCGAGGAGGCGTCCCGGTTCACCCTCGTCCACTCCGAGCTGCGCACCGGCATCTCCACGATCCTGAAGTACGTCACCTGGATGATGGTGCCCACCGCGATCGGCCTGGTGATCAGCCAGCTGGTGGTCAAGCAGCACGGCTTCAAGGACTCCGTCGCCCGTACCGTCGGCGGCATCGTGCCCATGGTCCCCGAGGGGCTGGTGCTGCTGACGTCTGTCGCCTTCGCGATAGGGGTGATCCGGCTCGGCCGCAAGCAGTGCCTGGTGCAGGAGCTGCCCGCGATCGAGGGCCTCGCCCGCGTCGACACCGTCTGCCTGGACAAGACCGGCACCCTCACCGAGGGCGGCATGGACGTCACCGGCCTGCGCCTGCTCGACAGCCACCCCGAGCCCTACGTCCGGCAGGTGCTCGGCGCGCTCGGCGAGTCCGACCCACGGCCCAACGCCAGCCTGAAGGCGATCATCAACGCCTACCCGGACACCGAGGAGTGGCGCTGCACCGAGTCGCTGCCCTTCTCGTCCGCCCGCAAGTACAGCGGCGCCACCTTCAACGAGGGCGGCGGGGAGACCAGCACCTGGCTGCTGGGCGCACCGGACGTGCTGCTCGCCGACGACGACCCCGCCCTCGCCGAGACCGGGCGGCTGAACGAGGAGGGCATGCGCGTCCTGCTGCTCGCCCGCGCCGCCGGCGACCTGGACGACCCGCACGTGGCCCGCGGCGCCCGTCCCGCCGCCCTGGTCGTGCTGGAGCAGCGGCTGCGCTCCGACGCCGCCGACACCCTGCGCTACTTCGCCGACCAGAACGTGCGCGCCAAGGTCATCTCCGGCGACAACGCGGTCTCCGTCGGCGCGGTCGCCGCCAAGCTGGGGCTGAAGGGCACGGCGGTGGACGCGCGGCGGCTGCCCGCCGGGCGGGAGGAGATGGCGCGGAAGCTGGACGAGGCGACGGTGTTCGGCCGGGTCACCCCGCAGCAGAAGCGGGACATGGTGGGGGCGCTCCAGTCGCGCGGGCACACGGTCGCGATGACCGGCGACGGTGTGAACGACGTCCTCGCGCTGAAGGACGCCGACATCGGAGTCTCCATGGGGTCCGGCTCCGAGGCGACCCGGGCGGTCGCGCAGATCGTGCTGCTGAACAACAGCTTCGCCACCCTGCCGTCGGTGGTCGCGGAGGGCCGCCGGGTCATCGGCAACATCACGCGCGTGGCGACGCTGTTCCTGGTGAAGACGGTGTACTCGGTGCTGCTGGCCCTGCTCGTGGTGTGCTGGCAGGTGGAGTACCCCTTCCTGCCCCGGCACCTGACCCTGCTGTCCACGCTCACCATCGGCGTGCCCGCCTTCTTCCTGGCCCTCGCCCCCAACAAGGAACGGGCCCGGCCGCACTTCGTCCGCCGGGTGATGCGGTACGCCGTCCCGGGCGGGCTGGTGGCCGGGGTGGCGACCTTCGTGACGTATCTGCTGGCCCGGCACCACTACACGGGCCCGGGCTCGCTGGACGCGGAGACCAGCGCGGCGACGCTGACGCTCTTCCTGATCTCCATGTGGGTGCTGGCGATCATCGCCCGGCCCTACACCTGGTGGCGGGTGGCGCTGGTGGCCGCGATGGGCGCCGCCTTCCTGCTGGTGCTGGTGGTGCCCGAGCTGCAGCGCTTCTTCGCGCTGAAGCTGGTGGGGATGCAGATGCCGTGGACGGCGGTCGCGGTCGCGGTGGCGGGGTCGGCGGTGCTGGAGCTGGCCTGGCGGTGGGTGGGGCGGCGGTTCCCGGCCTAGGCCACCCGCTGGTTCGGATAGTCCCCGTCGCGGGGACTTGATCAGGACCGCGCTGAACGTCGTACAACCTTCCGGTCGCTGGTGCGTCTTGTCTGTGCAGCATCAGTGACGAGTGAGGGGCGCGCATGCGTCGTACGACAGGTTGGGCCCGTGTGACCGGGGTGGTGTGCGGGGCCGCCGTGGCCGCGGCGGCGCTCACGGCCCCGGCGGGCGCGCAGGAGAAGCGGCCGGACCGGACGACGGTCACCCCGGCGCCGGCGAAGGCCCGCCTCAGCACCGGCGAGACGGCCGAACTCGACCGGGGCGCACTGCGCGTGACGGGCCCGGACGGCAAGCCCGCGGGTGCCTACGCCTTCGCCGAGATCGGCGGCCGCACGGAGGTGACGCCGGTCGGCCGGCGGGCCCCGCAGCCCACGACGGTGCTCGGCGACCGCGGGGCCGGGGCCACGGCAGGCGACGGGTCCGCCCGCACGGCGGCCGCCACCGCCGCCACCCAGCGGGTGAAGATCGACCTGGTGAACGCCTACCAGATCGGCCCCCTGATCCACGTCTGGAACCGCAGCACCTGGCAGTACTACGACGTGCGCGAGGAGCAGTTCGACGACTTCGGCACCGTCGACCTGCCGCCGGGCGACTACCTGACCATCGGCGTCTACAACACCTGGCAGCAGCCCAGCCTGCTGATGGCGAAGACGTTCACGGTCGGCGCGGCGCCGATGACGGTGACGCTGGACGCCAAGCTGACGAAGCCCACGCGGATCGCGACCGACGACGCGAGCGCGGTCCGGCAGTCGGCGGCCATCTGGTACTCCCTGCCGGGCGGCCACGGCATCGCCGGATTCGCCGGCGGCTGGGGCAACGAAGTCCGCGTCACCCCGATCTCCTTCAGCGGTCTGACGCTGAGCGTGCAGGACACGCTGGGCCGCAAGGGCTCCACGCCCAACCGCCCCAGCCCCTACCGCTACGACCTGCTGCACCGCTTCCGCGACGGCGTCCCGGCCAACCCGGTGGCCACCGTCAGGACCGCGGACCTGGTGAAGACCCGCACGACGGTGCGGGCGCCGGGAGCCGGCGTGAGTGCGCAGTTCGAGGTCTGGCCGCACACGGGCGAGGACGGGGTGATGACGCCGGGCGGAATCCCCACCGGCGGCACGTTCACGCACTACCTCACGCCCGGCTTGACGTACAGCCGCCTGCTGTACCAGGGCAGCCAGTCCGCATGGCTGCCCGACATCACGGCCGGCAGCGGCCCGGGCGAGCTCCCGGGGGAGACCTTCGGACAGGCGCCGTACACCGTGTCCGGCGGCCCCAACCCCGATTCGTCCTGGTTCCAGGGCACGTTCCGGCTGCACGAGGACGGCCCGACCAGCGGCGCGAACGGCCAGTACGGGACCGAGTTCGACGCCCAGCACACCTTCGAGATCACCGCGGACGGGCAGCAGCTGGGCCGGTCCGGCCCGCTGCAGTTCCACGAGTACTACGAGCTCCCGGTGGGGCAGTACGCCACCTACGGCATCCGGCACACGGTCACCCGCGCCGGCACCCACACCCGGCTCTCGCCGCGCGTCACGACCGACTGGCTGCTCTCGGGGAGCGTCCTCAGCAAGTTCGACCGGACCGTTCTGCCGCTCCTCGACGTCGGCGTCGACGTGCCCTCGCTCGACGTGCGCAACCACGCCGCCGCCGGCCCGGTCGCCGTCGACGTCTCCCTGCGCAACCGGGGCGGCCACTCCTACGACCCGGCCCTGACCTCTGTCGAGTACTCCGTCGACGACGGCGCCACCTGGCGGACAGCCCCGGTCGGGGGCGACGGCGGGGCCTCCGGCACGGCGACCGTCGACGTGCCCTCCACGGCCGCTTTCGTCTCCCTGCGGATCGCGGGCCGCGACACCAGCGGCGGCACGGTCACCCAGACCGTCACCCGTGCCTTCGCCGGCCCGGCCCCGGCGACGGCCCTGCGGACCGGCCCGATCTCGGTCAGCGGTGTGACCGTCAACAACAACCGCCCGCTGGTCCTCGGCACGACCGGGGTGACGTTCCCGGCCCGCTTCGTCGTCAACACCACCACGGGCCTGGAGTCGGCGACCGTCACCCTGCACCACGGCACCTACGACCGGCCGGACGGCCTGCTGTCCGCCCCGGCCCAGTGCACCCTGCGGCAGGGCACCACGCGGTACTACGACTGCACGGCGATGTTCGGCCTGGACGGCGGCCAAGCGCTCGGCCTGAACAAGCTGTCCGGCACCTGGACGGCGGGCGCCCTCGTGCAGGGCACCGAGCGGTCGACCCAGTTCCAGGGCCCGGCCCCGGCCGGCGGAATCACCCTCCAGCGGTCCACCGCGCTGACCATCGCCGCCGCCCCGCAGCCGATCACCCGCGGCGCGACCCTCACCGTCACCGGCAAGCTGTCCGGTGCCGCCTGGGAGTACGGGGCGCCGGCCGGCCTCGCGGGCCAGAAGGTCGAGCTGCAGTTCAAGATGGCCGGCTCCGGCACCACCTGGTCCACCCTGGCCACCGGCACGACGGACTCCACCGGCACGGTGGTTCTCAAGCGCGCCGCCTGGAACGACGGCGGCTGGCGCCTGCACTACGCGGGCGACGCGAGCACGGCCGGGTCGTACTCGTGGGTCGACAACGTCGACGTGCGCTGACCGGCCTGAGCCGGTGACGGGAAAGGCCCCGGCCGCGTGGTGCGGCCGGGGCCTTCGCCGTCCCCCCGGGGTTCCGGGGGCGGCGGGTGTCAGTCGAACCAGCGGTCCCGGGCCAGTTCCGCCGTCCGCGACGGGTCCTCCAGCAGGGCCGCCACCTCGAAGCGGCGGGGCCACTGGCCCGCCGCCCAGGCCAGGCCCGCCGCCACACCCTCCAGGGTGGCCGCGTGCACGACGCCGTCGTCGGTGAGGCGCCAGTCGATCTCCACGCCGTCCACCACGAGTTCGTCGTGCTCGACGTACGCCTCGGGGGTGCGCGGGCCGAGCAGCACCCGCACGGACTCCGGTACGTCGTGCTCGGTGCCCTCGGAGGTGACCTGGCCGGTGACGGACTCGCTCAGCCGCCGCACCTGGAACAGCTCCGCCAGGTCGGCCGCCCGGGTGGGCCGTACCGGCAGCAGCGGCACGCCCTCGGTGAAGGGCAGCAGGTCGGGTGAGTCGACGACCACCGCGTCGGCGGCGTCCACCACCCGCACCTCGCCGTCGACGACCGCGCGCAGCTCGTCCGGCAGCGTGACCTGGTCGGGGTCCAGCTCGGCCAGCGCGCCGTACAGGCCGTGCAGTTGGGCGGCGGTGACGTGCCGGTCGGGGTCGGCGAGGCGGTCGAGGAGTTCGGCCGCGCCGCCCGGCTCGTCGAGCAGGGCCGCGACCGACGTGCGCACGCCCAGCGCGCGCAGCACCTGCTCGTCGTCGAAGCCGGTCGCGTCGGCCTCGTCGTACAGGCCGCGCAGCAGCGGGTCGCCGCCGGCGGCGAGCAGGCCGGCGGGGCGGCGGCCGTCGAGCACGGGGTGGCCGCGCAGCCACCAGGCGGCGTACGGGCGTACGACCTCGTGGGTGCCGTCGGGCAGCAGGATGCGCACCGGCTGCACCAGGGCGTCCCGCAGCGGGGGCCGGGCCAGCATCGCGAGCGCCTGCGGCCAGGCGTCGTCGTCGACCAGGTCCAGGTCCCGCACCGCGACGATCTCGGTGGCCACCGGCGGGACGGGCGTGTCGGGGAAGCGGTCGAGGACGTCCTCGCACCACACGTCGACGGCGTCCAGCAGCCCGGGGTCGTCGGGCTGCGCGTACTCGCCCTCGCGGGGCTCCAGTTCGTCCGGGTCGAGGACCACGTCGGTGGCGCGGACCAGCGCGAAGGCGGCCAGCACCCCGCAGGCGGCGAGCGGCTGCTCGCCCCACTTGGCGGCCAGGTCGGCGTCCACGCAGGCGAGTTCGCCCTCCCGCATGACCTGGTGGAAGGCGCTGCCGGGGAAGACCAGTTCACCGGCGGGGGCGAGTTCGCCGTCCTCGTCGGGCAGGGCGAGCGCGCCCAGCCACGGCTCCTCGCCGGGCTCCAGATCGGCGTCCCGGACGAGGGCGAGGACGGTGTCGGCCAGTTCCTCCGCGTCCAGGCCCTCCTCCTCCCAGGACACGCCGTCGTCGTCGAGGGAGGCGGCGACCGCGGCCCGCACCTGCGGGGTGGTCAGCACGGCCCGCGGGCCGGCGGGCAGCGCGCCGAGCTTCTCCAGCAGCGGGTGCGCGGCGTCCTCGTGGGCGACCTTCAGCCCGAGCCGGGCCAGGACGTCCGGGTCGATGCGGGCGGCGTCCGGGGTGGGCAGCAGCACCTGGCGGGGGCCGATGGTGGTACGGCCGTCGGCCAGCGGCACCGGCAGGCCGGTGAGCCGGTCGGGGTCCACGCCGGCCAGCGACTCGTACAGCTCGTGCCACCAGCCCGGGTCCTTCTCCAGTCCGGCCAGCCGGTCGATCGCGTCGGTCAGCGGCAGCCGGGCCACGCCCAGCGTGCGCAGCTCGACGCGGCGCTCCAGGCCGGCGGGCAGCAGGGTCGGCAGCACCTCGGCGAGCACCCGGACCGTGTCGGCGCCCGCGCCCTCGACGACCTCCGCGTCGCGGGGGCGCAGCGCCTCGGGCAGGTCGTCGCCGTCCTCCTCGTGCCGGGGGCGGGCCGCGGGCGGCAGGAACGCGGTGCGCGGCAGCCGCTGCAGGATGGCCTGGCGCAGCGCCCCGTCCAGCTCGCCCTTGCCGAGCGGGCCGGGTACGAGGTCGATGATCCCCTCGGTCACCGGCCGCCAGTCGGCGAGCAGGGCGGTGTAGGCGTCGGCGGCCTGCTGGATCAGGTAGTCGGTGAGCGGGCCGGGCGCGGCGTGCCGGCGGGTGGTGTCCAGCGGGAAGGACGCGATGAGCAGCGCGGGCACGCCGAGCGGCTCGTCGCTGGGGGTGGGTGCGTGCACGACGGGGGCTGGTGCGGGGGCGCGCGGGCCGCCCGTCGCCGTCCACGGGGACGGCCCAGGGTGACCGACCAGTGGGGGCGCAGCCGCTCCTCCACCGGGCGGTCGGGCGAGCAGCTCCGGTGCGGTCGCGCCGTGCGCGGTCGCGGTCGCGCCAGCGGGTGGGTGCCCTCGCGCGAGTCCTCGACGACGGTGAGCGCGCCCTCGGTGCGCGGCGCAGGGTGCGGGTGTCGTCG
>NZ_PQSS01000084.1 GCF_002920535.1 Streptomyces sp. Ru71 | reverse complement strand
TCATCGCCGGTATCGGCTTCGCCGGTTCGTACGCGGCCGTCCGCGAACTGGCGATCAAGAAGGGCTTCGGGAACTTCTCCTACGTCTTCCCGATCGGCATCGACGCGGGCATCTGCGTGCTGCTCGCCCTCGACCTGCTGCTGACCTGGATCCGCATCCCCTTCCCGCTGCTGCGTCAGACCGCCTGGCTGCTCACCGCGGCCACCATCGCCTTCAACGGCGCGGCCGCCTGGCCCGACCCGCTCGGCGTCGGCATGCACGCGGTCATCCCGATCCTGTTCGTCGTCTCCGTCGAGGCCGCCCGGCACGCCATCGGCCGGATCGCCGACATCACCGCCGACAAGCACATGGAGGGCGTCCGGCTGATGCGCTGGGTGCTCTCCCCCATCCCCACCTTCCTGCTGTGGCGCCGCATGAAGCTGTGGGAACTGCGCTCCTACGAACAGGTCATCAAGCTCGAACAGGAACGCCTGGTCTACCAGGCCCGCCTGCGCTCCCGCTTCGGCCGCGCCTGGCGCCGCAAGGCCCCGGTGGAATCCCTGATGCCGCTGCGCCTGGCCCGCTACGGCGTCCCCCTGTCGGAAACGGCCCCGGCAGGCCTGGCAGCAGCAGGCATCGAACCGGCTCTCATTCCGCCGGCGCCGAAGCCGGAGCTGGACGCGGCTCCCCACCCGACGTCCGTAGCTGCGGGCAGTCGTGCCGCTGGGGCGGCACGGGTGTCGGCACCTCTCAGCGAGCAGCGGCCCGAGTTGGCCCGCAGCGACGCCGGGCGTCCGGATCCCGAACCCGAACCCGACGAGAGCCCGTGGTTCGCCAACCCCCGCGAGGTCGAATACCACGGCGGCTACGACCCCAACTACGACCCCGCCGAGCAGTACGCCCAGTGGATAGCCGAACAACAGCAGGCCGAGCAGTACGAGGACCAGTACCAGGAGGAGCCCCCCATCGAGGAGCCCTCTCCGGAGGAGACGGGCAGCTTCCCCATCCCGGTCGGCCCCAACCGCACCCGCGAGCTCGGCGACGGCGGCGGCACCCCGGAGCCTGAGCCGACCGAGGAGGACTTCTACCTGGTCTTCCGCAAGTCGATCGACGGCAGCTACCCGACCGCCGGCCAGTTCCGGGAGGACGTGCAGGCGACGTTCGGGGTCGAGCTCCCCAAGGGCGAGGCGGAACGCATGGTCAACCGCTTCACCAACCGCCACTCCGCGCAGCTGCAGGAAGACCACATCGCGTAGGACCGGCGCAGACAACATGAGGAAGGGGCCCTCGGCCGAGGGCCCCTTCCTCATGTCCGTTTCTTCATGTCGTACCGCTTACGCGCCGAGCAGCCGCCGCACCCGCTCCTGCCCCACCGCGAGCAGCAGCGTGGGCAGACGCGGACCGGTGTCACGCCCGACCAGCAGGTGGTAGAGCAGCGCGAAGAACGACCGCTGGGCGGTCTTGATCTCCGGCGGCAGCTCCTTGGGCGTGGCGTCGGCGGAGAACCCGGCCTGGACCTTGGGCACGCCGTAGACGAGGTGGGTCAGCCCGTCGAGCGACCAGTGCTCGGCGAGTCCGTCGAGCAGCAGCCGCAGGGACTCGCGGCCGGCGTCGTCGAGCGACTTCAGCAGCTCGGTGTCGGGCTCGTCGCGCACGATGGTGCGCTGGTCGGCGGGGACGTGGGTGTTGATCCACGCCTCGGCCTTGTCGTACCGGGGCCGGGCCTCGTCGAGGGAGGCCAGCGGCTGCTCGGGGTCCAGCTCGCTGAGGATGCGCAGCGCCTGGTCCTCGTGGCCGGCGGTGATGTCGGCGACGGAGGCCAGCGTGCGGTAGGGCAGCGGGCGGGCCGTCTTCGGCAGCTCACCGGCGGCGGTGCGCACGGCGCGGGAGTGCGCGGCGACGTCGGCGGGCAGGGCCGAGCCGTCGGCGACCTTGGCGTCGAGGCGGTCCCACTCGTCGTAGAGCCGCTGGATCTCCTGGTCGAAGGCGATCTTGAAGGACTGGTTGGGCTTGCGGCGGGCGTACAGCCAGCGCAGGATCTGCGGCTCCATGATCTTCAGCGCGTCCGCCGGGGTGGGCACGCCACCACGGGAGGACGACATCTTCGCCATGCCGGAGATGCCGACGAAGGCGTACATGGGGCCGATGGGCTGCTTGCCGCCGAAGATGCCGACGATCTGGCCGCCGACCTGGAACGAGGAGCCCGGCGAGGAGTGGTCGACGCCGCTCGGCTCGAAGATCACGCCCTCGTAGGCCCAGCGCATCGGCCAGTCGACCTTCCAGACCAGCTTGCCGCGGTTGAACTCGCTGAGCCGGACGGTCTCCGAGAAGGCGCACGCCGTGCAGGAGTACGTCAGCTCGGTGGAGTCGTCGTCGTAGGCGGTGACGGTGGTGAGGTCCTTCTCGCAGTTGCCGCAGTACGGCTTGTACGGGAAGTACCCGGCGGAGCCGGAGGAGCCGTCGTCCTCGGCGGCGGCACCGGAGCCCTCGGCGGCCTCCAGCTCGGCCTCGTCGACCGGCTTCTGCTTGGCCTGCTGCTTCTTCTGGTCGGCCGGCTTCGGCTTGGTGCGGTACTGGGCGAGAACGGCGTCGATGTCCTGCCGGTGCTTCATCGCGTGCAGGATCTGCTCGCGGTAGACGCCGGAGGTGTACTGCTGGGTCTGGCTGATGCCGTCGAACTCGACGCCGAGCTCGGCGAGCGACTCGATCATGGCCGCCTTGAAGTGCTCGGCCCAGTTCGGGTACGGCGAGCCCTTCGGGGCGGGCACGGAGGTCAGCGGCTTGCCGATGTGCTCGGCCCAGGACTCGTCGATCCCGTCGATGCCGGCCGGCACCTTGCGGTAGCGGTCGTAGTCGTCCCAGGAGATCAGGTGGCGCACCTGGTACCCGCGGCGGCGGATCTCGTCGGCGACCAGGTGCGGGGTCATGACCTCGCGCAGGTTGCCCAGGTGGATGGGGCCGGAGGGAGAGAGTCCGGAGGCGACGACGACCGGTTTGCCCGGGGCCCGACGCTCCGACTCCTCGATGACCTCATCCGCGAAACGGGAGACCCAGTCGGTGGTCTCGGTGCTCTGAGCCACGATCGGCACGTCCTCTTTTTCTGGGAGTTCTCAGGGGAGTTCTCAGACGGCGGCCGGTACGTCTCGCACGGCCGGCCGCCCCCATTGTCCCAGGCCCGGGGCCAAGCCGGAAAACGACTTCTCACAGCCTTGGTACAACCGTTCCCTTCCCTCACCGGTCCAACTGCTCGGTGGACCGGCCGAGGGAGAGGTGGGGCACATGCGGGGCGACGGAAGACGGACCCGGACGACGGGCGCGGCGACGGCGGCACTGCTGCTCGCGGCCTTCATGGCACCGGCGGCGCAGGCGGCCCCCACGGCCCCCACCGAGGTGACACCGACGCCGACGGGACCGGCCACCCCCACAGCGCAACCGACTCCCGCCGCGTCACCGACCTCCCCGGCGACTCCGTCCGCCCCGCCGACCCCGACCGCCACACCCGCCGCCCCGGCCCCCGCCGCGGCCCCGTCCCAGGCCGACGTGAAGACGACCCTGCGCCCGGAGCCGACGACGGTGGCGCCCGGCCGTATCTTCCAGCTGAACGTGGCCACGGACCTGGTCTCGGGCTCGGTCCCGGAGCTGGCGACGGTGATCACGCTCCCGCGCGGGCTGACGTACCAGCGCCCCACGGACCACCACGACCTGGAGTACACGCGCTGCACGCCGTCCGCGCACGGGCGCGTGATCACCTGCCGCTCGCTGGACACCCCGCACGACCACGTCTGGGAGCAGCTCGCCATGCGGATCGACCCGGACGTGGCGCCGGGCACCACCCTGCCGGTCACGGCGACGGCGGTCATCGGGGACGCGGTCGACACCCACCCCGAGGACAACACGGCGGCGGCGTCCGTGACGGCCGGCTCGGGTCCGGACGTGGGCGTGGCGTGGAAGCGGGACCGGATCACGGTGAAGCCCGGCGAGGACGTACGCACCGAGCTGGTCGTGACCAACCACGGCCCCGGCACGGTCCAGCACACGGCGGTGCGCTTCTGGATGGGCTGGGACCACTGGCCGAAGCCCGGCTACGACAGCGGCTGCTGGGCCGACCCGGGCGAGCTGATCTGCGATCTGCCCGAGCTGGCCGCGGGCGAGTCCCACACCTACTCCTTCACCTGGAACTTCCCGGCCAAGGCCGCCGGCACCACCTACCGCGTGCCGACCGACCTCTACCCGGCCGACTTCCTCGACCCCGACCCGGCGAACGACCAGGCCCCCCTCATCTTCACGATCACCGAGCCGGCCACGCCCACCCGGAAGCCGGCCCCCACCGCGTCCGCGGCTCCCACCGGGTCCGAGACCCCGACGCCCCCGGCGGCCACGGGCGCGACCCCGCAGGGCGGCGGGCTCGCGGCGACCGGGACGGACGGGCTGCCCCTCGCCGGGGCGGCGGCCGCCCTGGTCCTGACCGGCGGCGCGCTGGTGGCGCGGGCCCGGGGCCGGCGCCGGGAGCAGGGCTCGCACTGAGCGGCGACTCGCCGCTCCTCCATCCGCACACTCGACGAACACGGAGAAGGACCACACATGTATCGACGCTGGGCACGCGCGCACGCCGTCATGGGAACCGCCGCTCTGTCACTGCTGGCCGCGTCGGCGGCCGGGGCACAGGCGGCCCCTGCCGCCGACCCGGTGGACGTGGAGGTACAGCAGAGCTTCGACCACGACGTCGTCACCCCGGGAGGGACGGTCGCCGTGCGCGTGAGTGCCGGAGCCCTCACCGGTGAGGTGCCCCACCTGGCGCTCAAGGTGGCGCTGCCGGCGGGCGTGACGTACACGGGCACCAGCGACGACTCCGGCGACGACGAGTGCTCGGCGTCCGCCGACGGCCGCACCCTGACGTGCGTGCGCGGTGAGGGGTCCACGGGGTCGGTGTCGGCCCACGTCCTGGCCAAGGTGGGCCAGGACGTGCCGGTGGGCACGGAGCTGTCGTTCACCGCCACCGCCGACATCGGCGACACGGTCGACCCCAAGCCCGCGAACAACACCAGGACGGGGTCGGTGCGGGTCCGGCAGCCCGGGGACCTCGGCATCGCCTGGCAGGCGCCGGCCGGCCCGGTGAAGCCCGGACAGGACGTGCGGACCGCCCTGCTGGTGACCAACCACGGCCCGGGCGCGGTCCCGCTGCAGGCCGTCCGCCTCGACATGGACCACTCCTACGGCCCCAAGACGATGGACCCCGGCTGCTGGTGGGACCCGTATGTGATCACCTGCGACGTCTTCCGTGAGGTGGCGCCGGGCGAGACGGTCACGCTCCCCTTCACCTGGAACTTCCCCGCCGAAGCCGCCGGCACCACGCAGCGCGTGCCCACCGCCCTGTACGACAGCAGCCCGCTGGACGGCAACCCGGCCAACGACAAGGCCACCCTGGTCCTGAACGTCGCGAAGGGCACCGCCACCCCGACCGCCAAGCCGACGGCGACTCCGACGCCGACGCACTCGCCGACGGCCACCCCCCAGCCGACGTCGACGCCCACGCCGACCGCCTCCACGACGGCGCCCGCCACCGGCACCACCCCGCAGGGCGGCGACGGCGGGCAGCTCGCCGCGACCGGCACCGGCAACCTCACCACGGCCGCGGCGGCAGCGGCGGCGCTCACCGTCGCGAGCGGTGCGCTGGCCCTGGGGCTGCGCCGCCGCCGTCGGCAGCACTGATCCGGTGCGTCACCGCTGGGCCGTGGGCGCGGCCGTGCCGGCACTGCTGGCCGCGTCCACGGCTGTGGCGCACGCCGTCACGCCTGATCCGTCCGCCGATATCGGCCTCGCGTGGCGCAAGCCCGCCGGTCCGGTCGCCGCGGGTGAGACGGTGAGGACGCCGCTGGTGGTGACGAACCACGGTCCGGCCACGGCCACGCAACTGGAACTGCGGATGGACGTCATGGGGGACCACTGGCCCGGCGGGTACGGCGAGTCCGCCGACCAGTGCTGGACCGACCCGGGCGTGGTGATGTGCCTGCTGCCGGATCTGCCCCCGGGCGAAAGCCTCACCCTGCCCGTGGTGTGGAGCTTCCCCCGCAGGGCGACCGGCACGACCTACCGGGCTCCCGCCTCCGTCAGCGGCGTGCCCGACGACCCGGACTCGGCGAACAACGCGGACAGCATCGACTTCGCCATCGCCGAGCCGCCCTCGCCCAAGGCCGTCCACCGGCCGTGGCGGGTCGTCACCGCCGCGGCGGCGGGCGCGGCGGTCGCGGCCACCGGTGGTGCGCTGCTCCTGCGCCGCCGAGCGCGCCGCCGAGCGCGCCGCCGGGCCCGCCCACGGGCCTGAGAGGGGGCGCGGCCGCGCGCGTCCGGAAAACCCCTTTACCCCCCATGGGATACTGGCCGTGTCCACACACCCCGCGAGGAGAACGGCACCCATTCCTATGGCCTCGGTCACGTCCCTCACCGCCTCCGTCCACCAGCGCCTTTCCGCCGCGCTCTCGGCCGCCCTTCCCGAGGCCGCCGGCGCGGACCCGCTGCTGCGACGAAGCGACCGGGCGGACTACCAGGCCAACGGCATCCTGGCGCTGGCGAAGAAGGCCAAGGCCAACCCCCGGGAGCTGGCCACGCAGGTCGTCGCGCAGGTGACCACCGGTGACGTGATCAAGGACATCGAGGTCTCGGGCCCCGGCTTCCTGAACGTCACCATCACCGACAGGGCGATCACCGAGAACCTGGCCGCGCGCGCCGCGGACACCGACGGCCGGCTGGGTGTGCCGTTCGCGGAGCACCCGGGCACGACGGTCGTCGACTACGCGCAGCCGAACGTGGCCAAGGAGATGCACGTCGGTCACCTGCGGTCCGCGGTGATCGGTGACTCGGTGGTGCAGCTGCTGGAGTTCACCGGCGAGAACGTGGTGCGCCGGCACCACATCGGCGACTGGGGCACCCAGTTCGGCATGCTCATCCAGTACCTGGACGAGCACCCGCACGAGCTGGACCACAAGGACGCCGAGGTGACCGGCGAGGAGGCGATGTCGAACCTCGACCGCCTCTACAAGGCCGCGCGGAAGAAGTTCGACTCCGACGAGGAGTTCAAGACCCGCGCCCGGCGCCGGGTGGTCGACCTGCAGGCCGGTGACCCGCACACGCTCGCCATGTGGCAGAAGTTCGTGGACGAGTCGAAGATCTACTTCTTCTCCGTCTTCGAGAAGCTGGACATGGAGGTCCGCGACCCCGACATCGTCGGCGAGTCCGGCTACAACGACATGCTGGCCGAAACCTGCCGCCTGCTGGAGGAGTCCGGCGTCGCGGTCCGCTCCGAGGGCGCCCTGTGCGTCTTCTTCGACGACATCAAGGGCCCGGACGGCAACCCGGTCCCGCTGATCGTGCAGAAGTCGGACGGCGGCTACGGCTACGCGGCCACCGACCTCTCGGCGATCCGCGACCGCGTCTTCAACCTGAAGGCGAACTCGCTGATCTACGTGGTGGACGCCCGCCAGTCCCTGCACTTCAAGATGGTCTTCGAGACGGCCCGCAAGGCCGGCTGGCTCAACGACGACGTCAAGGCGTATCAGCTGGCGTTCGGCACGGTGCTCGGCAAGGACGGCAAGCCGTTCAAGACCCGTGAGGGCGAGACGGTCCGCCTGGTCGACCTCCTCGACGAGGCGATCGACCGAGCGTCGGCGGTCGTCCGCGAGAAGGCGCAGGACCTCTCCGAGGAGGAGATCGCCGAGCGGGGCGCCCAGGTGGGCATCGGCGCGGTGAAGTACGCGGACCTGTCGACGTCGGCGAACCGGGACTACAAGTTCGACCTGGACCAGATGGTCTCGCTGAACGGCGACACGTCGGTCTACCTCCAGTACGCCTACGCCCGTATCCAGTCCATCCTCCGCAAGGCCGGCGAGGTCCGCCCCGCCGCCCACCCGGAGCTGGAACTGCACGAGGCGGAGCGCGCACTGGGCCTGCACGTGGACGCGTTCGCGGAGACGGTCGCGGAGGCGGCGACGGAGTACGCCCCGCACAAGATGACGGCGTACCTGTACCAGCTGGCGTCGCTCTACACGACGTTCTACGACAAGTGCCCGGTACTGAAGGCCGAGACGCCGGAGCAGGTGCAGAACCGCCTGTTCCTGTGCGACGTCACGGCGAAGACCCTCCACCAGGGCATGGCCCTGCTGGGGATCAGGACGCCTGAGCGTCTCTGACCTCGGCCGTCGGCCGGGGTCATCGGCCCTCGGCTGACACGCACAACGCACGCACGACGCACCACTGGGCCCCGGCCACCCCTCCCAAAGGGCGGCCGGGGCTCGGTCGTTCAGGTGGTGGCCAGACCCTTCGACAGTCGGCGCAGGCCCTCCGTGATTTCCTCCGGGGTCTGCGTCACGAAGCACAGGCGCAGCGTGCGCGGGTCCGGATCGGCGGCGAAGAACGGCGCACCGGGCACGTAGGCCACGTCGTACCGCACCACCTGCGGCAGCAGCGCGGTGGTGTCGTACGACGACGGCAGCCGCACCCACAGGAACATGCCGCCCTCGGGCCGCGTCCACGTCGAGCCGGCCGGCAGGGTGTCCGGCAGCCCGGCGAGCATCGCGTCCCGGCGTTCCCGGTAGACCGAACGCACGTGCTCCACATGGGCGTCGAGCACGTCGAGATAGCGGGCGGCGGCGAGCTGGTTGACGGTCGGGGTGTGCAGGTCGGCGGCCTGCTTGGCGACCGCGCAGGCGCGGCGCAGGGCCTTCGGGGCGCGCAGCCAGCCCAGCCGCAGCCCCGGCGCCATCACCTTGGAGAAGGAACCGAGCAGCACGGTGCGGTCGCGGGCGTCGTCGTGCGCGGCGATCCAGCCGACGCTCTCACCGTCGTAGCGCAGCTCGCCGTACGGGTCGTCCTCGACGATCCACAGCCCGCACCGCGCGGCCACGGCGGCGAGCTCGGCCCGGCGGGCGGCGGGCATGGTGCGCCCGGTGGGGTTCTGGAAGGTGGGCACGGTGTAGAGCAGCTTGGGCCGCTCCCGCTCCACCAGTTCCTGAAGGGCCCGCGGATCGGGGCCGTGCTCATCGCCCGGTACGGCGATCACGCGGGCGCCGGCCAGTCCGAAGACCTGGAGGGCGGCCAGGTAGCAGGGGTTCTCCACCAGCACCGTGTCCCCCGGCTCGATCAGCGCGGTGGCCAGCAGGGACAGCGCCTGCTGGGAACCGGTGGTGACCAGCAGGTCGTCGGCGGACGTCGGCAGCCCGCGCCCGGTGATCCGCGCGGCCAGCGCCTCGCGCAGCCCCGGTTCGCCCTCGGTCGTGGCGTACTGCAGGGCCCGCGTCGGGCTGTGCTCCAGCACCTCTCGGAAGGCGGCCGCGATGCCCGCGCGGTCGAACAGCTCGGGGGCCGGCAGCCCGCCCGCGAAGTTGATCACCTCGGGGCGCGCGGTGACGGCGAGGATGTCGCGTACCGGGGACCCGCCGATCGCCGACGTCCGTGCGGCAAGGGGAGGAAGGGGCGCGGTGGCGGCTGGGGCGTCGACGGTCATGGCACGGCTCCTTAAGGGCTTGCTGGCTGCGATTGCCTCGCGTGCCCGCAGCGTAGGGAGATGCGTGCCGTGTACACCGTTCCTTTTCGCCATACGGACAGTCAGTCCCCGCTGACCGGCTCCCAGGCCGAGCCGCCCAACGGGTAGACGTAGTAGGGCTTCTGCGACCCGCTGGTGCGGAAGGGCCGGCCGTGGTCGTCGACCCGCACGGTGCCTTGCCGGGTGCCGCTGGACCACTCCAGCTCCAGATACCAGCGCACATCGTGCCCGCTGGTGTGCGCGTTGACGTAGAAGACCTCGGGGTCGGACTCGCTCACCTTGTAGGGGAAGTTCCGCTGCCCGGCGACCGGCATCGCGAGCGGATTGCCCAAGTCGAGCGCGACGTCGAAGGACTTGGTGTTGACGCCCCCTCCACAGCCGTCGCCCATCGCGTACTTGTTCCACGCCAGGGGCTTGTCGCTGCCCACCACGCGCACATGCAGCGCCTGCAGTACGACCGTCCGCGCGCCGGTGCCCTGCACGGTCAGCGTCACCATCTGGTGGTCGGCGGCCACGGCGCCCAGGGCCACGGCCCAGCCCTCCGCGTCCTGCTGCACGGGCGGCTTCGGCACGTTGCGCGGACTGCGGTCCACCAGGAAGCTCTGCTCGCAGGGCACGTCCCAGTAGTACGGGGTGGTGGCGACGGTGACGGCCACCGGGCCCGTGTCCTTCTCTTCGCCGGATGGGGCCGCGGTACGGCCCGGCGACGGTGAGCCCTCGCTCGCGGACGGGGACGGTGAGGGGGATGCCGTTGAGGTGCGGCTCGGCGTGGCCGGGTGGGCGGAGGGCGTACGGGACCCGGATCCGGCGGCGGGCAGCCGCGCCCCGGCCGCCTGCCCGTCCGGGGTCCGCGGCGCATCGTGCTCCCCGGGCACCACACTGACCGCGACGGCCACGACAGCGGCGACGACGGCGGCACCGGCCCCGGCGAGGACGGCGGTACGGCGCCGGCGGGGCGGGGAGGGGGTGTTCGGCCGCGGCGCCGGGTCCGACGCTTCGAGGGTGGCCGGCGGAGGGGTGGGGTCCGGCGAGGCGGGTGTGTCCGGCGTGTCGGGGATGTTCGACGGCTCGGGGGTGTCCGGTGGGGCGGGGGCGTTCAACGGCTCGGAGGGATCCTCCGCCCGCGCGGGCTTCACCCCGCGCAGCGCGTCCGCCCGGACCCAGCGGCGGTGCAGCTCCAGCAGTTCCTCGGGCGTGGCCCGGCACACGCGGGCGAGGCGTTCCACGGGGGCGTAGTCCGCCGGTACGACCTCCCCGTTGACGTACCGGTGCAGCGTGGAGGTGCTCATGTGCAGCCGCTTGGCGAGCGCCCCGTAACTGAGTCCCGACCGCTCCTTCAACGCCCGCAGCAGCTCGGCGAAGTCGCCCCCCGACACCCGTTTCCCCTCTCCCGCGTCCCGGAACCGCGTTCCAGACGGAGGGTGTTCCCCCAGGTCAGAGCCGTTCCGGCCATCCCATTGTTCCGTATCCCCCGTGGCTGCTGGCGGCTGGGACAGCGGCTACCGCAGGCTTTCGGTCATCCAAGCACGCCGATCTTCCACAGCAGGGAGTCACCATGTCCGCCCGCATCACCCGAACCCGCCTCTTCGCCGCCGGCACGGTCGCGCTGGCCGCCTTCGCCCTGACGGCGTGCCAGGACGGTGGATCGGCGACCGGCGCCGAGCGTCCGGCCTCCTCGGCACCGGCCACCCCGGAGGCGACGCCCTCCACCGGCACCGGCACCCCGGGTGCGGGCGGCGGAGGCGGGGCGGAGGGCACCGGCAGCTCCGTGGACTCGGGGGCCGGCAAGGGGACCGGATCCGGCAAGGGCACGGGAGCCGGTAAAGGCACCGGAGCCGGTAAAGGCACGGGGACCGGCTCGTCCGCCGGCTCCGACCGCCCCGGCAAGTGCTCCGCCGCCACCGTACGCATCACCGCGACGCAGGTGACCCGCCCGGTCAACCACCTGCTGCTGACCGCGACCAACCGCGGCAAGAAGACCTGCCTGCTGCCCCCGTACCCGATGGCACGCTTCGGCGAGGCCCAGTCCGTGCCGCCGGTGGCGCCGGAGACGCGGCCGCAGTCGGTGACCGGCCTGGCGCCGGGCGAGTCCGGCTACGCGGGCGTGCGGCTGTCCGCGGGCGACGGCAGCGCCGAGGGCGGCATGACCGTGCACAGCCTGACGGTCCCGTTCGACGACGGCTCGATCGCAACGGTGTCGCTGCCCGCCAAGGGCGTGTACGTCGACGACAGCCTGACCGTCACGTACTGGCAGGCCGACCTGGAAACGGCCCTCGACTGGTGATGCGGCGTCCCGTACCGCGTCCCATCGGACCGACGTCCTCGCAGGTCAGGGGCTGTGTGACCGTCCCGGCGTCCCACATCCGCGAGCGGCTGTGGCGCACCGGGCGGGTCGGCGGCGAGGCTGACGCCATGCCCGTACGACACCGGACCCGCACCCTGCCCGCACGTACCCGCCGGCTGGCCGCCGCGGTCGCCCTCGCCGTGCTCGCGGCCGGCGCCCTGACGGCCTGCCGTGACGGCGAGGGCCTGCGCGACGAGGGCCCCTCGCACGCCCTGCGGGCGCCTCAGCGCAGCTTCTGGGCGACCTCGGTGGCCCAGTAGGTGAGGATGTTCCGCGCACCGGCGCGCTTGATGCCGGTGAGGGTCTCGAAGATCGCCCGGTCCCGGTCGACCCAGCCCTTCTCGGCGGCGGCCTCGATCATCGCGTACTCGCCGGAGATCTGGTACGCGGCGACCGGCACGTCCACGGCGTCCGCGACCCGGGCGAGGATGTCGAGGTACGGCCCGGCCGGCTTGACCATGACCATGTCCGCGCCCTCGGCGAGGTCCAGCTCCAACTCCCGCAGCGACTCGCGCCAGTTGGCGGGATCCTGCTGGTAGGTCTTGCGGTCGCCCTGCAGGGAGGAGGCGACGGCCTCGCGGAAGGGGCCGTAGAAGGCGGAGGAGTACTTGGCGGTGTAGGCGAGGATGGCGACGTCCTCGCGCTCGATCTGGTCGAGGGCGTCCCGGATGACACCGATCTGGCCGTCCATCATGCCGCTGGGACCCACGACGTGCGCACCGGCGTCGGCCTGCACCTGGGCCATCTCGGCGTACCGCTCCAGCGTGGCGTCGTTGTCGACACGTCCCTGGGCGTCGAGGACGCCGCAGTGCCCGTGATCGGTGAACTCGTCGAGGCACAGGTCGGACATGACGAGCAGGTCGTCGCCGACCTCGGCCCGCACGTCCCGCAGGGCGACCTGGAGAATGCCGTCCGGGTCGGTGCCGGCGGTGCCGAGGGCGTCCTTCTTGTCGTCCTCCGGCACGCCGAAGAGCATGATCCCGGAGACCCCGGCCTCCACAGCCTCCGCGGCGGCCTTCTTCAGGCTGTCCCGGGTGTGCTGCACGACCCCCGGCATGGAGCCGATCGCCACCGGCTCGCTCACGCCCTCCCGCACGAACGCGGGCAGGATCAGATCGGCGGGGTGCAGCCGGGTCTCGGCGACCATCCGCCGCATGACGGGCGTACTCCGAAGCCGGCGGGGCCGCGAACCGGGAAAAGATCCATACTTCGACATACCACCTACGCTACGCCCGCGCGGGGGGTGCCTTTGCCGACGCGGAGTCGGGGGTGAGGTCGCCGTTCGTCTGCGGGTGGGTGGGTGGCTGGTCGCGCAGTTCCCCGCGCCCCTGAAATGCCCCCTCCCGCCGTCGGCGGCTATCCCTACATAGCTGCACCCACCCCCGGCCAGCCACAGCACCGGGCACCGTGAAGCGGCGAGTACAGCGACAGGGCGCCCCCTGAGGAGCGCCCTGTCGGTTGGGGTCACGTCGCCGCGCGGCGCCTCCGCGCACCCGGGCGGCGTTCGCTGGGCCGGGTCACCGGGTCGCCGGCCTCCAGCGCTGCCAGGCGGCGCTTCATGCCGAAGTCGGCCAGGGCCTCCGCCAGCTTGTGGACGGACGGCTCCGGGGCCATGACGTCCACACGCAGGCCGTGTTCCTCCGCCGTCTTCGCCGTCGCCGGACCGATGCAGGCGATCACCGTCACGTTGTGCGGCTTGCCCGCGATGCCGACCAGGTTGCGGACCGTCGAGGACGAGGTGAACAGCACCGCGTCGAAGCCGCCGCCCTTGATCGCCTCACGGGTGTCGGCCGGCGGCGGCGAGGCGCGGACCGTGCGGTAGGCCGTGACGTCGTCGACCTCCCAGCCCAGCTCGATCAGACCCGCCACCAGCGTTTCGGTGGCGATGTCGGCGCGGGGCAGGAACACGCGGTCGATCGGGTCGAAGACCGGGTCGTAGGGCGGCCAGTCCTCCAGGAGGCCCGCCGCGGACTGCTCGCCCGACGGGACGAGGTCCGGCTTCACGCCGAACGCGATCAGCGCCTTCGCCGTCTGCTCGCCCACCGCGGCCACCTTGATGCCCGCGAAGGCGCGCGCGTCGAGGCCGTACTCCTCGAACTTCTCCCGGACCGCCTTGACCGCGTTGACCGAGGTGAACGCGATCCACTCGTAGCGGCCGGTGACCAGGCCCTTGACCGCGCGCTCCATCTGCTGCGGGGTGCGCGGGGGTTCGACGGCGATCGTCGGGACCTCGTGCGGCACCGCGCCGTAGGAGCGCAGCTGGTCGGAGAGCGACGCCGCCTGCTCCTTGGTGCGCGGCACGAGGACCTTCCAGCCGAACAGCGGCTTGGACTCGAACCACGCCAGCTGGTCGCGCTGGGCGGGGGCGCTGCGGTCTCCGACCACGGCTATCACCGGGCGGCCGCCGTCCGGGGACGGCAGCACCTTCGCCTGCTTCAGCGTCTGCGCGATCGTGCCGAGCGTGGCCGTCCAGGTGCGCTGCCGGGTCGTCGTACCGGCGATCGTCACCGTCAGCGGGGTGTCCGGCTTGCGGCCCGCCGAGACCAGCTCGCCCGCGGCCGCCGCCACCGAGTCCAGCGTGGTGGAGACGACCACCGTGCCGTCGGAGGCGCCCACCTCGGTCCAGCACCGGTCGGAGGCGGTACGGGCGTCCACGAACCGCACGTCCGCGCCCTCGGCGTCACGCAGCGGCACACCGGCGTACGCGGGCACGCCGACCGCGGTCGCGATGCCCGGGACCACCTCGAAGGGCACGCCGGCCTTGGCGCAGGCGAGCATCTCCTCGGCGGCGTACGCGTCCAGGCCGGGGTCGCCGGACACCGCACGGACGACCCGCCTGCCGCCCCGCGCGGCCTCCATGACAAGATGTGCGGCATCCCGCACCGCGGGAATCCCAGCGGTTGTTGACGCCCCGTCAACGACCGCCGGTTGGGGCGTGCCCGTGCCCGGATTCGGGTCCGCGAGCGGATCCACGTCCGTGGGCATGACGCTGACGCCCTGCCGCGCGTGCGTGCGTACGACGTCGAGCACCTCGTGCTCGGCGACGAGGACGTCCGCGTTCGCCAGCGCCTCCACGGCGCGCAGAGTCAGCAGTCCCGGATCTCCGGGTCCGGCACCGAGGAAGGTGACGTGCCCGTGTTCAGGACCGGCGGGAAGGGTGGTGGGGCTCAATGTGCTCGCTCCCCCATCAGACCGGCCGCGCCCTGGGCGAGCATCTCGACGGCGAGTTCGCGGCCGAGAGCCACGGCGCCCTCGTGCGTCTCGGGCACGGGACCGGTGGTGGACAGCTGCACCGTGCGGGTGCCGTCGGGGGTGCCGACGACGCCGCGCAGGCGCATTTCCTTGACAATCTGCCCGTCGGCCAGCAGGTCGGCCAACGCGCCCACAGGTGCGCTGCAGCCGGCCTCCAGGGCGGCGAGCAGTGACCGCTCCGCCGTCACGGCGGCCCGCGTGAACGGGTCGTCGAGCTCGGCGAGCGCGGCGATCAGTTCCGCGTTGTCCGCGGAACACTCGATCGCCAGGGCCCCCTGGCCGGGGGCGGGCAGAACCGTGTCGACCGACAGGAAGTCGGTCACCTCGTCGCTGCGGCCGATCCGGTTCAGCCCGGCGGCGGCCAGCACCACGGCGTCCAGTTCGCCGTCACGGACGTACCCGATGCGGGTGTCGACGTTCCCGCGGATCGGGACCGTCTCGATGTCCAGCCCGTGGCCGCGCGCGTACGCGTTCAGCTGCGCCATGCGGCGCGGCGAACCGGTGCCGATGCGCGCCCCGCGCGGCAGGTCCGTGAACTTCAGCGCGTCCCGCGCGACGATCACGTCCCGCGGGTCCTCGCGCACCGGTACGGCGGCCAGGACGAGTTCCTCGGGCTGCGCGGTCGGCAGGTCCTTGAGCGAATGAACCGCGAAGTCCACCTCGCCCCGCACCAGCGCGTCGCGCAGCGCCGTGACGAACACGCCGGTGCCGCCGATCTGCGCCAGATGCGCCCGGGAGACATCACCGTAGGTGGTGATCTCCACGAGCTCCACGGGCCGTCCGGTCACCTCGCGCACGGCGTCCGCCACCTGCCCGGACTGGGCCATGGCGAGCTTGCTGCGCCTGGTCCCCAGCCTCAGTGCCTTCTCAGTCATCGCTGGCCCTCGGTTCCGGCCTTCTTCTCGGTGCTGTCATCGGCCCGGGAGACGGAGGCCACCGTCTCGGGGTCGAGGTCGAACAGGGTGCGCAGCGCGTCCGCGTACCCGGCGCCGCCGGGCTCGGCCGCGAGCTGCTTGACCCGTACCGTCGGCGCGTGCAGCAGCTTGTCGACGACGCGCTTGACGGTCTGCGTGATCTCGGCGCGGTGCTTGTCGTCCAGGCCGGGCAGCCGGCCCTCCAGGCGTGCCATCTCACCGGCGACGACGTCGGCGGCCATGGTGCGCAGCGCGACCACGGTCGGCGTGATGTGCGCGGCCCGCAGGGCGGCGCCGAACGCGGCGACCTCGTCGGAGACGATCCGGCGCACCTGGTCGACGTCCGCCGCCATCGGCGCGTCCGCGGAGGCCTCGGCGAGGGACTCGATGTCCACCAGCCGCACGCCGGTCAGCCGGTGCACGGCCGCGTCGATGTCGCGGGGCATGGCCAGGTCGAGCAGGAACAGCGAGGGGCGCGGGCGCGGGATCTCGGCGACCGGCTCGGGCCTGCGCCGCTCCGGGATGCGGCCGATCGTCGCCACGGTCGCGGCGAGCGCGCCGATCAGCTCGGCGTCGGCCTCGGGGCTGCGCCGGGCGTCCTCGCGGCGCTCGACGACCGTGCCCTTGTCGACCCAGGCGGCGTGCTGCTCCAGCGTCGCCGCGTCCATGCCGGCCACGGCGGCCTCCCCGGCCAGCGAGAAGCCGGACTGCACGGCGGACAGGTCCAGCGGGCAGCCGTCCTCGGTGCCGACCGAGGTGGGCGGCAGCGGGCGGGCCTGCGGGGCTTCCTCCACGGCGACGGGGGCGCCCGTACGGTCCTCCAGCGCGGCCGTGACCGCCTCCGCCGTCAGGACGAGTCCCGTCGCCCCGGTACAGGAGACGGCGATGTCGGCACGTGTCAGCTCGCCCGGTACGGCGTCCATCCGTACCGCGCGGGCCGCCACGTCCGTGTCGTCGCCCTGGGTGAGGATCTCCGCGAGGCGCTCGGCGCGCTCGAACGTGCGGTTGGCGACGACGATCTCGGCGACGCCGGCCCGCGCCAGGGTCGCCGCGGCCAGCGACGACATCGAGCCGGCGCCGATGACCAGCGCCTTGCGGCCGCGCGCCCAGGCGGTGACGTCCTCGCCCTGCGCGAGCTGCTCCAGGCCGAAGGTGACCAGGGACTGCCCGGCGCGGTCGATGCCGGTCTCGGAGTGGGCGCGCTTGCCGACCCGCAGGGCCTGCTGGAACAGGTCGTTCAGCAGCTTGCCCGCGGTGTGCAGCTCCTGCGCCCTTGCGAGCGCGTCCTTGATCTGGCCGAGGATCTGGCCCTCGCCGACGACCATCGAGTCCAGGCCGCAGGCCACCGAGAACAGGTGGTGGACCGCCCGGTCCTCGTAGTGCACGTAGAGATAGGGGGTGAGCTCCTCCAGGCCGACCCCGCTGTGCTGGGCCAGCAGCGTGGACAGCTCGGCGACACCGGCGTGGAACTTGTCCACGTCGGCGTACAGCTCGATGCGGTTGCAGGTGGCCAGCACGGCGGCCTCGGTGGCCGGTTCGGCGGCGACCGTGTCCTGGAGCAGCTTGATCTGGGCGTCCGCGCTCAGCGCGGCCCGCTCCAGCACGCTGACCGGGGCGCTGCGGTGGCTCAGCCCGACGACGAGGAGGCTCATGCCGGCATCACGGCGGGCACGTCCCCGTCGGGTCCCTGGTCGGCGGAGCCGCCGCGGCGGGCGGTGATGCCCGCCTCCTTGGTGGTGGCGGGCACCGCGTCCGCGGTGGTGGTGGGCAGGGCCGCCTCGGCGGCCTCCTCGCCGGCCTTGCGCTGCTCGTGGAAGGCGAGGATCTGCAGCTCGATGGAGAGGTCGACCTTGCGCACGTCGACGCCGTCCGGGACGTTCAGCACGGTCGGCGCGAAGTTCAGGATCGAGGTGACGCCGGCGGCCACGAGGCGGTCGCAGACCTGCTGGGCGGCGCCGGCCGGGGTGGCGATCACGCCGATGGAGACGCCGTTGTCCTGGATGATCTTCTCCAGGTCGTCGGTGTGCTGCACCGGGATGCCCGCTACGGGCTTGCCGGCCATCGCCGGGTCGGCGTCGATGAGCGCGGCCACCCGGAAGCCACGGGAGGCGAAACCGCCGTAGTTGGCGAGGGCGGCGCCGAGGTTACCGATACCGACGATCACCACGGGCCAGTCCTGGGTCAGGCCCAGCTCGCGGGAGATCTGGTACACGAGGTACTCGACGTCGTACCCGACTCCCCTGGTGCCGTAGGAGCCGAGGTAGGAGAAGTCCTTGCGCAGCTTCGCGGAGTTGACCCCGGCGGCGGCCGCCAGCTCCTCGGATGAAACCGTGGGGACCGAGCGCTCCGACAGTGCGGTCAGCGCCCGGAGGTACAACGGAAGCCTGGCGACGGTGGCCTCGGGAATCCCTCGGCTACGGGTCGCCGGTCGGTGAGTTCGGCCAGTTGCCACGGTGCTCCTGCGGGTAGAGCGGGGCTGTGGGCGGTCGTACGTCCCCAGACCGCCCCGTCGACAGCAGGCTATGTCTTTGTGAACGCGTGCACAAAGATGGTGTCCGATTTGCCCGCCCAACGTGACCGGGCTCACGCGCGTTTTATGTCGCGTGCTACGTGGGGGCAAAACCGGCTCACTCCTCGTGAATCCCGCCCCCGAGACCAAAGCGGATCGATCCTATGCGACGTTCGGTACGGTCTTGAACTAGTCGGTCGGCTAGTCCGTGAGGGCTTTGCGCAGGCGGTCCTCGTTCACCCGCCAGAACGTGTGCTGCTCGCCGTCGACGAGGACGACCGGGATCTGCTCCCAGTACTGGTCGTACAGGGCCTTGTCCTCGGTGATGTCCTTCTGCTCCCAGTCCACGCCGAGCTCCGCGCAGACCTTCTCGATCACCTGCTGGGCGTCGTCGCAGAGGTGACAGCCGGGCTTGCGGACGAGGGTGACGAGGCGGTCCTGGGGGGCGCGGCGGGGGGCGCGGCGGAAGAGGGGGCTCATGACGGTCATTGTCGCGCGGGCGGCTCGACCGTTGCCGTGCTGACGGCTCGTCGGGCTTGCGGAGGGTTGTCGGCTGCCTCGACCCGCTTTCGATGACTTCTTTAACGGCTCGGTCGCGCAGAGTTCACAGGCTTCCAACCTCTCGGCGCCGGAACCACCGAACAAACTGGCTATGCTCACGCCATGGCCGCTCTCGGATGGCTCACTCCCCGTAGGCGCTCCGCCACGGCGCGAAGCGTGTTGGCAGGCGAGGCCTCGGCGGAGGCCGCGCGCAAGTCGGCGCCGGCCGCCGACGTCACCGCGGAGGAACCGGAGTTCCCGGTGCTCGGTGACGACCAGGCCGCCGCGTTCTTCGATCTGGACAACACGGTGATGCAGGGTGCGGCCCTGTTCCACTTCGGGCGGGGCCTGTACAAGCGGAAGTTCTTCGAGACCCGGGATCTGGCGCGGTTCGCCTGGCAGCAGGCGTGGTTCCGGCTGGCCGGGGTGGAGGACCCCGAGCACATGCAGGAGGCCCGCGACTCGGCGCTGTCCATCGTCAAGGGGCACCGCGTCTCCGAGCTGAAGTCGATCGGCGAGGAGATCTACGACGAGTACATGGCCGAGCGGATCTGGCCGGGCACGCGGGCGCTGGCGCAGGCGCACCTGGACGCGGGGCAGAAGGTGTGGCTGGTGACCGCCGCGCCGGTGGAGATCGCCCAGGTGATCGCACGGCGGCTGGGGCTGACCGGTGCGCTGGGCACGGTCGCGGAGTCCGTGGACGGCGTCTACACCGGCAAGCTGGTGGGCGAGCCGCTGCACGGACCGGCCAAGGCGGAGGCGGTGCGGGCGCTGGCTGCGGCGGAGGGGCTGGATCTGTCCCGGTGCGCGGCGTACAGCGACTCGCACAACGACATCCCGATGCTGTCGCTGGTGGGTCATCCGTACGCGATCAACCCGGACGCGAAGCTGCGGCGGCATGCGCGGGAGCATGACTGGCGGCTGCGGGACTATCGCACGGGGCGCAAGGCGGCGAAGGTCGGCATTCCGGCGGCGGCGGGGGTGGGCGCGGTGGCCGGTGGCACGGCGGCGGCGATCGCGTTGCACCGGCGCCGGCGGTAGTGGTTCGTCTGCGGGTGTCGTCGTGGTTGCTCGCGGGTGCCTGCGGGCGGGCTGTGCGGGTTGCGTTGTGGTTGCTCGCGGGTGCCTGCGGCGGCCTGTGCGGGTTGCGTTGTGGTTGCTCGCCGGTGCCTGCGGCGGCCCGTGCGGGTTGCGTTGTGGCTGGTCGCGCAGTTCCCCGCGCCCCTGAAATGCCTGCGGCGGCCCGTCGCTGTCACGTCGTGGCTGGTGTAGCGCCTTCGGTCCGGTGGGTGGGTCGGGGCCGGGGTGGGGGGTATCCGTCCTCGGTCCGGCCCACTGTCCCCGACGCGCTAGCTGTTGGCGGTGCCGGCCGCTGCGGGCGGACACCCCCCACCCCGTCCCCTTCTCGCCGTCGGCGGCTTTCCCCACATAGCTGCGGGCCGCCGCGCGGGGGCGGCACCCGTATCCGCATAGCTGCGGGCAGTCGTGCCGCTGGGGCGGCACGGGTGGGCGCAGCAGCCCCCCGTCGCGCCGGGCTGCGCACCCACCCCCCGGCCAGCCACGGCTCGCGGCTCAGAACCAGTCACGCCCCGTCAGTTCCGGCCATTCCAGGGGGCATACCCACCCAGCGGAGCGAACAGTCACCGATCTCTCACGCGGCCACAACCCGGCCCACACTCACCCCGAATGCGAACCGATCCGATCAAGAAGCGTTCCGGGAGGGGAAACTGATCGGCCGTCAAACGGCCACAGAAGCGACGCAATCGATGATTTGAGCAACTCGGTGTAGCAGTGCCTGCACGAAGCGTTATTCTCCTCAGACGCAAACCGGTACCCCTCCGTCGCCACGACGGGTGAACGGTCCCGCACTGCACGTGATGGAAGCTCTGCCTCTGGGAGTCCCGTGTACCCACACGTCGGGGTTGACGCCTCGGGCCTGGCTACGCTGCGCGCAACGGTCGCGACGGTGCAAAACCTGCTGCGCGGCCTCGTCCCCGCCGCGCACGCCGTCCCCGCATTCGCCACCGCCACCCCCGCCGGCCCGTGCTACGCACTGGCCGAGAGCGGGGCCGCGGTGGGCAGAAGGGGGCGCGCGACCGGTGCCGCCACCGCTCGCCGCCCCGCCGCGGACAGCGACAGCGCCCGGATGATGGACCTCGTCGAGCGCGCCCAGGCCGGCGAGGCCGAGGCGTTCGGCCGGCTCTACGACCAGTACAGCGACACCGTCTATCGGTACATCTACTACCGGGTGGGGGGGAAGGCCACCGCCGAGGACCTCACCAGTGAGACCTTTCTGCGGGCGCTCAGGAGGATCGGCACCTTCACCTGGCAGGGGCGGGACTTCGGCGCGTGGCTGGTGACCATCGCCCGCAACCTGGTGGCCGACCACTTCAAGTCCAGCCGGTTCCGGCTGGAGGTGACCACCGGCGAGATGCTCGACGCTAACGAGGTCGAGCGCTCCCCGGAGGAGTCCGTCCTGGAGTCGCTGTCGAACGCGGCCCTGCTGGACGCCGTACGACGGCTCAACCCGCAGCAGCAGGAGTGCGTGACCCTGCGCTTCCTGCAGGGCCTGTCCGTCGCCGAGACCGCCCGGGTCATGGGCAAGAACGAGGGTGCGATCAAGACCCTCCAGTACCGCGCCGTGCGCACCCTCGCCCGGCTGCTGCCGGACGACGCCCGCTGATCACGACACGCTCAGCGACGCTCAAGTCACGTTCCGTCCGCGTTCGTTGACTTCCCGATCCGATCATCCGCCGTCCGTAACCCAAGTGCCGCGCCGCTCGTTGTGCGGGATGCAGGCTCCCTGTGGTCACGCCCAGGCCAAAGCTGATCACACGATCGTGTGGAAGTGGCCGGGGCGTGCAACCCTCAGGACCCCCTGGGGAGTCGACCGTCATGACGAGAGGAGGTGCCGCCAGTGATCGCGAACGTATCGGCGCACCGGCGGGCGAACGCCTTCGCCCAGGCCCTGGAGGAGCAGTCCGATCGGGGCACGGCGGCCGAGCAGTCCGAAGGATCGGCACCGGCCCCAGCCGCCGAGGACCCAACCGAGCAGGGGCGCCTTGTCGCCCTCGCCGCCGGTCTCGGTGCGCTGCCCAAGCCGGAGCTCGATCCGGAGGTCAAGGTCGTCCAGCGAGCCCAGCTCGTGGCCGCGTTCGAGGCCATGCTGCAGGAGGGCGCCGCGGGGGGCGAGGCAGCGGACCCTTCCGTGCCCGAGCAGCGGTCCGCGAGGGCCAGGGGCGCACACCGGGCGACGCCACTGGGGAAGTTCCGCCCGCGCACACGGCTGGCCAAGGGCCTCACCGCGGGCGGGCTCAGCGTCGGTGTTGCGGCCGGCGCCTTCGGCGGAGTCGCCGCTGCCAGCTCGGACGCGCTGCCCGGTGACTCGCTCTACGGCCTCAAGCGCAACATCGAGGACTTCAAGCTCAACTACCTGGCCGAGGGCGACGACGAGCGCGGCCGGTCCTATCTGGACCAGGCGTCCACCCGGCTGAGCGAGGCCAGACGGCTGCTGGAGCGCGGCCGTGGCGGGCACCTCGACCACGAGTCGCTCGGCGAGATCCGCCGCACGCTCAACGGGATGACCCACGACGCCGCCGAGGGCCATCGCCTGCTGCACGAGGCCTATGAGCGCGACCCCGACTCCCTGGGCCCCATCCAGGCGCTGTCGGCCTTCTCCGCCTCGCACCGCGAGGTGTGGGGCGCGCTGCGCGACAAGCTGCCCGTGCAGCTCGGGGACGTCAGCGAGCAGGTGTCGTCGGTGTTCGACGCCATAGACGAAGAGGTCGCCCCGCTGCAGTCCCTGCTGCCGCAGACCCCGGCCACCCGGGGCGGCGACGGCAACCGGCCGGGCGGCGGGCCGGCGTCCACCGGGTCCTCCGGTGCGCACCGCTCCGGCGATCCCAGCCGTGGCACCGGTGGCGCCCCCACCACCGGCGACCACACCGGCACCGGCGGCCCCAGCAAGTCCGCTCCCGGTATCGGCGGCATCGACGACGGCCTCCTCGGTGGCAACACCGGCGGCCTGTTCGAACAGCCGAAGGAGACCGGCAGCGCCTCGCCGTCGCAGAGCGGTCCGTCCATCCCCGAGCCGGACGTGACGCTCCCGCCGCTCCTCCCGGGCCTCCTGCCCGGCCTGGGCATCGACAGCGACGACGCCGACTAGTCCCCGGTCACGACGGTGGGGGCGCCTCTCTCCCGAGGGGCGCCCCCACCGTCGTATGTCTGCCGGAACGTTTCAGAAGAACACCGACCTTCGCTGGACCAGCAGTTTGTAGAGGGTGTGCTGGATCTGTTCGCGGACCTGGTCGGTCAGGTTGAACATCAGCATCGGGTCCTCCGCCGCCTCCGGCGGATAGCCGTCCGTGGCGATCGGCTCGCCGAACTGGATCGTCCACTTGGTGGGCAGCGGCAGCGCGCCCAGCGGGCCCAGCCAGGGGAAGGTCGGCGTCAGCGGGAAGTACGGGAAGCCGAGGAGACGCGCCAGCGTCTTCGCGTTGCCGATCATCGGGTAGATCTCCTCCGCCCCGACGATCGAGCACGGGATGATCGGCGCACCCTGCCGCAGCGCCGTGGAGACGAACCCGCCACGGCCGAAGCGCTGGAGCTTGTAGCGCTCGCTGAAAGGTTTCCCGATGCCCTTGAAGCCCTCCGGCATCACCCCGACCAGCTCGCCCTGGCCCAGCAGCCGTTCGGCGTCCTCCGAGCAGGCGAGGGTGTGGCCGAGCTTGCGGGCCAGCTCGTTCACCACCGGCAGCACGAAGACCAGATCGGCGGCCAGGAGACGCAGGTGACGGCCGGCCGGATGGTGGTCGTGCACCGCGACCTGCATCATCAGCCCGTCCAGCGGGAGCGTGCCGGAGTGGTTGGCGACGATCAGCGCGCCGCCCTCGGCCGGGATGTTCTCCAGGCCCTTCACCTCGACCCGGAAGTACTTCTCGTACACCGGGCGCAGCAGCGACATCAGGACCTGGTCGGTGAGTTCCTCGTCGTAGCCGAAGTCGTCGACCTCGTAGTCCCCGGTCAGGCGGCGGCGCAGGAAGGACAGGCCGGCCGCGACACGGCGCTCCAGGCCGCCCTCGCCGCCGTTGCCGCCGTCGGGCTGCTGCGGCTGCTCGGCACCGGGCTCGGGGCTCACCGGGGCCTCCTCCGGCGCGGCGGGCGTGCCGGGCGCGGACCGGCTTCCCCGGGCGCTGCGCGTGTCGCGGATCTCCCGCACCGGAACCGGCTCGCCGCCGCCCCGCCGGCTGCCAGCGCCCCGGCGTCGCGCGGGGCGCTGCACGGCGCTTCCCCGGGACCGGTCGTCGTCGAACGGAATGACCTTGGCGTCCGCCATCGTTGCTGCGCTCCTCAGTTGGCGCTCTGCGTCGGGAGGTGGCCGCCGCCCGCGAGGGGCAGCGCGGCGATCCGGTCGACGGCCCCCGCGAGGGCCTCCGGGGGCAGCAGGCCCGGTCCCCTGCTGCGTACGAAGTCGGCGAACGCCGCAGCGGTCGTGTAGGTCGGCTGGAATCCCAGCGTTTCGCGCATCTGGGTGGTGTCCACGACCCGGCCGTGGGTGAGCAGCCGGATCTGCTCGGGAGAGAAGTCCGTCATGCCCAGCGTACGCACCAGGGAGCCCGCCCACGTGACGGCGGGCAGCAGCAGCGGCACCGTGGGCCGCCCCAGCCGCCGTGCGCACTGCGAGAGGAGCAGCACGCCGTCGCCGGCGATGTTGAAGGTGCCGCTGTTCAGCGTGCCCCGGCGCGGCTCGTGCGAGGCCAGGCGCAGCACCTCGATCACGTCGTCCTCGTGCGCGAACTGCAGCCGCGGGTCGTAGCCGAACACGGTCGGCAGGACGGGCAGCGAGAAGTACGACGCGAGCGGGGTGTCGGCGCCGGGCCCGAGGATGTTGGCGAACCGCAGCACGCACACGGCGACGTCGGGGCGGCGGCGGGCGAAACCGCGCACGTACCCCTCGACCTCGACGGTGTCCTTCGCGAAGCCGCCGCTGGGCAGCGACTTGGGCGGCGTGGTCTCGGTGAAGACGGCCGGATCGCGCGGCGCGGAGCCGTAGACGTTGGTGGAGGACTTCACCACCAGCCGTTTGACCGTGGGCGACTTCTGGCAGGCACCGAGCAGCTGCATGGTGCCGATGACGTTGGTCTCCTTCACCGTGGCCCGGCTGCCGCCGGCGAGTGCCGTACCGGTGACGTCCATGTGGACGACCGTGTCGGCCCCGGTCTCGGCGAGCACCCGCGCGATGGTGGGCTGCCGGATGTCGGCCCGGATGAAGTCGGCGCCGCCCAGATGGTGCTCGGGCTGCACCGCGTCCACGGCGACGACCCGGTCGACCTGCGGGTCACGCTGGATCCGTCGTACGAAGCGGCCGCCCAGCTGCCGGGCCGCTCCGGTCACGAGCACGACCTTTCCCAAGATCAGCGCCTTCCTTCCAGACTCGTCCCACGCCCGCGTTCCCACCTGCGGCCAACTTAGCGGTTCGACGTTGCGCTGTGATGACCACCCGATGCATGAAGTGACGAGAAACGGCCGGGCGGAGCACAGTGACGCCAGAGGCGTGCGGATATGACTGTGGCCCCCCACCGGGTGTGGTGGGGGGCCACAGAACACACGCTCTACGCGGCGTTGCTCGCGTCGCTCACTTCTTGTTGCGACGCTGGACGCGCGTGCGCTTCAGCAGCTTGCGGTGCTTCTTCTTGGCCATCCGCTTGCGCCGCTTCTTGATAACAGAGCCCACGACTATCCTCGCTCACTTCTCATCACTCGGTGTTTGGGCGCCATGGGCCCACACGACCTACGAGGGGCTAGCCTACCCGCCCGAGCGCCGAGGTCGTAATCGAGGGGTCCAGGGAGATCACAAGTGCCCTGTACTGATCGCGGATCTCCCTCTTCGCCGTCAGGCAGTCTCCACCCCCACGTAGCTCTCGCGGAGGTACTCGTGGACCGCGTTCTCGGGGACGCGGAAGGACCGCCCCACCCTGATCGCGGGCAGATGACCGCTGTGCACCAGCCGGTACACGGTCATCTTCGACACTCGCATCACCGCAGCGACTTCCGCCACGGTAAGGAACTGAACCTCGCTCAGAGGCCTCTGCTCAGCAGCCATGACACACCTGAACCTTCCGCACTCGACGGCCACCGGCTTCCCCTTCCGGTGACTCTTCGTCGCTGCGTGCTCACTCCCCAGACTAGGGGCGGGTGATGCAAGTGGGGAAGAGGTGCACCCATCGGCTCCTTACTGTGACAGACACGCTCGATTGAGTACGTAGCGGGTCAGCGGGCGGTAGTAAGCGGCCCGCACCCCGTCATCAAGTGGAACGACGACGGCCACGGACCCCTCGGCCTGCCCCACGAACGGCGCCGGATCGTCCGTATCAGCCAGCCCGATCGCCTCGAACCCCAGCTGACCTGCTCCGCAGACCCAGCCGTGATCCCCCACCACGAGTTCCGGCAACGGCCCGCCGGCCTCGGCCGCCGCGGCCAGCGCGGTACGAACCGGGAGAGGCGAATGCGTGTGCGCGCCGGGCGCACCACCGGGGCGCTTCGCGCCGCCCTCGCGGACCAACGCGACTCCTCGTACGTAGTCGAGGTTGTGCGTGCGTAGACCGAACTGGGTCAATATGTCGACACAGCGACCCTGCGCCGGGGTGAGGACAGCACATCCCGCCGCCGACAACGCGTCCGCCAGATCGGCGTAGAAACCGAGCAGCCGGTGCGGGTGCCCGGTGCCGAACAGCACGCTCCCGCGACGCCGGGCGAGGGCCGCGAGCCGCTCCGCGAACGCGTCCAGCGCGGCCAGCGTCCGCTCCGGGTCGATCACATCCTGCCCGGAAGTGTGCAGCGGATCGGCCGAAACCCCGCACCTGTCCGACATCAGCTCGATCACATCCCGCGGCGCCCACGGTCGCTGCGGATCGATCCCGATCAACACGCGGGGGTCCCGAGCCGCGAACAACCGATAACTCCGCAGACTCACCTCCCGAGAGGTCGCCACGGTCCCGGCCAGCCGAGACTGAAGAAGATGGGCCCGCAGAGCACCAACAGACACCACGCCCTCGATGCTGCCGGACGGCTGCTACGAGCGACACGAAAACAGGGCAAGAGCCCACAGTTGGCGTAACGGCCACCCACCCAAGCCACGGGCAATCGTGCCGCTGGCACGGGTGAGCGCGGGCCCCCCTGTGCGCGCCGCCGCGCCGGGGGCGGCACCCGCATCCGCATAGCTGCGCGCCGCCGCGCCCGGGGGTGGCACCTGTATCCGCATAGCTGCGGGCAGTCGTGCCGCTGGGGCGGCACGGGTGGGCGCTGGGGGTCCCCCCTGCTCGAAGAGCTTGGGGGAGGCACCCCGTCGCGCCGGGCTGCGCAACCCACCCGCGCCCAGCCACAGCACCGGGTACCGGCAACACCGGGCACAGAGCCCACCCGCGAGAAACACTCCTACGCCAACAACCCCCGCAACGGAAACACCGCCCGCCGAGTAGCCAGCACCGCCTGATCCAGCCGATCCGCAGGGTCGTACCCCGCATCCCACGACGCGAACGACACCGGCCACCGCCCATCCGTCATCCGCCCCGGCCCCAACTGCCGCGTCCGAGCGAACACTTCCTGCCGCCACGACTCCGGAATCACCGACGCCGGCTCCACCGGCCGCCCCGCCGCGATCCCCACCAGATGCGTCCACGACCGGGGCACGACGTCCACCACGGCGTACCCCCACCCCCCAGCGCGACCCACTTCCCGTCCGCGTACTCGTGCGCCAGGTCGTGACAGGCCACCTGCACCGCCCGCTGCGCGTCCAGCGACACCGCCAGATGCGCCAGCGGATCCTCGAAGTGCGTGTCCGCCCCGTGCTGCGACACCACCACCTGCGGCCGGAACTCCGCCAGCAGCTCCGGCACCACCGCGTGGAACGCCCGCAGCCACCCCGCGTCCCCCGTCCCCGCCGGCAGCGCCACGTTCACCGCCGACCCCTCCGCCACATCCGCCCCCGTCTCCTCCGGCCACCCGGTCTGCGGGAACAGCGTCCGCGGATGCTCGTGCAACGAGATCGTGAGCACCCGCGGGTCCTCCCAGAACGCCGCCTGCACCCCGTCCCCGTGATGCACGTCGACGTCGATGTACGCGACCCGCTCCGCCCCCAGCTCCAGCAGCCGCGCGATGGCCAGCGCCGCGTCGTTGTAGATGCAGAACCCGGACGCACCCCCCGGCATCGCATGGTGCAGTCCGCCCGCGAAGTTCACCGCGTGCAGCGCCTCCCCGCGCCACACGGCGTCCGCCGCCCCCACCGACTGCCCCGCGATCAGCGCGGACACCTCGTGCATCCCGGCGAACGCCGGATCGTCCAGCGTCCCGAGCCCGTACGACTGGTCGGCCGCCGCCGGATCCGCGGAGGCCGCCTTCACGGCCTCGATGTAGTCCTCCCGGTGGACGAGCCGCAGCGTCGACTCCCCGGCGGGCTTGGCCGCCACCACGTCCACCTCGCGGTCGAGCCCGAAGGCACCGACCAGTTTCCGGGTCAGGGCCAGGCGGACCGGATCCATCGGATGGTCCGGACCGAAGTCATAGCCCGTTACTGCCTCGTCCCACATCAGCTGTGCGCGGCCGCTCATGCCCGCCACCGTATCGGTCCGGTTGAGCGGCGAACGACCTGGCGTACGCCAACGTCACCAGCACCAACACCATCGGCACCAGCATGGCCCCGCGATAGCTCCACGCGTCCCCGAGCGCCCCCACGAGCGGCGAGCCGATCAGGAAACCCACGTAGTTGAAGATGTTGAGCCGGGCGACCGCCGCATCGGAGGCCCCCGGGAAGAGCCGCCCCGCCGCCGCGAACGTCTGCGGCACCAGCACACACAGCCCCAGACCCAGCAACGTGAACCCGAGCATCCCCACCCACGCCCCGGGCGCCCCGCCACCACCGCGAACCCGACCGCCGCCACCAGCGCCCCGCCCCGCACCACGGCAGCCGCCCCGAACCTCCGCACCCCGAAGTCCCCGATGGCCCGCCCCAACAGCGTGGTCACCATGTACACGTTGTACGGCACGGTCGCCAGCTGCTCCGAACTGCCCAGCACGTCCTGCAGATACTTCGCGCTCCAATTGGACACCGTCGAGTCCCCGATGTACGCGAACGTCATCACCAGACACAGCGGCAACAGCAGCTTGAAGACGACCCCGTCGCCCCTGGAGTCTCCCGCCTCCTGGACGACACCAGGCCCATCCCCGTCGACGTACCACCGACTCCCCGTCAGCACCGCCGGCAACAGCACCGCCACCACCGGCAGATACGACACCCACAACGCGAGATGCCAGTGCGCCCCCACCCACGCCAGCGACGCCCCGAGTATCCCGCCCAGGCTGTACGCGGCGTGGAAGCTGAGCATGATGCTGCGCCCGTACGACCGCTGCAGACTGACCCCGAGCATGTTCATCGAGGCGTCCAGCGCCCCCACGGCCAGCCCGAACGCCGCGAGCGCCACCGCCACCTCGACCAGCCGGTCCCCCGCCCCGACGCCCAGCAGCGCCAGCAGGACCACCGGCTGGGACCAGCGCAGCACCCGGCTCGGCCGCACCCGCTTCACCAGCTGCTCGGTGGTCACGCTACCGACACCGGCGAGGATCGGGACGGCGGCCAGGAAGACCGGCAGCAGCGCGTCGGAGATGCCGTAGCGGTCCTGGACGGCCGGGATGCGCGTCACCAGGAGAGCGAAGGCGACGCCCTGCGCGAAGAAGCTGAACGCCAGCGAGGCCCTACCGCGCCGCAGCACATCAGTCATGGCGGCGAGCGTAGGGCCCCGGGCTACTGCTGGGTAGATCCAGCCAAAGATGAATTCGGCTCAACTTTACGCGGCGACCGCGACGTCCGGCCGGCCGACGGCGGCCCGCCCGGCCTCCACCTCGGCGGCCAGCATCCGCTTCATGGGCTCCACGGCCAGCCCACCACTGACCACGAAGGCGACGACCATGGTGGCGACCATCAGCACCGAACCCAGCCAGACCATCGTGTCCACCGGCACGGTGTACGCGCCCACCACCCGCGCCACGCACTCCGCCAGCAGCGCCACACCCCACACCAGCGAGAACGCCCGCTCGCCCCGCCGGAACGCCGGCGAGCCGGCCATCAGCCGCTGCCAGGCGGCCTCCCGCACCTCGTCGCCCTTCACCATGATGGGCTTGAACGCCGCGGTCATCATCGGCTTCCCGACCACCACGGACACCAGGATGCCGATGGCCACCGTGCTGCTGACCGCGCCGTCCTTGGCGAGCATCAGCCGCGGGTCACCGGAGACGAAGCTCAGCACCAGGCTGACGAGGTTCACGACGAGGATGAGCCCCGCCAGCCCGTTCACCGTCCGCTCCCGCACCGCGCTCCACACCGTGCGCCCGGCCGGCACCACGCTGCTCCAGGCGAGCGCCGCGAAGGTGCTCATCCCGAAGGCTTCCTTGAGGAGGTAGTACGAAGCGAGCGGCACCGCCACGTCGAGGAGGAGCGGCTGCAGGTTCTTCTTCGTCGTCGTCATGCTCTTAGCTTCGCGGCCGGGAGGGGTCCCCCAGTAGAAACGATCGTCCAGGCCTCGGCATGACAATTGTCAGCACCCCCGCATGGCCCGGATCATACGAGCAGGTCAGCCAACTGCCCCGGCTCGGAGAAGAGTTGAGTGGCCCCCGCCAGCCTCGCCGCCGGCGTCATGGCCGTGAACCCGAAGACGTCCATCCCGGCCGCCACGGCCGCCTGGACCCCCAGCGGACTGTCCTCTACGACGACACACCGGCCCGGCTCCACCCCCATCCGCTCGGCCGCGTGCAGGAAGAGATCCGGCGCCGGCTTGCCCCGCCCGACGTCCTGCGAGCTGAAGATCCGCGCGTCGTCGAACCACCGGTCCAGCCCGGTGGTGCGATGCCCCACCCGGATCCGCTCATGGCTCCCGGAGGACGCGACACAGTACGGCACCCCGCCGGCCGTCAGCTTCTCCAGTACGCCGGTCATCCCCGCCACCGGCTTCAACTCCCGCTCGAACGCGGCGAACACGCGAGCGTGGAAGATGTCGTCGAAGTCCTCCGGCAGCCGCTGCCCCGTGCGCTCAAGGACCAGGTCGTGAATCCGGTGCATCGCGGACCCCATGTAGTCCCGGATGGACTCCTCGTACGTCGTCGGATGCCCCAGCTCGGTCAGATAGGCGGCCAGGAGCCGGTTGGAAATCGGCTCACTGTCGACCAGGACGCCGTCGTTGTCGAAGATGACCAGTTCATAGCGCATACGACGACTGTAAGCGCCCCGGAACGCCCCCGAAAT
>NZ_PQSS01000083.1 GCF_002920535.1 Streptomyces sp. Ru71 | reverse complement strand
CCCATGGCAGCTCTCCCTCAGAGCGCGGACGACCGGCCGTGCCATGCTCATTGACATTGACGTCAACGTCAATACGCTGACGGGCGTGGCACGCACTCCGAAGACCTGGGCGGTCCGCACCGCCCGCGACCGCACCGAGGCCCCGGCCCGGGCCCGGCTGCTCGACGCCGCCGAGACCGTCTTCACCCGGCTCGGCTACGGCCCGGCCACCGTCGCCGACATCACCGCCGAGGCCGAGGTCTCCCGAGCCGGCTTCTATGTGTACTTCGCCTCCAAGGAGGAGGTCTTCCGCATCCTCGCGGTCCGGGTGCGGGACACCTTCCTCGCCGCGCAGGAGGTGCCCGGCGTCGACGCCGACGACGTGCACGCCGTCGCCCGGGAGTCCGTCGCCGCCTTCGTCGCCGCCTACGCCCGGCACGCCGCGCTGATGCCGCTGCTGGAACAGCAGGCGCGCACCGACGGCGAGGTGCGCGCACTGTGGCAGGAGATCCTGGAACGGCCCGTGCACCGCCACGCCCGCTACATCCGCCGCCTGGTCGCCGAGGGCGGCGCGCGTCCGGTCGCCGAGCCGCTCGCCGTGGCCCGCGCGGTGGGCGCCATGAGCGTGGAGTTCGCCCGCCAGGTCGCCGCCCGCCGCCTCACCCACGCCGCAGCCGTACGCGACGTCACCGCCATGTACCTGCACCTGCTCCACGTCGCCCCGCCCCGTCAGGAGTAGCCGCACCATGACGCACACACCCCGCACCGAGGAGTACCTGAGCGACCTGCGCGCCCGCTGGACCCGCGCGCGGCGCGGACGCCAGCCCGGCACCGTGCGCCACCGCGCCGGCGAACGCACCGTGCCGGGGTATGTGCGGCACTGGGCCGGGGAACGCCCGGACCGGCCCGCGGTCGTCGCGGGGGACGCGACACTGACGTACCGCGAACTCGACGACGCTGTGGGCCGCTTGGCAGGGTGGCTGGACACCCGGGGTGTCCGCCCCGGCGACCGGGTCGCCGTCTTCCTGCCCAACAGCCACCACTTCGTCGTGGCCTTCCTCGCCGTCCTGCGCCTGGGCGCCGTGCACGTGCCGGTCAACCCCATGCTCAAGGCCGCCGAGGTGCGCCACGAACTCGACGACGCCGAACCGGAGTTGGTGATCACCCGCGAGGAGCTGCTGCCGGTGCTCCGCGAGGCGTCCGAGGACGTCGGCGTGCTGCTCGTGGAACAGTGGGGCGACGTCCTCGCCCACCCGCCCCTCGGCGACGGCCCGGACGACCTCGACGCGCTCGCCGCCCTCAACTACACCGGCGGCACCACCGGCCTGCCCAAGGGCGTCGAGCACACCCAGCGGCACATGGTCTACACCGCCACCGCCATCCACAACGGCCTGCCCGGCACCGAGGACGGCATCGTCTCGCTGTGCTACCTGCCCGTCTTCTGGATCGCCGGCGAGAACCTCGGCATCCTCGCGCCGCTCGTCTCCGGCGGCACCAGTGTGCTGCTGCCCCGCTGGGACCCGGCGGCGGTGCTCCGGCTGATCGAGGAGCACCGGGTCACCACCATGGCCGGCACCGTCGAGAACTACCTGGAACTCCTCGACCACCCGGACCTGCCGCACCGCGACCTGGGCAGCCTCACCCACCCGCTCGCCATCTCCTTCATCCAGCGGCTCACGCCCGAGGTGCGCGCCCGCTGGCGCAAGGCCACCGGCGCCGTCCTGCGCGAGGCGTCCTACGGCATGACCGAGACGCACACCAGCGACACCAGCACCCTCGGCTTCCAGGACGGCGACCGGGACCTGCTCGGCGACCCGGTGTTCTGCGGGCTGCCGGTCCCCGGCACCGAGTTCATGGTCGTCGACTTCGCCGGCGGGGAGCCGCTGCCGCTCGGCGAACCGGGCGAGATCGTCGTCCGCGGACCGTCGGTCCTCACCCGCTACTGGCGCTCACCCGAGGCGGGCGGGGCGGCGGTGCGGGACGGCTGGCTGCACACCGGCGACATCGGAAGCCTCGACGAGGACGGCTGCCTGCGCTACCTCGGGCGGAACAAGGACATGATCAAGGTGAAGGGGATGAGCGTGTTCCCGACCGAGGTCGAGACCCTCCTCGCCCGCCACCCCGACGTGCGCGCCGCGGCCGTCGTCGCCGTCGACGACGAGCGCAGCGGGCAGCTGCCGTACGCCTACGTCACGACCGAGCCAGGCGCCACGCTCACCGCTGCGGAGCTGCGCGTCTGGGCGGGCGAGACCATGGCGGCGTACAAGGTGCCGCTCGTCGAGATCGTCCCCGAGCTGCCGCTGACGCCGACCGGGAAGATCAGGAAGGCCGAGCTGGCGGCGCGGGACGGTCGCGGGCGGCTCTGAGGCTCAGGGCGCGCTCTGCCGCCCGATCGACTCCACCAGCGGCAGCAGGCGGTGCGGCACCCGCTCGCGCAGGGCGACCTCCGTGCGGGTGCGCACCACGCCGGGCAGGCTGATCACCTTCTGGATCACGTCCTCCAGGTGCGCGTTGTCACGGGCCACCACCCGGGTGAGCATGTCCCCGCCACCCGTGATCGAGAACGCCTCGACGATCTCCGGTACGGCGGCCAGGGCGTCGCCCACGTCGTCGAGGTGGCCCTGGGTGACCTCGATGTGCACGAACGCCAGCACCGGGTGGCCCAGCGCGGCGGGGGAGAGGGTCGGTCCCGTGCCGGTGATCACACCGTCCCGCTCCAGCCGGTCCAGCCGCGCCTGCAGGGTGCCGCGGGCGACGCCGAGGATCCGGGCGTACTCGCGCACGCTGGTGCGCGGCTGTTCGAGCAGCAGCCGCAGGATGCGGGTGTCGAGCTCGTCCACGGTCATGGCCCCACCGGTCTTTCAGGTCGTGCGTTGATCACCGCCGACTGTACCAATGGCTTATCCGGGCGGCGGCGGGGCAGACCACGAGCGCTGGTCCGTTGGCACGGCTTCGGCTGACGGAAGTCCGCCTGGGCTGAGCCAATGGACCACCCCGAGCGGGGAGACTTGAGCCACTGACGTCGTTGATGCTCTCATGGACGGGTCGATGGCGCTGCGGACCTCCGCGGCGCCTTTTTCGTGCGAGTGTGCCAAGGGGGCGGTAATCAGTGCTGAAGAGGGTGTTCGTGGCTCCGGACCCGGGGCGGGCGCGACTGCGCTTCGCCGCGCGGGCCGTGCTCGGCATCGGGCTGGCGGTCGTGGTGTGCGGTGTGGCCGGGCACTCCCTCCCCGGCGCCGTCACCGGGGGCCTCGCCGCGCTGCTGGCGCTGTTCACGGTCGCCGACGCCACCGTGCGCGGGCAGGCCGTCACCACCGCCCTGCTGCCCGTGGTCGGGCTGCCGGTGCTGGCCGCCGCGGCCGAGCTGCACGACCACCCCGTCCTGCGCGACGTCACCTTCCTCGCCGTCGTGGGCGCGGGCGTGTACGCGCGCCGGTGGGGGCCGCGCGGGCACAGCCTCGGCGTGTTCGCGTTCATGATGTTCTTCATCGCGCAGTTCCTGCACGCCGGCCCGCACCAGCTGCCCGAGCTGTACGCCGCCGTCCTGCTGTCCGTGCTCAGCGCGGCCGCGGTGCGCTTCGGTCTGTGGTGCTACGAGCGCCGGCTCCCCCCGGCCGCCGTGCCCGCCCCGCCCGGCGGCAGCGGACTGGCCCGCGTCACCACCCGGCAGGCCGTCCAGGCCATGGCCGGCGGAGGCTTCGCCCTGGTCGCCGGCCAGCTGGTCAGCGGACAGCGCTGGTACTGGGCCGTCGGCGCCACCTGGTGGGTCTTCGTCAACACCGCCTCGCGCGGCGAGACCCTGGTGCGCGGCTTCCGCCGGGTGGCGGGCACCGTCATCGGCATCGGGCTCGGGCTGCTGATCGCCGTCCCGGTGCACGGGGCGCCCGTCCCCACGGCCGTCCTCGTCGCCGTGTGCGTCTTCGGCATCTTCTACACGGCCGCCGTCTCCTACACCTGGATGATGCTCTGCGTGACGCTGCTGGCCGAGCTGCTCTACGGCCTCCTCGGCGTCCTCAGCCCCGGGCTGCTGGCGCTGCGGCTGACGGAGACCGGTGTCGGCGCGCTCGGCGCGGCCCTCGCGGTGCTGTTCGTGCTGCCGGTGACCACGCACGCCGTCACCGACGCGTGGATCCAGCGAGCCCTGCGCTGCGTCCACGCCTGCACCGCCGAGGCCGCCGCCCGGCTCGCCGGCACCCCCGACGCCGATCCCACGCCCCGCGTGGCCGAGCTGGAAGCGCTGCTGGGCCGGGTACGGCTGTCCGTCGCGCCGCTGGTCCATCCGCTGAACCCGATGCGCGGGCGCAAGCAGCGGGCCCGCACGGTCCTCGCCCTGCTCGACGACTGCGCGCGCGAGATCCGCGGCCTGGTCGCCGTCGCCGCCGACCCCGAGGCCTCGCACGACGCCCGCCTGGCCGCCGCGTGCTGGCGGGTGCAGGCCGCGGTGGAGGCGCTGACCGAGGGCGAGATGCGTGAACTCGCCGTCTCCGCCCATCCGCCGGTCACGGAACCGGCCGCCCTGGCGCACCTGCACGGCCTGGAGCGGGCCCTGGCGGAACTGGCCACGCCGCTGCGGACACCGTCGGGGTCGCCGCTGGTGGGGGCGTGAGGGCCTGACCGACGGGGCCGGGAGCCCCGCGGGCGGGATCGGGCGCCTCTTCGGGCTGGATCCCGGGGCTGGGCGTTCCTGGCGGCAACGGGCGCCCAGGCCCCTCCTCGCGCCCGGAGCTTCGTCGGCCGTCGGTCGTCTCGTCCGGCACGCCCGAAGAGGCACCCTTGGTCTAGACCGCTCATGATCGGCTGCTACCGTCGGCCCCGGCAGTGGCCGGCGAGAGGGGACAGCGGTGGCGGACAGCGGGCGGCGGGCGTTCATCGGGTCGTTCACAGCGGCCGGTGGCCACGGCATCGTCACGGCGGCCGTCGCGCCAGACGGCGGCGCGCTGACCGTCCTCAGCCGGGCCGGCGGCCTGCCCGACCCTTCCTACCTGGCCCTGTCGCCCGACGGCCGCACGCTCTACGCGGTCAGCGAGACCGCCGACGGCGCGGTCGCCGCGTACCGCGTGGACGGGCCCGAACCCGAACCGGCCGGGCCCCGCGTCCAGGTCGGCGGCGGCCCCACCCATCTCAGCCTGTACGGCGGTCACCTGCTGACCGCCGACTACGGCAGCGGCACCGTCACCGCCGTCCCCGTCCGCGCCGACGGCACGCTCGCGCCCTCCGCGTCCGGCACCCTGCGGCACACCGGTTCCGGACCGCACAGCCCGCGCCAGCAGGCCCCGCACGCCCACCATGTGCAGCCCGACCCGAGCGGCCGCTGGGCGGTCAGCGTCGACCTCGGCACGGACTCGGTGCGGGTGTGCACCCTGGCCGACGGCGCCCCCGTCCAGCACGCCGAGTTCCCGCTGCGGCCCGGCTCCGGCCCGCGCCACCTGGCGTTCCACCCCTCCGGCGCCTACGCCTACGTCGTCAACGAACTCGCGCCCACGGTCACCGTCTGCCGCTGGGACGCCGCCGACGGCCGGCTCACGCCGCTGGCGGAGACCTCCGTGCTGCCGGGCGCCCCGGCCGGCGACGCCTACCCGTCCGGGATCGCCGCCTCGCCCGACGGCCGCTTCCTGTGGACCGCGACCCGGGGCGAGGACGTGCTGTCGGTGTTCGCGGTGGAGGGCGGGGGCGAGGCGCTGCGGCTGCTCGGCACGGTCCCGTGCGGCGGCCACTGGCCGCGGGCGCTCACCGAGGCCGGCGGCGTCCTCTACGTCGCCAACGAGCGCTCCGGGGACGTGACCTGGTTCACCGTGGAACCGGCCGACGGGCTGCCCCGGCGCGGCGGCTCGATCGCGGTCCCGGCGGCGTCCTGCGTGGTCCTCGCCTGACCGCCCGGACCGTGCCATGCGGAAGGGCCCGCTCCCTTGTGGGGAACGGGCCCTTCGGCTGAACGGGTGCTGTACGGGGTGGTGTCGTGCGGGTCAGCGGACCGGGGTGCCCTGCGCCGGCTGCGGGGCGATGCCCAGCGCCGTCGTGTACTTGGCCAGGGCGAGCTTGCCGATCGCCGGGTAGGGGCCGAGCGCCTCGGCCGCCGGGCAGCCCGCCTCCTTGGCCGCCTCCTCGACCAGCGAGGCGTCGATCTCCGGGCCGATCAGATAGGGCGCGAGGGCCAGCTGCTGGGAACCGGAGGAACGCAGCTGCTCGGCCACGTTCGCGATCGAACCCTCCTGGTCGAGCGCCGCCGCCATCACCGGCACGGCCAGACGCGCGGCGAGCAGCATGCCGGTGATCCCGGCCGCCTGCACGGCCTCCTCGCCGCCCACCGCGGCGAGGATGATGCCGTCCGCGGCCGTCGCCACGGTGAACAGACGGGCCCGGTCGGCGCGGGCCAGGCCCGCCTCCGACAGACGCACGTGCAGCGCCTCGGCGAGCAGCGGGTGCGGACCGAGGACGTCGGTCAGCTCGGCGGCGACCCGGCTGTCCATCAGGGCCTGGCGGATCCGGCGCAGCAGCGCGCTGTCCGGGCCGGCCAGCAGCGGCACGACGACCGCGACGGGGCCCTCGGGCTCCTTGACCTCAAGGCCGGCCGCGAGGGCCTGCTCGTAGCGTGCGGTGCGCTCCTCCGCGGCGTGCACGAGCACCGCCTGCAGCGTCGGGAACTCCGCGTCGTCCCCGTCGACGTACCCGATCCGGGCGTCCAGGCCGGGCAGCTCGGAGCGCGCGATGCTCACGACCTCCTCGGCGAGGCTGCGCGTGGCCGCGCCGGTCGTGCCCGGCACCGCGAGGACGAGCGCGGGGGCGCCCTCGGGAGCCGCCAGGGGTTCGGGGCGGCGGTGCCGTCCGGGCTGGCGGGGGCGCGGCATTCGTACTGGCAGGCCGGACGCGGGCCCAGTGGGGGAGCTCATGGCGCCGCATGTTACTGGCTTACTGGGCTCCCTTGTTCGGGGAGGGTGCAGGTGAGCGGTATCCGTCCGGTTTTGTCTGATGAGTTACGTACGGGTCAGAAGTGATCAGCGTCCGTTCCGGGCGAGTTGTCCGTTGCCGGTGTCGTGCCCGTCATGTCCTCGTCGTGTCCATGACCTGCAGCATCGTGCCGTCGGCGGGCAGGGACAGGGTGTGCGTGGCGAGGGCGCCGGCGATACAAACGGCCCCGTGCAGGGGGTCGCCCTCGGCCGGTACGCGGCGCGCGTGCGGCAGCCGTGCGGCCAGCTCCTCCCGCAAGGGGCTAAGCAGTGGCTCGCCCATCCGGAACAGGCCACCGGTGAGCGCCACGTACGGTTCCCCGGAGTCCGGGCAGACCGCGGCCGCGGAGTCGGCGATGTGCCGGGCCGCCTCGCGCAGAATGCCCACAGCCACCGGGTCGCCGTCGGCCGCGCAGGCCGCCACCTGCGGGGCGAAGGAGGCGAGCACCGCCGGGCGGTCGGGACGCGGGTACAGCGCCCCGGGCAGCCCGGCGGCCGGCCCGAACACCTTCTCCGCGCAGGCCAGCAGCGCCGCCGACCCACCGGGCCGCCCGTCGTGCGCGCGCAGCGCGGCCTCCAGAGCGGCCCGCCCTATCCACGCGCCCGAACCGCAGTCACCGAGCAGATGACCCCAGCCGTCCGCCCGCCGCCAGCCGCTCAGATCCGTGCCGAGGGCGATCAGACCCGTACCGGCGGCGACCACCGCGCCGGGCCGCGCGCCCAGCGCCCCGGTGTACGCCGTGACGGCGTCCGCGGCCAGCGCCAGACGCCGCACGCCGAGCTCCCGCCGCAGCGCGTCCGGCAGTTCGGCACGCAGCGCGTCACCCAGCGTGGCCAGGCCCGCCGCCCCGACGGCCGCCGCGACCGGCGCCGCCAGGCCGTTCTCGACGAGCAACGCCCGGGTCAGCGGCAGCAGTTGCTCCAGCAGGTGCCCGGCGTCGATGCCCCGGTCCCCGGTCCGCACCGGCTCCCGGGACACACGTTGTCCCAGCACCCCGCGCGCCACGGTCCCGACCGCCACGCGCAGCCCCGAGCCCCCGGAGTCCACGGCGAGGACCACGGGGTCCACGGCCTCGTCGCCCGCCGGGCCGGCCCCGGTCACGGCAGGCGCCAGTCCACCGGCTGGCCGCCCTGCCGGATCAGCAGGTCGTTGGCGCGGCTGAACGGGCGCGAGCCGAAGAAGCCGCGGTCGGCCGACATGGGGGAGGGGTGCGCCGACTCCACCGACGGCAGATCGCCCAGCAGCGGACGCAGATTGCGCGCGTCCCGGCCCCACAGGATCGACACCAGCGGCTTGCCCCGGGCCGCCAGCGCCCGGATCGCCTGCTCGGTGACCTCCTCCCAGCCCTTGCCGCGGTGCGCGGCGGGCTTGCGCGGGGCCGTGGTGAGCGCCCTGTTCAGCAGCAGCACCCCCTGCCGCGTCCACGGCGTCAGGTCGCCGTTGGACGGGGCCGGCACCCCGAGGTCGGCCTGCAGCTCGCGGTAGATGTTGATGAGGCTGCCGGGCAGCGGACGCACCTCCGGTGCGACCGAGAACGACAGCCCCACCGCGTGCCCAGGCGTGGGATAGGGGTCCTGCCCGACGATCAGGACGCGGACCTCGTCGAAGGGCTGCTGGAAGGCCCGCAGGACGTTCGCGCCGGACGGGAGGTAGGTCCGCCCCGCGGCGATCTCCGCGCGCAGGAAGTCACCCATCGCGGCGATCCGCCCTGCCACCGGTTCCAGGGCCTTCGCCCAGCCTGCTTCGACGATTTCATGCAACGGTCGTGGTGCCACGGGCGTCACCCTACTGCCGTACACGAGGTGACGATCAACCGGTGGCCAACACCTGCCCGCGACACCCTGTCCACTGTCTTCCCCCCTGTGCCCCCCGTCTGCGTCATCCGATCACGGCCGCCCGCACGCACAGCACGTCCGGCAGATGCGACGCCAACTGCCGCCAGCTGTCGCCGTCGTCGGCCGAGGCGTACACCTCGCCGTTGCGGTTGCCGAAGTAGACGCCCGCCGGATCGGCGTCGTCCGTGCACAGCGCGTCGCGCAGCACGGTGCCGTAGTGGTCCCCCTGCGGCAGACCCGCCGTGAGCGGCTCCCAGTTCTTGCCCGCGTCCGCCGTCCGGTAGACCCGGCAGCGCCGGCCGGCCGGGACCCGGTCGGAGTCGGCGTTGATCGGGAACACGTACGCGGTGTCGCCCCGGTGCGGATGGGCGGCCGCGGCGAAGCCGAACGTGGACGGCAGGCCCGCACCGATGTCGGTCCAGTGGGCGCCCGCGTCGTCGCTGCGGTAGACACCCCAGTGGTTCTGCAGATACAGCCGGTCCGGATCGCCCGCGTCCCGCGTGACCTTGTGCACGCACTGGCCGAACTCCGGGTTCGGGTCCGGCAGGAACACCGCGGAGACACCGGAGTTGGACGGGGCCCAGCTGGCGCCGCCGTCGGTGGTGCGGAACACCCCGGCCGTCGACACGGCCACCGTCACCGCCCGCGCGTCGCGCCGGTCGGTGAGCACCGTGTGCAGCCCCTCTCCGCCGCCGCCCGGCACCCACTTCGAGCGTGTCGGGTGCTCCCACAGCGGGCGGACCAGCTCGAACGTCTCCCCGCGGTCCTCCGAGCGGTACAGCGCGGCCGGTTCCGTGCCCGCGTACACCACGTCCTCCTCGGCCGCCGCCGGGTGAAGCTGCCACACCCGCTCCAGCGAAGCGCCCGTGTCCTTGGGGAACTTGACCGCCGGCTGGGGCGGCTCGGTCCAGGTGCGGCCCAGGTCGTCGGAGTGGAACACTGACGGCCCCCAGTGCGCGCTGTCCCCGCCGGCCAGCAGCCGCGGGCTGCCGCCGCGGGTGTCGATGGCGACCGAGTACACGGCCTGCGCGTTGAAGTACGGACTCTCGTCGAATTCCCAGCCGCCACCCCGCCTGCGCCCGATGAACAGGCCCTTGCGCGTGCCCACGGCCAGCAGCACCTCGGTCATGCCGAACACCTCCGCGACGTCTTTGTCCCAGACATCGGCCAGTGTGCACCCCACCACTGACAGCGGCCTCTCCGGACGGCGTCAGCGCAGGTCAGAGCGGCGATTGTGGCAGACGCGGCCGGTGTGTGGGGTGCTTTTGCGGCAACACGTGCGGGGCGCGGGCGCCCGTGGGACCGTCGAAGGAGGACTCGTCCTGAGCACCGGGCGGCCGCCCGCCGTACTGGAGGGCGCCGGGGATGCTCGCGCTGATGAGGAGGATGCCGTCGATGGCGGTCCGTGGTCCCGAGGTCTGGCTGTGGCGCTGGCGGCGCAATCCGCTCAAACGCCGCGCGGACAAGGTGGAGGCCTGGGTGGTGCTCGTCGTCTGGACGTGCACCGTCGTGGCCGGGGTGCTCGCCGGGCTGGGCGCCGCCCGGTCGGTCGAGCAGGGGCTGGCCCGGGAACGCGCCGAGTGGCGTCCCGTCGTGGCCCACCTGACCGAGCGGGCCCCGGGGGCCGCCGGCGGCGACCGGGTGTGGGCCGAGGTGTCCTGGCGAGCGGCCGACGGGTCCGCGCACGCCGGTCAGGTCCGGGTGCGGCCGGGCAGCGCGGCGGGCGGTCCGGTGACGGTGTGGACCGACCCTCGCGGCCGCCTGGTCGCCAAGCCGGCCACCGCCGCGCAGGCCCGCCTGCGGTCCGTGCTCCTCGGCTCGCTGGCCGGTGTGAGCACCGCGATCGTCCCCTTCGTCGCCGGCCGTGCCCTGTGCGGCCGTCTGGAGCAGCGCCGGCTGGACCAGTGGGAGGCGGAGTGGGCCCGCTTCGACCCGCTGTGGGGACGCGGCAGGACGGGCTGACAGCACCCCGCCACGAAGGGTCCCGCTGTCACCCCTCTGTGGCATGATCCGCTTCCAGTTCCCCCGTGCGAGAGGTCGCACCGGGCGGGGAGCAGGGGATGAACAGGGGGGCAACATGATCAAGGGAGGCAATGCCTTCGTACCGTCCGTGCCGCTGCGCGTCGCCGTGCGCGGCGGGGTGGACGCGGCGGGGCTGCTGCTGGCGGCGGACGGCCGGGTCCGGGGGGATCTGGACGTCGTCTTCCAGGGTGCGCCGGTCCATCCGTCGGGCGCCGTGCGGCTGGCCGCCGCCGAGGACGGCACGGCCTGGCTCGACGTGAACCTGACGTCGCTGGAGGAGGCCGTCGACCGTGTCCTTGTCGTCGCGGTGACGGAGGACGGCGCGATGCGCGACATTGCGGGCCTGTCGGTGGAGGCGCTCGCACCGGACGGCACGTCCGTCGTCCGGTACGACGTCACCGACGCCGGCGGTGAGACGGCCATGGTGCTGGCGGAGCTGTACCGGCGCGCGGGCGGCTGGAAGTTCCGCGCGGTGGGCCAGGGCTACCTGGAGGGCCTCGCGGCGCTGGCGTCGGACCACGGGGTGGAGGTGGCGGCCGAGGACGTCCCGGCAGCGGAGCCCGGCCACGAGCCGACGGCCACGGTGATCGTCCCGCAGGCGCCGCCGGCCGCGCACCCCGCAGCGCCGACGATGGCCGTACTCCAGGAGCCCGGGCCCGCTCCGGCCCCCGCCGCACCGGCTCCACCGGCCGCGGCGCAGCCGTGGAGGTGGTCCTTCGGCCCGGACTTCGAGCCGTACGCGCGTACCGGCCGCGACAACGACGTGATCACCGTCGACGGCCTTCCGCGCGGTCCCGTCGTGGTCGAACTCGCCATATCCGGCGACGGGTACACCGGACTGTGGGTCATCGACCGGCTCAACAAGGACAAGACGAACCTGGTCAACAGCACCGAGGACAACTTCCAGGGACGCCTCCTCACCGAGGTTCCCGGCAACGGGCGCCTGCGCCTGCGGCTCCAGGCGGAGGGGCCCTGGCAGGTGCGGGTGCTGCCGCTGGCGCAGGCCCGGACGCTGACCGGGGAGTGGCAGGAGGGCAGGGGCCCGGAGGTCCTGCTGCACACCGGCGGAACGGCCGACCTGTCGATCCACTACCGGGGGGACGACAACCTCATCGTCCACCTCTACGAACTGGCGGGCCACGAGGACCCCACCGCCCTCCCGAAGAAGCGCAACGTCGTCAACGAGATCGGCCGGCGGCGGGAGACCGTGCCGCTGCCTCCGGGACCGCTCGTGGTGCAGATGGAGATGGCGGACGGCCCCTGGCGGGCGCGGCTGAAGGGGATGGAGTCCTCCGACGGGCCGCAGGAGCCGGCGCAGGTCTCCTGGTCGGGCGGCGCACCGCGTGGCCAGAAGGAGGACAGCGGGGTCCGCAAGATGCAGAACTGGCTGCGCCGGAGCCGCTGGTGAACAGGGCGGCCGCCCGCTGAGAGGGCCACGGCGGCGAGCCCGCGCCACGCGGACCCGCCGCCAGGCCCCCCGTCACACCCCGCCCGGCACGCCCCGACCCAGGATCCCGTCGAGGTCGGCCGTGGCCGGCAGGGTTCCGAAGGCGTGGCCCCAGTCGCCGCCCAGGCGGGTCGCGCAGAAGGCGTCGGCGACCGCGGCCGGGGCGTGGCGGACCAGGAGGGACGCCTGCAGGGCGAGCGCCATCCGCTCCACCAGCCGGCGGGCGGTGACCGGTGAGGCGTCCCGCAGGTCGTCCCGCAGCCGGCTGACGGCCGCGTCCAGACGCGCGTCCGCACCCCGCGCCAGGGCGAGTTCGGCGAACAGGGCCTCGGCCGTGGCCGGTTCACGGACCAGGGCCCGCAGCACGTCGAGCGCGTTGACGTTCCCCGACCCCTCCCAGATCGACAGCAGCGGTGCCTCGCGGTAGTGCCGGGGCATGCCCGAGTCCTCCACGTAGCCGTTGCCGCCGAGGCACTCCAGCGCCTCCGCGGTGAAGGCCGGACCGCGCTTGGTCACCCAGTACTTGCCGACGGCCGTGGCGATCCGGCGGAACGCCCGCTCTCCCTCGTCGCCGCGCACCGCCCGGTCGGCCGCCCCGGCCAGCCGCAGCGTCAGCGTCGTCGCGGCCTCCGACTCCAGCGCGAGATCGGCCAGCACGTTGCGCATCAGCGGCTGGTCCAGCAGCCGCGCCCCGAAGGCACCGCGGTGCCGGACGTGGTGCCCGGCCTCCACCAGGGTCTTGCGCATCAGCGTCGCGGAGGCCATCACACAGTCGAGCCGGGTGCAGTTGACCATCTCGATGATCGTCTTCACCCCCTGGCCCTCCGGCCCGACCAGCCATGCCACGGTTCCGTCGAACTCCGGCTCCGAGGAGGCGTTGGAACGGTTGCCGAGCTTGTCCTTCAGCCGCTGCACGCGGAAGGCGTTGCGGCTGCCGTCGGGCAGGACGCGGGGGACCAGGAAGCACGACAGGCCGCCCGGGGCCTGCGCCAGCACCAGGAAGACGTCGCACATCGGCGCCGAGGTGAACCACTTGTGGCCGCGCAGCGTGTACATGCCCGGCTCGGCGGTCGGCGTGGCCGCCGTCGTGTTGGTCCGGACGTCGGAGCCGCCCTGCTTCTCCGTCATCCCCATGCCGGCCAGCAGCCCGCGCTTGTCGGCCGGCGTCCGCAGCCCGGGGTCGTAGACGCGGCTGGTCAGCAGCGGCTCGTAGACCTTGGCGAGCTCGGGCTCGCGGCGCAGCGCGGGCACGGCGGCGTACGTCATCGACGTCGGGCAGCCGTGCCCGGCCTCGCTGTGGCCCCACACCAGCCCGCCCGCCGTCCGCGCGACGTGCGCGCCCGGCCGGTCGTCCGCCCAGGGTGCGCCGGCCAGGCCCTCCTCGACGGCGACCCGCATCAGCTCGTGCCAGGACGGGTGGAAGTCGACCTCGTCGATCCGGTTGCCGTAGCGGTCGTGGGTGCGCAGCTCGGGCTCGTGCCGGTTGGCCAGCTCGCCCCACTCCTGCGCCTGCGCGCTGCCCGCCCGTTCGCCGAGCCGCCGGATGTCCGCCTCGGCCCAGCCCGCACCCTCCCGGCGCAGCCCCTCCAGCAGGGCGACGTCGTCGGCGGCGTCGTACGGCGCCAGGGGCGGCGGCTGGTTGCTGACGTCGTGCGTGCGGTACGGCTGCGGCCAGGCGGTCCCGGGGATCGAAGTCATACCCGCCATGTTGCACTCTCGCTGCGGCCGCAGCAATACTGCAACAACCGAGGCCGCGATTACAGTACAGCCCCATGCGCAGCACGAACGTCCCGCAGGATCCGCCCGGCGGCGGCCTCGCCCTGCGCCCGCTGTCCGCCCGGTCCGTCGTGCTGAGCCTGCTGCTCGGCGCGCACCCGCCGGAGCTGCCGGTCAGGGAACTGACCCGCGCGGTGGAGCCCTTCGGGGTCGGCGGCTCCACGCTGCGTGCCGCGCTCAGCCGGATGACGGCCGCCGGCGACCTGCGCCGAACCGGCACCGGCTACCGGATCGGCGAGCGGCTCCTGGAGCGTCAGCGCCGCCAGGACGACGCCGTACGGCCCCGCACGCGCGCGTGGGACGGCGACTGGGAGATGGTCGTGATCACGGCGACGGGCCGCGGCCCCGCCGAACGCGCCGACCTGCGCACACGGTTGACCGGGCTGCGACTGGCGGAACTGCGCGAGGGCGTCTGGCTGCGCCCGGCCAACCTGGACCGCCCGCTGCCCGCCGGACTCACCGAGGTCGCCCAGTCCTACACCGCCCGCCCCGACCGCCCGGCGCGCGAACTGGCCGCGCTTCTGTGGCCGTTGGACGCCTGGTCCGTCACCGCGCACGAGCTGCTCGCGCACGCGGCGGCCGCCGAGCGCCCGGCCGACCGCCTCACCGCCTTCGCCGCGGTCGTACGGCATCTGCTCGCCGACCCGGTGCTGCCGCCCGAACTGCTGCCCGCGCACTGGCCGGGCCCGGCCCTGCGCACCGCCTATGCGGCGTACCAGGCGGGGCTGGCCTCCTCGGTGGGCTCGGGCCGCGCGGGGTGACCGCGCGGCCTGGCCGCGACATGCCGGGGCCGTACGAGGGGGCCTGAACACCCCTTCGTACGGCCGTCGTTCATCGCGCCGGGCTCACTTGTAGGTGATGTCGGACGCGGAGTACTTGCAGTAGGTGCCGTCGGGGCCCGAGCCGTTGGTGGTCGGCTCCTTCCCCGTGTTGTTGCCGATGTACTTCTGGCAGGGGACGATCTTCCTGCCGGTGTCGCCGACGATGGTGATGTTCCGCAGCGTCGCGCTGTCGCCGTAGTTGGTGTTGATGCCGACGAGCGCGGTGCCCTTGTAGGTCGCCTCGATGGTGTCGAGGTTGATCGTCCGCTTGTACTGCGTCTTGCAGTTGCCGCAACTGCGCACCAGCTTGCCGAAGTTCTTCACGGCGAAGTCCGACACGTTGAGCGTCCCGGCGCCGTTGAACTGGAAGACCTTGTCGTCGGCCTCCTTCGCGCCGCCGCCGGTGACCGTGTAGACGTTGGACGACGAGGAGCCGAGGAAGGTCGCCGCGTCCTCGCCGACGTCCTCCCACCAGACGTTCTGCAGCGTGCAGCTGCCCAGGCAGTGGATGCCGTCCGCGGCCGGGGAGCCGATGATGACGTTCTTCAGTACGGTGCCGGGCGCGAGTTCCAGCAGGGGGCCCTGGTCCTCGTCCTGGCTGCCGGAGCCCAGGTCCCCGCTGCCGTACAGGCGCTTCATGCCGTAGTCCTTGGTGCCGGACAGCTCGATGGTCGAGGAGACCGCCTGGCTGCCGTTGGCGGTGGGCCAGGTGGCGGCGCTCGCCGGGGAGAGCGCCCCGCTGGTCATAAGCATGCCAACCGCAAGTCCGGTGGCGGCCAGTGCGCCGATCGGAGCGCGCCGGCGTGCGCGCCCGGGTGTCGTCGAAGCCATGTCCCGAATGCTTCCTTTCGGTGGGGGGTGATCGATGAGGTCAGAGCTTTCCGGCACCCGCCCCGGACGTCACCGAGGCGACGACAAAGGAGGCCGGCTCGGCGGTGTAGCCGTAGGGCGGGCTGGTGAACGTGCCGACCCGCGAGACCTCGGTCGCGGCTCCGCCGAGGTCGTTGCCGCGCAGGTTGGCGTAGCCGTCGACGTCGCTGTCGCGGCTGGTGGTGACGGCGACCTTCGTCGAGCGGAAGACGTTGTTCTCCACGAGCATCTGCGCGCCCATGCGCGAGTGCACGGCCGTCTCCGCGCCGACGACGTAGTTGTCGTAGAAGTGCCCGGTGCCGAAGCGCAGGCTGGGGATGCGGGAGTAGACGTTGCTGAACCAGTTGTGGTGGTACGTCACCCGCAGATGCCCGGTGTCCTCGTCGGCGTTGTTGTCGCTGTGTCCGACGAGGGAGCCCTTGAAGTGGTCCTTGAAGGCGTTCCAGGACACGGTGACGTGGTCGGAGCCGTGGTTGACGTCGAGCAGGCCGTCGTAGTGGTCCTTGTCGTGGTCGCGGTCGGCCGCGAAGGAATTGTGGTCGATCCAGACCTTCGTCGACGCCTGCACGGTGATGCCGTCGGCGGGCGCCATGGGCTTGCTGATGTTCAGGTTGCGGATGACGACGTTCGTCACCTTCTTCAGCCGCAGCCCGCCGCCCGTGAAGCCGGAGGACGAACCCACGCCCAGCACCGTGGTGTTGGAGCCGACGTCGACCTGTCCGCTCAGCGGGATCACGCCGTCGACCTTCACGACCTTCGCGGTGCTGCCGGTGACGGCCGACCTGAAGGCGTCCAGCGTCGAGACGGTGACCGCGGTGGCGCTGCCGCCGCCGGTCGTGCCGGCGCCGAAGCCGACGGGTGAGGTGTCCGCCGCGCCGGCCGGCTGGGACAGGGCGAGGACGGCGTACGCGGCGAGCGCGACCGCCACCGCGGTCGGACGCAGCCGTTGCCCGTGTGGGGGGTGAGTACGCATGCGGGTGTCCCTTCAGGAGGGAGATCGAGGTTCGGATGTGTGAACGGCGTACTTCAGACTGAACGCGGAGCCCGTGCGAAGTGGTGAAGTCACACCCATGAGGCGGCGACTGGTCACATCGCTGAACGGAACGTAGAGGGTAAGCGCTTTCTGGTCAACGCCTCGCGTCGCACGGTTTCGGCCACTCGGCACCGTCCGTGCCCCCCGGAAGGTCCCCCGGAAGGAGGCATCCCCGAGTCGGCCCCAGGATCACGTGATGACGAGGCACTTCGCGGGAACCCGGCAGGTCCACGAAGCGATGACACGCGAGGTGAGGACAGTCATGGCTACGCAGCAGTCGTCCACGGCGGCTCTCCGCAAGCCGCTGCGCACCGCCGCCTCGGCGATGCGGCGGGTGCCCGGCGCGAGCCTGGTGGGCCGTACGGCCGGTGGGGCGCTGGACAGAATCGGTGCCATGTCGCCACGTGGCCGTCGGCTGGCGGTCTACACCGGCGCCGGGGTGCTCGGGGTCGCCGGCGTGGTGGAGTGGCCCGTCGCCGTCACCGGAGCGGCCGTGGCCTGGCTGACCCAGCCGCGACCCGGGGAACCGGACCAGGGCGCCGGGACGGCGTCGGGGAGGGCGGACGAGGTGGCCGGTTCCGTACACCGCGGGTCCTACGGTTCCGCACACCACGGACCGGTCGGTTCGGCACGGCCGGGCGCGGCCGGCGTGCGCGGCGCGAAGGGGACCGCACGGCCCGGGACGGCCGGTTCCGCACAGCGCGGGACCGAGGCCGCGCCGGCCGGCGACTCCCGGCACGAGACCGCGATGGCCAGGAGCGCCGCCAAGCAGGTGGCGAAGACCGCCACGCTCAGCGCGGCCAGGGGGCCGAGCGTGCACCACGTCGGCACCCGCATGAGGAAGAGCACGGCGTCGCCCACGCGGACCAGGCTGGGGGCCTTCGCCCCGGACGCCCGGCCGTCGCACGGTGAGGAGTGAGGGACTTCATGGGCCTGGGTTTGCTGAAGCTCCCCGCGGCGGCCGCCGCCGTCCTGCCGGCCGGACCCGGCCTGCTGGCGCGCGGCGTCGCGCCCGTGGCCGATCTGGCCGCCGGGGCCGTGGGCCTGGCCGCCGGCACGGTCGCCGGGGCGGCACGGGCGGGAGCACGCGGCGCGGACGCCGCGGTCAGAGTCGGTCGCGTCGCCCGCGGCGCGCTGCCGGGCGCGGGCGTCCACTGGCGCTCCGGCCGGCGGGCGCACGTCGCGCTGCGGCCGGCCGCCGAGGAACACCTACGGCGGGCGGGCGGGTTCGACCAGGCGGCGCGACGGGTGGCGCGGATCCTGGCCGAACGGCCCGACGTCGCCTTCGCGTACTGGGACGGCGGGCTGGCCCGGCTGGTGGTGACCGCCACCGAGGACGCCCTGTCCGACCGGGTCCTGGAGCACGCCACCGAACTGGCCGAACGCCACGGCCTGGACACGGCGGACGTCGCGGACGAGGACATCGAGGAGTTCCCGCACCCGGGCGACCGGGCCGGGGTACGCACCGCGACGACGGCCCTGCTGACCGACGCGGCCGGTACGGTGGCCGCGCTGACCGCGTACACGCTGCGCCTTCCCCCCTCACCGCGGCTGGTGACCGCGGGCGTGACCCTGCTGCGCGAGAACCCCCGGGTCCGCGGCTGGCTGCGCCGGCGGTTCGGCCGCTCCCGGATGGACCTGCTGCTGGCCGCCGCCAACGCGGCCGCGCACGGCGCCGGGCAGACACCGACCGCGCTGCTGCTTGACGGCGCCCTGCGCGGCTGCCAGCTGGCGGAGACGGTGGCACGCTCGGCGGCGTTCGACGCCGTCCACGACCGGCTGTGCACGCCCGAACGCACCGGCGTGCACCCGAGCGCCCGTCCGCGCCCGGCGCTGCGCGCCACCCCGGCCGAGGAGTACGCCGCCCACGCCGGCACCGGCAGCCTGCTGGGCGCCGTGGCGGCGCTACTGGTCAAGCACGACGTGAACGAGGCCGCCGAGGCCGTCCTCGCCGGTTCACCGAAGGCCGCCCGCTACGGACCCGCCGCCTTCCACTCCGTGCTGGGCATGGCCCTCGCCCGCACCGGCGTCCTCGTACGGGACAGCGAACGGCTGCGGCAGCTGGAGACGGTCGAGTCGGTGCTGCTGCATCCGAGCGCGCTGCGCCACCCGGGCGCGGGCCCCGACCCGTGGGCCGAGGCCGTGCTGGACGCGGCGCGCGGCGCGGGACTGCGCGTGGTGATGGTGGACGACCCCGCCCTGGCGGACTTCACCGGGCTCGCCGACCACATCGTGCCGGCCGGCCGGCCGCTCGGGGAGGCGGTGGAGACCCTGCGCGGACGCGGCCCGGTGCTCACCGTCGCCCGCCCGGCGTCGGCCGAGGACGACGACGTCCTGACCGGACTGCTCGCCGGTGACGTGGCCGTGTCCCTGGCGGACGGCGACGCCGCCGTCGTATGGGGCGCGGACCTCGTCGCCTCCGGGGGCCTGCGCGACGTGTGGCGGTTGCTGCGGGCGGTGCCCGTGGCGCGGGACGTGGGCCGCAGGTCGCAGACGCTGGCCCGGTCCGGCGCGGCCCTGTCGGGGCTGCTCGTGGCGGTCGGCGAGGCCCGCCCCGGCAGGCGGGCCCTCATCCCCGGGCTGCGGCACGCCCCGGTGGACGTGAGCGCGGCCGTCGCCCTGGTCAGCGGCGCCCGGGCGGCGCTAGGCGTGGCCGTGGTCCGCGCCCCGCGCCCCCGCGAGCGCGTCGCCTGGCACGCCCTGGAGCCCGAGGCGGTACGCGAGCGGCTGGCGGCCCGCCGCGAGGACCGGCCGTCCCTGCGGGACCAGACGTCCGCCCAGGTGCGCCGGACCGTCCGGCGGGCCGGGAAGATCCCGGTGCTCGCGCCGGTGCGCTGGACGGTGCAGCTGGCCCAGGCGATGCGCGGCGAGCTGCACGATCCGCTCACCCCGGTGCTCACGGTCGGCTCGGCCGCCGAGGCGGTCCTCGGCTCGGCCGCGGACGCGCTGCTGGTGGTCGGCGCGCTGGACCTCAACGCCCTGGTCGGCGGCATCCAGCGGCTGCGCGCCGAACGGGCGCTGTCCGGGCTGCTCGCCGAGCACAAGCGCAAGGCACGGCTCGCCTCGGACGAGTGGCGCGAGCCGCACACCGTGGACGCGGCCAAGCTGCACGCGGGCGATGTCATCGACCTCAAGGCGGACGACGTCGTACCCGCCGACGCCCGGCTGCTGATCGCGGACGGTCTGGAGGTCGACGAGTCCGCGCTGACCGGTGAGTCCCTGCCGGTGGACAAGACCACCGACGCCTGCCCGGCCGCCGCGGTGGCCGAGCGGCGCTGCATGGTGTTCGAGGGGACGACCGTGGTGGCCGGCAACGCCCGCGCGGTCGTCGTGGAGACCGGTGAGCGCACGGAGGCGTCCCGCGCGGTCCACCTGGCCGCCCGCAGGCCGCCCGCCGCGGGCGTCCAGGCCCGGTTGCAGGAACTCACCAGCAAGGCCCTGCCGCTGACACTGGCCGGCGGCGCCGCGGTGACCGGCCTGTCGCTGCTGCGCGGCACACCGATCCGCGAGGCGGTCAGCGGGGGAGTGGCCGTCGCCGTGGCCGCCGTACCCGAGGGACTGCCGCTGGTGGCGACGGTGGCGCAGCTCGCGGCGGCCCGCCGGCTCAGCCGGCGCGGGGTGCTGGTGCGGGCGCCGCGCACGCTGGAGGCGCTGGGCCGGATGGACACCGTCTGCTTCGACAAGACGGGCACCCTCACCGAGAACCGGCTGCGCCTGGTGCGGGTCACCGACGCCGACGGCACGGTCCGCGCACGGGACGAGGCCCCGGGCAGCCGCGCCCTGGTCCAGGCGGCGCGCGCCTGCCCGCAGCTGAACGGCGGCTCCGACCGGCCGGTGCACGCCACCGACGAGGCCGTACTGGAGGCCGCCGGGGACGATCCGGAGTGGACGCAGGAGGAAGGGCGCCCGTTCGAGGCCGGACGGGGGTACGCCGCCGCCGTGGGGCGGGACGCGGACGGCGGGCGCGTCCTGGTGGTCAAGGGCGCCCCGGAGAACGTCCTGCCGGCCTGCGGCAGCCGCGCCGAGGAGGCCTCCGACGCCGCGCACGCGCTGGCCGCGGACGGGCTGCGCGTGCTGGCGGTCGCCGAACGCCGTCTGGACGAGCAGGAGTCGGCCGCCGACGCGCTCGAACAGGCCCTGAACGACCTGGAGTTCACCGGTCTGGTCGCGCTGGCCGACGTGGCGCGCGAGACGTCCAACGCGCTCGTGCACGGGTTGCGCGAGGCGGGCGTACGGCCGGTGATGCTGACCGGCGACCACCCGCAGACCGCGCGGGCGATCGCCGTCCAGCTGGGCTGGCCCGAGGACACCGTCGTGGTCACCGGCGACGACCTGGCCGCCGCCGACCGGGCCGAGCGGTCCCGGATGCTGCGCGACGCCGGGGTCGTGGCCCGGGTGGCGCCGGAGCAGAAGCTCCAGGTCGTGGAGGCGCTGCGGGACGCGGGCCGGGTGGTCGGGATGGTCGGCGACGGCGCCAACGACGCCGCCGCGATCCGCGCCGCCGACATCGGCGTCGGTATCAACGCGCGCGGCTCGGCGGCCGCCCGCAACGCCGCCGACCTGGTGCTCACCGACGAGGACCTCGGGGTCCTGGTGGAGGCGGTCGGCGAGGGCCGCGCCCTGTGGCACAGCGTCGCCGACGCCATCGCCATCCTGATCGGCGGCAACGCGGGCGAGGTCGGCTTCGGCATCGTCGGCACCGTGCTGGGGGGCCGGGCGCCGCTGTCGACCCGCCAGATGCTGCTGGTGAACCTGTTCACCGACCTGTTCCCGGCGATGGCCGTCGCGGTCACCCCGGAGAAGGACCCGAGTGAGGAGGCGAGCGGGCCGCTGGGCACGTCCATGCTGGGCGAGCCGCTGATCGAGCAGATCCGGCACCGTGCCCTGACGACGTGTCTGGGCGCGGTGGCGGCCTGGCTGTTCGGCCGGTTCACGCCCGGTACGACCCGCCGGTCCACGACGATGGCGCTGTGCGCGCTGGTCGGCACGCAGCTCGTGCAGACGATGGCCGACCGGCGGGGCAGCCCGCTGGTGCGGGCCACCGTACTCGGCTCGGCCGCCGCCCTGGTGCTGCTGGTCCAGACTCCGGGCGCCAGCCAGGTCTTCGGCTGCACACCGCTCGGCCCGGTCGCGTGGGCCGGGGTGGCCGCGGCGATCGCGCTGGCGCTGGCGGGACAGCGGGTGCTGCCGCGGCTGGAGCGGACCGTGCTCAGTCTGGCGCGGTGAGCGTCGCGGTCGCGGCGGTCACACGGACCGGTGGTACTGGTCCGGCACGTGCACCTCGCCGCCGAGTTGCCGGGCCGCCTGCCGCGCCCACGACGGGTTGCGCAGCAGCTCGCGGCCGAGGAGCACGGCGTCCGCCTCACCGTTGGCGAGGATCTTCGCGGCCTGCTCGGGCTCGGTGATCAGGCCCACGGCGGCCACCGGCAGCGACGTCTCGGCCTTGACGCGCGCGGCGAACGGCACCTGGTAGCCGGGGCCGGTCGGGATGCGCGCGCCGGAGACGTTGCCGCCGGTGGAGACGTCCAGCAGGTCGACGCCGTGTGCCCGCAGGTCCCGCGCGAAGCGCACCGTGTCGTCGGCGGTCCAGCCGCCGTCCTCCAGCCAGTCGGTCGCCGAGATGCGGAAGAACAGCGGCTTGTCGTCCGGCCACACCGCGCGTACGGCGTCGACGACCTCCAGGGCGAACCGGGTGCGGTTCTCGTAGGAGCCGCCGTAGGCGTCGGTGCGGTGGTTGGAGTGCGGGGAGAGGAACTCGTTGATCAGGTAGCCGTGGGCGCCGTGGATCTCGACGATCTCGAACCCGGCGGCCAGCGCCCGCCGGGCGGCGTCCGCGAACTGGCCCACGACGGCCCCGATCTGGTCGGTCGTCAGCTCGGTGGGCACCGGGTGCCGCTCGTCGAAGGCGAGGGCGCTGGGCGCCAGCGGCTGCCAGCCGTGCGCGTCCGGACCGACCGGGGCGCCGCCCTTCCACGGCTGGTCGGTGGACGCCTTGCGGCCGCCGTGTCCGAGCTGGATCGCCGGCACGGTGCCCTGACCGGCGAGGAAGCGGGTGATGCGGCGGAACGCCTCGACCTGGGTGTCGTTCCACAGCCCGAGGTCGTACGGCGAGATCCGGCCCTCGGGCGAGACGGCGGTGGCCTCGACGATGATCAGACCGGTGCCGCCGGCCGCGCGGGCCGCGTAGTGCGCGAAGTGCCAGTCGTGCGGCACGCCCGCCTGCGGGCCCTCGGGCGCGGCCGAGTACTGGCACATCGGCGGCATCCACACGCGGTTGGGGATGGTCACTTCGCGCAGTGTGAAGGGCTCGAAGAGGGCGCTCACGGCGGACTCCATTCGTCACGGGACCGGTGGTCGGCTCGTACGATACCCGTCGTAGTACGGTGGATGTCAAACTACGAGGGTCTTCGTACAATGGAGGCCATCCGACGAAGTGGAGCCCGCCGTGACCCCCGCCGCCGCTGTCAGCAGCCGTGAGCTTCCGCACCCGGCGCGGGAGGAGATCCGGCTGGAACCCGTTCTGCACGCGCTGTCCGACCCCATGCGGCTGCGCATCGTGCGCGAACTCGCCGCCGAGACCGGCGAGCTGTCCTGTTCGCACTTCGACCTGCCGGTCACGAAGTCGACCACCACGCACCACTTCCGGGTGCTGCGCGAGGCCGGAGTGATCCGGCAGACCTACCAGGGCACGGCCAAGATGAACGGCCTGCGCCGCGCCGACCTGGACGACCTCTTCCCCGGCCTCCTGGACGCCGTCCTGACCGCCGCGACCCACGAGGCAACCCGCCTCGCCTGACGCGCCCCGAAAGGGGCGCGGGGAACTGCGCGAGCAACCACGATGAACCCGCACACGCCGAAAATAGCGAGGCTCAACGGCGCTGATGCGAGCCCCGCCCAAGCGAAGGGGCCTCCTACCCGGCGGAGCCGCGCGCTGCCGTCAGCAAGGAGTCCCAGTCCGGCAGTTTGACCACGTGGCGGCCGAGGGACGTGCCGAGCGCCGCCTCCGCGCGTTCGATGGACTGCCAGCCCGCCCACTCGACCGGCTCGACGCCCGCCGCGCGCAGTGCCGCCAGCGGATCGCCGGGCAGTTCCCTGCGGGCCAGCGCGGGGGCGTCCTCCAGCAGCGAGGTCGCCGTCTCCTTCGCGCACGGCCGGTTGGTCCCGATGACGCCCGTGGGCCCCCGCTTGATCCAGCCCGACACGTACTCGCCCGGCGTGACGACCCCGTCCCGCAGGACGCGCCCGGCCGCGTTCGGCACCGTGCCGTGCTCCGCGTCGAACGGCAGCCCCTCCAGCGGCACCCCGCGATAGCCCACCGACCGCAGCACCAGCTGCGCCGCGATCTCCTCGAACCGGCCGGTGCCCACCACCCCGCCCCGCCCGTCCGGCACCGTCCGTTCGAAGCGCACCGCGCCCACCCGGCCGCCGTCGGCGAGGAGCTCCACCGGCCGCAGGAAGAACCGTGCCCGGATCCGCCGCCGGGCGCCGGTGACCGCACGCCGCTCCGCCCACTCGCGCAGCACCTCCACGTTGCGGCGCTGCGGCGCGGGCAGTGCCGACGGATCGGCGTACTCGGGGTCGGCGGCCAGCTCGGCCGGGTCCACCAGCACGTCGGTGTCCGGCAGCGCGCCCAGCTCGCGCAGCTCCTTGGTGGTGAACCGGGCCTGCGAGGGGCCGCGCCGGCCCACCATGTGGATCTCGGTGATCCGGCTGGCGGCCAGCACGGTCAGCGCCGCCTGCGGCATGTCGGTCGGGCTCAGCTCCGCCGGGCCGCGCGCCAGCATCCGGGTGACGTCCACCGCCACGTTCCCCACACCGATGACCACGGCCGACCGCGCACCGCTCAGATACCCGTCGGCCACCGCGTCCGGATGGGCGCTGTACCAGGCCACGAACTGCGTCGCGGACCAGCTGCCCGGCAGGTCCTCGCCGGGAATGCCGAGGTGCCGGTCGGCGGCGGCGCCCACGCAGTACACCACCGCGTGGTACAGCTCCCGCAGCCGCGCCACGGGCACGTCTCCGGCGCCGACCCGGACGCCGCCGAGGAAGCGGACCCGGGGCTCCTCCAGGACCGTGCGCAGATTGTTCTGCAGCGACTTGATCTTCTCGTGGTCCGGCGCGACGCCGTAGCGGACCAGGCCGTAGGGGCACGGCAGCCGGTCCAGGACGTCGACGAGCACCTCGGGGTCCTGCTGGAGCAGGCTCTGCGCGGTGTAGACCCCGCTGGGGCCGGAACCGACGACAGCGACACGGAGCACGGCGGAACTCCTTCGTCGAAGGGCTTCCCGGCTCCAGCATCGCACCGCGCGGGCTGCGCTGACAGGGTGCTGTCCGGGCGGACGGATGCGTGTCCGTTCGTATGGAATGTGATCATGAGGTTACGTTGCGTGTGTGCTTGAAGCATCCTTTCTTAATCTTTCCGATCGATCGGAGGCGGACGGCGCGGTGACCGTGTCGCCCGCGTGGGAGGTGCAGGAGGAGGCCGGCGCGACGAGGTGGTTCCACGTCCGGCTGGCGTTCCCCGACGGCGCCGGCGTCGAGGCGCTCGCCGTGGTGGCCGAGGGGTGCGTGTCCATCGAGGACGTCCGGGCCGAGCCCGCGCTGTCCCTGGACGATCTGTCGGTGCTCGCGGACTGGATCGAGGGGCCGTTGTTCGAGGCGTGCGGGATGGACGCGGAGGACGTCGACGAGGACGGCGAGGACGATCCCGCCGAGGGCGAGCGGACCACGGGGCGCCGGGCCCGGCCCGCCTGGCCGCGCGGCATCGAGGGGCGGTGGCAGGTCGCCCAGGAGTACCGCGCGGCCCAGGAGGAGGGCGTCGACCCGGTCCTCGCGGTGATGTGCGCGACCGGCCACAGCCGCCGCAAGTCCCTGCGGCTGATCGCCCAGGCCCGTGACGCGGGCTTCCTGACCCCACGTCACGCCCGCCGCAGAACGGACTAGCCGCTCACCGCGCCCTGCCGCAGGACGGACCAGCCGCTCACAGCGCCCCGCCGCAGAACGAACCGGCCGCTCACCCCACCCCGCCACACGCCGGACCGGCACCTCACCGCATCTGCCGCATCCGGGTGATCTCGCTGGTCTGCTGGGCCACCACGTCGTCGGCCATCTCCTCGATCCGGACGTTGTTGCCCTGCGCCTTCACGTCCGTCGCCATGGTGATCGCGCCCTGATGATGGGTGATCATCAGCGTGAGGAACAGCGCGTCGAACGCCGCCCCCCGCGCCGCCCGCAGTTGCGAGAGCTGCGCCTCGGTCGCCATGCCGGGCATACCGCCGTGCAGGTGTCCGCCGGCGCCCTCGTCCTTGCCGTACTCCTTCAGCCAGGCCCGCATGGTGGTGATCTCCGGCCCCTGGGCCGCCGCGATCCGGGCCGCCAGCCGCCGGACGTCCCCCGACTTGGCCTGCCGTGCGGCGAGTTCGGTCATCTCCAGCGCCTGTTCGTGGTGGACGATCATCATGCGCGCGTACGAAACGTCGGCCGCGTTCGGCGTGTCGTCGTCCGCGCGCTGCCGAGCCGCGTCCTCGGCGGACAGGGTGCGGTTCGCCTCACCGGGCAGGCCCGGCACCAGCACCGAAGGCCCGCTGCTCGCAGGGGACTTGGCCTGCGCGTCGGAGTCACACCCGGTGAGCCCGAGCAGGGCGAGGGCGGAGAGTGAGACCGTGGCGAGGACCGGACGCAGTCCACGGCGCAGCAGCAAGGCGACCTCCCGAGGTCTTCATGACGATCACATTGCCATCTGTTGATCTGGGCATGATGAAGACGATACTGCGGGGAAGCGTGAACCGTTCCGACCGGAACGGCGACGAGGGAGGACACAGTGACCCTGCACGATCCCCGAACACGACGCAGACGCCTGGGAGTTGCCACCGCGGCGGCCGGCCTGCTGGCCGCGCTCCTCACCGCCGCACCGGCGGGCGCCACCCCCGACCCGGGCGACCACCCCGCCGCGCCGAAGGAGGTCTCCCGCAGCGCCCAGGAGCAGGCGGCCGAGGCGATGGCGTCGGGCGAGATACCCGCCCAGGACCAGATCGTCCACTCCGCGAACCTCCAGCACCTGACGAACATCCCCAAGGACGCGCTGCCCGGCACCAATTCGGACCTCGCCTTCCAGGGCAGATACGCCTTCGCCGGCAACTACGACGGCTTCCGCATCTTCGACATCTCCGACCCGGCGTCGCCGAAGACGGTCTCCCAGGTGCTCTGCCCCGGCTCGCAGAACGACATCTCCGTCTCGGGCAATCTGCTCTTCCTGTCCACCGACTCCTCGCGCAGCGACAGCAGTTGCCACAGCACCACGCAGCCGGCGACCGAGAAGTCCTCCTGGGAGGGCATGAAGGTCTTCGACATCAGCGACAAGCGCAACCCGAAGTACGTCGCCGCCGTCGAGACCGCGTGCGGCTCGCACACGCACTCGCTGGTACCGAAGCGGGACGACGTCTACATCTACGTCTCCTCCTACTCGCCCAGCGCGAGCTACCCCGACTGCCAGCCGCCGCACGACGGCATCTCGGTCATCAAGGTGCCGCGCAAGGCGCCCGAGCAGGCGGCCGTGGTGAACTTCCCGGTGCTCTTCCCCGGCGACGGCCCGGACGGCGGCGGCAACCCCGGCGCCCCCACCAACCCCGGCGTCTCCAAGACCACCGGCTGCCACGACATCACCGTCCTGCCGTCCGAGGACCTGGCCGCCGGCGCCTGCATGGGTGACGGCATCCTGTTCTCCATCAAGGACCCCGAGCACCCCAAGGTCATCGACCAGGTCCAGGACAACGTCAACTTCGCCTTCTGGCACTCGGCGACCTTCAACCAGAAGGCGAACAAGGTCGTGTTCACGGACGAGCTCGGCGGCGGTGGAGCGGCCACCTGCAACGCCGCGACCGGGCCGAACCGGGGCGCCGACGGCATCTACGACATCGTTGGCAAGGGCGACAAGCGCAAGCTCGTCTTCCGCGGCTACTACAAGATCCCGCGCCACCAGGCCGACACCGAGAACTGTGTGGCCCACAACGGCTCGCTGATCCCGGTCAAGGGCCGCGACATCATGGTCCAGGCCTGGTACCAGGGCGGCGTGTCCGTCTGGGAGTTCACCGACTCCGCGCACCCGAAGGAGATCGCCTACTTCGAGCGCGGCCCGCTGACCACCGACACGCTCACGGTCGGCGGCGCGTGGTCGGCGTACTACTACAACGGCTACATCTACTCGAACGACATCGCCAAGGGCTTCGACGTCCTGAAGCTCACCGACCGGCGCACGGACCCGGCCCGCCGGGTCCAGCTGCGCGAACTCAACGTCCAGACCCAGCCGGACTACTTCGACTGACCCTCCGGCCCTTCGCCGGTCGCGAAGAAGCGGGACACGTCCTGCTCGCACCCCCCGCCGGGCGCCTCGGCGTCCGGCGGGACCCCCATCTCCCAGGCGAGCCCGTAGCGCCGGAACAGCTCGGCGCGCATGGCCGTGATCGACATGGGCAGGTTCGGCAGGACCATCGCGTACACGGCGCCCATCAGCACCGACCGCAGCATCGGGTAGTCGCGGTCGACGTCGCACGAGCCGTAGCGATCGACGGTGGCGCGCAGCAGCTCCGCCAGCCGCTGCTGCTCCGGGCACTGCACGAACCCCTCCGCCTGCAGCAGCCCCGCCATGTGCTGGCGCATCAGCACCGGCTCGTCCCGGCCCAGCCCGAGGATCGCGTCGATCGCCCGCGCCATGCGCTCCCGGCCGTCGTCGGTGCGCGGCTCGCGCTCCAGGGCCTCCTCCAGCGTGCGGTGCATCAGCCGGTGCACGGCCGACTGCACCAGCCGGCGCTTGCCGGGGAAGTAGTACGACACCAGTCCGCGGGCCGAGCCCGCGCGGTCGGCTATGTCGCCGAGCGTCGTCGCCTCGTAGCCACGCTCCCGGACGAGCTCAAGTGCCGCCTGCAGCAGCCGCTCCCGGGAGCGCCGCCGCAATTCCTCATTGACCGAGGCGCTGCGCGGGGACATGCTTGACTCCTGCGTTGACTGGCTGCCAGCCAACTATACTCAGCGCGTGTCGGCCGGTCCCTGCGCGGATCCGGTCGGCCTTGCGGTCCGCTCTGGGCGACGCGGGGGATCGTCCAGAGCGGACTTTCTTCTCGCCCCGATGGTCGCCCCAGGCAATCGCACCGGTCCGGCGCCGACGTGACCGGGCCGGCGTCGGCGCATCGGTCGCCGGGGCGCCTCCCTCTCCCTAGAGTGGGCCGGAGACGGCCGGCCTAGGAGGCGTGCGGGGATGGAACGCGACGAGCGGATCCTGGCCAGGATCACCGAGATGGTCGACGACGAGCGCCGGCTGCGGGACGACCTCGCGGCCGGCCGGATCGACGGCATCACCGAACGGCAGCGGCTCGGCGAACTGGAGCGCGAGCTCGACCGCTGCTGGGACCTGCTGCGGCAGCGGCGTGCCAAGGAGGAGTTCGGGGAGAACCCGGACGAGGCCGAGGTCCGCCCCTCCTCGCAGGTGGAGGGCTATCTGGAGTGACCGGCGGGCGGGGTCAGCCCACCAGCGCCGGCACCGGACGCAGCCCGTCGGGCCGCTCGTGGACCGGCAGATGCTCCACGAAGTGCACTCGGCAGCCCAGCGCCGCCGCACCACCGTCCGCCCGCGGATCGTCGCCGACCATGAGCACCTCGCCCGGATCGGTGTCGAGCGCGGCGCAGGCGGCGGCGAACAGCCTCGGGTCCGGTTTGCGGATGCCGTGCTCGTACGACAGCACATAGGTGTCGACGAAGGCGTCCAGGCCGTGGGCGCGGAAGACCGGGCGCAGGTCCCAGCCGATGTTGCTCACCACACCGATCCGCACGCCCCGCTCCCGCAGGGCGCCCAGCACCTCGCCCGCGTCCGGGTAGGGCGTCCAGGCGGCCGGCGTGCGGTGCCGCTCGTAGAGAGCCTCGTGCAGACCCTCGCCGGGCAGCGGCACCTGGCGGGCCAGACCGGTGTAGGCCGCGCGGTGCAGGGCGCTGCTCTCGTCGCGGGTCCTGAACACCTCGGCGAGATGGTCCGGGACACGCAGCGGGTCCGGCCCGCCGGGCAGCGCGCCCGCCTCCTCCAACGCCCGCACGGTCTCGGCGAGTTCGGGTTCGGGCAGGGCGACCCCCGCCTCCGCGAGCGCGGCGCGCAGCCAGGACTCGACGGACTCGATGCGGAAGAGCGTGCCGGAGAAGTCGAAGAGGACGGCGGTCATGCCGGCGATCATACGACCGCCCGCACGGCTCACGACCGCCCGCCGGCACACGACTCCTTGCCGTATCCCACCGCCTCAAGGCCGCCAGCGCAGATGAGCCGCCACCGCCACCGCCACCAGCGCCGCGCCCAGCAGCCAGCCGCCGAGGACGTCCGAGGGCCAGTGCACACCCAGCCACACCCGGGTCGCGCCGACGCCGGCCACGGACACCACGGCGACACCGACCGCCGTACGCCGCAGGCCCGGCCCGGCGCCGTAGGCGTGCACGAGCCACACCAGCAGCCCGCACACCACCGTGGCGGTCATGGCGTGACCGGAGGGATAGGCCGCGTAGTGCGCGGAGTCGACGGGGTCCCGCCACACCGGGCGGGGCCGGTCGACGGCGGCCTTCAGGGCCTGCTGGACGACCGTGGCCAGGGCGGTCACGGTCACCAGCCACACCGCAGTCCACCACGCCGCCCGTCGCCACAGCAGCCACAACGCCACCACCGCGCACAGGAGGCGCAGCGTCGTCGGGTCCCAGACCCAGTCGGTGAGGATGCGGACGACATGGGTGAGCCCGGGGTCGCCGACCGCCCAGCGGTGGGTGGTGCGGGCGATGTCCCTGTCGGCGCCGGTCAGCGGGTGCCATCTCACCGCGACGAGGGCGGTGAGCAGCCCCGAGCACAGCGCGAGCAGGCAGGCGCAGCGCAGTGCGGAGCGGTGGGCGGGGGAGCGGGGCGGCGCGTGGAGGGACGGAGGGTGCATGGAGCGATCCTCGCCGACGCGTGGTGTGTGAGGCCAACCCCGCGTAGGTATCAGGGCCGCCCCCGGCGTCAGCCCAGTGCGCGCAGTCCCGGGACGAGCGTCACCAGCACCGGGATCACCGGCACCAGGGCGGCCATGGCGGTCAGTCGCAGCCGGCGGGCGGCGGTCAGCCGGGCCGGCGGAGTCAGCAGCCGGTGCACCCGCTGCGGCACATGGGCCTTGGCGCTGGGACACGGCCCGAAGACGCCCCGGCCCTCGTTGAGTTCGACCAGGGCGAGCGCGGTGGTGAGCCGTCCGAAGCGGCGGGAGGCCATGTCGTCGGCGGCGAGTTCGACCAGCCGGTGCATCTCGTCGCGGAACGCGGCGAACACCGGTACCTGCGGGAAACCGCCCGCGAGCGCGGCGGAGCAGTGCAGCAGCCAGTCGTGCCGGGCCCGCGCGTGCCCCTGCTCGTGCGCGAGGACGGCGTCCAGCCGGCGCCCCTTGAGGCGGCGAAGCGCGGCCGTGGTGACGACCAGCCGGGGTGCCGTGCCCGGCAGCCACCAGGCGTCCGGCCGCTCCCCCTCCAGGATGACGAGCCGCCCCTCACCCGGTTCCTCCCCGGGCAACTGCGGGGCCCGCACGAGGAGTTCGGCCCGGCGCAGCCGCCGCCGGGCCCGCGCCCGGGCCACCTCGCGGAACAGCATCGCCGCGGTCCACACGCCGCCCAGTGCGAGCGTCACGGCGGTCGTCGCCGCCCAAGGAGCGCCGACCCCGAGGGCGTAGGCCTCCACCACGGCCCGAGGCGCCGACGCGAACACATGGCCGCGCACGGCCTGCCAGGCGACCGCCGCGCTGAGCGTCATCGACAGGGCGCAGCACAGCAGTACGGCGGCCACCACGCACTGCCACATCCACAGGGCGACGACCGGTTCACGGTCCGCCCAGTCGGCCCGGGCGAGCAGGCGTGGTGCGACGACGGCGGTCAGGGCGCCGAGCAGCAGCAGGGTCGCGGGCACCAGCATGGGCAGCAGCCTATGAGGCGCGGCTACTCGGCGGTACGCATTGCCTCACCAAGTGACGCACACCACGGGCCGGTCACAAGGTCAGCAGCATCGCCACCATCGCGATCCCCATCGACAGCCGGCAGGCCCGCGCCAGCTCCGGCCGGTCCCCCCACCCCGTCACGGGCGGAGCGCCGGCCACCGCGGCGACCGGCACGAGCCGGGCACCCGACAGCAGCACATACCCCGCGAAGTACAGCAGCAGCACCCCCGTCACCACCGGTACGCCACCGCCCGCGTGCCCGTGCCGGTGCTCCGGCGCCCCCGCCATCACCACGGCCATGTAGACCATGGCCGCGGCTCCCACCAGATGGTGCAGATGGTGGGCGCCGCGGCGGGCCGCCCACAGGGCCTGCACCGCCGCCAGCCCGAACACCACCGCATAGACGGGCCAGGCCCACACCGGCGGTGTGTACACCGCGGCCGGCACGGCCATCGCTGCCATCCCGAAGCCCATCAGCGCCTCGCCGCCCGCGGCCCGGCGCTGCTCCGCGCTCCCGCTGCGCATCCGCAGCAGGCAGTAGGCGCCGGTCGCCGCGCACAGCGCGACCAGGAGCCAGCCGGACGAAGCCGGTCCGTGCACGCGCACCTCCCCGCTCGACGGTGGGTCCAGGGGGAGCGATGCCCGGCCGGGCCGGTGCGCACGCGAGCGCAAGGGTGTACACGGGGCGCGCGAAAGGGAGCGCGGAACCATTTCACAAGTAAAACACTTGCTAAACTAATATCCATGCACATAGGCCCCCGCTCCCTCCCCCTCGCCGGTGCCCTGCGGCTGGGGCGGCCCTCCCCGATCTGGTTCAAGCCCGCCCTGAGCGTCGTCGTCTCGGTGGCCCCGCCGAACCTGATCCTGCTGGCGCTCGGCCGCCTCGACCTGGCGATGTACACGATGGCCGGATCCCTGTGCGCCCTCTACGCCCACAACCGCCCCTACGCCACC
>NZ_PQSS01000082.1 GCF_002920535.1 Streptomyces sp. Ru71 | reverse complement strand
GACGACCCGGCAGCCCTTGGCCTTCGCGATCTGTCCCGCGATGGTGCCGACCGCTCCAGCGGCCCCCGACACCACGACGGTCTCGCCTTCCTGCAGCGCCCCGACGTCCAGCAGGCCGAAGTAGGCGGTCATCCCGGGCATGCCGAGCGCGCCGAGATACGTGGAGGGCGGGGCGAGGGAGGTGTCGACCTTCATCGCGCCCCGGCCGTCGGAGACCACGTACTCCTGGACGCCGAAGGTGCCCACCACATGGTCGCCCGGCTGGAAATCGGGGTGCTGGGAGGCGGTGACCTCGATGACCGATCCGGCGCGCATCACCTCGCCGATGCCCACCGGGGGCAGGTAGGAGGGGCGGTCGTCCAGCCAGCCGCGCATGGCCGGGTCCAGGGAGATGACGCGGGTCCGGCCCGCGAACCGGCCCGGGCCCGGCTCCTCGACGGGCCCCTCGGCATGTTCCCAGTCCTCTGGCTTGACCTCGCCCACGGGGCGGGCTGCCAGACGGATCTGGCGGTTGGTCGCAGACATAGCGCCTCCTGTCGTCACGGCTCCCTGCGACCATACCGACCAGTAGGTACGGCAGGGGCAGTGATATTCGCCACAGAGCGGCCCGGCCGTCCCACGCCTAGGGTGCGGAGGCCCTCCCGCCGCAGTCCGCCACTGCCGTCCGGGGGCGGATCACGAGTTCGAAACGTAACAGCCGACAGGCTTATCAGGCATTCCGACCAGTCGGTAACGTGCGCCGCCACGAACTTCTCCAGCCTCAACGGTTCCCCGCAGCATCGGAAGGCCACGCGATGACATATCCCGACGACGGGCGGTACCCGCAGCCGGCATCGCCGGAATGGACGCAGCCGCGGACCGCGCCGTCCGGCCACGCCCCACGACACGAGGCGTACGGGTGGGACCCGCGACACGACGCGTTCGGGCGGGACCCACGACACGACGCGTTCGGACGGGACCCACGACAGGACACGTACGCGCCGGCCCCGTGGCAGGCGCCGCACGGGCCCGAGACCCCTCGGCGCGACGATGGCCTCGCCGCTCTCCGCTCGGCCTATCGCGTGCTGCGCCGGGTCTCCACGCTCGCCGCGCTCGGCTCGTTCGTGCTGTACGTGGTGCTCTCCTGCGGCGCACCGGACCTGATGGGGTCCAGGATCGCCGGGGAGCTGAGCCTGGGAATGGCCCTGGGCGTCCTGCAGCTCGTCGTCACCTTCTGGGCGGTCTTCTGGTACGGACGCAGCGCACGGCGCTCGGTCGACCCGTTGGCCGACGCCGTCAGGGAGCGGACGGCCGGCCGGGCCGCGGGGGTGGCGAGATGAACGACTTCGGCTCCGGGACGCAGGCCATCGTCCTCGTCCTGTTCACCGCCCTGGTCACCGTCACGCTGCTGATCTGCGTGATGGCCGGACCGGACCGCGACGACCTGACCAACTTCTACACCGGCTACCTCTCGCTCACCCCGGTCAAGAACGGCCTGGCCATCGCGGGCGACTACATCTCCGCGGCCACGGTGCTGAGCACCACCGGCATCATCGCGCTCGCCGGGTACGACGGCTATGTCCTCGCGGTCAGCACCGCCCTGTCCCTGGTGCTGCTGATGTTCCTGCTGGCCGAACCCCTGCGCAACGCCGGCCGGTTCACCATGGGCGACGTCCTGGTCCGCACCCTGCCCGGGCGTGACCGGGCCGTGCGCGTCGCCGCCTGCCTGGTGACGCTGTCGGCGACCCTGCCCTTCCTGGTCGTCCAGCTCTCCGGAGCCGGGTCGCTGCTCACCTTCATCCTGGACATCCCGCACGGGGAGGGTGCCCGGACCGCCTGCATCGTCATCGTGGGCAGCCTGATGATCATCTACGCGGCGCTCGGCGGTATGAGGGGCACCGCCCTGCTGCAGATGATCAAGATCGTCATCCTGCTCGGCACCAGCGTCGTCGTCGCCGCGCTGGTCCTGAACCGCTTCGACTGGAACCCGGGAGAGGTGCTGAGGGCCGCCCAGCACGGCAGCGGCACCGGACCCGCCTTCCTCCAGCAGGGCCTTCAGCTGGGCACCTCCGCCGTGGACCGGCTGGACTTCGCCGGTCTCCAGATCACCGTGGTCCTCGGCGTGGCCTGTCTGCCCCACATCACCATGCGTCTGTACTCCGCGCAGGACGTGCCGGCCGTGCGTCGCTCGATGTCCTGGGCGGTCGCCACGGTCACCACCTTCTGCCTGCTCGTGATCGTCGTGGGGACCGGCGCGGCGGCGCTGGTGGGATCGCGGGCCATCACCGCGGTCGACCCGCACGGCAGGACGGCGCTGCTCATGCTGTCCCAGGTGCTCGGCGGCGGGCCCGACTCCGCCGGCATGACGATGCTCTACTCGGCCGTGGCGGGGATGGTCTTCATCACCCTGCTGTCCTCGGTCGCCGGAATGACCCTGGCCGCGGCCTCGTCGCTCGCCCACGACCTGTTCGCCCACGCGGTGCGGCGCGGACGGACGGATCCGCGTACGGAGATGACGGTGGCGGCGTGGACGAGCGTGGCGGTGGGCATCGTCGCCATCGCGCTCTCCACCGTGGTCCAGGACTGGGACGTCGCCGTGCTGACGACGCTGGCCGTCTGCATCGGGGCGTCCGCGGTGGCTCCCGCGCTGACCTACTCCCTGTTCTGGAAGGGCTTCACCCGCACCGGCCTGCTCGCCACGCTCTACGGCGGTGCGGCCTGCGCGGTGGTGCTGATGGTCTTCTCCAAGGCCGTCTCGGGCACGCCCTCCGCGGTCTTCCCGAACGTCGACTTCCACTGGTTCCCCATGCAGTCGACCGGGCTGATCTCCATCCCGTTCGGCTACCTGGCGGGCTGGCTGGGCAGCCGCCTGGACCACCGGCGCCACGCCGCGGACAGCCGCCGGAGCCGTCAGCACTACGAGGAGAGCGAGGCACGCCTGCTCGCCGCCGCCGAGTGACCTGGCGTGCTGCCTGGGCGAGTTCACGCCGGAGTACGGCCCGGGGCGCTGGACCCGGGCCGTGCCGGGCCCGAGCGGGGCAATCGGCTGGACATGCCGGGCGGGCCGGCGAACAGCCCCGGGGTGGCCTGACGGCCATGGTGAACGCCCTGCGGGTGGTGGGCGGCCACCTGGTGGAACGGCCGGGCCGAGCGAGGGCCGGGCGGCCGACGTTCCAGCGGGCGAACCTCCTCCCCTGGTCGGCGCAACGGCGCCCGGTGCGGCGCGCAGCCGCCCGGCCGCGGTGCTTGTCTGAACCGTGACACTCGGGTGCGGCACCCGGGCCATCCGGCCTCGCAGCAGAGGAGACAGCCATCGTGAGTCCGACCGATGACACCCGCGGCACGGTGATCCCCGCCCACCTCCTGAAGGGCCAGAAGGCACTGGTCACCGGCGCCAACTCCGGGATCGGCAGGGCGACGGCGGTGGCCATGGGTCGGGCCGGCGCCGACGTGGTCGTCAACTACGTGGCCGGTGAGGAGGAGGCCGACAAGGTCGTCGAGGAGATCCAGGCCTTCGGGGTGCGGGCGGCGGCGTACCGGGCGGACGTCTCCGCCGAGGACCAGGTCGTGGGCATGGTGAACCGGATGGTCGAGGAGTTCGGCACGATCGACATCCTGGTCGCCAACGCCGGTATGCAGCGCGACGCCCCGTTCACCGAGATGACGCTGGCCCAGTGGCAGAAGGTCATCGACGTGAACCTCACCGGACAGTTCCTCTGCGCCCGGGAGGCGACCAAGGAGTTCCTGCGGCGCGGAGTGGTTCCCGAGGTGTCGCGCGCAGCGGGGAAGATCATCTGCATGAGTTCCGTGCACCAGATCATCCCCTGGGCCGGGCACGTCAACTACGCCGCCTCCAAGGGTGGCGTGCAGCTGATGATGCAGACCCTCGCGCAGGAGCTCGCGCCGAAGAAGATCCGCGTCAATGCCATCGCGCCGGGCGCCGTCAAGACGCCCATCAACCGCAGCGCCTGGGACACGCCCGAGGCCGAGGAGGACCTGCTGCGGCTGATCCCCTACGACCGCGTGGGCGACCCGGACGACATCGCTCACGCCGCCGTTGGTCTCGCGTCCGACCTCATGGACTACGTGGTGGGCACCACGCTGTACGTGGACGGCGGGATGACCCTCTTCCCCGGCTTCGCCACCGGCGGCTGAACCGACGCGCGACGGCTCCCGAACGGAAACACATGCACACCGCCCTGCACGTGCTGGCCGACGCGCCCGCGCAGCTGCTCCCGGCCAGGTCGCTGATGGCCTTCACCCTGGCCTCGCACATCATCCTGGTGCCGCTGGGCGTGGCCCTTCCGCTGATCACACTCGTCCTGCACGGCTACGGACTGCGCCGCGGGGACCGGACGGCCCTGTTGCTCGCGCGCCGGTGGTGGGCGGTGATGGCGGTCCAGTTCGCCATCGGGGTGGTCACCGGCACCGTGCTGTCCTTCGAGTTCGGTCTGCTGTGGCCGGGCTTGATGGGCCGGTGGGGCGATGTCTTCGGCATCGGGTTCGGTGTCGAGGCCTGGGCCTTCTTCCTGGAGGCCGTGCTCATCGCCGTCTACCTGTACGGCTGGCGGCGCCTTCCCGCCCGGGCCCACTTCCTGCTCGGCCTGCCCCTGCCCGCCGCGGCGCTGCTCGGTGCCTTCGGCATCCTGGCCGCCAACTCCTGGATGAACACCCCGCGCGGCTTCACCCTCGACGCCTCGGGCGACCCCGTCGACGTGAAGATCTGGCAGGCGATCTTCACCCCCCTGTTCGGCCCGCAGTACTGGCACTTCGTCGTCGCGATGCTCGTGACGGCCGGTTATGTCGTGGCCGGCGTCTACGCCGTCGGCCTGCTGCGCGGCCGCCGCGACCGGTACCACCGGCTCGGCTTCACCGTCCCCTTCACGGTCGCCGCGGTGATGACTCCGGTGCAGTTCGTCCTGGGCGACTCCATCGCGCGGCAGGTCTTCCACAAGCAGCCGGTGAAGTTCGCCGCGATGGAGATCGTCTGGAAGACCGACACCCATGTGCCGGAGTACCTGTTCGGCCGGCTCCATCCGGACGGCACCATCTCCGGCGGCATCAGGATCCCGCAGCTGGACTCCGTCCTCGCCGGCTTCACGCCGGACACCCGGGTGACGGGGCTGACCTCCGTCCCCGCCGACGCCCGGCCGACGGCCACTCAGGCCACCATCGCCCACTGGGCCTTCGACATCATGGTGGGCATCGGCTCGCTGCTCCTGGTGCTCGCGCTGTGGTACGGCCTCGTCTGGCTGCTGCGCCGCCGGCTGCCCGCCTCGCCGTGGTTCCACCGGTGCGCCGCCGTGGCCGGCCTCGCCTCCGTCGTCGCCGTCGAGTGCGGCTGGATCACCACCGAGGTGGGCCGCCAGCCGTGGATCGTCTACCAGAACATGCGGGTCGCCGAGGCCGTCACATCGACGCGTTCCACCACGCTGTGGATCATGTTCGGCCTGGTCATCGCGGTCTACGTGTTCGTCTTCGCGTCCTTCCTCGCGATCCTGCTGAAGATGCGCACCCGCTGGCGGCTCGCCGACGAGCAGGACGTCCACACCGCCCCGGCCGGGGCGGCAGGGGAGACTCCCGAGTCGGGCACCCCGTACGGGCCACGCCCCACGGTGCCGTCCGGTGCGGCGCCACGGTCCGACGGGGGCGCAAGTTCCTCACCCGCACAGGACCGTCCGTGATGGCCGGTGTCATCGCCGTCGTCCTGCTGCTCGCCGTCACCGCCTACGCCTGCGCCGGCGGGACCGACTACGGCGCGGGGTTCTGGGACCTGGTCGCCGGCGGAACGCGGCGCGGCAAGCGGCCCCGGTGGCTGATCGACCACGCGATGGCTCCCGTGTGGGAGGTCAACAACGTGTGGCTGATCTTCGTTCTCGTCATCCTGTGGACGGGCTTCCCCGTCTTCTTCGAGCGGCTGTTCCTGGCCATGTGGCTGCCCCTGGCGCTGGCCGCCGTCGGTACCGTGCTGCGCGGCGCCGGGTTCGCGCTGCGCAAGCCCGCCCGGCGGCTGGCGGGACGGCGGCTGTACGGAGCGGTGTTCGCCGTCTCCTCCCTGCTGACGCCGTTCTTCCTCGGCGTCGTGGCCGGCGGTGTGGCGTCGGGCCGGGTCACGGCGGACGCCGGCCCGTCGGCGGATGCCTGGGCGCATCCCGTCCCAGTGCTGTTCGGTCTGCTCGCCGTGGCGACCGCCGCTCTGCTCGGCGGGGTGTTCCTCGCCGCGGACGCCCGCCGCTTCGGCGCACCCGACCTGGACGGCTACTTCCGGCGACGGGCGCTGGCCGCCCTGGGCTCCGTCGCCGTACTGGCGGTGATCACGCTGGTCGTGGCACACGGTGACGCGCCCCATGTGTGGCACGGGCTGACGCACGGTGTGGGGCTGTTCTTCGTGGTCGTGGCGGCCGTGGGCTCGCTCGCCACCGCCTGGCTGGTCCGGCGACCCTCCGGCGCCTGGTCGCGCATCGCCGCGGTCACCGTGGTCGCGTCGGCGGTCATCGCCTGGGGCATGGCGCAGCGCCCGTATCTCGTGCCCACCTCCCTGACGGTGGCCGACGGGGCGGGCGCGAACACCACGCTGCGCTGGCTCGGCCTGGTCACCCTCGTCGCCCTGGTCCTGGTCCTGCCCGCCGTCGCCCTGCTCTACTGGCTCGACACGCACGGCGAACTGGAGAGCCTCACCGACGCCGATCTGCGGTCCGGCACCGGTGACCAGGGCTGAGCCCCGCGGCACGCCCTGGCCGCCGCCCGCACGCCGAGGGGTGGAGGCGCGGTGAGCGAGGAAGAAATCCTGCTGGGCATCGCCCTGACCGTGGCGCTCGCGGTGGGCTCACAGATCCTGGCCGGACGGCTGCGGATCCCGGCGCTGATCGTGCTCCTGCCGGCCGGGTTCACCGCGGGAGCGCTCACCGACGTCGTCCACCCCGACAAGCTGGTCGGTCAGGACTTCTCCGCCCTGGTCTCGCTGTCGGTGGCGCTCATCCTCTACGACGCCGGGCTCGGCCTGGACCTGCGCCAGCTGAAGGGCGCCACCCGCAACGTCGTCGTGCGGCTCCTGCTGTTCCAGGTGGCGCTCACCTGGGGGGCGGTCATGGCCATGGGGCCGTGGCTGTTCGGCGTGCCGGCGGCCGTGGCCAGCATGCTCGGGGTGATCCTCGTGGTGTCCGGACCGACGGTGGTGGGTCCGCTGCTCGAACACGTGCGGCCGTCGGACCGGGTGCGGCGCGTTCTGGTGTGGGAGGGCTCGCTGATCGACGCCGTCGGCGGCATCCTCGGCGCCGTGGTCTTCCACTCCATCCTCTCCGGCGGCCTGCGACCGGGTCACTTCCGGGTCGGCTCGTTCCTCGGCGGCATCGCCGTCGGACTCCTCGGCGGAGTGGTGGGCGGCGTGCTGCTATGGCTCACCCTCCGCGGGCTCCGCCTCGGCGAGACCCTGGGCACGCTGGCCCAGCTGGCCGTCGTGGTGCTGGTGGCGGCCGGGTGCGACGCGGTGTACGACGACACCGGGCTCATCGCCGCCATCGTCACCGGGCTGATCGCCGCGAACGTGCCGGCCTTCGACATGCCCGCACGGCGGCCGTTCTTCGAAACGCTCGTCCAGCTGATCATCGGCCTGCTCTTCGTCTCCATCTCGGCGACGGTGACACCCAGGAGCCTCGTTCCGGTGCTGCTGCCCGCGCTGGCGCTGATCGCGGCGCTGGTGCTGGTGGTGCGGCCCCTCGTCGCCCTGCTGTCCACGCTCAGGACGGACCTGGCGCCGGGCGAACGTGCCTTCGTCGGCTGGATGGCCCCGCGCGGCATCGTGGCCGCCTCCACCGCCACCACCTTCGCGGGAACCCTCGCCGCGCAGGGGCTGGACGACGCCGACATCATCCTGCCGGTCACCTTCCTGGTGATCGTCGCGACGGTCCTGGTCTACGGACTGACCGCGCGGCCCATGGCCGGCCGGCTGGGCGTCGCACGCGGCACACGGGCCCGGCCGCTGCTGCTGGGCGGGGAGCCCTGGGTCGTCGACCTCGCCCGGGCGCTGCGCACCGCCGGCGTCGACGTGCTGATGTGGGCGGGGTCCGCGACCGAGCGGGACCGGATCGAGGCGGCGGGGATCGAGCCGGCCGCCGGGGAACTGATGGCCGTGGCCACCGATCCGCAGCTCCGGCTCGAAGGCGTCACGTCGGTCTTCCTGCTCACCGAGGACGACGACTTCAACGCGCTCTTCTCGATCGTCCTGCGCGACAGCGTCGACGGCCCGGTGTACCGCGTCGGCCCGCCACCCGACACCCGGGGCATGGTCGCCCCCTACACCTCGGGAGAGACCCTCTTCGGGCCCGGCCTCGTCCGGCACACGGTGGCCGCCCGCCATCGGGACGGCGCACGCTTTCTGGTCCAGCCCGCGTCGGCCCCGCGCCCGCCGGACCACGACACGGTCTTCGTCGTACACCGGGACGGCCGACTGGCCCCGGCCACCGAGGGCGGCCCGGTCACGGCGGCGCAGAACGACACGCTGATCCTGCTGGGCCCGGCTCCGGCACGGTCCCCGGACTCGACCACAGGGACCCGGCACGAACGGGACCCGCGCTAGGCCTCGCTGAGAGCGGGGTCCAGCACTGTTGACGGCCCGACGGGTCGATCTCGCGACCGGGGACTACCGGTCCCACTCCGCGGAACACGCGCGCATACCGGGGCGGTCAGTGTCGACTCCACACCCGGTACAGCTCCTGCACGGCGGCGGACCACTGCCCCGGCAGATCGGCCTCCGAGGACACAGGCCGGTCCAGGTAGTCCAGTATCTGCGGGAAGAAGGGGTGCATGTGAGAGTCGTCATCGGTGACCAGGGCGGAGATCGGGGGCTCGTCGTCCGTCGTGGTGCGGTCCGCTTGGACGAGGGCTTCCACTTGGTCGTCGGGATGGAGGTCGCGCAGAATTCCCCCCACTTCGTCGCTCAGCGTCGCCCAGGGAATGAGGGATCCGGCTCGGGCGTATGACTCAAGGACTGAGCGCACCCTGTCTCCGAGGCGCTCAAGGGCGTCCAGGGTGAGGCGTCCCGAGCGTCTGGCCAACTCGTCTCGCCAGCGGCACAATTCGGCTATCTCGTCGGCCGTGAGATAGCGGTCGAGCCTGTCAGCTTCCGCTTCAGCATCCTCGACCAGGCGACGCAGCGCGGCCAGAGGCAACGTCTCGCCTTCATCCCTGAGTCTCTGCAGCAGGTGGCCCAGTTGATGGCCCGAGACGGTGCGTTCTCCAGTCCACCCGGACAACACGTCGTACTCGGCTGCCGCTTCACTCCGGACTGCTGCCACGACGGTGGGGTTGTCCCTAAGCATGGCGAGATATCCCGCAGTCTGCCGAACTGCGCCCCAGTTACCCGCCTCCCTCGCTTCACGGCTTTGGTCCAGTAGAGCGTCCAAGGCCGCCCTGGCCTCCTTCTCGGCTCCGGACGGCTTCACCGACGGCTGCGTTTGATGTGCCGCTGACGGCGCCGCCGGCTGCGTCCGGGGCTCGGGAATCGATGGAGCCGGGGAAATGGACGGGGAGGCAGGGTTAGGTGGGGTGGCAGGGCTGGGTGAGGCCGGTGAGTGTGCAGTCTGGTCCGCGACATTTGCCGAGGCCGTAGAAGGTGGGGCGACGGCCCGAGGACGCAGACCGAGCCACAACTCCTGTGCCGTGCCTTCCAATCGGGCGATGTTCTCGGCCGTTATGACGCACGTGACGGCCTGCTGCCCACGGAGGCCGGGAGCAGGAAGTTGGAGCGTTATGGGGCCGAGCAGCACCCACAGTTGGTCGTGGTCCGGAACGGCCACTCCTGTGGGCAGTGATATGCGTGCCGACGTGACCGCGAACCCGGTGGACTGGACGACCGCGTCGTAGAGACATCGATCACCGCGGGCCTGGTCCACAGGCACAGCGCCGGTGAACGACACAGTCCCCGGGGCCAGTTGGAACGCGACCGGTTGAATGAGCTCAGGGGGCGTGGAGGACGGACGGGTTGCAGCGGGCGGCGGTGGGGCCGATGCGGGACGCGGGCCGCTTACCTGGATGCCGTCATCCGTCTCCTCCAGGGAGGGGGTGATGATTTTGGAGTCGGCAAGGCGGCAGCGATCCAGGGTGGTCCACTCGATGGTGTGTCCGGGGACCTGCGTTCCGATCCGCACCTCGCGGGTGCTTCCGACGGTACGGCACTGCACCCGGAGCGCGTAGCCGGTGGCGTCGACTTCGTTGTGGGCGAGCATGCTCTCGGGACCGTAGACCCAGTCTGCCTTGCCACGGGTCCGCCGGTTCAGCTTCTTCCGCGCGACAAGCCAGGGCTTCCACTCCATGCGGTCCAACTGGACACGGACAGTGCGGCAGCCCCTGTCGAAGGAGATGGTGATGCAGCCGGCGGAGTCGGCGTCGAACAGGTCGTAGGAGACGGTGACGTCACGCTGCCCTTGCTGCTGAAGCCACCGCTTGAAAGCCTGCCCGATGTAGAGGTGGTCCGCACTGGACTCATTGTTCGCGGTACGGCGGCACCGCACGGGAGGGTGGTGCGCGAAGTGGCACTTCTTACTGGTGTAGCGCTTGGCCGACAGTCTCTTGCCGCAGCCACCGAGAAGTGAGCCGCAGTAGAACTCCCGGTCCGGGTACCGGGCGACGAAATCCGGGAACTCGCCGTGGTCGAAGGGCAGGAAGACTGGTTCGTCCGATCCAGGATGACCAACCACGGCGGTCTGGACCTTGCGGGTGTCGTCTTCCTCATACAGCTGCATCGGGGTGGGTCGCTTTCGGGCAGGGCAGGGTGGCCGGGATGGTGTCGCTCAGTGGCTTACGTCGGGGGGATGCCGCGCAGCGCTACACGATGTCGACACCGTGTGCGCGGGCTAGTCCGTCCAGGCCGTCCGCCCAGCCCTGACCGACCGCGCGCAACTTCCACACCGGCTGTCCGCCGGCGGTGTGCCGGTACAGTTCGGCGACGACCATGGCGCGAATGCCGGGGTCGGTGGGTGGCTGGAAGGACCAGGCCGCTCCGGAAGCACAGGCCACGTGCAGGGCGGCGTGGGCGAGGGCGCCGCAGGTGAGTCCGGAAGCGACGTCCATGTTGACGGCGATGGCGACACGCTCGATGTGCCGGGGCAGTGCGGCGGGGTGAAGCTCCGCGCGTTCGACTGTGTACGGGGCTTCGGCCTGCTTGCCCAGCAGGCGGGCGGCACCCTCGGCGGCCGAGGGCTGGTTGTAGAAGACGAAGTCCTCATCGCAGGTGACCCGGCCGCCCGCGTCGGTCAGGAACAGCGTGAGGTCGGCGTCGGCGCCGGCGAAGCTGAAGGCGATGTGCATGCCGTGCCGGGCTTCCTCCGGGAGCACCAGGTTCTGTCCCGGTGCGAGCACGGTCGCAGGGGCGTGGCTCGGCCGGGCGGGCGCGGGGCCCGGCATTGTGGGCATGTGGCCCGGAGCCATGGACGGCGGCAGCGAGGTCGCCTGGCTCTGCCACTCGGCGAAGGGGCGGATGCGGTAGTGATCCGGTGGAGGAGCGGAGTGCGCGTCGGGCACATTGGCGCTGAGGTCGCCGTCGAGGTCGGCCAGGGTGGCATCGCCGGAGCCTGGATCGTCCTGGGCGTGGTCGAGGAGGCTCTGCAGCCCGGGCAGCCGGCTGGTGTCCAAGGGCTTGATGGTGCTGGACAGGTTCCCGGAAGCGGTGGTGGTGACCGCGCAGGCGACGTCCTGACCGATGTCGAGGAACCGCAGCGCGTCGTTCGCCTCCCGCCAGGGCCCGGCTTCGACGGCCTGGCGCGTCCAGCGGCCGTACACCACGAAGCCGAGCCGCTGGGTGTCGGGCAGGCGGGTGAGCACGGCCAGGTCGACGGCGCTGACCCCGGGCGCGACGGCGAATGCCTCCTTGAGCGTGGCGACGACATTCGACCCCATGGAGGTGAGCCACCACAAAGTCCGGTCCCTCTTGGTGAGCTTCTTGAGGGTCGGGCGGCCGCCGGGCGTGAGGCCGGGCATCTGGTCGGGCAGTGAGTCGATGTCCTGCTGCCGCATCACGACCGACAGGACCGAGCCGTCCACTCCCACCGCACAACCTGCAGCTGGGTTGTCGGAGAAGGCGTAGTTGACCACCTCGCACACGGTTTCCTCGTCGTTGCCGAGAAGGCGCCGCCACCACTGATCGGCCTCGGCAACGAGCCGCTGGTGGACGCTGTGCAGGCGGGCTTCTTCGGCAGCGAGATAGGCGGGCGCATCCGCCAAGGCCCGCTGCTTGGCAGCAGCGCGCTCGGCGCGGGCGAAGATGCCCAGCCCCGCGAGATGGTGGGCCTGGGCCTCCGCCAGAGCCCAGGCCAGGCCCAGCTGTGGGGGCCCCGGCACCACTGGCGGCGTGAACGGGGTGAAGGACTGAAGGTGGACGCTGGTCGTCTGCCGCCGCAGTTCCTGGAGTTGGGCGATGGCAGCGTCGCGCTGTGCCTCCTGCTGAGCACGCTCAGCCTGGCGGCGGGCCCGGTCCAGCTGCGCCGGTGAGGGTGCGCCAGTCCGCTGCCGGCTCGTGCCGGTGCGGCGCCCCCCGCCCAGCGAGCTTGAGGCGTAAAGCGGACCCACTCCGGAGGAGATGCGCGTGCCACCGCTGCCCGCACTGATACGCGCGGCCCGGGGCCCCACGGATGCGCGCACACCCCGAGTCGAGACCCGCACACTCATTCCTGGCACACCCACACGGAACCCGAAAGCCATGGTTTCCTCTGCATCCTTGCTGGGATCCGGGCCCACCCGTGGGGCCACCCGCACCTGTCCACGCCTGCTACGACGGCGCAACCGCTGCCGCTCACGGCCGGACGGCCGTGCCACGCACCTCGTCTCCTATCTGAAGAAGACGGCCACACCGCCGTGGTGCGAGCAGGCGCCCTGGTGATGTGCTGCGTAGCTGTACGTGCCGTCGTTGCACAGGGCGGTGGCCCCGGCCGGGTGGGACGTTCCGCCCCCGGAGCTGGAGGAGCCGCCCGACGAACTGCTGCCCCCACTGCCGGAGGAACCGGAACTCGACTGGTGTGTCGCCGTAGCCGCGGGCTTGACCGTTTGGGTCACGGTCACGGTGGGATGCGGCGTGGCCGTTCTGGTGACCTCGACCGTGACCGTGGGAGCCGGCGCGGCCGTCTGGGTCGCGGTCGCCGTGACGGTGACTGCGGGGACCGCCGTGGAACTGGCCTCGCTGGACCCCGCACCAGCGATCGTGGCACCGATGACGAACAGCGTGAATCCGCCGGCCCACACGCGCTTGCGCTTGTGCAACGGGCGGATGTCAGGCATGCGGACGGGCTCCGGTGGGCGGACGGCCCACGGCGGACCAGGCTGGTTCTGACTCACGTGGCGACCCCCCACTGCGGAACATCCGGACGTCTGTGGTCCGACCAGTTGAGCACTTTACAAATATTCCCTGTAACGCACACACGACCGTTACATAATCGCGATGACTCACTGGCCAAGCCGTGGCATTCGCTGACGAGGGATCTACATCCAGCGGCTGTACCGGATGAATGTGTTGACCGTCCCCGGCAGGCAGTGCTGGAGTCGGCACGTGGACAGCACCCCCGCCAACCGGCGGTTCTGGAACCGGATCAGCAGCGCCTACCAGGACGAGCACGACCCGCAGATCGGTGCCGCACCCCGGCTGTGGGGCATGTACGCCATCCCCGACGCGCACCTGCAGGCCCTGGGCGACGTCACCGGCAAGCGCGTCCTCGAACTCGGCTGCGGCGCCGGCCAGTGGTCCAGGGCGCTCGCCGCCGAGGGCGCCATCGTGGTCGGGCTCGACCTGTCCGAAGCTCAACTCGCCGCAGCGGCACGCGCGATGGGAGCTGCCCGCTACCCGCTGGTGCAAGGGGCCGCCGAACAACTCCCCTTCGCGGCCGACAGCTTCGACCTGGTGTTCTGCGACTACGGCGGGCTCAGCTGGGCGCCCCCGCACCTGGCCGTCCCGCAGGCCGCACGCATCCTGCGCCGCGGTGGGCGCCTGGTGTTCAACGTCGCCAGCCCATGGTTCGAAGCCTGCTACGACGAAGCCGCCGGCCGCGTGACCACGACGCTGCAGAAGGACTACTTCGGGCTGAACACCATCGCCGAAGACCAGGGCGCGACCAGCTATCAGCTCACCTACGGCGACTGGGTCAAGGTCCTGCTCGGCGCGGGTCTCGTCATCGACGACCTCATCGAGCCGCGGCCCGAACTCGGAACACCCAACGGCTACAACGAAACCGACCCACCCGACTGGGCACACCGCTGGCCGGCGGAACTGCTCTGGGTAACCCACAAACCGTGAGTCCAGCGAACGCCCTGCCGTCACCGAGCGATCAGCCATTCACCCGAGTCAGCGGACCCTCCCCCGCGGCTTCAGCGGCGTCGCGGGCAGCGCAGGAGCCTGCAGCGGAGCGCCGTCGTAGCCCTTCACCTCTCCGAACCGGGTCCCTTCCGCCCAATCCCGCCGCGCCTGTTCGATCTCCTCCTGGGAGCGGCCGATCCAGTTCCAGAACATGACCAGTTCCTCCTCGAACGGCTCGCCGCCCAGGAGCATCAGGCCCGCGTCGGACTCGGCGCGCAGGGGGAGTTCGGTGCGGCCGCAGCCCAGGTAGAGCATCGAGCCGGGCAGCAGCGGGACCCCGTCCACGTGGGCCTCGCCCGACATGGACAGGACCGCGTACTCGAAGTCCGGCTCCAGGGGCAGGCGGACGTCCGTGCCGCGGGTCAGGGCCAGGTCGGCGCCGACGATCGGGGTGTACGCCGTCCCCGGCGAGGTCGCCCCGTCCAGGTCGCCCAGGATCAGGGTGGCCGTCAGGCCGGGTGCCGTGACGACCGGCAGGTCGGCGTGGTACTCGAAGCGCGGGTCGGTGTGCCGGTGGCTGTCGGGCAGGGCGACCCACAGCTGGGCGCCGTGCAGGAAGCGGGCGTGCGAGCGCGGGCTCTCCTCCGAGTGGCTGATCGCGTGGCCGGAGGTCATCAGGCCCAGTTCGCGGGGGCGGATCAGCTGGAGGCTGCCGGTGGAGTCGCGGTGCAGCACTTCGCCCTCGTGCAGCCAGCTCACCGTCTGCAGGCCCATGTGCGGGTGCGGCGGCACCTGCATGCCGGGCTCGTCGGCGATGTCGTCGGGGCCGTAGTGGTCCACGAAGCACCAGGCGCCAACCATGCGCCGGCCGAGGTTGGGCAGCAGCCGGCGGACCTCGGTGGACTCGCCCAGCGGGACGCGGCGCGGGCTGAGGAGTTCGCGGACCGGCTCCGCCACGACGAAGCCACGGCCACCGCACACGGTGGGCACCGCCTGGCGATCGAGATTGCTCATGTGGAACAACGTAGTCCCGGCGGCCCGGTCCCGTCAGTCCGTCGACCGGGCACTTCCGTGCTCCCGGGCTCGGCCCGCCATAAATAGTAGCCATGGATATAGTAGCCATGTACTCTATTTGCATGAGCAGCGAAGGGACCGGCGGGCCCACTCCCGGCTATCTGGTGTGGCGCCTGTCGATGAAGTGGCGGGTCGCCGTCGACCGCGCGGTCGCCCCCCTGGGGCTGACCCACGCGCAGTACTCGGTCGTGGCGTCACTGCACGGCATGCAGCGCACCGGCGAACGCCCCAGCCAGCGGCGCCTGGCCGACCGCACGGGCCTTGAGCCGCTGTATGTGTCGAAGCTGGCCCGCTCCCTGGAGTCCGCCGGGCTGCTGGAGCGCACCCGTGATCCACGCGACCCGCGCGCGGTGCAGCTGGCACTGACCGAGCAGGGGCGGGAGACGACCGAGCGGGCGATCGTGGTCGTCCAGCGGCTGCTCGACCAGCTGCTGCAGCCGCTCGGCGGCCTCGGCAGCCCGCGCACCCGGCAGTTCACCAGCGAGCTGACCACCCTGCTCGACACTCCGCTCGATCCGTCGAACCTGTACGGCGACACCGACAAGGAGCAGTCATGACCACCACCGCACCACTCGCCAACAGCCGCACCATCGGCCTGGCCCACTACGCGGCACGCGCCGTCCTGGAGCGGGTCATGTCCCGACGCGGACTGACCTTTCTCGACACCACGGTGCTGCGTCCGGTCGCCGCGGCCGAGAAGCCGCTGACGCGTGAGCGGCTCGTCCAGGGCGTCACCCACGACGTCAAGGTTTCCGCCGCGGAGGCGGGCCGGACCCTCGACGAGCTGACCGACCGGGGCCTGCTCATCGTCGACGACTCCGGACTGGTCCGAATGACGGACGCCGGGCGGGAGCTGTACGACTCCGGGACCGCCGAGACCGCTCAGGCCTCGGCGCGGATCTGGGCGGACATCCCCGAGGCCGACCTGGCGGCGGCCGGCCGGGTCCTGGCCCTGGTGACCGAGCGGGCGAACGCCGAGCTGGCGGCGGCGGGCGAGTGATCGGCACCGGCCGGGGAGACCCCCGACCAGTAGTGGAATATTGAACTACCTGCGCCGGTTGTCCGCCTCGAAGGAGGTCGCCGTGCAGACGACGTTCGACGCGACTCAGGAGTCGCAGAAGCCGCAGACGCAGGAGTCGCAGTACTACACCCACGGGACACCCGCGGAGCGCTGGGAGCGTGCCCGGATGTTCTTCGGCGCCAAGGACTACGCCGCCGCCGCGCGGGTGCTCGCCCCGCTCGTCGAGGAGGTGCCCGAGCAGACCGGACCGCGGCTGCTGCTGGCCCGCGCCTACTACCACTCGGCCCAACTGCGCCGCGCCGAGGCCGAGTTGCGGGCCATCGTGGAGCGCGACCCGGTGGAGCACTACGCCCGGCTGATGCTGGGCCGCACCCTGGAGCGCCAGGGCCGTGGTGAGGAGGCCGAGACGCATCTGCGGATCGCCTCGGCCTTCGCGGGCCAGTTCGACGAGAGCTGACGCAGACCGGGCCCGCCGTCATGGCATCCTGGCGCGATGGCCCCTCTTGGTGATCACGCACCCCTGGCCGAGCGGATCGAGGAACTGCTCGCCCCTGGCGGCCCGTTGCCCATCGTCGCGGCGGGCGACCCGGTGCTGCGCCGCGGCACCGAGCGCTACGACGGTCAGCTCGGCCCCGCCCTGCTCGCCCGTTTCGTCGAGGCGCTGCGCGTCACCATGCGCGCGGCGCCCGGCGTCGGGCTGGCCGCGCCCCAGGTCGGGGTGGCACTGCGGATCGCGGTGATCGAGGACCCGGCACCGGTGACTCAGGAGGTGCGGCTGGCCCGCGGGCGGGTGCCGCAGCCGTTCCGGGTGCTGGTCAATCCCTCGTACGAACCGGTCGGCGGGGACCGTGCCGCGTTCTTCGAGGGCTGTCTGAGCGTTCCCGGCTGGCAGGCCGTCGTGGCCCGGCACGCCCGCGTCCGGCTCACCGGCGAGGACGAGGCGGGCCGGGCGCTGGACGAGGTGTTCACCGGCTGGCCGGCGCGGATCGTCCAGCACGAGACGGACCACCTGGACGGCACGCTGTATCTCGACCGCGCCGAGCCGCGCTCCCTCGCGTCCAACGAGGCGATGGCCGAGCGCTGGGCTCAGCCGACGCCCGAGGCCGCGGCGCGGGCACTGGGCTTCGAGCTGCCCGGCTGAGCCGGCCCGCGACCACGGGCACGGCAAGGCACGGAAAACCGGAGGCGGCCCGCTCGCCGCTCCCGCTACCCTGGCCGCATGTCCACGCCCCGAATTTCCTAGCTGAGGACCCGCTTCCACGCCACCCGTGTGTCCTCTTGCTTGTTCGGAGCGTTTTCCCGTGATCACCCTTCGTGATGTCGACGTGCGCGTCGGCGCGCGTCTGCTGCTGTCCCAGATCTCCTTCCATGTCTCCCCCGGCGACCGCATCGGCCTGGTGGGCCGCAACGGCGCCGGCAAGACCACCCTGCTCAGCACCCTGGCCGGCGTACTGCGCCCGGCCGCCGGGACCGTCACCCGTACCGGTGCGGTCGGGTACCTCCCGCAGGACTCCCGCGCCGCCGACCCGGCGGTCACCGTCACCGACCGGATCCTGTCGGCCCGCGGCCTGGACGAGGCCGTACGGCGGCTGCGCCGGGCCGAGGCCGCCATGGCCGGCGGCGGGGAGCGGGCCATGAACGCCTACGTCCGCGCCGAGGCCGACTTCCAGGCGCGCGGCGGCTACGCCGCCGAAGCCGAGGCGGCGAAGATCGCCGCCGGTCTCGGGCTGCCCGGCCGGGTCCTCGACGAGCCGCTCGGCGCGCTGTCCGGCGGGCAGCGCCGCCGGGTGGAGCTGGCGCGGATCCTTTTCGCCGAGCACGGCACGCTGCTGCTGGACGAGCCGACGAACCACCTCGACGCGGACTCGATCGGCTGGCTGCGCGGCTTCCTGACGTCCCATCAGGGCGGGCTGGTGCTGATCAGCCACGACGTCTCCCTGCTCCGCGACACCGTCAACCGGGTCTTCCACCTGGACCCGCGCCGGGCCGCGATCGACATCCACAACACCGGCTGGGACACCTACCTCGCCCAGCGGGACGCCGACGAGCGGCGCCGGGCCCGGGAGCGGGCGAACGCCGAGCGCAAGGCCGCAGCGCTGCACGCGCAGGCGGACAAGATGCGGGCGCGGGTGGCGACGGCGACCGCCGCGCGGAACATGGCACGCCGCGCCGACCGGATGCTCGCCGGTCTTGAACCGGAGCGCCGGGCCGACAGGACGGCGCGGATCCGGCTGCCCGAGCCGGCTCCGTGCGGCCGCATCCCGCTCGGCGCGATCAGCCTCACCAAGGCGTACGGCGATCACCACGTGCTGCCGGGCGTCGACCTGGCCGTCGACCGGGGCAGCCGGCTCGTCGTGCTCGGGCCCAACGGAGCCGGTAAGACAACCCTGTTGAGGATTCTCGCCGGGCAGGACACTCCCGACAGCGGCCGGGTCGTGCACGGGCACGGACTGCGGCTCGGCTACTTCGCCCAGGAACACGACCTGCTGGACAACTCCGTGACGGTACGGCAGCAACTCGCCAGTGCGGCGCCGCAGTTGACGGACGGTGAGGTACGACAGGTGCTCGGCGCCTTCCTGTTCGCCGGGGACGACGCCGACAAGCCGGTCGGGGTGCTCTCCGGCGGGGAGAAGACCCGGCTGGCGCTGGCCGGGCTCGTCCACTGTGGAGCCAACGTACTGCTGCTGGACGAGCCCACCAACAACCTCGACCCGGTCTCCCGGGCCGAGGTGCTGTCCGCGGTCGGCACCTACCCGGGGGCGATCGTCATGGTCACCCACGACCCGGGCGCGATCGAGGCCCTGCGCCCGGACCGGGTGCTGCTGCTGCCGGACGCGGACGAGGACCTCTGGAGCGAGGAGTACCTGGAGCTGGCCTCCCTGGAGTAGCCGCTCTCCCGGGGGTCAGCCGCGGTAGGCCTCCAGCAGCCGCAGCCACACCTCGCTGATCGTCGGGTAGGACGGCACCGCGTGCCACAGCCGGCCGATGGGCACCTGCCCGGCGACGGCGATCGTCGCCGAGTGGATCAGCTCGCCGACGCCGGGGCCGACGAAGGTCACTCCGCGCAGGATCTCCTCCTCCAGGTCGACGACCATGCGGGCGCGGCCCTTGTAGCCGTCGGCGTACAGGCCGGCCCCGGCGACCGACGAGATCTCGACGTCGACGGCCCGCACCCGGTGGCCGGCCTGCTCGGCCTCGGCGAGCGACAGGCCCACGGCGGCGGCCTCCGGGTCGGTGAAGACGACCTGCGGTACGGCGTGGTGGTCGGCGGTGGCGGAGTGCGCGCCCCAGGGCTCGCCGTCGGACAGTTCGTCGCCGGCGGCGCGGGCGGCGATGGCGGCGCCCGCGATCCGGGCCTGGTACTTGCCCTGGTGGGTGAGGAGGGCGCGGTGGTTGACGTCGCCGACCGCGTACAGCCAGTCGGTGCCGGTGACCCGCAGGCTGTCGTCGACGTCCAGCCAGGAGCCGGGCTCCAGGCCGACCGTGTCCAGGCCGATGTCGTCGGTGCGCGGGGCGCGTCCGGTGGCGAAGAGGATCTCGTCGGCCTCGATGCGGTCGCCGGAGCCGGTCACGGCGACGACGGTGCCGTTCTGCCTGCTGACGGACTCCACCGAGGTGCCGGTGCGCACATCGGCGCCGGCTTCGGTGAGGGCCTCGGCGACGAGCTCGCCGGCGAACGGCTCCATCCGGTTGAGCAGGCCCTTGCCGCGCACGAGGAGCGTGACCTGCGAGCCGAGTCCCTGCCAGGCGGTGGCCATCTCGGTGGCGACCACTCCGCCGCCCACGACGATCAGCCGGCCCGGCACCTCCTTGGCGCTGGTGGCCTCCCGGCTGGTCCACGGCTCGACCTCGGCGAGTCCGGGCAGGCCGGGCAGCTGGGCGCGGGTGCCGGTGCACACGGCGACGGCGTGCCGCGCGGTCAGGGTGCGCCGGGTGCCGTCGGGCGCGGTCACCTCGACCGCGCGGGGGCCGGCGAGGCGGCCGTGTCCGCGGTACAGGTCGGCGCCGATGCCCTCCAGCCAGCGGACCTGGCCGTCGTCGTGCCAGTCGGAGGTCTCGTAGGTGCGGTGGGCGAGGACCTCCGCCGCGTCCAGCGGGCCCCGCACGGCCTGGCGCAGGCCCGGGGTGCGGCGGGCGTCGGCGCGGGCGATGACCGGCCGCAGCAGGGCCTTGCTGGGCATGCAGGCCCAGTAGGAGCACTCGCCGCCGACGAGTTCGCTCTCCACGACCGCGGTGGTGAGGCCGGCCGCTCGGGTGCGGTCGGCGACGTTCTCCCCCACGGGTCCGGCTCCGAGCACCACGACGTCGTACGCGATCGTTTCCGTTTCCGTCATGGGGACAGTCTGGTGCGTGGCGGGCGCCCGGGCCACAGAACGGCTCCGACGTGGCGCGGCTGTGCGCGGTCGTGACACGGCCGTGCACGGTCGGGCCACAGGTGTGCGCCCTGGCCACATGGGTACGTGCGCGGAATACCCGCCCGGTCGGCCGCGTTGTGCCGACGCTCGCCCCCGACACCCGGAATGAGGGATGCACGCCATGAGCAGCACCGTGGAGCTGACCAAGGAGAACTTCGACCAGACGGTCACGGACAACGACTTCGTCCTGATCGACTTCTGGGCGTCCTGGTGCGGGCCGTGCCGTCAGTTCGCGCCGGTCTACGAGAGGGCCGCGCAGGAGAACCCCGACCTGGTGTTCGGCAAGGTGGACACGGAGGCGCAGCCGGAGCTGGCCGCGGCCTTCCAGATCCAGTCGATCCCCACGCTGATGATCGTGCGCGACCAGGTCGCGATCTTCGCCCAGCCGGGCGCGCTGCCCGAGGCCGCGCTCGCGGACGTCATCGGACAGGCCCGCAAGCTGGACATGGACGAGGTGCGCAAGTCGATCGCCTCGCAGCAGGGGCAGGGCGAGGCCCAGGGCCAGTAGACCGGGGGCACGCACACAGCGGGTAGACCGGCACGCCGTCGCCGAGCGTGCCACCGGCGCCACGGGGCGGCCGGTGGCCCGGCGACGGCGTGCCGGTCTTCTCATCCGCCCGGACGGCCGATCTGCCCGGCTCAGCTGGATTCGCGAGGGACCACCGAGGCTCCGACCACCCGGTGGACCTCGGGCGCCGCGCCGGGGTCGCGCACCGCGCGGTCGACCAGTTCGGCGAGGTCGCGGCCCGAGGGCAGCTCGATGTGGACCGTGCTCAGCCGGGGCCGCAGCAGCCGCCCGAGCATCAGGTCGTCGGCGCCGACGACGGCGGTCTCCTCGGGGACGCGCACGCCCTCGTCCTGCAGGGCTCGCATCAGCAGCATCGCGTACTCGTCGTTGTAGGCGAACACGGCGTCCAGGCCGAGCTCGCGCCAGCGCGCGGCGAGCCGGGCGGCCGGCTCCTCCTCGTAGGCGAGGGGCAGTGGCGTCACGGTGGCGTCGGTGCCCCGCAGGGCGCGGCGTACGCCTTCCAGGCGGGGCCGGGAGAAGGACTCCAGGCCCGTCTCCTCCGGGACGACGACGCCGATCCGGCGCCGGCCGCGGGCGTACAGGTGGGTGGCGGCGGCGTGGCCGACCCCTTCGTGGTCGAGGAGCAGGGCGTGGGCGCCCTCGACGGTCTCCGAGCCGAGGGTGAGCACCGCGCGGGCGCCGGCCCGCTTGAGCACGGCGACGCCGTCGGGGCCGAGGCCGGTGCCGGGCACGAGCACGGCGACGGGCCGCAGCTCGGCCCAGGCGCGGGCCGCCTCGTCGCCCTGGACGCCGACGGTGCCGTACTGCACGACGGTGTAGTCGAGGCGGCCGAGCGCCCACTGGAGTTCGTTGAGGAAGCGGCTGTAGAGCGGGCCGACGGGGATGGCCGGGGCAGGCATCAGGACCATGCGGCTGTGCCCGGCGCGCAGGCTGCGGGCGGCCGCGTGCGGGACGTAGCCCAGTTCGGTGGCGGCCTCCTGCACCCGGCGGCGAGTGGCGTCGCTGATCCGTACGGCGCTGGTGTTGTTCAGCACGTAGGAGACGGTCGCGCGCGAGACGCCGGCCAGCCGGGCCACATCGGCGCTCGTGGGTGCGGAGCGCGGTGCGGGCGACGCGGGCGGGGGCGTGTTCGGTATCTGCACCATGACGCCACGCATCTTCGCAGAAGCGGGCGGGGCGCTTCCGGCCGGGGGAACGTGCTTCACGCTTTCACGAACATGTTCGTAACGAACTTGTTCGCGACGAACATGTTCGTTACGGTGGTGACATGAGCGACGGATCCGACAGCCCCCGCAGCCGCCGTGAGCGCCCGGCCAAGCCCGCCCTCACCCGGGAGGGCATCGTGGCCGCGGCGGTGGCGATCCTGCGCACCGAGGGCCTGCAGAAGGTCACCATGCGGCGACTGGCCCAGGAGCTCGACACGGGCCCCGCCTCCCTGTACGTGTATGTGCGCAACACCGCCGAACTGCACGCGGCGGTCCTGGACGAACTGCTCGGCACCGTCGGTCCGGCACCCGCCGAGGGCCCCTGGCGGGAGCGGCTGGAGCGGGTGCTCACCGCGTACACCGCGATGCTCCTGGAGCATCCGAGCCTGGCCCGCAGCGCGCTCACCGCCCGCCCGAGCGGGCCGCACTACCTGAACCTGATCGAGACCCTGCTGGCGCTGCTCGACGAGGGCGGCGTGGCGCCCGAGCGGGCCGCCTGGGGCGTGGACCTGCTCTTGCAGCACGCCACCGCGACGGCCGCCGAACACGCCGGGGGCGACAGCTCCCCCGACGCGTGGGCCGCCCTCTCCCAGGCCCTGCGCGGCGCGTCCCCGCAGACCCACCCGCATCTCGCGGCCCTGGCCGGCCCCCTGCTGGCGGGAGCGCCGGAGGCCCGCCTGTCGTGGGGGTTCCAGGCGCTGATCAGCGGCATCGCGCACACCGCCGTACCGGACGAGACCGACTGACCAGTCCTGCCGACCGGACCGGCTGCGCAGCCGCGCCGACGAGACCGGCTCAAGAAGCACAGGAGACCCACATCACCGAGACGACCACCCCGCACCACCCCATCGCCGTCGTCGGTGCCGGACTCGGCGGGCTCGCGCTGGCCCGGGTCCTGCACGTACACGGCATCGAGGCCGCCCTGTTCGACCTGGACGCCTCCCCCGACGCCCGGACCCAGGGCGGCATGCTCGACATCCACGAGGAGTCCGGGCAGGTCGCGCTGCGGGCCGCGCGCCTGCACGAGGAGTTCGCCGCGCTCGTCCACCCCGGCGGCCAGGCCCTGCGGATCCTGGACCAGGACGCCGTGGTCCACCGCGAGGAGGCGGACGACGGCAGCGGCGGGCGGCCCGAGATCGACCGCGGCGACCTGCGCGGCCTGCTGCTGCGCTCCCTGCCCGAGGGCACGGTGCGCTGGGGCGCGAAGGTCACCGGCGCGCGGGCGCTCGGCGGCGAGCGGCACGAGGTGACCCTCGCCGACGGCTCGGTGTTCACCACCGGCCTGCTGGTGGGCGCCGACGGGGCGTGGTCGCGGATCCGGCCGCTGCTGTCCGACGCCCGGCCCGCCTACACCGGCGTGTCCTTCGTGGAGGCGGACCTGCCGGAGGCGGACGTACGGCACCCGGCCAGCGCGAAGGTGGTCGGCGGGGGCATACTGTTCGCGCTCGGGGCCGGACGCGGCTTCCTGGCCCACCGCGAGAACCACGGCGGCCTGCACGTGTACGCCGCTGTCGAGGCCGGCGAGGAGTGGCTGGACGGGGTGGACTTCGCCGACCCGGAGGCGGTCAAGGCGTACGTCCTGGCGGAGTTCGCCGGCTGGGACCCCTCGCTCCGGGCGCTGATCGCCGACGCGGAGGGGCCGCTGGTGCCGCGCCGCATCCACGCGCTGCCCGTGGGGCACCGCTGGCCGCGGGTACCGGGCGTGACGCTGCTCGGCGACGCGGCCCATCTGATGTCACCGTTCGCGGGCGAGGGCGCGAATCTGGCCCTGCTCGACGGCGCGGAACTCGGCCTCGCGCTCGCCGAGCACCCCGGCGACGTGGAGGCGGCGCTCACGGCGTACGAGGAGCGGCTGTTCCCGCGCGGCGAGGCCGCGGCGGCCGACTCGGCACGCAGCGGTGCGCTGCTCTTCCGGGCCGACGCGCCGCGCGGGCTGGTGGAGATGTTCGCGGCACACGACTGAGCCGGCCCGGGCGTGCGGCCCGCGCCGGTCTCAGCAGGCCGGCCCGGAGCGGGTGACGCGGTCGACCAGGTCCACCCAGTTCGCCTCCAGCCGTTCGACGGGCATCCTGCACTGCCGGGTCAGATGGTGGACCAGGGCCGGGCTGAGCTGGGCCATCAGGACGTGGGCGACCAGTTCGGAGTCGGCGTCCGGGACCGCCTGGCGCAGCAGCAGGGCGATGTGGCTGTGCAGCACCCGGCGCGGCGGGGCGGTGAAGCGGCGGTCCGGGCCCGGCTCGGCGGCCAGCTGGAGTTCCAGTTCGTCGACCGTGCGGCGCAGCAGCGCCCGGCCGAACGCGCGCAGCCGCTCCACGGGCGGGGCGCCGGGGCCGAGCGGCGGCGGGCCGCTGAGGAACGCGGCCTGGAACTTGCGCTCGGAGTGGTCCAGGAGCGCGGTCAGCAGGCCGGTGCGGTCGCCGAAGCGGCGGAAGACGGTGCCCTTGCCCACGTTCGCGGCGGCGGCCACGGCCTCCATCGTCACGCCCGCGGCGCCGTGCTCGGCGATCAGACGGGTGGCCGCGTCCAGCAGCTTGGCGCGGTTGCGGGCGGCGTCGGCGCGCAGGCAGGGGTCGTCGCCGGCGGGTCCGAGGGTGAGCAGCTCGGGTTCGCCGTGGGACTCCTCGGAGTGCGGTGCGGGGGGCAGAGCGGCGGACATGAAGTCAGCGTAAAGCATCGGGAACAAAACTGGACCGCGGTCCGGTTCTGGTGATAGACACTAAACGGACCCCGGTCCGGATTTGTAACCGCCGTGTTTCAGCACCCATGGAGTTCCCCATGTCCGTTCGTATCCTCGCTCTGGTCGGCAGCCTCCGTGCCGGTTCGCACAACCGTCAGCTCGCCGAGGCCGCCGTCAAGCTCGCTCCGGAGGGCGCCGAGGTCGTGCTGTTCGAGGGCCTGGCCGAGGTTCCCTTCTACAACGAGGACATCGACGTGGAGGGCGACGTCCCGGCCCCGGCCGCGGCGCTGCGCGAGGCCGCCAAGGCCGCCGACGCCTTCCTGTTCTTCTCCCCCGAGTACAACGGCACCATCCCGGCCGTCCTGAAGAACGCCATCGACTGGCTGTCGCGCCCCTACGGCGCCGGCGCCTTCGACGGCAAGCCGGTGGCCGTCATCGGCACCGCCTTCGGCCAGTACGGCGGCGTCTGGGCCCAGGACGAGGCCCGCAAGTCCATCGGCATCGCCGGCGGCAAGGTGATCGAGGACATCAAGCTGTCCATCCCCGGCTCGGTGACCCGCTTCGCCGAGACCCACCCGGTGGACGACGCCGAGGTCGCCGCGCAGCTGACCGAGGTCGTCGCCCGTCTGCACGGCCACGCGGGCGACAAGGTCGCCGCCTGATCCAGGCGGTCCTCGTCCGACGAGGACCAAGGGGTGCGGCCCATGGGAAACCATGGGCCGCACCCTTTTCTTCTTCTGCCCCCGTCGGCCTCACCCGGTGGCGAGCGCCGTCCGTTCGTCGCCGTCCGGCTCCGGGCGGACCGCCTCCTGCCGGGTGGCCGGGCCGCGCAGCGCGGTCACGACGAGCAGGGCCGACAGCACGGCGGCGCAGCCGCAGACCACGAAGCCGATGCCGTAGCCGTGTCCCAGCGCGTCCAGTGCGTACGAACGGGCGGCTCCGGGAGGGGAGTTCGGCGGGACCGCGTTCAGTGCGAGCGGTCCGCCCTCGGCCAGTACCTCGTGCGCCGCCGCCCGCGAGGCGTCGCTCAGTGCGGGGGCGCCGGCCAGCGAGGAGGTCACCCGGGACGCGGCCTGGCTCAGCGCCACGGCGCCGATGACCGCGGGGCCGAGAGTGAAGCCGAAGTCGCGCAGCAGGTTGGTGGCGCCGCTGGCCATGCCCGCCAGCTGCACCGGGACGGTGTTGACGGCGGTCGCGGTGATCGAGGAGACGGTGAGCGCGAAGCCGACGCCGACCAGGCCGAGCGGCAGGATCAGCGAGGTCAGGGCGTGGTCGCCGACGTCGAGCCCGGCGGCCAGGAAGTCACCGGCGCCGATGAGCAGCAGGCCCAGGGTGAGCGGCTCACGCGGCGGCCGGCGGTGCAGCAGACGGGAGGTGAGCGGCGTCAGGAACGGGGTGAGGCCGTTCAGCAGCAGGAAGGCGAAGGCCGTCCGCAGCGGACTGAGGTGCTGGATCGGTCCGAGCCGGATGCTCGCCGCGTAGGCCGTGCCGAGGAACGAGAACATGCCGACGACGGCGACGACCGAGGCGACGGCGAAGGAGCGGTTGCGGAACAGGTCGAGACGCAGCAGCGGGGAGGCGGCCCGGCTCTCCGCCACGACGAACAGGGCCACGAAGACGGCCGCGACGGCGAACGCGACGACCACCGGAGCCGACCCCCAGCCGTCCGTCGGCCCCTGGATCACGGCGTACAGCAGCGCGAACAGGCCGACCCCGATGGTGATCTGGCCGCCCACGTCCAGTGAACGCCCCTCGGGTGCCCGGGAGTCGGTGGCCAGCAGCAGGCTCACCAGGGCGCTCACCGCGGCCACCCCGGCGACCACGACGAACGCCGCGCGCCAGGAGCCGTAGGTGCCGGTGATCCCGCCGAGCAGCGGGGCGAGGAAGCCGCCCGCGGACAGGCTGGACGCCCACACCGCGATGGCGCGGGCCCGCTGGGCGCCGGTGTGCGTCCCGGCGGCGATCATGGCCAGGGAGGTCGGGAAGAGCGCCGCGGCCCCGAGCCCGGCCAGCGCCTGCCCGGCCCACAGCTGGTGGATGCCGGAGGCGACGGCGGCGACCGCCTCCCCGGCGCACAGCAGCGCGGCGCCGCCGATCAGCAGCCGCTTGCGGCCGAAGAGGTCGCCGAGCACGCCGAACGACAGCTCCAGCACGGCGACGGGCAGCAGGAACGCATCGGATATCCACGTCAGTTGGGAGCCGACCGGATGGAGGTGCTCCTGGAACAGTCCGTTGAGGGTGGCCGGCATCGCCAGGCCGATCTGGGCGAGGCACACGGCCAGGCAGCCGGCGACGAGCGTGCCGACGGGCAGGCGCTTGGGGGCGGTGGTGTGCGGCATGAGGTGTCCCTGGGTCAGCGGTGAGCGGGCTGGTCGCGGCCGACCGTCAGCGGTGCCGGGCGGTACGGCACGTACGCCGCGCCGTCCAGGCCGAGCGCGACGGCGGAACTCTGCAGGGCTGCCGGGGTCGCGGCGTCCCAGCGGCCGGTGGTGACCCGGTGCTCGACGGCGTGCACGGCGGCGAGCGTCTCGGCGGTGGTGAAGGCGCAGTGGCCCTGGCGCTCGACGTAGGCCTGGCGCAGCAGGGCGCCGTCGCCGGCCGCGCGCACCCGGTCGCCGAAGCGCCGCTCCTGCTCGACGGGCACGAGGTTGTCGGCGACGGTGTGCACGTCGAGCAGCGGTACGCCGAGGCCCTGGCCGGCGCTGGAGGTGCGGCGCAGGGTGCGCACCGCGTCCGGGTCGGCGGCGGTGGCCGCACCGGCGGTGAGGTCCGCCAGATCGGTGTCCAGGTCGAGTCCGGCCGCCCGGTACAGGGCGCGCACCTGCGGGGCGTGCGCCGAGGAGGCGAGCAGGCGGGCGTAGTCGACGCCCCGGTTCCAGGAGGTGTTGCCGCCCGCGGACTGCTCGACGGCGTACCGGCCGTTCTCGACGAAGGCGAGGATGCCGTTCGCGAACCAGGCGTACTGCTGCTCCTCCTGCTGCTGCCAGTCGCCCGGCGCCGGCGCCGGCTCGCCGGGGGCCCAGGCGGGCAGGTTGAGGAAGGCGGCGGCGAGCGCGACGCGGGCCCGGCCCTGCGCGGTGGCCTGTGCGGCCTGGACGGCCGCGGTGAGCCTGTCGGCGGTGGCCCGGGCGTCGGCGGCGGAGCCGAAGCGGACGAGGGGGACGTCCTCGGCGGGCAGCAGCAGGCGGGCGATGGTGTACTCGGCGTCGAGCTGGTAGTTGTCGAGGTCCGTGCCGCCGGCCACCAGGCCGCACAGGCCGAGCGCCCCGTCGATGCGGCCGGCGCCGTCGCGGGCGAGCTGGGCGTTGACCAGGCCGCCCATGGACTGGCCGACGGACAGGACGCGCCGGGGTGTGCCGATCCGGGCGGTGACGGCGTCGAGGGTGGCGAACTGGTCGCGTTCGGCGCTGCTGAGCGCCCACATCGAGCCGTTCGGGTCGTAGGAGGAGCCGGCGAGCGCGTAGCCCTCGGCGAGGAGTGCGGTGCGGGCGGCTTCGGTGGGGGCGTCCTGGGCGACGGTGGGGCCGAAGCCGTGGCTGAACAGCAGCAGGGTGCCGTTCCAGTCGGCGGGGACGTCGGCGATCCAGGCGGCGCCGTCGGCGAGGGTGCCGGTGAGGTGGGCGGGGGGTGGTGTGGCGGCGTGCGCGGCCGGGACGGTGAGCGCGGTGAGGGCCGCGCAGAAGGCGGCGGCCAAGGCGGTGCGGGCGGGCATGACGTCTGCTCCTGTCTGGGGTGGGGAGCGTGACCGGGACGGATGCTCAGTGCACTGAACGCCACGGAATGTAGGGCTGTTTTCTTGCGGGCGTCAATGGAATGCACAACATCGGTCCGCACGAGGACCTCACGCAGCACGGTGGATGCCGGCGCAGGGGAGGCGGGAGGCGCTATCCGGTGACCGGGATCGTCTCGATCATGCGCCGGGCGACGTCCCGCGCGGGCCCGTCCAGCAGCGCGTGGACGGCCCGGAAGGTCTCCTCGGCACAGGCCGCGGGCCAGTCGGCGGGCAGGTGCGCGGCGGGCAGCCGGGGGTCGCTGCGGATGACGTCGAGCCAGGCGCACGACATCCGCAGCCGCAGCGCGAGGGCGTCCTCCGCCTCGACGCGGGCCCGGCCGGTGGCGTACGGCCGCCAGTCGGCCTGGAACTGCCGGTAACGGGCGGCCAGTTCGGCCAGGTCCCAGGTTTCGTCGATCATCCCGGGCAGGTCCGTGCCGTCGTCCGCGCGGGCCCGGAACACCTTCACATGCGCGGCCAGCCCCAGCTCGGCGAGGATCGCGGAGACGTCGACCTCGCCGGGCGCGATCCACAGCCCGCCGAACAGCGGGCCGAAGCCGGCCCAGGTCAACTGCGAGCGCAGATCGTGCCGTTGCCGCTGCCAGGACTCGGGCAGCGAGAAGCCCAGCAGGGTCCAGGTGCCGTCCCAGTCGCGGTTGACCGCACCGGTCTTCCAGATGCGCCGCTCACCGTCGCGCAGCACCGCCTCGGACCGCTCGGTGAGCCCCACGTACGTCCGCCGCCCCCGCCGCTCACGGCGCAGCAGACCCCGGCCGACCATCCGGGTGAGGGTGGAGCGGGTGGCCTGCTCGCCGACGCCGACCCGGGCGAAGACGTCGATGACGCTTCCGGTGTACACGCAGACCCCGCGACCCAGCACCTCGTCGCCGAGAAAGGTCAGCATGAGGGACTGGGGGCGGGGCGCGGCGCTGGTCACGGGACCTACGGTACGACGCGCCAGGGTGCGCCTACCGGCAGGCCCTTGAGGAGGCCGGCCCGGCCGTCGATCCCGCGGACACCCTCGCCACGGGCGCGCTGCGTGGGCCGGCCGACGTGGGGCTGCGGGTGCCGGGTCAGGTGAAGGTGATCGGCTTCGACAACGTGGCCCAGAGCGCGTACCTCGTGCCATCGCTGTCCACGGTCGACCCGGACCACGCTCGATGCCCGAGCAGGCGGTGAAACTGCTGGTCCGGCGCATGGAACAGGGCTGACCGGGCGCCGGGGCACGTAACTTCGTGTCGCCGTTCACGCTCGTGGCGCGGGAGTCGACCGGCCGGCGCTGCCGCGCGGCGACCAGAGAATCCGCGCACGAGTCTCACACGGGCTGCACACGGACTTTCGAAAGGCTCGTTAGCGTGACTGGCTGATCGTTCCCCTGTCAGGAAGAAGCAGATGGACTACTGCTCCTCGTGCCGCCGCCACCTCAACGGCGCCCTGGTGTGCCCGGGGTGTGGCGCCTACGCGCCGGACATAGACCCGTCCCTCGGCGCGGAACCCGCAGCCACGGCGCCGGCCGCGGCGGCGGTGAGCGCCGCTCCGGCGTGGGAACCGGCCGCCGCCCCCGACGACACCCCGACCGGGGCGCAGGATGTCGGATTCGACGGCGCAGCCGCGCCGACGGGCCGGGCCGCCCGGCGCCGGCAGCGGGCCCGCTGGCAGAAGAACCGGCGCCGGGCGGCGGTGGCGACCGCCGTCGCGCTCGTCGGCGGTGGGCTGACGGTGGCCGCCCTGGACCGCGGCTCCGGTGGCCGCGCCGAGGCCGCCACCACCCCGGACGACCACAGCATGGGAGGGGTCGAGGAGCAGCCGCAGGTCTACTCGCCGCCGGTGGTCTCCGAGCCGCCCCGGTCCACGGCTCCCTCGGCACCGGTCCACCCGGCGCAGCCCGCGCACCCGGCCCGGCACACGGACCTGGCCGCGTCGCCCGGCACCGCGCCGACGACCCACGTCCGGCCCCAGGCCGCCGTCCCGGTCCGGCCGGTGACCCACGCCGCCCCGCAGCCGCGCACCGCGCCCGCGCAGCCGCAGCCGTCCGCCACCCCGGTCACCGATCCCCCCTCCACGTCGACGTCGGCCCAGCAGCCCTCGACGCCCGCGGGCTCCGACGGCGGCGGCACGACCGCGCCGGCGGCGACGTCGCCGTCGGACACGACGCCGGCGCAGCAGCTCTGCCTGCTCGTGGTGTGCCTCGGCTGACGGGCGGCCGTCCATGACGAGCCGTCACGAGGTGCGCCTGCACCGCATGGGCCGGTGGTGGGCGCTCGACGTCCCCGGCCTGGACCTGCACAGCCAGTGCCGCACCCTGGACGAGGCGGAGGTGCTGGCGCGCGATCTGATCGCGGAGGCGTCGGGGACCGCGCCGGAGCGGGTCGCCGTGCACCTGGTGGTCCCGGAACTGGCGCCCGAGCTGGACGCGGTGGCGGGGGCCCGGCGGCGCCGGGAGGCGGCGGTGGCCGCCGAGCGGGAGGCGGTCGCGGCGGCGGTGCGCATCCTGGTGGACACGCTGGGGATCGGCCAGGGCGATGTGAGCCGGCTGCTGGGCCTGTCCCCGGACGAGGTCGCCCAGCTGACACCGCGCCCCGTGTCCCGTTCGGGCGCGGCTCACCTCAGCAGGGTCGCGCCGCCCGGCCTGCCGCGCCCGCGTCCCACGACGGCACGGCGCCCGCACGGCGTGTCCCACGGGGGGCCGTCACCTCGATGACCGGCTCCTCGGCCGCGCCGGACCGTGGGTCTGCCGGCGGCGCGCGCGGTGGCGGGCGTCGCCCCGGCCGTGGCCGTTCATCACGCCGAGCGTCGGCAGGGTGGTGCCGTTGTGCCACAGGCCGAGGAGGTCGCGGTGGACGGCGAGGACGCCGTTGTGCCGGGCGAACTCCTCGGCGGGACGGCTGAGGCGGGTGGTGGTGACGAAGACGGCGACGTCGGCGCCGAACCGCACCTTCGCGCCGAGCAGATCGCGCAGTTCGCGGCTGGCCACGGTGCGGGTCGGGGCGTAGCGCTCGCACCGGACGACCATGGTCCGCCCGTCCGGGAGGCGTCCCACGACGTCGACGCCGCCGTCGTAGGCGCCGCCCACCCGGCGCACCCGGGTGCAGCCGTCGCGCCGGCACAGGGCGGCGACGAGTTCCTCGAACTCGCCGCCGGTCATGGCGTCCACGGCGGTGAGGCTGCGCAGGCCGGCCTGGAGGGCCTGTTCCCGCCGCCGGCGCGGGTCGAGCCCGCGCAGGTTCCGGTCGGTGTGCCACAGCCACCAGCCGGCCACGGTGAGAGCGCCGGCGACCACGACGACGAGGGCGTACGGCCGGCCGGCCGCCGCGCCGGCCACCAGGACGGCCGTCAGTGCGCCGCCGTACGCCGCCGTCTCGCGCCCGCGAGCGGTACCGTCCCGTCCACGCCCAGCCGCCACGCCGCCTCCCCTGCCCGTCCGTACCGGCAGTGTGGGCGGGGCGGGGCGGCGGCAGTAGGCGTGCGTCGGCCAACTGTGGGCGCTCAGCCCACCGTTCGGTGCACGATGTGGCCGCCGGTCACGGTCAGCGGCACGGGCGCGTCGGCGACCTCGTCGGCGGGCGCCTCGACGGGGTCGACGCCGAGGGCGGTCAGGTCGGCGCGCAGGCCGACGGCGATGCGCCCGGCGAGAGCCTGCTCCCCGGCGGCCAGCGCGGCATGGGAGGTGCAGCCCTCCAGGGCCTGAAGGCCCGTCAGTCCCGTCCGGTCCGAGGCGGCGCCGCGCGGTGCGCGGGCGGTGGCGAGGACGGCGCGGG
>NZ_PQSS01000081.1 GCF_002920535.1 Streptomyces sp. Ru71 | reverse complement strand
CCGTCCCGCATTGCTGCGGGCCGCCGCGCGGGAGCGGCACCCGTCCCCGCATAGCTGCGAGCCACCGCCGGGGGGCGGCACCCGTCCCCGCATAGCTGCGGGCAGTCGTGCCGCTGGGGCGGCACGGGTGGGCGCTGGGGGTCCCCCCTGCTCGAAGAGCTTGGGGGAGGCACCCCGCCAGCGCCGGTGAGCGCACCCACCCCCGGCCCGCCGCAGCCGATGGGTGCCTGGAGACGCCGGGTGCGTCAGGGGCGGGGCAGGGGGTCCAGCGCGCGGACTGGGCGGATTTCGCCTACCGGGGCTCCGCCGCCCAGCAAGGGCTCGCCCGCGAACTGGGTGAGCAGGGTCGGGTCCACCCCCGCGCGGGCCAGCGCCGCCGCTGCCACCGGGATACGCGCCCGGTTCGCCCCGTCGGCGATCTTGACCGCGATCGCCCGGCCGTCCGGCAGCGCCGCCACCTGGACGCCCTCGAAGCCGTCCTTGGCCAGCAGTCCCGGCACCGCCCGCATCAGCGCGGCCACGTCGCGGCCCGTGCCGGAGGCCATCTCGGCGTGGTCGCGCATCGCGTCGGCCACGCGGGACTCCGGGGTGCCGGGGGCCGCCGTGGTGATGCGGGCCGCCGCCCGGGCCAGGCCGTGCAGGGAGATGGAGAAGAGGGGGGCGCCGCAGCCGTCCACCGTGACCTGCGCGATCCGCTGCCCGGTGAGGTCCTCGACGATCTCGGCGATGGCCTTCTGGAGGGGGTGGCCGGGATCGAGGTAGTCCTCCAGGGACCAGCCGTTGAGCTTGCAGGTGTACAGCATGGCCGCGTGCTTGCCCGAGCAGTTCTGGGCCAGGCGGGACGGGCCGCGTCCCTCCCGGATCCAGGTGTCCCGTACGGCCGGGTCGAAGGGCAGGTCGGGGACGTTGCGCAGGTCGTCCTCGGTGAGGCCGGCCAGTTCCAGGATGCGCTGGGTGCCCTTGAGGTGGACCTCTTCGCCGGAGTGGCTGGCCGCGGCGAGGGAGAGGAGGTCGCCGTCGAGCGGCAGGCCGGCTCGGACCATGGCCACCGCCTGGAGCGGCTTGACGGCCGAGCGGGGGTAGAACGCCGCCTCGATGTCGCCGAGTTGGAAGGCGGGAGTGCCGTCGGGGTGGAGGACGGCCACCGAGCCGTAGTGGATGCCCTCGATCACGCCGCCGCGTATGAGGTGGGCGACGGGGGCGTGGAGGGGTTCGCGGATCTGGGGTGCGTCCGCCAGGGAACTGCTGTACATCTCTGCCTGGTTGGGTAGGGGGTGGTGACGGCCGGCGCGGGTCACGTGCCGGCCCTGGCGAGGCGGCCGCGGATGGCGTACCAGCCCGCGACGAGGGCGCCGACGATCAGCGGCAGGCACTGCACGGTGGTGCGTCCGGCGCCGCCGTCGGCGTACATGAGGATCAGGACGGAGGCGAGGAAGGCCAACGTCACGAGTTCGGTCCAGGGGGAGCCCGGGAGGCGGTAGCCGGGGCGGGTCAGTTCGCCTTGCTGCGTCTTCTGCCAGAAGCGCAGGTGACAGATCATGATCATGCCCCAGGTGGCGAGGATGCCGATCGCCGCGAAGTTCAGGACGATCTCGAAGGCGTCCTTGGGGACGACGAAGTTCAGGCCGACGCCGAGGACGCAGATGCCGCTGGTGAGCAGGATGCCGCCGTAGGGGACCTGGGTGCGGCTCATCCGCGCGGTGAACTTCGGGGCCGAGCCGCTGACCGCCATGGACCGCAGGATGCGGCCCGTGGAGTACAGGCCCGAGTTGAGCGATGACATGGCCGCGGTGAGGACGACCAGGTTCATCACGCCGCCTGCCGCGGGGACGCCGATGTTGGACAGGACCGTCACGAAGGGGCTCTCGCCCGACGTGTACTTGTTCCACGGCAGGAGCATCGACAGGAGGACGACCGAGCCGACGTAGAACAGGCCCACGCGCCACATGATCGAGTTGATCGCCTTCGGCATGATCTTCTCAGGGTTCTCGGTCTCACCGGCCGCGACGCCGACCAGTTCGACGGAGGCGTAGGCGAAGACGACGCCCTGGATGATCAGCAGCATGGGCAGCAGGCCGTTGGGGAAGACGCCGCCGTTGTCGGTGATCAGGGACGGGCCGGGGGTCGTTCCGTCGACCGGGTGCCGGGTCACCAGGAGGAAGATGCCGATGCACATGAAGGTGACCAGCGCGGCGACCTTGATGATCGCGAACCAGAACTCCAGCTCGCCGAAGATCTTCACCGAGATCAGGTTGACGGTCAGGACGATCGCCAGGGCGATCAATGCGATCAACCATTGGGGGATGTCGGAGAACATGCCCCAGTAGTGGGTGTAGGTGGCCACCGCCGTGATGTCGGCGATGCCGGTCGTCGCCCAGTTGAGGAAGTACATCCAGCCCGCGGTGTACGCGCCCTTCTCGCCCAGGAACTCACGGGCGTAGGACACGAACGCGCCGGAGGAGGGGCGGTAGAGGACGAGTTCGCCCAGGGCGCGTACGACCAGGAAGGCGAAGATTCCGCAGACCGCGTACGCGATGAACAGGGAGGGGCCGGCGTCGGCCAGGCGGCCGCCCGCCCCGAGGAACAGGCCGGTGCCTATCGCTCCGCCGATGGCGATCATGTTGACGTGCCGGGACTTCAGGGACTTGCTGTAGCCCGCGTCTCCGGCGTCGATGTGACGGGTCGAGGGGCGCGTCTCGTCTTTGAGGTGCTGTTCGCTCACGCCTCTGGTCCGCCTTCCATGGGGTGTGTCGTGCGCGCGGGGCGCACGATGTCGGTGAGGGTGGTCTCGACGCGGTCGAGATGGTGGGCCATGGCCTCGATCGCGTCGTGCTCGGAACCGTCGACCAGCGCCTCGACGATCGCCCGGTGCTCGCGGTTGGACTGCTCGCGCCGGCCGCCCAGCTCGTTGAGGAAGGCCGACTGACGCGCCAGTGCGTCGCGGATCTCCTCGATGACCCGGCGGAAGACCGGGTTCTGGGCGGCCTCGGCCACGGCGAGGTGGAAGAGGGTGTCCATCGCGACCCACGCGGTGGTGTCCGTCTCCCGCTCCATGCGGTCCAGCAGATGCGCCAGGTGGTCGAGGTTCTCCGGGGTGCGGCGCACGGCGGCGTATCCGGCGACGGGGATCTCGATGTGCCGGCGCACCTCCAGCAGGTCGCTGGCCGCGTAGTCGCCGAAGGTGGGGTCCTCGACGGCGTTGGCGACGACGAAGGTGCCCTTGCCGGTACGCGAGACCGTCAGGCCCATCGTCTGCAGGGCGCGCAGCGCCTCGCGCAGGACCGGCCGGGAGACCTCCAGGGTGCGGCACAGCTCCGCTTCGCTGGGGAGCTTGTCGCCTATGGCGTACTCGCCGCGTTCGATGGCGGCGCGCAGATGGCTCAGCACCGCTTCCATGGCGCTGATGCGTCGCGGAGGCTGTCCGGCTGTCCGGCTGTCTGACAGGTTCACGGGAGAGATACTCCGTGTGGCCGCGGGGCCGTGTCAAGGCGGATGGAAGGAAAAATTCAGGGGGCGGCAAGCCTGTAAATCGGCTTACCGCCCCCAGCAGGGCACAGGTCAGGCGTCGAGCACACCCGTGCTGAGCAGGCCCATCAGCAGCACGCCGACGACGATGCGGTAGACCACGAAGGCGTTGAAGGAGTGCTTGGCCACGAACTTCAGCAGCCAGGCGATGGAGGCGTAGGCCACGATGAAGGACACGATCGTGCCGACGGCCAGCGGGGCCGCGCCCACGCCGGTGCCGAGGGCGTCCTTCAGCTCGTACAGGCCCGCGCCGGTCAGGGCGGGGATGCCGAGGAAGAAGGACAGGCGGGTGGCGGCCACCCGGTCCAGGTCGAGCATGAGCGCGGTGGACATCGTGGCGCCGGAGCGGGAGAAGCCCGGGAAGAGCAGCGCGAGGATCTGCGAGCAGCCGACCAGCATCGCGTCCTTGAACGAGGTGTCGTCCTCACCGCGCTTGTGCCGGCCCATCTGGTCGGCCGCCCACATCACGCCGCTGCCGACGATCAGCGAGCCGGCCACCACCCACAGGGAGGCCAGCGGGCCCTCGATGAGCGGCTTGGCGGCCAGGCCGACGATCACGATCGGGACGGTGGCGGCGATCACCCACCAGGCGAACTTGTAGTCGTGGTGGTACCGCTGCTCCTTGTCGACCAGGCCGCGCCCCCACGCGGAGACGATCCGGACGATGTCCTTGAAGAAGTAAACGAGCACGGCCGCGATGGCGCCGACCTGGATGACGGCCGAGAACCCCACGACGGCGTCGTCGTCGACGGGAATCCCCATCAGCCCCTCGGTGATCTTGAGATGTCCGGTGGAGGAGACGGGGAGGAACTCGGTCACTCCCTCGACGGCTCCGAGGACGACGGCCTGGCCGACGCTGATGACGCTCATGGGTTCCCGTTCTTGGAGGGCATACGGATACAGTGGGGCGGGACAGTCTTACTACATGAGTGCTGGAGGCCGCGCCTACGGCCACACCGCCTGGGCGAGGGCCACCCCGGCGAACGCCGCGCCGAGGCCTGCGGCCACGCTCCCCAGGACGTTGAGCACCGCGTAGAGACGGCCACCGGTCCCGGTCAGCCGCAGCGTCTCGTAGGAGAAGGTCGAGTACGTCGTCAGCGCCCCGCACAGGCCCGTGCCCAGCAGCAGCCGGAGGTGGGAGCCCGCGGCGCCCGCGGCCGCCGCGCCGGTCAGCACGCCGAGGACGACGCAGCCGACGACGTTGACCGTGAAGGTACCCCAGGGGAAGACCGAGTCGTGCCGGGACTGCACCGTGCGGTCGGTGAGATAGCGCAGGGGTGCGCCGACCATGCCCCCGGCGACGACGAGCAGCCAGTTCACAACGACTTCTTACCCTTCCCGCCCGATTCGCCCGGTTCGGCGTCGCGTCCCACGTACCGGATCACCTCGCAGTCGTCGAGGATCACCAGTCCCTCACCGACCAGCTCGTCCAGCTGCGGCAGGAAGGCGCGCACCCGCTCCTCGGTGTCCACGACGACGATCGCCACCGGCAGGTCCTCGCTCAGCGACAGCAGCCGCGAGGTGTGGATCAGGGAGGACACGCCGAAGCCCTCGACGCCCTTGAAGACGCTGGCCCCGGCGAGCCCGGCCGCGTGGGCGCGGTGCACGATCTCCGCGTACAGGGGCTTGTGGTGCCAGGTGTCCGTCTCGCCGATGAAGACGGTCAGGCGCAGGGCTCGTCCGGTCAGCCTGGTCATGGCTGCCTCCAGGTCAGGACGCGGCGGGTCGCCGTGGCGGCGAGCCACACCGCGAGGAGCGCCGCGAGCGGCGTCGCGGCCAGATAGGTCAGCGCGGTACGCGCGTGGCCGTGGTCGATGAGCTGCTGCGCGTCGACGGCGTAGGTGGAGAAGGTGGTGAAACCGCCCAGAACCCCGGTGCCGAAGAACGGCCGCACCAGCTTGTGCACGGCCAGGGCCTCGGTGATCAGGACCATGAACACGCCCATCACCGCGCAGCCGGTGATGTTGATCAACATGGTCGTCCAGGGGAATCCGGCGCTCTGCGCGGGCCAGGCCAGCCCGGCTCCGTAGCGGGCGGCCGCGCCGCAGCCGCCGCCGAGGGCGACCACCGCGACGACGGGCAGCTGACCGCGCCAGGTGGACCGGCGTCGCGGGGCGGTCGGGAGGCGGAGGCTCTCGGCTTCCGGGGCTGTCATGTCGTACGTCTCCTGCTCACCGTGCAGGTGATCACGGCCGGCACCAGCCTAGCGCCGGGCCGGGCGGCGGCTCACCCGTCGGTGGGCAGGGCGCAGACCGCGACGCCCGGCTCCCACAGGCTGCCGAGGACCAGCCGGCCGGCCGTCGTGCAGGCGCTGGTGACCATGCGGAAGCGGGAGTGGCGCCGGGCGAGGTGGTGGACGACGCGGCCGTCGTCGTCGACGGCCAGGACGCCGATGGTGCCGGTGGGGCGGAAGGGGGCGCGTACGGCCGCGCGGGCGGCGGCCCGGCGTACGGCGGGCGCGGCCCGGTGGAGCACGTCGAGCGGGGGGACGCGGGCGCCGGCGAGCGCGACCCAGACCGGTCCGCCGGGGCCCGACCGCCACAGGTTGTCGGGCATCCCGGGGAGGTTCTCGGCGAAGGGTTCGCTCCGCCCGGCCCGGGGTCCGGTGAGCCAGTAGCGGGTGAGCCGGTACGCGCTCGTCTCGGCCAGGATCAGGAAGGTGCCGTCGGCGCTCAGGGCGAGGCCGTTGGCGAAGCGCAACCCCTCCAGCACGACCTCGGGGGTGGCGGCACCGGGGCCGAGGCGGAGCAGGCGGCCGGTGCGGGTGTCCTCGACGATGTCGCCGATCCAGTTCTGCAGGGGGTGGCGGCGGCTGGAGACGGTGAAGAAGACGCTGCCGTCGGGTGCGGCGACGGCGTTGCTGGCGAACCGCAGGCGCTCCCCCGCCACCTCGTCCACCAGGACCCGTACGGAGCCGGTGCCGAGGTCCGCGCGCAGCAGGCCGCGTTCGGCGTCGCAGATCAGCAGGTCGCCGTCGGGCAGCAGTTCCAGGCCCAGCGGTCGGCCGCCGGTCCGGGTGAGCGTCTCGACGCGGGGCGGGGCTTCCGGCTCGGTCAGGCCGGCCAGGCGCAGGATGCGGCCGTCGGCCACGCCGGTGAGGATCCGGCCGTGCGGGTCGGCGATCACGTCCTCGGGGCCGTGGCCGGGGAGGCGGACGTAGCGCAGTGGGCGCAGTGCCGTGGGGCGGTCCATGCCGGGCGGGTCACCAGCCCTTCTCGAACATGCGGGCCACCTCGGCGATCCGGACCTCGTCCCGCCGGTAGTAGGTGAGGGGTCCGGCCCGGTCGGCCCGCAGCAGTCCGACGCGGGTGAGCAGGGCGAGGTCGGACCGGACGATGCGCAGGGGCAGGCGGAGGCCGGCCGCGATCGCCTCACCGGTGACGCCGCAGTGCGCGGGATCGCCGCCGCGCGGCGCCACGACGGGCGTGGGCCGGTGCTTGAGCCACTGCAGGATGTCCAGACGCCTCTCGCTGACGGGAGCCCTCACCATCGTGTCCCCCTCCGGTGCCTGAGCCGGGCCTTCGTACCGCGTCTTCCCACTGTTGCCCGGCGGCAGCCTTCGCGTACCGGACTTGGCGCGCGTTGTCCGGGATGCGTCGGCCAACGGTTCCGGGCCGGCGGGGAGCTGAGGCAGGCGCGGGGACTGAGGAACGGGCAGCGGCTGAGGCACGGGCGGGGGCCGGCGCCCGGCTGCGGCACGGGCGGGGCCCGGCCACCGTCGCGGTGGCCGGGCCCGGTGCGGTGCGCCGCGCCGGATGAGGTCAGCGGTGGCTGAACCAGGACATCGACGTCAGCGCCCTGTCGTCGTAGCCGAACAGCGCCTGGTTCTCCCAGCCGTTGCCGGAGGAGGCGTCGGCGGGGTCCCAGCCGTTGCCGGTCACCGCGGTCCAGGTCGCCTCCCAGTAGAAGACGCCGAGACCGCGGCCGTTCGGGACGGCCTCCACGATGTTCGCGACGGTGTTCATCCACGCCGTCTGCCCGGCCACGCTCGCCGGGTAGCCGCTCACCAGCTCGCCGGTGGTGTCGATCTGGTTGGTGAGCGCGTCGTCGCTGTCCAGCCGGAAGGGGTAGGCCGTCTCGGCGACGAAGACCGGCTTGCCGTAGCGGGAGGCGGCGTCGTCGAGGGTGGTCTGGAAGTCGGACAGCGGGCCGTGCCAGTAGCCGTAGTAGGACAGGCCGATCGCGTCGAACCTCACGCCGTTGGCCACGGCGTTGTCGAACCACCAGCGGGTGCCGGAGAGGTCGCCGCCCTTGGCCAGGTGCAGGGCGACGAGGGTGGAGGAGTTGACCGCCTTGACCGCGTTGTATCCACTGTTGAGCAGACCGGCCAGCTGGGTCCAGTCGTCGGTGGAACCCTCGCTCCACAGCATGCCGCCATTGATCTCATTGCCCACCTGGACCATGTCCGCTGTGGTGCCCTGGGCCTTCAAGGCGTTCAAGACGTCGTAGGTGTGGTTGTACACATCCGTCTTGAGTTGACCGTAGGAGTGGCCCGCCCAGGCGGCCGGCTTCGTCTGGGCGCCCGGGTCGGCCCAGGTGTCGGAGTAGTGGAAGTCGACCAGCAGCTTCATGCCGGCGGCCTTGACGCGCTTGGCCATGGCGAGCACGCGGGCCTTGTCGTTGTAGCCGTCGGCGGGGTTCACCCAGACCTTCAGGCGCGCGTAGTTCATGCCGGCGTTCTTCAGGATGGTGACCGCGTCGCCGGTGGTGCCGGAAGCGGTCCGGTACACGCCGCCGAACGCTTCGCTCTTGGCGAGGGAGGAGATGTCGGCACCCTTGACGGCCAGTCCGGTGGTCCCCGACGTGAAGGTCAGGTCGTCCACGTTGATCCAGTTGCCGGCGTTCGCGTCACTGTTGATGCTGATCGTGCACTGGTTGCCGGTGACCTTGACCGGCGTGACGATCCTGATCCAGCCCCCGGCGGAGACCGGCAGGTCCGTGCGCTGCTCGGTGCCGCCGCAGTTCTTCAGGGCTATGTAGGCGGCCTTCTGCCCGCCGCTGGAGCGGACCCAGGCGGTGAGCGTGTAGGAGCCGTTGGCCAGGCCCGAGAGGTACTGGTAGGTCTCCACCTTGTAGGCGGAGGACGACCAGTGGCTGAGCCGGTAGCCGCCGCTGTGGCCGCCGGCCTCGGTGTAGCTCGCGCCGGTGTCGCCGTACTCCGACCAGCCGCTGGGCGCGGCGCTGCCGGTGCCGTCGGCCTCGAAACCGCCGTTGGTGAGCGTCGAGGCGGCGTGTGCGCTCTGGGCGGGCAGGGCGGTGAGGGCGAGCCCGGCAACGAGCGGCAGCAGCACGGCCCTGATGGTGCGTCCGGGATGGAACATCGTCGTCCGTCGTCCCTTCGACGTGGAAAGTGGGGCCTTCCACCGGGAGGTGGAGGCGTGCCCCCTCCGCCCGCGGCTTGGCGGCTCACGCGGGCGGAGGGGAGACGGTCAGCCGTCGAGTCGCACGACCCGGACGGCTCCCGCGGGCACGACCAGCCGGCCCGCGGCGCGTTCGCCGGTCAGCAGCTCGGTGCCGGAGGTCTCCAGCGGCACCTTGGCGTCGGCAGCGGTGTGGTTGATCGCGAACAGGTAGGAGCCCTGCTCGCCGGTGCGGTGCACGACCTCGACGTCGCGCGGCAAATCGGCGCGCGGGGCGATGCGCGCGTCCTCGGCGGCCCAGCCGAGCAGCGCGTCCAGCCCCTCGTGGCCGAGGCGGGTGGAGACGTACCAGGCGGTGCCCTCGCCGAGGCGGTGACGGGTGATCGCGGGCCGGCCGGCGGTGGGGCCGTCGGCGTAGGTCCACACCGTCTCGGCGCCGCGCGGCACCAGGAACTCCGTCCATACGTCGCCGCTCAGCTCGGAGCCGTCGGGGCCGCTGACGCGCACCCGCTCGCCCTGCAGCAGCGGCGAGAACTCCTCGACGGTCAGGCCCAGGGCGTCGCGCAGCACACCGGGGTAGGCGCCCTCGTGGACGGCGTCGTGCTCGTCGACGATGCCGGAGAAGTACGACACCACGAGGGTGCCGCCCTGCTCGACGTACGCCTTGAGGTTGTTCCCGGCCGCCTCGGTCATCAGGTAGAGGGCGGGCACGACGACCAGCGGATAGCGCGAGAGGTCGGCCTCCGGGTGGGCGAAGTCGACGGTGAGGTGACGGTCGTAGAGCGCCTCGTAGAAGGCGTCGGCGCGCTCGCGGGCGTCATGGTCCTCGCTGGGCCGCCAGTCGAGGTTCTGCGCCCACCAGGACTGCCAGTCCCACAGCATCGCCACGTCGGCGCGCGTGCGGGTGCCGCGGATCTCCGTCAACGCGTCGAGACCGGCGCCGAGTTCGACGACCTCGCGCCACACGCGTGTGTCGGTGCCGCCGTGCGGCAGCATCGACGAGTGGAACTTCTCGGCGCCGCGCCGGGACTGGCGCCACTGGAAGAACATCGCGCCCTCGGAGCCTCGGGCCACGTGGCCGAGGGAGTTGCGGGCCATCTGCCCGGGCGCCTTGGCGGGGTTGCGGGGCTGCCAGTTGACGCCGGAGGTGGAGTGCTCCAGCAGCAGCCAGGGGGCGCCGCCGGCGACGGAGCGGGTGAGGTCGGCGGCCATGGCGAGGTTGACGTGGGTGCGGCGGCCGTCGGTGATCAGGTAGTGGTCGTTGGTGACGAGGTCCACCTCGCGGCCCCAGGCCCAGTAGTCGACGGAGTCGCACTGGCTGAGGGCGGTCATGAAGTTGGTCGTCACGGGCACGCCGGGTGAGAGGCGGTGCAGGATGTCCCGCTCGGCGCGGAAGTTCTCGCGCATGGTGGCGTCCGCGAAGCGCCGGTAGTCCAGCGCCTGGGCCGGGTTGCCGACGGTGGGCGTGGCGCGCGGCGGGTTGATCTGGTCGAGGGCGGCGTAGCGCTGTCCCCAGAAGGCCGTGCCCCAGGCCTCGTTGACGGCGTCGACGCTTCCGTAGGTGTCGTGCAGCCAGCGACGGAAGTGGGCGGCGCAGTTCTCGCAGTAGCAGGCGGAGACGGGGACGCCGTACTCGTTGTGCACGTGCCACATCGCGAGCGCCGGGTGGTCGCCGTAGCGCTCGGCGAGCCGGGTGGTGATGTTCGCGGCGGCCGCACGGTAGTGGGGATTGCTGTGGCAGATGGCGCCGCGGGAGCCGAACTCCAGGCGTACGCCGTCGGCGGTGACCGGCAGGGCCTCGGGGTGGGCGCGGTAGAACCAGACGGGCGGCACCACGGTGGGGGTGCCGAGGTCGACGCGGATGCCGGCCTCGTGCAGCAGGTCGATGACGCGGTCGAGCCAGCCGAAGTCGTACTCCCCCGGAGCCGGTTCCAGCAGGGCCCAGGAGAAGATGCCGACGCTCACCATGGTGACGCCGGCCTCCCGCATCAGCCGGACGTCCTCCTGCCAGACGGATTCCGGCCACTGCTCGGGGTTGTAGTCCCCTCCAAAGGCGAGCCTGGTGAGGCCCCTGGGGGTCGTGTCCGGCATGGGTTCTCCCGTTGGTTCGATCATTTGGGAACGTGCACACACATCGGCGGCGGTGTGAGCCCAACATAACCGCACAGCAACAACCATTGACAAGTGTCCGGGATGTTTCTCTACTGTGAACGCTCACAGAAGCATGGCAGGTCTCCGCAGCGAGCGTGAGACCCAGGTCAGGGGAGAGATCCATGCCGTACACGAAGCGCCGTCGCCTCGTGACTTCCGCCGTCGCCGTCGCGCTCGGCGCCACCGCCCTCGCCGCCTGCGGCTCGTCCGACGACCAGGGCGACGCACAGTCCGGTCCCGTCTCGCTGACGTACTGGACGTGGACGCCCGGTATGGACAAGGTCGTGGACCTGTGGAACAAGGGCCCGGGCAAGAAGGAGCAGATCACCGTCACGGTGAAGAAGCAGGCGTCCGGCGACACGCTGGTCACCAAGATCCTCACCGCGCACAAGGCCGGCAAGGGCCCGGACCTGGTGCAGGCGGAGTACCAGGCGCTGCCGACGCTGGTCAGCAATGACGCGCTCGCGGACATCGCCAAGAGCGTGGGCGACGTCAAGGGCAAGTTCGCCGACGGCGTCTGGCAGCAGACCACGCTGGGCACCGACGCGGTCTACGCGATACCCCAGGACATCGGGCCGATGATGTTCTACTACCGCGCGGACCTGTTCAAGAGTTACGGCCTGACCGTGCCCACCACCTGGGAAGAGTTCGCCCAGACGGCCCGCGCGCTGAAGAAGAAGGCCCCCGACAAGGCCCTGACCACCTTCTCCGCCAACGACTCCGGTCTCTTCGCGGGCCTGGCCCAGCAGGCCGGCGCGAAGTGGTGGACGACCTCCGGCGACAAGTGGAAGGTCGGCATCGACGACGCGGCGACGCAGAAGGTCGCCACGTTCTGGGGCGGCCTGGTCAAGGAGGGCGCCATCGACAACCAGCCGATGTACACCCCCGCCTGGAACAAGGCGCTGGACACCGGCAAGCAGATCGCGTGGGTCAGCGCGGTGTGGGCGCCCGGCACGCTGACCACGGCCGCGCCGGACACCAAGGGCAAGTGGGCCATGGCCCCGCTCCCCCAGTGGTCCAAGAGCGAGAACCGCACCGGCAGCTGGGGCGGCTCCTCCACCGCCGTCACCACGGACTCCCCGCACAAGGACGCCGCCGCCAAGTTCGCCGCCTGGCTGAACACCGACGCCCAGGCGCTCAACGCGCTCGCCAAGGAGAGCGGCATCTACCCGGCCTCCACCTCGGCGCAGCTCAGCGGCGCCTTCCAGAGCCCGCCGGAGTTCTTCTCCCACCAGGTCGACTTCTACACCAAGGCCGCCGACATCGCCGAGACCACCGCGCCGTCCGCCTGGGGCCCGAACGTCAACGTCGCCTACACGTCCTTCAAGGACGCCTTCGGCGCCGCCGCCAAGAACAAGTCGGACTTCGGGGCCGCGCTGAAGAAGATGCAGGCCGACACCGTGGCCGACATGAAGAAGCAGGGCTTCGAGGTCGCTCAGTGACGACCACCGCACGCACGAGGCCGTACGGGGCCAGATCGGCCCCGTACGCCTTCCTCTTCCCCGCGATGATCCTGTTCGTCCTGTTCTTCGCGCTGCCCATCGGCTACGCGGTCTGGCTCAGCTTCCGCAAGGTGCACGTCTCCGGGCTGGGCCTCGGGGCGAACGCCCGCAGCGAGGTCTGGGCCGGCCTGGAGAACTACACCGACGCGCTGACCGACAGCGAGCTGGTGCACGGCGCGCTGCGCGTGCTGGGCTACGGCTGCATCGTGGTCCCGGTCATGCTCGGACTCGCCCTGCTGTTCGCGCTGATGCTCGACTCCGACAAGGTCCGCCTCGCCCCCTTCACCCGGCTCGCGATCTTCCTGCCGTACGCCGTCCCCGGCGTGGTGGCGGCGCTGCTGTGGGGCTTTCTGTACCTGCCGGACGTCAGCCCCTTCTCCTACCTGCTGCAGAAGCTGGACCTGCCGCAGCCGAACCTGCTGGACGGCGGTCCGCTCTACCTCGCCCTGTCCAACATCGCGGTCTGGGGCGGCACCGGCTTCAACATGATCGTCATCTACACCTCGCTGCAGGCCATCCCGGCCGAGGTGTACGAGGCGGCGAAGCTGGACGGCGCGACCCCGCTGCAGATCGCGCTGCGTATCAAGATCCCGATGGTCGCGCCCTCGCTGGTGCTGACCTTCTTCTTCTCGATCATCGCGACACTCCAGGTATTCAACGAGCCGACGACGCTGAAGCCGCTCACCAACTCCGTGTCCACGACGTGGAGTCCGCTGATGAAGGTCCACCGGGACGCCTTCGGCACCGGTGACGTCTACGCGGCCGCCGCCGAAGCCGTGCTCATCGCGATCGCCACGCTGGTGCTGTCGTTCGGCTTCCTGCGGGCCACCAACCGCCGCACCAAGCAGGAGGCCACCCGATGAGTTCCCTCGCCCTCCGCAAGGCCGCGCCCGCCGCCGGCACGACGCCGGGGACCGCCCAGGGGCCTCCCCCTGCCTCCGGCGGGGGGAGGCCCATGCGCCGCCGGATCGCCCTGGTCCCCACGGTGACCCTGCTGCTGGGCGCGCTGTACTGCCTGCTGCCGGTGGCGTGGGTGGTGGTCGCGGCGACCAAGTCGGGCAAGGAGCTGTTCTCCACGTTCACCTTCCTGCCGGGCAGCGGTTTCACCGCCAACCTGCACGATCTGAACGCCTACCGCGACGGCGTCTACTGGGAATGGATGGGCAACTCCGCGCTGTACGCGGGCCTCGGCGCGCTGCTGTCGACGGTGGTGTCCGCGTTCAGCGGCTACGCGCTGGCCACCTACCGCTTCCAGGGCCGCGAGACGGTGTTCAACGTGCTGCTCGCGGGTGTGCTGATGCCGCCGGTGATCCTCGCCGTGCCGCAGTACCTGCTGCTGGCAAAGGCGGACCTGACGGACTCCTATCTGTCCGTGCTGCTGCCGCAGATCCTCTCGCCGTACGGCGTCTACCTCTCGCGGATCTACGCGGCCGCCGCCGTGCCCGCGGACGTCGTGGAGGCCGGCCGGATGGACGGGGCGAGCGAGTGGCGCATCTTCACCCGGATCGCGCTGCCGATGATGGTGCCCGGCCTGGTGACGGTGTTCCTGTTCCAGTTCGTCGCGGTGTGGAACAACTTCCTGCTGCCGTTCATCATGCTCAGCGACGACGAGAAGTTCCCGATCACGCTCGGCCTGTACACGCTGCTGGAGCAGGGCTCCAACCAGCCCGCGCTCTACACGCTGGTGATCACGGGTGCGTTCCTCGCGGTGCTGCCGCTGGTCGCCCTGTTCCTGGTCATCCAGCGGTTCTGGAGTCTGGACCTGCTCTCCGGGGCCGTAAAGTCATGACCATGAGTGCATCGGGGGGCCGGCGCAAGCCACCGACGATCCATGACGTGGCGCGTGAGGCGGGGGTCTCGCGCGGCACCGTCTCGCGCGTGCTCAACGGCGGGCACTACGTCAGCCCCGCCGCGCAGGAGGCCGTCAACGCGGCCATCCGCAAGACCGGTTACGTGGTGAACCGGCACGCGCGTTCGCTGATCACCGGGCGGTCGGACTCGGTCGGCTTCCTCCTCACCGAGCCGCAGGAGCGGTTCTTCGAGGACCCCAACTTCAACGTCCTGCTGCGCGGCTGCACCCAGGCGCTGGCCGCGCACGACGTCCCGCTGCTGCTGATGCTGGCGGGCAACGAGGACGAACGGCGGCGCATCACGCGGTACATCACCGCGGGCCATGTCGACGGGGTGCTGCTGGTCTCCAGCCACTCCGGCGATCCGGTGGCCCAGGAGCTGCGCGAGGCGGGCGTGCCGCTCGTGGCGTGCGGCAAGCCGATCGGGCTGGGCTCGAAGGTGAGCTACGTGGCCGCCGACGACCGGGACGGTGCCCGGGACATGGTGCGCCATCTGCTCTCCCTCGGTCGGCGCCGGATCGGCACGGTCACCGGCCCGCTGGACACCCCGGGCGGTGTCGAACGCCTCGCCGGCTACAAGGAGGTGCTCACCGAGGCGGGTATCACGGTCGACGAGCGGCTGATCGCCTCCGGCGACTACAGCCGGGCCAGCGGCGAGGAGGCCGCCGAGCGGCTGCTCCAGCGGGCGCCCGACCTGGACGCGGTGTTCGTGGCGTCCGACCTGATGGCGCAGGGTGTGCTCACCGCCCTGCACCGGGCCGGGCGCCGGGTCCCCGAGGACGTCGCGGTGGGCGGCTTCGACGACTCCCCCGCCGCCCTGTCCGCCAGCCCGGAGCTGACGACCATACGGCAGCCCTGGGACCGGATCAGCGCCGAGATGGTCCGGGTGCTGCTCGCCCAGATCGGCGGCGAGGACCCGGCGGCGGTGATCCTGCCGACGGAACTGGTCAAGCGGGCCTCCACGTGAGCCACTGACCCGGCGGAGTGACACCGGTCAGGATCCGAGAAGCCGGGGTGGGCCCCGCCGTCCTAGCGTGGGGACACCGACGGACAACCCGTCGGGAGCCGTCCCTTCGAGGAGTGAGTGCCATGACCGCCGGTGTGCAGACGATCATCTACCCCGTCAAGGACAAGGACCGGGCCAAGGCCGTGTTCGCGGCCCTGCTCGGCGTCGAGCCGTATGTCGACCAGCCGTACTACGTCGGTTTCAAGGCCGAGGGGCAGGACGTGGGTCTGGACCCGAACGGGCACGCCCAGGGCCTGACCGGGCCGGTGCCGTTCTGGCACGTGAGCGATCTGCGGGAGCGGCTCGCGGCTCTGCTCCAGGCGGGCGCCGAGGTGGTCCAGGACGTCCGGGACGTCGGCAACGGCCGGCTGATCGCCTCGGTCAAGGACGCCGACGGCAACATGGTGGGACTGCTCCAGGACCCGGTGTCCTGAGACCGCCGGTCCGCCGGCACGGTCCGCTTGCACGCGCACTAGTTGCATAGGCAATGAATGGCCGGATCGGTGCTAACGTGCGGGTATGGCAGCGAAGACGGCCGAGGCGCGGCTCGAAGAGCGGTGGCGGGACATCCTGTCCGTGCACGCCCGCACGATGTGCGAGATCGACCGGGCCCTGCACCCGCACGGCCTGGGCGCGAGCGACTTCGAGGTGCTCGACATCCTGGCCGCCGCCTCGCCCTGCCCGGGGGAGCAGTGCCGGGTGCAGAACCTGGTCGGGCAGGTGCATCTCAGCCAGAGCGCCCTGTCCCGCCTCATCGGCCGCCTGGAGAAGGACGGCCTGGTGGAGCGCTCGGTGTGCGCCGAGGACCGGCGCGGGGTGTGGGTCGCCCTGACCGACCAGGGCCGCGAGCTGCACGCGCGGGTGCGCCCGCTCCAGCGTGAGGTGCTGGAGCGGATGCTCGGGGAACGGCCGGAGTAGACCCGGGGCGGCCTCGAACGGCAGGGCCTACGGCCGCGCCAGCAGGGTCCGTACGCCTTCCGAGGTGAGGGTCAGCGGGTGCGACGAGCCGGCGTCGATGGTCAGGGACAGGTCGTCGGCCGGCCACTGGGCGGCCAGCGCGCCGAGCGGCACCAGCCGGTAGCGCGAGATGTAGGGCAGCAGGTCCGCCATCGCCGGCTCCGAGGTGAAGACCGGCACCACCGGGGTCCCGCCCGGCTGCTCCAGCACCGGCAGGGCCACGGCGGAGGGGTCGGTGGCGTCCTCCTCGCCGACGTCGTCGGGCACCGGCACGAGCACGTCGCTGTGGGCCAGCGTGTCCAGTGCCGCTGTGTCCTCGGTGTCGCGCGCGAGCGCGTCCAGTGCCTGCTGGGCGGGCGTGGCGGCGTTGTCGTTCGCGGGTGTGTCCATGGTGTCTTCCCTGGTCGCAGCGGTGGTACGGGCCGTCGCGGGTGACAGCTCCCAGGCCCGGTCGGGCGACGCGTACCCGACCCGGAGGGGATCATTCCCCTGGTCGGTGACCGATCGCGCGCGGCCGGTCGGGAGCGGGCGGCTCGCGCAGCAGCTCCCCGACGGTGGTGACGCGGACCAGCGGCCGGTACAGGTCCAGCAGGTGCAGCGCCCTGGCGTGCGCGTCGTCGTCGGCGCCCGCGCAGGCGTCCGCCGCGACCAGCACCTCCACCCCGGCGTCGGCGGCTGCCAGCGCGGTGGACAGCACACAGCAGTCGGTGCTGACCCCGGCCAGGACGAGCCGCCCCGCCGGGCCGGCCAGCTCGGCGAGCCGCGGCGTCCACTTGCCGAAGGTGGTGGCGTCCACGACGTGCCGGGCCACGGAGGCGAACTCGTCCGTCAGCCGCCACAGCGGCGCGTGTGGCGGCTGCAGCGCGAACGGCCACCGCGCGTAGTAGTCCCGCCAGGCGCCGGCCGGCTCGTCCGGGGCCAGGAAGCGGGTGAAGACGACACGGTCACCGAAGGCCGGCAGCAGCCGCCGTACCCCTGCCGCCGCCTCGGCGAAACGCGGGGCGGCCCAGGGGCTGTCCGGCTCGGCGAACACCCGCTGCATGTCGATGACGGCCAGCAGCCCGCTCACCTCGCTCATACGGCGACCTCCTCGGCCGACGGCCGCGCGGCCTCCTGGGCGCGCACCCGGCGCCGGCCGGTGGCGAGGGTGCCGAGGAAGGCGAACGCGAGGGCCGCGAGGACGCCGAGGTTGGCGTACGCCCAGGCGCCGGAGCGCCCGCCGAGACCGAGCGGTCCGAGAAGATAACCCTGCCAGCCGAGCCAGTCGGCGCTGGTGTTGGTGACCAGGCCCCAGCCGAGCGCGGTCGCGGACAAGGTGAGCAGCAACGGCAGCGGCGGTACGTCGCCGTAGCGGCCCCGCGGCCGGTACAGGTCCCGCTCGTCGTAGTCGCGGCGGCGCAGCAGCAGGTCGGCGAGGACGATGCCGCACCATGCGGCGACGGGGACGCCGAGGGTGGTCAAAAAGCCCATGAACGGCCCGAGGAAGTCGTCGGCGAAGAACACGATGTAGACCGAGCCCGCGAGCATCAGCACGCCGTCGACGAGCGCGGCGAGCGGGCGCGGCAGGCGAAGGCCCGCCGCGAGCAGGGCGAGCCCCGAGGAGTAGATGTCGAGCACGGCTCCGCCCACCAGGCCGAGGACGGCGACGACGGCGAAGGGCACCAGGAACCAGGTGGGCAGCAGGGTGGTCAGCGCGCCGATCGGGTCGGCGGCGACGGCCTCGCTCAGCTTGCCGGAGGAGCCGGCCAGCAGCAGTCCGAAGACCAGCAGGAGCAGCGGGGCCAGCGAGGCGCCGAACGTCGTCCAGCCGATCACCGCGCGGCCCGAGGAGCGGCGCGGCAGGTAGCGGGAGTAGTCGGCGGCGGCGTTGACCCAGCCCAGGCCGAAGCCGGTCATCATGAACACCAGCGCGCCGATGAACTCCTGCGCGGAGCCGGCCGGGACGGCCGTGACGGCGCCGAAGTGGACGTGGTCGGCGACCAGGACGACGTAGACCACCGTGAGCACGCCCGTGACCACGGTGATCACACTCTGCAGCCGCATGATCAGGTCGAAGCCCATGACGCCGCCGGCCACGGTCAGCGCGCCCACCAGGACGAGCGCCACGACCTCGGTGCCGGTGCCGCCGCCCCGGCCGAGGCGGTCGAAGACGGTGGCGGTGGCCATGCTCGCCAGGGAGACCAGGACGGTCTCCCAGCCGACGGTGAGCAGCCAGGAGACGACGGCGGGCAGGCGGTTGCCGCGCCCCCCGTAGGCGGCCCGGCTGAGCACCATCGTGGGCGCGGAGCCGCGTTTGCCGGCCACCGCGACGAAGCCGCACAGCAGGAACGAGAAGACGATGCCGACGGCCCCCGCGGCGAGCGCCTGCCAGAAGGAGATCCCGAAGCCGAGCGCGAAGGCGCCGTAGCTCAGTCCGAGGATGGACACGTTCGCCCCGAACCAGGGCCAGAACAGCTGCCGGGGGACGCCCTTGCGCTCGGCGTCGCCGATCACGTCGAGGCCGTGCGTCTCGACCCGCAGGGGCCGGTCCCCGGCGGGCCGGGGTATGTCGAGGGGCTCCGTCATCGTCGGCCTGCCTGTTCGAAGGTGTGAGTACCGCCGCACGGGTGGTTACCCGACACACTCACCCCCTCAACCCCGGGAAGCGGCGGTCATGAAACCCACGACGAGCGCACGTGAGGTGGCCGACGCCGTGAAGGACGCCACCCCGCGAGCAAGGACCAGCTGATCGACGCCGCCCAGCACTCGGGCGCCTCCCGGGACGTGGTCGCGGCACTGCGCGGGATCCCGGCGGAGCGCTACGCCAATCGCGACGAGGTGACCCGGTCGGTGCGTGGGGACCCGCACTCCGACCAGGGTCTGAGCCCCGCGCAGCGAGCCGAGCAGTCCCGCGCGGGCGGCAAGCCGGGCCAGTCCCAGCATCTGCGGGAGGTGCCGAAGACGCCCCTCCAGGAGGAACTGGACCGCTGACCTGCCGGAACGACCCACTCGCTCTGATGTCCACGGCACCGGGCCCCAGCTCCGGCATCACGGCGCCGCCCGGCCGCCCGGGGCCTTCCCGGGGCGCTTGACGGCCTGCCCGATGATCACCGTCTCGGCGCCGTCGACGCCCAGGGCGCCCAGGTCGCGGGTGAGGAAGCGGTACAGGTGCTGCAGGTCGCGCATCCAGACGGCGGCCTGGAGGTTGGCGGTGCCCGTGGTCGCGAACGCGCCGTGCACCGCGGGGTGCGCGGCGAGTGCGCGCCCGGCCGCGTCCAGCCGGTCGGGGGCGACGCGCAGCATGACGTTGGCGTCGATCGGCAGCCCGAGCCGCTCGGGGGCGACCACGACATGCGTGCGCAGCCGGCCGCTCGCGGCGAGCCGGGCGATACGGCGGCGCACGGTGGACTCCGGATGCCCGGTGCGCGCGGCGACGGCGGCGGCGGGCGCGCGGGCGTCGTCCTCCAGAGCGGCGAGGAGGTCGAGGTCGACCTGGTCGGGAGTGCCGGAGACGGGGGCCGGTGCCGGGGTGAGAGCCGAGCGTTCGGCCGCTGTCAGGACGTCGTGCCGCCAGTGGGCGGCCTCGGAGAAGACGTGCAGGATCGTGTCGGCGGTGACCGAGGTGACCGCGCGTGTCGCGGGCAGTTCGCGGAACACCAGGTGGTCGCGGCTGCCGGGCCGGGTCCAGGAGACGGCGAGGATCTCGTCGCCGGACGCGGACAGGTCGACGTAGGGGATGTCCGGGCGGGCCGCGAGCGCGGCGGCGAGGGCGTCGCGCTTGCCGCCGAGGACGCGGATGCGCAGCAGCAGGGCGCCGGCCGGGTCGGGGCGCGGTGGCAGCGCGATCACCCGGCACGCACCCTCGGCCATCAGGGCCTGCCACCGCCGGTGGACGGTGCGCGCGCTCATCCCCAGCACCTCGCCGGCCCGTTCGGCGGTGAGCCGGCCGTCGCACTGCAGGGCGGCCACCAGCCGCTGATCGCGTTCGTCGAGTACGACATCCGCCATGTCAGGGCTCATGATTGTCAGTATCGCTCAACGATGAGGCCGCGAACGTACGGGTTCGCCCGGGCTGCCGCAGGATCGTGGCGACGGGACAGCGCCACGACACCCACGGGAGCCCTGATGACGTACACAGCCCTGCTCGACGGGATGACCGCCGCCGCGCACGAGGCCGGCGAGCTGCTCAGGACCGCTCCGCGGCCCGCCCCGGCCGCGGACTTCGCCGGTTTCGCCGCGGCCTTCGCGGCTGCGGAGGAGGCCCCGGCCGCGGTGCTGCGCCGCCGCCTGGACCGGCTGCGGCCGGGGGTGGCGTGGACGGAGGAGCTGGACAGCCTCGCCGCCGTGCCGGCGCGGGGCGAGGTGTGGATCGTCGACGTCATCGACGGGGCGGTGCAGTACATGCAAGGACTCCCGCAGTTCTGCGTGAGCCTGGCCCTGGTGCGCGACGCGGAGCCCGTGGCGGCGGTTCTGCACGCGCCGCTGCTGAGGGAGACCTACCGCGCCGCGCTCGGGCAGGGCGCGACGCGCGACGGCCGCCCGATCGGCCCGTCGGCCAAGGCGGACCCGGCGGCCGCGGTCGTGGCGACCAGCCAGCCGCCGTTCGTCGCGCGGCAGCCGGGGGTGGCGGGGGCGGCGGGCCGGTCGCTCACCGCCGTCCTGCCGCACGTGGCGGCCGTGCGCAACCTCGGGCCCACGTCCTGGCAGATCGCCGACACCGCCGCCGGGCGCCTGGACGCGTTCTGGCAGTACGGCCGCGACGACACCAATCTGCTGCCGGGGGCGCTGATCGCGCGCGAGGCGGGCGCGAGGGTCTCCGACACGGACGGCGGGCCGTGGGCGGCGGGCGCCGGCGGCTTCCTGGTGGCGGGGGCCTGGCTGCACGGATGGCTGCGCGAGACGCTGGAGGGGGCGTGACCGAAAACCGTTCCCCGCGCACACGCGTTCGAGGAGGAGTGGCTAAGATCGCCGGCGGCATCGCGTGCCGGTCACCGGCCGGGTGAGGCATGGAGGTGTCGGGAGATGCCTGTTGGAGGCATTCCTTGTCCATCGAGTTGAATCACACCATCGTCCACGCACGGGACAACCACGAGTCCGCCGAGTTCTTCGCGGAACTGCTGGGGCTGGAGATCGCCGGGGAGTGGGGCCCGTTCGTCGCGGTCCAGCTCGCCAACGGCGTCACGCTGGACTTCGCCACCGCGCCGGCGGAGCGGATCACGCCGCAGCACTACGCCTTCCTCGTCTCCGAGAAGGAGTTCGACGCGGCGTACGCGAAGATCACCGAGCGCGGCATCGAGCACTGGGCCGATCCGCACCAGCGCCACCCGGGCACGATCAACCACAACGACGGCGGCCGCGGGGTGTACTTCCTGGACCCCGCGGGCCACGCCATGGAGCTGATCACCGTCCCTTACGGCGGATGGCCGTCGCAGTGACCGGCGCCTAGTCGGTCACCAGCGCCAGTGTGAAGCCGTCGTAGCCCTTCTCCCCGACGGTCTGCACAGTCGTCGCCGTCAGCCGCGGGTGGGCGGCGACGAGCTCGGTGAAGCGGCGCACGCCCTGCACGCGCGGATCCGTGCTGTCGGCATCGGTGACGGCCCCTTCGCGTACGACGTTGTCGCCGACGATGACGCTGCCGGGGCGGGTCAGCTTCAGGGCCCACTGGAGGTAGTCGGGGTTGGAGGGCTTGTCGGCGTCGATGAAGACGAGGTCGAAGGGGCCGGCGCCCTCCGCCGCGAGCCGGGGCAGGGTGTCCAGGGCCTTGCCGAGGCGGATGTCGACGACGTCCTCAAGGCCGGCACGGGCCACGTTGGCGGCGGCGAGTGCGGCGCACTGCTCGTCCACCTCCAGGGTCACCACGCGTCCGCCGGCGGGCAGCGCGCGGGCCAGCCAGATGGTGCTGTAGCCGGCCAGGGTGCCGATCTCCAGGACGGTGCGGGCTCCGCTCATCCGGGCGAGCAGATGCAGCAACTTGCCCTGGTTGGGAGCCACTTGAATGGCCGGCAGCCGCGCGGCGTCCGCGTCGGCCACGGCAGCGCGCAGGGCGGCGTCCTCCTCGACGAGCAACTCGTTGAAGTAGGCGTCGACAGCGGTCCACGTCTCCTGCGGCACGGCGGGCTCCCCGATGACTCGAACGAGTGAGTTTTCAAAGGGAACTTACTACACGGCAGTCCCGGGATCGACTCCGGGCGAGGAGCGGGCGCAAAAGGCCGGGCCGGCCACGAGGGCCGGCCCGGCGGGAGCTGGTGCGATCAGACCAGGTCGAACCGGTCGAGGTTCATGACCTTGTCCCAGGCGGCGACGAAGTCCTTGACGAACTTCTCCTTCGCGTCGTCGCTCGCGTAGACCTCCGCGAGCGCGCGCAGCTCGGAGTTCGAGCCGAAGACCAGGTCGGCGCGGCTGCCGGCCCACTTCAGCTCGCCCGTGGCCGCGTCCCGGCCCTCGAACGTGGTCTGGTCCTCGCTGGTCGACTTCCACGTCGTACCGAGGTCCAGCAGGTTGACGAAGAAGTCGTTCGTCAGAGCACCCGGCGTCTTGGTGAAGACACCGAGCTGCGACTGCTGGTGGTTGGCGCCCAGCACGCGCAGGCCGCCGACGAGGACCGTCATCTCCGGGGCGCTCAGGGTGAGCAGGTTGGCCCGGTCCAGCAGCAGGTACTCGGCCGGCAGGCGGTTGCCCTTGCCGAGGTAGTTGCGGAAGCCGTCCGCGGTCGGCTCCAGCGCCTCGAACGACTCGACGTCGGTGTGCTCCTCGGTCGCGTCGACGCGGCCCGGGGTGAAGGGCACCTCGATGTCGAAGCCGGCGTCCTTCGCGGCCTTCTCCACGGCGGCGCAGCCGCCGAGCACGATCAGGTCGGCCAGGGACACCTTGCGGGCACCGGTGTTGAACTCCTGCTGGATGCCCTCAAGGGTGCGCAGCACCAGCGCGCGCTGGTCGGGGTCGTTGACCTCCCAGCCGCGCTGCGGGGCGAGGCGGATGCGGGCGCCGTTGGCGCCGCCGCGCTTGTCGCTGCCGCGGAAGGTCGAGGCCGACGCCCAGGCGGTGGAGACCAGCTGGGAGACCGTCAGACCGGAGTCGAGGAGCTTGGCCTTCAGGGCCGCGATGTCGGCGGCGCCGATCGGCTCGCCCTCGGCCTCGGGCAGCGGGTCCTGCCAGATCAGCGTCTCCTCCGGGACCTCCGGGCCGAGGTACAGCGACTTCGGGCCCATGTCACGGTGGGTCAGCTTGTACCAGGCGCGGGCGAAGGCGTCCGCGAACTCCTGCGGGTTCTCGTAGAACCGGCGGGAGATCGGCTCGTAGATCGGGTCGAAGCGCAGCGACAGGTCGGTGGTGAGCATCGTCGGGCGGTGCTTCTTCGACGGGTCGTGCGCGTCCGGGACGATCTCCGGGGCGTCCTTGGCCACCCACTGCTTCGCGCCGGCCGGGGACTCGGTCAGCTCGTACTCGTACTCGAACAGGTTCTTGAAGAACCCGTTGCTCCACTGCGTCGGGGTGGTGGTCCAGGTGACCTCCAGACCCGAGGTGATGGTGTCCGCGCCCTTGCCGGTGCCGTAGGTGGACTTCCAGCCCAGGCCCTGCTCCTCCAGGGAGGCGGCCTCGGGGTCGTTGCCGACATGGTCGGCCGGGCCGGCGCCGTGGGTCTTGCCGAAGGTGTGGCCGCCGGCGATCAGGGCGACGGTCTCCTCGTCATTCATCGCCATGCGGCGGAACGTCTCGCGGATGTCGCGGGCCGCGGCGAGCGGGTCCGGGTTGCCGTTCGGGCCCTCGGGGTTGACGTAGATCAGACCCATCTGGACCGCGCCGAGCGGGTTCTCCAGCTCGCGGTCGCCGCTGTAGCGCTCGTCGCCGAGCCAGGTCGTCTCGGGACCCCAGTAGACGTCCTCCTCGGGCTCCCACACGTCGGCGCGGCCGCCGCCGAAGCCGAACGTCTCGAAGCCCATGGACTCCAGCGCCACGTTGCCGGCGAGGATCATCAGGTCGGCCCAGGACAGGCTCTTGCCGTACTTCTTCTTCACCGGCCACAGCAGGCGGCGGGCCTTGTCCAGGTTGGCGTTGTCCGGCCAGCTGTTGAGCGGCGCGAAGCGCTGCTGGCCGGCGCCGGCGCCGCCGCGGCCGTCGCTGATGCGGTAGGTGCCGGCGCTGTGCCAGGCCATACGGATGATCAGCGGGCCGTAGTGACCGAAGTCGGCGGGCCACCAGTCCTGCGAGGTGGTGAGCACCTCGGCGATGTCCCGCTTCACGGCGGGCAGGTCGAGGCTCTGGAACGCCTCGGCGTAGTCGAAGTCCTCGCCCATCGGGTTGGCGACGGCCGGGTTCTTGGCGAGGATCTTCAGATTGAGCCGCTCAGGCCACCACTGGCGGTTGCCACCGCCCTGCGTAGGGTGCGGTGCGCGCCCGTGCGCGACCGGGCAGCCACCCGCGCCCTCCGTCTTGGGATCGGTGACGATTGCGTCAGGGTTCTCGGACATGCGGATCCTTCCGAACTAAGCGGATCGTGGTGCTTCAACTGCGTGCGGTGGAGCAGTCGGGGCACAGGCCCCAGTAGATGACCTCGGCCTCGTCGATGACGAAACCGTGGTCGTCGGACGCGGTCAGGCAGGGAGCCTCGCCGACCTCGCAGTCCACGTCGGCGACGGTCCCGCAGGAGCGGCACACGACGTGGTGGTGGTTGTCCCCCACGCGCCCCTCGAACCGGGCCGGGCTGCCCGCCGGTTCGATGCGGCGGATGAGGCCGGCCGCGGTGAGCGCGTGCAGGGCTTCGTAGACGGCCTGGACGGAGATGTGACCGACGCGGGCGCGCACACCACCGGCGATCGCCTCGACGTCGAGGTGGTCGCCCGCGCGGACGGTTTCGAGCAGGGCGACGCGGGCTGCCGTGACCCGCAGCCCGGCCCCGCGCAGCTCCTCGGCAACGGTCGGAGTCCGGGAAGCGCTCATGGCGGCAACCTACTCCGTGAGACACGAGACGTACAGTGAAACGAACGATTCAATTTAAGGATTTCGGGAAGTGAGCGTCTTGTCACGCACCGTACCGGACTCGGCGCCGCGGGAGCGGTAGGGTCCTCGGCTCATGGCCTACCGCCGGCCGCCCGGCTCCCAGGAGTGGACCTCCACGGCGGCGTACCGGTCGGCGGCCAGGACCGCGCGGGCGGCTCCGGCGTCCGGCGCGCGCACCAGGGCCGCCGTACCCAGCCACAGGGCGCCGTCGTCGGACAGCAGTGGGCCGTAGGCGACGAGGTCGTCCCGGCCGGGCGGCGGCACGTCCTCGTCGGCCGCCCGTCCGGAGCCGAACCCGAGGACCAGGTACCCGTCATCGTCGACCGGGCCGCCGGGGAACTCCCACATCGTGCGCCCCAGCATGTTGCGCCACCGGCGCAGGAGCACGTCCCGGTAGACACCGGCCCGCTGGTTGGGCTCGTCGAACGCGAACGCCCGGGCGGCGGCCGCGTCGGGCAGGTCGACGATGTGCACGCTGCCGGTGACCACCTCACCGGCGAAGGTGGGGCCGCGCGCGATCAGCTGCTCGTCGTACCCGTCCATGTAGGACCAGTGCTCCTCGGCGAGTTCATGGCGCAGCGGGAGGGAGCCCGGCCGGTCGCGGTGGTGGACGAAGAATTCCATGGCCGCAGTGTTCACCAGGCGTGGCGCGCACGGAATCGGGTTCTCGGGGGCCCCGGCGTCGTCGGGCCCTCGACGTGCGGGAAAATGGTTGCCTGAAGAAACCAGCAGTACCGCGCGAAGGATCCCCCGTTGCCGCACATCACCATCGACCACTCCTCGCAGCTGACCGGCGCCCTCGACCGCGAAACCCTGGTGAAGGAGCTGCATGCGGCCGTGATCGCGCAGTCCGGCTCGGTGGGGGTGTGCAAGACCTTCTTCCGCCCGGCGGAGGCGTACGTCGGCGAAGGGGAGCGCGGGCCGGCGCTCTTCGTGCACGTGGACGTGGGACTGCTGCCCGGCCGTTCCGAGGCGCTCAAGGCCCGGCTCGCCGAGAGCGTGCTGAAGATCGTGGGCAGGCATCTGCGTCTGCCGAAGGACACCTCCGCCGCGGTGGTCCGCTCCGTGGAGGTGCGGGACCTGGCCGAGTCCTATCGCCTCTCGCCCTCCGCCCGAGCGACCGAGGACCTGCGCGCAGCGGGCTGACGGCCGGCGGCGACGCCGTGTGGTGACGTCACGGCTGGGCGCGGTCGGCCGGGGCGGCTGCCGTGATGCGGGAGATCGCCTCGACGGTCAGGGCCCGCCCGTGGGGCTCGACGGCCAGGGCCCGGTGCAGGGTCAGCCCCTCGATCAGCGCGTCGAGCTGGCGGGCGGTGTCCGGGTCGAAGTGCTTCTCCAGGTGGGCGCGGCTGCGCTGCATCCACGCCTGGGTCAGGGTCCGGTAGGCCGGGTCTCGGGCGGCGAGCGTGTACAGCTCCTGGGCGAGGACGAGGTCGCGTCGGCCGCCCTCGGACAGGGCGTGCACCAGGTCGGCGACGGCCTCCAGGGCCTGGTCACGGTCGGCTGCGGCACCCAGGTGCGCGTCGAACAGCTCCGCCATCCGGTCGGTGAAGCGGCCGAAGGCCTCCCGCAGCAGCTGGTCGATGCCCTGGAAGTGGTAGGTCGTCGAGCCCAGCGGGACGCCGGCGCGCGCGGCGATCCTGCGGTGGGAGACCTGGGCGATGCCCTCGTCGGCGATGACGTCGAGGGTCGCGTCGAGGATGCGCGCCCGGCGCTGCGGGTCGGTGTGCCCGGTGGCCATGGCGGTGCGCTCACAGACTCCGGACGACCCGGGCGGGGTTGCCGACGGCGACGCTGTCGGCGGGGACGTCCTTGGTGACGACGGCGCCGGCACCGATGACGGAGTTGTCCCCGATGGTCATGCCCGGCAGGACGATGGCGCCGCCGCCGAGCCACACGTTGTCGCCGATGGTGATCGGCTTGGCGGCCTCCAGCTTGTCGCGCCGGGGTCGCGGCTCCAAGGGGTGGGTGGGCGTGAGCAGTTGGACGTTGGGCCCGATCTGGCAGTCCTCGCCGATGGTGACGGCGGCGACGTCGAGGGCGGTCAGGTTGTAGTTGACGAAGGTGCGCGCGCCGATCGTGATGTTGCTGCCGTAGTCGACGTACAGCGGCGGCCGTACGTGCGCGCCGTCACCGAGGAAGCCGAGGAGTTCGGCGAGGAGCGGCCGGGCGGCTTCGGCGTCCTCGGCGTAGGCGGCCTGGTAGCGGGCGGCCAGGCGCACGGCCTGCTGCTGCCGCAGGGCGATCTCGGGGTCGTCGGCGATGTAGAGGTCGCCCGCGAGCATGCGTTCGAGGTTCGTCCGCGGGTCGTCAGCGAAGTGGTCGACCGTCATGCGTACGACCGTACCCTCCGGAGTGTACGAATGTACGCTCCTCCCCCGACGCCGCCTGAACGGCTCACCGATTCCTCACGTATGTGACATAGGGGTCGATATCGAAGGGGATGAGCCAGATGGCGATCTCGGCACACACCACGCGCAGGGCGCTCGGCACGGGGGCGGCGGCCTTCACGGCGGCCCTGGTCCTGGCGGCCTGTTCCAGCGGGGGCGGCGGCCAGTCCAAGAGCCCGGGCAGTTCCGCCGCGCAGCCCACGGGTTCGGGGACCCGGGTGACCGTCACCGAGACCGAGTACGGGCTGAAGCTGTCCCGATCGTCCTTCACCCCCGGCACCTACACCTTCGTCGCCGACAACGCCGGCCACATCACGCACGCCCTGTCGATCGACGGCCCCGGCGTCGAGGACGCCCGGACCAAGGACATCCAGGGAGGTCAGATGGCCCCGCTGACGGTGACCCTCAAGAAGGGCACGTACGACCTGTACTGCCCGGTGCCCGGGCACAAGGCGCTCGGCATGGACAAGCGCATCGAGGTCGGCTGACGCGGAACGCCCCCTCGGCCTGATGCGAAGGGGCGTTCCGGGGACGGCCGGCGGTGTTCAGACGTCCGCGCGCACCGGGGCCGGCGTCTCGGGCGCCACGTCGGCGAGGTCCCGGCTGCGGGTCTCCTTGGCGCAGACGACCGCGACCACCGTGAGCAGGGCTGCGGCGATGACGTACAGCGCGATCGGTGTGGCGCTGTCGTAGTCGGAGAGCAGGGCGGTGGCGATCAGGGGCGCCGGTGCGCCGGCGGCCACGGACGAGAACTGGGCGCCGATCGAGGCGCCGGAGTAGCGCATCCGGGTCGCGAACATCTCGGAGAAGAAGGCGGCCTGGGGCGCGTACATGGCGCCGTGCAGGATCAGGCCGACGGTGACGGCGAGCAGCAGGCTGCCGAAGCTCTTGCTGTCGATGAGCGCGAAGAACGGGAACATCCACAGGCCGACGCCCACCGCGCCGACGAGGTAGACGGGCCGCCGGCCGATCCGGTCGGACAGGGCGCCCCAGGCGGGGATGACCGCGAAGTGCACGGCCGAGCCGATCAGGACGGCGTTGAGCGCGGTCTGCTTGCTCAGGCCGGCGGAGGTGGTGGCGTAGACGAGGATGAAGGCGGTGATGACGTAGTAGCTGATGTTCTCCGCCATCCGCGCGCCCATGGCGACGAGGATGTCCCGCCAGTGGTCGCGCAACACGGCGAGCAGCGGCATCTTCTCGACGGCGCCGGTCGCCGCCTTGCGCTGCTCGGCCGCGGCGAGGGCGGCCTTGAACAGCGGCGACTCGTCGACCGAGAGCCGGACCCACAGGCCGACGAGCACCAGCAGACCCGACAGCAGGAACGGGATGCGCCATCCCCAGTCGGCGAACGCGTCGTCCGACAGGGTGGCGGTCAGCAGCGACAGCACACCGGTGGCCAGCAACTGCCCGGCGGGCGCCCCGGTCTGCGGCCACGAGGCCCAGAAGCCGCGCCGCCGGGCGTCCCCGTGCTCCGAGACCAGCAGGACGGCGCCGCCCCACTCGCCACCGAGGGCGAAGCCCTGCACCAGCCGCAGGACGGTCAGCAGCACGGGGGCCGCGGTGCCGATCGTCGCGTGGGTGGGCAGCAGCCCGATCGCGAAGGTCGCCCCGCCCATCATCAGCAGGCTCAGCACGAGCAGCTTCTTGCGGCCGAGCCGGTCACCGTAGTGCCCGAACACCAGCGCGCCCAGCGGCCGGGCCGCGAACCCGACGGCGTAGGTCAGGAACGACAGCAGCGTGCCGACGAGCGGGTCGGAGTCGGGGAAGAACAGCTTGTTGAACACCAGCGCGGCGGCCGAGGCGTAGAGGAAGAAGTCGTACCACTCGATGGTGGTGCCGATGAGGCTGGCGGCGACGATGCGCTTGAGGTTCGCGGGCGGTGATGAAGCGGTCGTTCCGGAGGCCATGTGCGCCACTTCCTCGTGTGCGGTGGGGACGGGTACGTTGCTGGCACACCGTAGGAACGCGCAGGTCAGGCGGACATGTGGTGGGGCCCCATAGTTCGGGGACCGCGTATGTGGAGCATGCCTGCCCTCATCGGCGGGCGTAGCCGGACCACAGCGGGCCGCCGACCCGGTCCAGGACCTCCTCGACCGCGGTGACGAAGCGCTGTGGATCGCCCACGGGGCCGAGGACGGCCTCGGCTGCCCCTTCGGTCAGCCTGCCGTGCAGGCCGGGGTCGGCCGCCGCGAGCCGTCGCGACAGCCACTTGCCGCCGCCCAGCCAGTGACCACCGGCCAGCAGGGCCAGTTCCGAGGCTCGTTGCAGCAGGTCGGCGACCAGATACGCCCGCTCGCGCGGATCCGGGCAGCCCCGCAGGTCGTCCAGCGTGTCGGTGAGCGCGTAGCGCCGGTCCTCCAGTTCCGTCGGGGAGGCCGGAGGCGGACCGGCGGCCAGACGCGCCCGCGCCTCGCCCTGCAGCGCCGCGCCGAGCCCGTCCGCATCGGTCAGCAGCAGCCCCTCCGCGCACATGGCCAGCAGCGGCGAGCGACGGGCGGCCGTCTCCCGCTCGGCGAAGGCCCGCCAGTCGGCCTCGGTCTGCACGAACAGTTCCACGGGCCAGCCTCGATGGACGAAGCTCTCGCGGCAGGGGGCCGGTGGTCCGGCGAGCAGGACGACGATGTCCAGGTCGGAGTTCGGGGTGCGCCGCTCGGTCAGCACACTGCCGGCCAGAAACGCGGCACGGGCCTCGGGAAAGCGTGCCCGTACCAGTGCGCGGGCGGTCTCTACATGATCCACCGGCTCATTGTGATGCCGCCTTCCGCACCACGTCACCGGGATTTCGTTCACACGGCCGTCCGCCAGGCCCCCTCGCGAGCGCGGCTCATTCGGGCGGAGCGGGTGCGATCGCGTCCGCACCGGCGGCCAATCGGTGCAGCCGCAGAGCCAGTTGGATCTCCAGGGCGCGGGCGGGGTGCTGCCAGTCGTCGCCGAGGAGGCGGCCGACGCGGTCCAGGCGCTGGGCGACGGTGTTGACGTGGACGTGCAGTTCGTCCTTGGTGCGGGCCGGGCTCATGCCCGAGGCGAAGTAGGCCTCCAGGGTGCGCAGCAGGTCGGTGCCCCGGCGGGCGTCGTAGTCGACGACCTGGCCGATGGTGCGCTCGACGAAGCCGGCGATGTCCCGGTCCCCGGCCAGCAGCAGCCCGAGGAAGCCGAAGTCCTCGGCGGCGGCGCCGTCTCCGGTGCGGCCCAGCAGGCGCAGCGCGTCGAGGCAGCGGCGTCCCTCGGCGTACGCGGCCGCCACCGCCTCCGGATGGGCGGCGAGGTCAGCGACGGGCGCGGAGGCGCCGACGGTGACCGCCTCGTGGACGGCGGTGCCCAGATGGCGGGCGGCGGAGCGGGCCACCGCCATCGCCGTCTCGCCGGGCGGCAGCGGGAGCAGCAGGACCGTGCCGCCGTCGCGGGCGGCGGCCAGGCCCTGCCGGGTGGCGGCCAGGTGGGACGCGGCGGCCCACAGCCGGCGGCGGGCCTCGGCCTCCCGGTCGGCGTCGGCCGCGGGGCCGTCGAGGCGGGCGGCGAGCACCACGTGCGTGGCGTCGAGGTCGGCGCGCAACCTTGACGCGCGCTCGCGCAGCAGGCGTGGGTCGCGGTCACGGACGTCGAGCAGGTCGTCCAGCAGCTCGCCGCGCACCCGCTGTTCGGCCTCGGCGGCGGAGCGTCTGGCCAGCAGCAGCAGGGAGGTGACCATCGCCGCGCGTTCCAGGGTGCGCTGGTCGACCGGGTCCAGGCCGGGGTGACCGCGCAGCACCAGCGCCCCGAGCAGTTCGCCGCCCGCGGCGACCGCGGCGATCCAGTCGTCGCCGTGCCGTACGGCGTGTCCGTCGGCGCGGGAGGCCTCCAGCGCCTTCGCCGGCGCCGCGTCGGCCTCGGCGAACTCGACGGTGCCGGACAGGACCTGGGAGACCGCGGCGGCCACGTCGTGCACCCCGCCGCCGCGCAGGACGAGTTCGGCGAGCCGGTCGTGGACGTCCGAGGCCCGTTCGATGACGGCGCTGCGGTCCTTGATGATCTCGTTGGCCCGCGACAGGTCGGCGAGCGCCGAGCGGGTCTCGGTGAGCAGGTTGGCGGTGTCGATGGCGGCCGCGGCGAGCGCGGCGAACGAGCCGAGCAGGGCGATCTGCTCGCGCTCGAAGACGCGGGCGCGGCGGTCGGCGGCGAACAGCACCCCGATGACGTGCGGGCCGAGCATCAGGGGCACGCCGAGGATGGCGACCAAGCCCTCGTCGCGTACGCCGGTGTCGATGCTGGTGGTGTGCTGGAAGCGGCCGTCCTTGAAGTAGTCGTCGGTGACATAGGGGCGGGCGGTCTGCGCGACCAGGCCGCCGAGGCCCTCGCCCATGCCCAGGCGCAGCTGCTGGAAGCGGGCCGCGACCGAGCCCTCGGTGACCCTCATGTAGGTGTCCCCGCGCTCGGGGTCGTTGAGGCTCAGGTAGGCGACGTCGGTGCCGAGCAGGGAGCGGGCGCGCTGCACGATCGCCTGGAGGACGGCGTCGAGGTCGCGCAGACCCGCGAGGTCGTGGGCGGTCTCGAAGAGCGCGGACAGCTCGGCCTCACGGCGGCGCCGGCCGTCCAGCTCGGCCCGGACCCGCAGGGCGAGCAGCTTGGCGTGCTCCAGGGCGGCGATCCACTCGGCGGGCCGGCCCTCGGCGCGGGCCCGCAGCACCGGCTGCTCGTAGGCGTCGGCGGCAGCGCCGCGGGCGAGCAGTTCGAGGAAGGGCGCCTCGGCGGCGAGCGGCTGCCCCGCGGGAGGGCGGGGCACGTCGTCGGCCCGCTCCTCGCGCCGCCCTCCGAGCTGCCGCGGGAGGTCGTCGGCCGGCTCACCGGCAGGCCGCGGCGCGTCGTCGGCCCGCGGCGCGTCGGGCGGTCCTTCGGCAGGCCGGTGCGGCGCCTCGACCGGTCCTCCCGCAGGCCGGTGTGGCGCGTCGGCCTCCCCGCCGGCCTGCCGGGGTGCCGGGTCGACCGGCCCGGGGCGTCGGCCGGACTGCACGTGATCTCGGGACATGCTCACAGGATTACTCATCACCCGGCCGTCGCGTCA
>NZ_PQSS01000080.1 GCF_002920535.1 Streptomyces sp. Ru71 | reverse complement strand
GTTCACGGAGAGTTTTCGCTCCCCCGGAGGGGAGCGACGGCCGGCGTCAGAGTCGGCCCGCTGCCTTCAGGGCCAGATATGCGTCCGCCAGCGCCGGCGCCAGTTCATCCGGTGTCGCGTCGACGACCGTGACGCCGTGGCGGCGGAGCTGTTCGGCCGTGCGGTTGCGCTCTGCCTGGGCCTGGGCGGCTGCCGCTGCCTCGTAGACCGCGTCCGTGTTCCCACGGGCCGCGGCCATGCGGGCGATGTGCGGATCGGAGACCGATGCCACCAGGACCGTATGGCGCTGGGTTAGTTGGGGGAGGACGGGCAGGAGTCCCTCCTCCACGGAGGCCGCGTCCAGGGCCGTGAGCAGAACGATCAGGGAGCGGCGCGGGGCCGTACGCAGGGCCGTGCCGGTGAGGCCGCGGGCGTCTGTTTCGACGAGTTCCGGTTCGAGGGTGGCCATGGCGTTGACCAGGGACGGCAGGAGGTCGCCGGCCGTGCGGCCCTGGACGAGGGCGCGTACTCGGCGGTCGTAGGCGAGCAGGTCGACGCGGTCGCCGGCTCGGGAGGCCAGGGCGGCCAGGAGCAGGGCGGCGTCCATGGAGGCGTCGAGGCGCGGTGCGTCGCCGACACGGCCGGCCGAGGTGCGGCCGGTGTCGAGGACCAGCAGGATGTGGCGGTCGCGTTCGGGGCGCCAGGTGCGGACGGCGACCGAGGACTGGCGGGCGGTCGCGCGCCAGTCGATGGAGCGGGTGTCGTCGCCGGGGACGTACTCGCGCAGACTGTCGAACTCGGTGCCCTCACCGCGTTGCAGGACGCTGGTGCGGCCGTCCAGTTCGCGCAGGCGGGCCAGTTTCGACGGCAGGTGCTTGCGGCTGGTGAAGGGTGGCAGGACGCGGACCGTCCAGGGGACCTTGTGGGTGCCCTGGCGGGCGAACAGGCCGAGGGGGCCGTACGAGCGGATGGTGACGCGGTCTGCGTGGCGGTCGCCGCGGCGGGTGGGGCGCAGACGGGTGGTGACGCGGCGGCGTTCGCCGACCGGGACCGTGAGGCGGTGGCGGGAGGCTTCGACCTCCGTGCCGGGGCGCCAGCTGCTGGGCGGCCAGGCGTCGCGCAGATGGGCGCGGAGCGGGCGGCCGGTGGGGTTGGTGACGGTCAGCGTGACGTCGGCGGCGTCACCCAGGCGTACCGAGGTGTCGCCTGATCGGGTGAGGCCGAGGCGGCGTACGGGAGCGGCCAGGGCGTAGTCGCAGGCGCACGCCAGGGCCAGGGAGCCGTTGACCGCGAGGATGCCCGTCCAGCCGGGCTCCAGGATGCCGACGGGGAGTGAGCCGAGTGCCGCGAGGAGCGCGGCGCGTCCGGTGAGGGCCATCAGCGGGGGACGGGGACGTGATTGAGGATCGCGGTGATGACGGAGTCGGCGGTGACGCCCTCCATCTCGGCCTCCGGGCGCAGCTGGACGCGGTGGCGCAGCGTGGGCAGGGCGAGGGCCTTCACGTCGTCGGGGATGACGTAGTCGCGGCCGGTCAGCCAGGCCCAGGCGCGGGCCGTGGACAGCAGGGCCGTGGCGCCTCGGGGGGAGACGCCCAGGGTGAGGGAGGGCGACTCGCGGGTGGCGCGGCAGATGTCGACGACGTAGGCGGCGATCTCGGGGGAGACGGTGATCTTGGCGACGGCGGCGCGGGCGGCTTCCAGGTCGGCGGCGTTCGCGACGGGGCGTACGCCGGCGGCGCGCAGGTCGCGTGGGTTGAAGCCGGCGGCGTGGCGGGTGAGGACGTCGATCTCGTCCTGGCGGGAGGGCAGCGGGACGGTGAGCTTGAGGAGGAAGCGGTCCAGCTGGGCCTCGGGCAGGGGGTAAGTGCCTTCGTACTCGACCGGGTTCTGGGTGGCGGCGACCAGGAAGGGGTCGGGGAGCGCGCGGGGGGTGCCGTCGACGGTGACCTGGCGTTCCTCCATGGCTTCCAGCAGGGAGGACTGGGTCTTCGGGGGCGTGCGGTTGATCTCGTCGGCGAGCAGCAGGTTGGTGAAGACCGGGCCGGGCTGGAAGGAGAACTCGGCGGTGCGGGCGTCGTAGACGAGGGAGCCGGTGACGTCGCTGGGCATCAGGTCGGGGGTGAACTGGACGCGTTTGGTGTCGAGTTCGAGGGTGGCGGCGAGGGCGCGGACCAGGAGGGTCTTGGCGACGCCGGGGACGCCTTCGAGGAGGACGTGGCCGCGGCACAGCAGGGCGACGACGAGGCCGGTCACGGCGGGGTCCTGACCGACCACGGCCTTGGCGATCTCGGCACGCAGGGCTTCGAGGGCGGCGCGGGGGTCGCCCGGCTGTCCGGTCTGCCCGGCGTTGTCAGTGGTCGGGTCCATCATGGACGGCGTACCTCTCTTTCGAGGGCGTCGAGTTGGTCGGCGAGGGTGATCAGGGCTGCGTCGTCGCTGGGCGGCGGCCCGAAGAGGAGGGTGTGCAGGGCCTGTTGGCCGTCGCCGTGGAGGCGGGCGGACAAGGCCGGGAGCAGGGATTCGGGCGTGTGGGCCTGGGCGGTGGGGACGCCTACGAGGGGGGCGAGTCGGGTGCGTGTGGTGGAGCGGAGAGCGGCGGCGGCCCGGTCGCGGGCGTTCGCCTTGCGGTAGAGGCGGGCTCGGCCTTCGGCGGTTTCGGAGGCGCGGATCGCCACGGGGAGTTTTTCGGGGACGAGCGGGCCGAGCCGGCGGGCCCGCCACAGGGCGGCGAGTGCGGCCGCGACGAAGAGTTGCAGGGTGCCCCAGAGCCAGCCGGAGGGGAGCAGTTCGACGAAGGGCTTCTGGTCGTCGGGCTCGGTGGCGGTGCTGTCGGAGAGCGAGGGGAGGTACCAGACCAGATGGGGGCGGGAGCCGAGGAGTTGGAGGGCGAGCGAGGCGTTGCCCTGCTCGTCGAGGTGGTCGTTGACGAGGATGTCGGGGGCGCCGAGGAGGACGGTGTCGCCGTCTCCGGTGGTGGCCGGGAGGCGTACGAGGGTGGCCAGGCGGTCGCTGGGGTAGCACTCGTCGGCGTCCGGGTGGGTGGTGCTGTAGCGGATGCCGCCGGTGTCGGCGGTGCCCGCGCGTCGGGCGGCGGGCAGCGCGCAGTCGGGCGCGAGGGTGGAGTCGATGCTGGTGACGGGGTCGGCGGTGACGCCGGGGGCGAGTCGTTCGGCGGAGGTGGTGGCGGCGACGAGGAGGGTGCGGCCGCCCGAGTCGGCGGTATCGGTGCGCAGTTGGCGTTGCTGGCTGGGCGTCAGCAGGTCGGGGGCGGCGACCAGGAGGGTGGTGTCGGGGCCCGCGGCGGTGCGTGCCTCGTCGAGGGTGGTGACCAGGCGGGTGTGCACGCCGTGGTCGGCGAGGAGTTCGGCGACGGCGCGGCTGCCGGAGGGGTCGGCGGAACGGGGGTCCAGCATGCCGTGCTTGGCGGTGGAGCGGACCAGGGCGATGGCGACGGCCGCCGCCAGGAGCAGGACGAGCGCGAGGGCGATGCCCCGGGCGCGGGTGAACACCTGACGGGCGGTGGGCGAGGCCGAGGTGGTCGGGAGGGTGGCCTCGGTGGTCATCCGGCGGCTCCCTGGCTGTTGTCGCCGGCCCTGCCGGCGGTGCCGGCCGTGAGCTGGGGCTTGGTGCGGTCCAGGTCGTGGTCGAGTTCGGCGAGGCGTCGGTACGACTGCTCGCTCGCGCTGCGGCCGCCGTATGTGACGTCGTCGAACTGCCGGGCGGCGGCGCGCAGTCGGTCGAGGTGTGCGGGCAGGGCGCGACCGGCTTCGGCGGCGGCCTCGTCGGCGGTGCGGCCGGGGCGCACGTCGAGCAGGGCGCGTTCCTCCAGGGAGCGGACGATGGCGCGCATGCGTTCCTGGACGGCCTGGTTCCAGTGGCCCTGGGCGGCGTGTGCCTCGGCGTTCGCGCGGTGTTCGGCGGCGCTGCGGGGGCGGTCGTCGAAGAGGGCGGCGGCGGAGGTGGGTTGGCGGCGGGGAGTGCCCAGGCGCCACCACAGGGCGGCCAGGACCGCGAGGACGGCCACGATGATGACGACCAGGCCGACGGTGCCGCCGGGTGTGGCGGTGGTGGCGGCGCTGAAGAGGCGGTCCAGCCAGTCCCAGAAGGCGTTCAGGGCGCGTTGCAGCGGGCTGGGGTCGTCCTGGTGGTACATCGGCTTGGACAGTTCGCGGCGGGCGGCCTCCCGCGCGGGGTCGCGCGGGAGGGTCACCGGGGGTTCACCGTCGCTGCGGAACCGGGCCGGCACGGAGGTTGCGCGGACGCGCAGCAGTGCGCGGGCGGCCGTGCCGGCGGCGTGGGCCAGTGTGCTCGCGGCCGTGTCCGCGGTGCGTGCCAGTGTGGACGCGGTGGTGTCCGCGGTGCGTGCCAGTGCGGTCGCGGTGGTGTCCGCGACGCGTGCCAGTGCCGTCCCGGTCGTGTCCGCCGTGACGACTCCCCCCGTCAGGCTCACGGCATCAGCTCCTCGGTGCGCTGTCGGCCTCGCCGGTGCCGTAGCCCTGGAGGCCGGCGGCGCGGGCGAGTTCGAGGTCGAGGGCCTCGCGGCGGATGCGCTGGTCGATGTAGAGCAGCACGGTCACGCCGGCGCTGATCGGGAAGGTGATCATGGAGCCGATCACCGAGCCGATCCCGCTGATGATGAGGAACGTCCAGCCGACGTCGCCGCCGTCCATGAGGCCGGAGATGCCGCCCCCGCTCGTCGCGGCCGCGAGGAAGGTGAAGGGCACGACGATGATCGCGGCGACGATGTTGGCGATGATCGCGGCGAGCAGCTGGATGCCGAAGACGCGCCACCAGGAGCCGCGGACGAGCTTGACCGAGCGGCCCATGGACTTGCGGATGCCCTGCTTCTCCAGCATCAGGGCGGGGGAGGCCAGGGAGAAGCGGACCATCAGCCACAGCACGACGAGGAACGCGGCGAGGCCGCCGAGGACGGCGAGGCCCGCTCCCGCGTCCGCGTCACCGGTGACGGCGACGAGGATGCCGGGGGTGACGCCGACGGCGACGACGGCCGCGCCGATGACGATCAGCAGCAGGATCAGGCCGAAGAGCCTGGCCAGTTGGGTGCGGGCGTCGCGCCAGGCCTCGGCTACGGTCACCGGCCGGCCGAGCACCGCCCGGCTGGTGACGGTGGTGAGCAGGGCGGTCGCCGTGACAGTGCCGATCATGGAGATCAGGAAGACGACCGTGGAGTTGAGCATGGTGTCGCCCAGGGCGCGGGTGACCTCGCCGAGGGTGGCGCTGGGGTCGTCGAGGGCGTCGGTGTTGGCGCTGTCGAGGACGAGGCCCTGCAGCAGGACGACGAGGACCTCCGTGACGACGGCGACGGTCAGCGAGATACCGAGGACCGTGCGCCAGTAGGCGCGCATGGTGGACACCGCGCCGTCGAGGATCTCGCCGACGCCGAGCGGGCGCAGCGGGATCACGCCGGGCTTCGCCGCGGGCGGGGGCCCGCCCCAGCCGGCACCCCAGCCGCCGTAACCCGGGGCGCCGTAGCCGGGAGCGCCGTATCCGCCCGGGGCGCCGTACCCGCCGGGGGCTCCGTAGCCGCCGGCCGGGCCGCCGGGGCCTGCCGGGGGCGGCGGGGTGCCCCAGCCGGGGCCCGGCGGTGGGGGTGGCGGGGTCTGGCCAGGGCTCTGCGGGCCGGCCGGCGCCGACCACTGACCGGCCGGCGGCTGCGCTGCGGACCACTTCGCGCCGGGGCCCGGCGCATCCTGGACCGGCTGGTCCGCGGGCTGAGCAGGCTCGGCGGGGCGGGACGCGCCGGGCTCCTGCCCGTCGGACGGGGCGGATCCGGGCGAGGCCCAGCCCGGAGTGTCGTTCATCGTCGCTCCTTCACGGTGCCCGTCCGCGGTCGCGGCGGCAGGTTGGCAGCCATCGTGCCATGGGGTGGTCATCCGGGTACCGGCCGAGGTCGTGCCCGCACACCTTCAATTGTCCGCCGGATACGGGGAAGACTGACGGCATGGCTGATCAGTACGCGCACGCCGGCGAGGACAGGCGGCTCACCGGGATTCCTGCGATCCGCTGGGAGGAGCCGCCCGAAGGGCCCGTCCTGGTCCTGCTGGACCAGACGAGGCTGCCGACCGAGGAGGTCGAACTGGTCTGCACGGACGCGTCCGCGCTGGTCGAGGCGATCCGTTCGCTCGCCGTGCGCGGGGCCCCGCTGCTGGGCATCGCGGGGGCGTACGGGGTCGCGCTCGCCGCCGCCCGCGGGTTCGACGTGGAGGAGGCCGCGACCGCGCTGGCCGGGGCCCGGCCGACGGCGGTGAACCTGGCCGTCGGGGTGCGCCGCGCCGTGGAGGCGCATCAGGCGGCGTGTGCCGAGGGCGCCACGCCCGGGCAGGCCGCGCAGGCGGCGCTGGCCGCGGCGCGGACGCTGCACCGGGAGGACGCCGCGGCCAGCGTCCGCATGGCCGAGCACGGGCTGGCGCTGCTGGAGGAGCTGCTGCCCGCCGGAGGGCACCGGATCCTCACGCACTGCAACACCGGGTCGCTGGTGTCCGGTGGTGAGGGCACGGCGTTCGCGGTGGCGCTCGCGGCGCACCGGGCGGGCCGGCTGCGGCGCCTGTGGGTGGACGAGACACGGCCGCTGCTGCAGGGCGCCCGGCTCACGGCGTACGAGGCGGCCCGGCACGGCATGGCGTACACGCTGCTCACCGACAACGCGGCGGGGTCGCTGTTCGCGGCGGGCGAGGTGGACGCGGTGCTCATCGGGGCGGACCGGATCGCGGCCGACGGGTCGGTGGCGAACAAGGTGGGCAGCTATCCGCTCGCGGTGCTGGCGCGCTACCACCATGTGCCGTTCATCGTGGTGGCGCCGGTGACCACGGTGGATCTGGACACGGCGGACGGGGCGGCCATCGAGGTGGAGCAGCGGGCCGGGTTCGAGGTCACGGAGATCCCCGTGCCGCAGGTGCAGGCGTCCGGCCCGGGCGGCGGGCTGCCGATGGCGCCGCTGGGCACGCAGGCGTACAACCCGGCGTTCGATGTGACGCCGCCCGAGCTGGTCACGGCGATCGTCACGGAAGGCGGCGCGTTGTCGCCGGTGACGGGCAAGGGGCTCGCGGAGCTGTGCGCGCGGTCGAGGGAGGGGGCCACCGGGTAGGGTCCGGGAGGCTTTCGTCACGGACGGACACGGCCCCTCCACCTGCTGTGATGCAGGGGGAGGGGCCGTCGGCGTGCGAGGGCGGCTCCAAGGCGACGTCACCTCGACACTGCCGGGCGAGGGCAGACAGTGACGGCTCGGTACGACTATCGTCACAGGCCAGTGACCTGCCTCACCACGGCAACAGAGACTGTTACGAGAATGGGATGATGTCGTTTATGAAGGGACGAGTCCTTGTCGTCGACGACGACACCGCACTGGCCGAGATGCTCGGCATCGTGCTGCGTGGTGAGGGTTTTGAGCCGTCTTTCGTAGCCGACGGCGACAAGGCGCTGGCCGCGTTCCGGGAGGCCAAGCCCGACCTGGTGCTGCTGGACCTGATGCTGCCCGGCCGGGACGGTATCGAGGTGTGCCGTCTGATCAGGGCGGAGTCCGGGGTGCCGATCGTGATGCTCACGGCCAAGAGCGACACCGTCGACGTCGTGGTGGGCCTGGAGTCGGGCGCCGACGACTACATCGTCAAGCCGTTCAAGCCCAAGGAGCTGGTGGCCCGCATCCGGGCCCGGCTGCGCCGCTCCGAGGAGCCGGCGCCCGAGCAGCTGGCCATCGGTGACCTGGTCATCGACGTGGCCGGGCACTCCGTGAAGCGGGACGGGCAGTCGATCGCGCTGACCCCGCTGGAGTTCGACCTGCTGGTGGCGCTGGCCCGCAAGCCGTGGCAGGTGTTCACCCGCGAGGTGCTGCTGGAGCAGGTCTGGGGCTACCGCCACGCCGCGGACACCCGCCTGGTCAACGTGCATGTGCAGCGGCTGCGCTCCAAGGTCGAGAAGGACCCGGAGAAGCCGGAGATCGTGGTGACCGTCCGTGGTGTCGGTTACAAGGCCGGGCCGAGCTGACATGTCCAGGGACAGTGCCGCCTCGGCACCCGGCCGGTCCGGGGTCCGCGCCGGGCGGCCTGTCGGCCGCAGGACGCTCCGCTCCCGCTGGGCACGGCTGCTGGAGGGCGGCCTGCTGCAGGGCGGGGTGCACGGCAGCCCCGTGATCCGGCTGTTCATGCGCTGGATACGGCGCCCGCTGCTGCCGGTGATGCGGCTGTGGCGGCGCAACATCCAGCTGAAGGTCGTCGCCACCACGCTGCTGATGTCGCTCGGCGTGGTGCTGCTGCTCGGCTTCGTCGTCATCGGGCAGGTCCGCAACGGCCTGCTGGAGGCGAAGGTGAAGGCCTCGCAGAGCCAGGCCGCGGGCGGTTTCGCGGTGGCCAAGCAGAAGGCCGACGAGGCGGCGGCCGGGACGGACGACGGCACGGGCGTCGACACGCGTCCCTCGCAGAACGTCATCGAGTGGATGAGCAATCTCGTCTCGTCCCTCGCCAGTGGTGGGCAGGGCGCGTTCGACGTGGTCACGCTGCCCACCGGTGCCGGCAGCGCGGGCGGGCTCGGCCCTCGCGCGTCCGGGTTCGTCAGCCCGTCGGAGAGCGTGCCGGTCGCCCTGCGCGAGCGGGTCGACTCCAGCACGGGCGCGGCGCAGAGCTACACGCGCATCGTCTACAGCAACGGCCGTCCCTCGCAGCCCGCGCTGGTCATCGGCAAGCAGGTCAACGACCCCAACAGCGACCCGTACCAGCTGTACTACCTCTTCCCGCTCACCCAGGAGGAGAAGTCGCTCAGCCTGGTCAAGGGCACGCTGGCGACCGCCGGGCTTTTCGTCGTCGTACTCCTCGGGGCCATCGCCTGGCTCGTGGTGCGGCAGGTCGTCACGCCGGTGCGGATGGCGGCCGGGATCGCCGAGCGGCTGTCGGCGGGGCGGCTGCAGGAACGGATGAAGGTCACCGGCGAGGACGACATCGCCCGGCTCGGTGAGGCCTTCAACAAGATGGCGCAGAACCTCCAGCAGAAGATCAGCCAGCTGGAGGACCTGTCGCGGATGCAGCGCCGGTTCGTCTCCGACGTATCGCACGAGCTGCGCACGCCGCTGACGACGGTGCGGATGGCCGCCGACGTCATCCATGAGGCACGCGAGGACTTCGATCCGGTGACCGCGCGGTCGGCGGAGCTGCTCGCCGACCAGCTGGACCGGTTCGAGTCGCTGCTCGCGGACCTGCTGGAGATCAGCCGTTTCGACGCGGGCGCGGCAGCCCTGGAGGCGGAGCCGATCGACCTGCGTGACGTCGTGCGGCGGGTCGTCAGCGGGGCCGAGCCGCTCGCCGAGCGCAAGGGCACGCACATCCGCGTGGTCGGCGACCAGCAGCCGGTGGTCGCCGAGGCCGACGCCCGGCGTGTGGAGCGGGTTCTGCGCAACCTGGTCGTCAACGCGGTGGAGCACGGCGAGGGCAAGGACGTGGTGGTCAAGCTCGCCGCGGCGGGCGGGGCGGTCGCGGTCGCCGTGCGCGACTACGGCGTCGGGCTCAAGCCGGGCGAGGCGACCCGGGTGTTCAGCCGCTTCTGGCGGGCCGACCCGGCACGCGCGCGTACCACGGGCGGTACGGGCCTGGGCCTGTCGATCGCCCTGGAGGACGCGCGGCTGCACGGCGGCTGGCTGCAGGCGTGGGGTGAGCCGGGTGGCGGTTCGCAGTTCCGGCTGACGCTGCCGAGGACCGCGGACGAGCCGCTGCGGGGCTCGCCGATACCGCTGGAACCGAAGGACTCACGGCGCAACCGAGGGCTGGAGCAGGGCGGCTCGGCGCGTGGCGGGGAGAAGACCGCGACAGTGCCGGCCCAGCCGGCCGGCGAACAGCGGCCGGCTCTGTCCGGCCGGGCGCCGATCCCGCCGCGTCAGGCCGGTTCCGCGCCCACCGCCGATCCGACGGCGCTGCCCGGCAACGGCGCGCGCGTGGTGCCCCGGCCCGGCTGCGGTGCGCCGCGGCAGGATGGTGCGGCGGCCGGTGGGGAGCCCGCCGAGGGCCGCGCCGGGAACGCGGCGGCCTGGACGGGCTCCGCCGGGAGCCGCAAGGACGGTGCCGCGGGCCGGACGGGCTCCGCCGAGGCCGGCGCCGGCCGAACAGGCTCTGGTGAGGGCCGTGGGGCGGGTGCCGCGGACCAGGGGGAGGGCGCCGGGCGCGCGGGTTCCGCCGTGGCCCCGGCCGATGCCGCCGGTGCCCGCAGCGATGACTCGGACAGACAAGGGGAGGCCTTTCGTGGGCGCTGACCGCGAGGGGGGCGCCCGGCGCACGCCGGCGCGTGCGGTGGCGTACGCCGCCTGTGGTGCCGTACTGCTGGCGGGGTGCGCGTCGATGCCCGACAGCGGGGATCTGCGCGGGGTGGAGTCCACACCCCGGCAGGACTCGCAGGTGCGGGTCTTCGCGATGCCGCCCGCCGAAGGTGCACCGCCGGCGGACATCCTCCAGGGCTTTCTGGAGGCGCTGACCAGCGACGATCCCGGCTATGCGACGGCACGGCAGTATCTGACGCCCGAGGCGGCGCGGTCCTGGCAGCCGGGCCGGGCCACCACGGTGCTCCAGGACGGGCCGAGCATGCAGGCCGCCCGCTCCGACAGCCGGGTGGACGGTGACGACGCCACCTTCACACTGAGCGGCACCCGGGTCGCCACGGTGGACGCGCAGCAGTCGTACAAGCCCACCGACGGGCCTTACCGGCAGACGGTGCACCTGTCGCGTGACGACAAGACGCAGCAGTGGCGCATCGACGGGCCGCCCCAGGGAGTGGTCATGGGCAAGTCGGACTTCCAGCGCAACTACATGTCCGTCAACAAGTACTACTTCGCCTCGAACGCGGTCGCCGCGAACGGGCAGACCACGGCGGTCGCCGACCCCGTCTACGTACGCGAGCGCGTGGACCCGATGACGCAGGCCGTGCGCTCGGTGCTGCGGGGCCCGACCTCGTGGCTGCGGCCGGTGGTCCGCTCCAGCTTCCCCACCGGGACCGACCTGGCCAAGGGGACGGCCGCGCTGGCGCCGGACGACCAGAACAAGCTGACCGTGCCGCTCAACGACAAGGCCGCGCACGTCGGCCGGGAGCGGTGCGACGAGATGGCGGCGCAGCTGCTGTTCACCCTGCAGTACGTGACGCCCACGGTGAGCGAGGTCGAGCTGCGCTCCGCCGGCCGGCACCTGTGCTCCCTGACCACCGACCAGGCCGAGGCGGTGGCAGCGCGCGGAGCGACCGCCCACCCCGACTACGTGTACTTCATCGACGAACGGGCGCGGCTGGTGCGGCTGGCCACCGGCGCCGGCGGCACCCGGGCCGAGCCGGTGCCGGGGGCGCTGGGGCAGGGCGTGCAGCCGCTGCGGGCGGCGGCCGTGTCACGGGACGAGCGCGAGGCGGCCGGGGTCAGCAGCGACGGCAGCGCGCTGTACGTGGGCTCGCTCGTCTCCAGCGGCTCGCTCGGCGGTGCGGTGGTCACCAGCCACGGCAGCACGCCGGCCAATCGGCTGACGACGCCCAGCTGGGACGCGCACGGCGACCTGTGGGTGGCCGACAGCGACCCGGCCCATCGGCACCTGTGGCTGCTGCAGCAGGGCGCGGGCACACCGGTGGACGTGGCCCTTCCCGGGCTGAGCGGGCGCATCCGGGAGGCACGGGTGGCCGCCGACGGAGTGCGGATCGCGCTCGTCGTGGAGAAGGACGGCAAGCAGTCGCTGCTCGTGGGGCGGATCCAGCGCTCCGACTCCGACGACAAGGGCGCCGCCGGGGCCGACGCAGGCCGGCCGGCGGTGTCCGTCCTCGAACTGCGCTCCGCCGCGCCGGGCCTGGAGGAGATCACGGCGATGTCGTGGTCCGGCGACGGCCGGCTCGTGGTGGTGGGGCGCGAGGCGGGGGGCGTGCAGCAGATGCGGTACGCCCAGGTCGACGGCTCCACGCCGGAGGGGCCGCCGCCCGCCGCGCTGTCCGGGGTGGAGGCGGTCGCCGCCTCCGAGGACGACCGGGTGCCGCTGGTGGCGTACTCCGGCGAGGACGGCATCGTGCGGCTGCCGAGCGGCGCGCAGTGGCAGAAGCTGGTCAAGAGCGGCACGGCGCCGGTGTATCCGGGCTGATCACCGGGCGGCCGGTCGGGGTGTTCCCCGGGGCCCCCGGGGCCGTCGGGAGTTTTCCACAGGGCGTTGTCCACAGGGGTGGCCGGGGCTTGGCGGGCTTGGCACAGTGGTCGTATGCGGGGGTGGTGGCAGGACCTCACCGACCTGGTGCTGCCGGCGGAGTGCGCCGGCTGCGGACGGCCTCGTGCGGTGCTCTGCGCTCGTTGCCATGCGGCTCTGAGCGGGGCCGCGCCGTGCCGGGTCCGACCGGCGGCGGAGCCGTCCGGCCTGCCGGCCGTGCACGCGGCGGCGCGCTACGCGGACGAGGTGCGGGCGCTGCTGCTTGCGCACAAGGAGCGCGGCGCGCTGGCTCTGGCACGGCCGCTGGGCGAGGCGCTGGCCGGGGCGGTACGGGCCGGGCTGGACCGGGCGGGCGCGCACGACGTGGGCGTGGCCGGGCGCGTGTTGCTGGTGCCGGTGCCGTCATCGCGTGCGGCGGTGCGGGCGCGTGGGCACGACCCGGCACGGCGGATCGCGCTGGCCGCGGCCGGGGAGCTGCGCCGGGGCGGGATGCCGGTCCGGGTGGCGGCGGTGCTGCGGCAGCGGCGGGCGGTCGCCGACCAGGCGGGGCTGGACTCCGGACAGCGGCTGGCCAATCTCGCGGGCGCGCTGACGGTCGTGCCCGGGGGCGGCCGGCTGCTCGGGCAGGGGCCCGTCGTGCTGGTCGACGATCTGATGACCACGGGCGCCTCGCTGACGGAGGCGGCGCGGGCGGTGCGTGATTGCGGCGTGTCGGCCGTGTACGCGCGCGCCGGTGGGGAAGGACGAGAGGAACGCGGGGCCACAGTGCCGGAAGGGAGACCGGATCGGGCGCACGTGGGGTGGGGAATGCCGGGCGAGAACCGCGCGGGCCGTGTCGTCTGCGCGGCGGTGGTCGCCGCTCCTCCTGATGCTTTCGAATTAAACCGGAACTGACTGCGAACTTACGTCGTTGCAGGTAATGAGTGGGTAATTCACCTGAACGGAGGTACACCGCAGTAGAGGGTGACGACATCCTGCCGGGCGAGATATGTTCGGTTGTGAGGGAAAGCCGCAGGCCATGCCCCTCGTTTCCGAATGCCGTGCAGCGGGTTTTGGGTAATCATCCGCAGCACAGGGGGTGTAGATCTTGCCCTTGGGGGAGGAGGAGGTGAAAGTCACCGAGTCCGAGGTTCCGGGGCTGACCGGAGCCTGGTGCAAAAGGGAGATGCTCCGCCAGTGAAGCGGGGCGATCCGGGAACGGAGTTCTGCGTGGACATCGTCGTCAAGGGCCGCAAGACCGAGGTGCCCGAGCGGTTCCGGAAGCACGTGGCCGAGAAGCTGAAGCTGGACAAGATCCAGAAGCTCGATGCCAAGGTGATCAGCCTCGACGTCGAGGTGTCCAAGGAGCCCAACCCCCGACAGGCCGACCGCTGCGACCGAGTGGAGATCACGCTCCGCTCCCGCGGTCCGGTGATCCGGGCAGAGGCAGCGGCCAACGACCCGTACGCGGCACTCGATCTGGCGGCGGAGAAGCTGGAAGCCCGACTGCGCAAGCAGCACGACAAGCGGTTCACCCGGCGCGGCGCGAAGCGGATCACGGCAGCAGAGGTCCCCAACCACGTCCCGGGCGTCGCGACGCTCAACGGAAACGGCCATCCGGTCCCGGCGGAGGAACCGGACAGCGTGCCCACCAAGAAGATCGGCTCGCTTGAGGTGCAGGGCGACGGCCCCCTCGTGGTGCGCGAGAAGACCCACGTCGCCGCCCCCATGTCGCTCGACCAGGCCCTCTACGAGATGGAACTGGTCGGCCACGACTTCTATCTCTTCGTCGACTCCGAGACCAAGGAGCCCAGCGTCGTCTACCGGCGTCACGCCTACGACTACGGCGTGATCCACCTCAGGACCGACACGATGGTCACCGAGGCACCCTCCCCTGACGCGGGCGGTTCGCTGGGCGGTTGACCCAGGCGCATGACAGCCGGGCCGGTGCCCCTGGAGCGCGGTGTGCGCCCCCAGGGGCACCGGTGTTGCACCGGTGTGCGCCCTCTTCGCCCGCCTGCACCTCACCGCGTTGTCACCGGGGCATGGAATCATGGCGGCAACGGCTCAACCGGTGGGTCGTTGCCTTGGGTTGGCGATGGCACAGGACCACAGGCCACAGCCTTCAGGGGGAGGAACGATGGCGGACACCTTCGGACCGATGCGGGACGACCATGCCGAGGACGGCGTCGTCGGCATGGGTCCCGAGGCGGCGGGCTCTTCACGCGACGAACCGATCAGAGTCCTGGTCGTGGACGACCACGCCCTCTTCCGCCGCGGCCTGGAGATCGTGCTCGCCGCCGAGGAGGACATCCAGGTCGTCGGCGAGGCCGGGGACGGCGCCGAGGCCGTGGAGAAGGCCGCCGACCTGTTGCCCGACATCGTGCTGATGGACGTACGGATGCCGAAGCGCGGCGGGATCGAGGCGTGCACCTCCATCAAGGAGGTCGCGCCCAGCGCGAAGATCATCATGCTGACGATCAGCGACGAGGAGGCCGACCTCTACGACGCGATCAAGGCGGGTGCCACCGGCTATCTCCTCAAGGAGATCTCGACCGACGAGGTGGCCACCGCCATTCGCGCGGTGGCCGACGGACAGTCGCAGATCAGCCCCTCCATGGCCTCCAAGCTGCTCACCGAGTTCAAGTCGATGATCCAGCGCACCGACGAGCGCCGGCTGGTACCCGCGCCCCGGCTCACCGACCGCGAGCTGGAGGTGCTCAAGCTCGTCGCCACCGGGATGAACAACCGCGACATCGCCAAGGAACTGTTCATCTCCGAGAACACCGTGAAGAACCACGTCCGCAACATCCTGGAGAAGCTGCAGCTGCACTCCAGGATGGAAGCCGTGGTCTACGCGATGCGGGAGAAGATCCTCGAAATCAGGTGAGCGTCAGGCCACCAGCCGGGCCAGCTCCGCCACCAGCGGCTCGCGCAGCTCCGGTGCCTCGACGCGCTCCACGCGCACGTCCGTGCAGTCGACCCAGGACGCCGCCTCGACCAGGGCCTGGGCGACCGCCGGCACGGCCTTCCCGCCGTCCACGGTCACCTGCTTGGCGACCAGGGTGCGCCCCTCACGGGCCGGGTCGACACGGCCCACCAGGCGGCCGCCGGCCAGGACCGGCATGGCGAAGTAGCCGTGGACCCGCTTCGGCTTGGGGACGTACGCCTCCAGGCGGTGCGTGAAGCCGAAGATCCGCTCCGTGCGCGCCCGCTCCCAGATCAGGGAGTCGAAGGGGGACAGCAGCGTGGTGCGGTGCCGGCCGCGCGGCGGGGTCTCCAGGGCCGCCGGATCGGCCCAGGCCGGGCGGCCCCAGCCCGCCACCGTCACCGGGACCAGACCCGAGTCGGCGATCACCGCGTCCACCTGCTCGCCCTTGAGCCGGTGGTAGTCGGCGATGTCCGCCCGCGTGCCCACGCCGAGGGCCTCGCCGGCCTGGCGGACCAGGCGGCGTACGCACTCGGTGTCGTCCAGCTCGTCGTGCAGCAGCTGGGCCGGGACCGCGCGCTCGGCCAGGTCGTACACGCGCTTCCAGCCGCGGCGGGTCACGCAGACCACCTCGCCGTACATCAGGGCGCGCTCTACGGCGACCTTGGTGCCGGACCAGTCCCACCAGTCGTTCGTCTTCTTCGCGCCGCCCAGTTCCGTCGCCGTCAGGGGGCCGTCGGCGCGGAGCTGCTTGATCACCTGGTCGTAGGCGCCCTCGGGGAGTTCGTGGTTCCAGTGCGGGCGGTTGCGGTAGGCGCGGCGGCGGAAGGCGAAGTGCGGCCACTCCTCGATGGGGAGGATGCAGGCGGCGTGCGACCAGTACTCGAAGGCGTGCGCGCCCGTCCAGTAGGCGTCCTCGACGGTCTTGCGGCCGACCGCGCCGAGGCGGGCGTAGGGGACGAGCTCGTGGGAGCGGGCCAGGACCGAGATGGTGTCCAGCTGGACCGCGCCGAGGTGGCGCAGGACACCGCGGGCGCCTGCGCGGCGGGCGTAGGGCGGGGTGCCGAGCAGGCCCTGGGCGCGGAGGGCGATGCGGCGGGCCTCGTCTGCGGTCAGCTCTGCGGTGGGGCGCGTTGTCATGGGCTGCACGATAGGTGGGGGGACTGACAGGTTGGCGTGAGCTGGGCTTTTCTTGGCCGGTGCGCGGGGTCCGGGTGGATTGGGGCTGGGCGGGGTTGGTTGGTGCCCGGAGCTGCTGCCGGCCGGGGGTGGGTTGCGCAGCTCGGCGCTGCGGGGTGCCTCCCCCAAGCTCTTCGAGCAGGGGGACCCCCAGCGCCCACCCGTGCCGCCCTGGGGGCACCTCCCAGGCCCTTAAGGCACTGGGGGAGGCACGACTGCCCGCAGCTACGACCCGCGGGCCGGGAGGTAGGGGGTCGTTGGGGGAAGGGTCAGGTCTGAGGGGAGGAGGGAGCCTACCCAGCAGTCTCGGCGGGTGTCCTTGTTGATGAGGGCGGAGCGCAGGGTTCCCTCGATGGTGAAGCCGGCTCGTTCCGCCACCGCGCGGGAGGCGTGGTTGCCGACCTCGGCACGCCATTCGACGCGGTCGACGGACAGGCGCGTGAAGGCCCAGCGGGCGGCGGTGACGGTGGCCTCGGTGATGTAGCCGTGGCCGCGGTGCTCCTTCGACGCCCAGTAGCCCACCTCGGCCATGCCCAGGGAGCGCATCGTCAGGGCGAGCATGCCGGCCAGCTCGCCGCCCGGCAGGAACACGCCGAACGTGAACATCGAGGCGTCGGCCCAGCCCTCGGGGACCGTCTGCTCGGTGAAGCCACGCGCGTGCTCGGGGAGGTAGGGGGAGGGGATGGTGGTCCAGCGCTGGATGTCCGGGTCCTGCGCGGCGGCGTACACCGCGTCGGTGTCCTGCGGGCCCACCGCGCGCAGGACGATGCGGTCGGTGGCGAGCGTGACGGGTTCCATCGGCCGATTCTGCTCGGGGAGCCCACGGACCGCCATCATTTCGCCGTGGGTGAGCGGGCGATCACATTTCGCGCAATTCGTCGGCGGGATCCGGCACCATCGGCGAGGCTCGGGCGTTGTCCTCTTTGAAGGAGATTTGAAGCAGGCAAGACAAGGAGCGGCGGTCCGCGTCACGGCAGGCCTCCCGGCGCAGCGGGGTCCTCGCATACGATGGCCGTTGCTCAGTAAGTCAAGTGGTAACCGACCGTCCCAGGCCCGACCGGCAAGGAGACCAACCCCCGTGTCCGTCCTCTCGAAGATCATGCGTGCAGGCGAAGGCAAGATCCTGCGCAAGCTGCACCGCATCGCGGACCAGGTCAACTCCATCGAAGAGGACTTCGTCGACCTCTCCGACGCCGAGCTGCGTGCCCTCACCGACGAGTACAAGCAGCGGTACGCCGACGGGGAGAGCCTGGACGACCTGCTGCCCGAGGCGTTCGCCACCGTCCGTGAGGCCGCCAAGCGCGTCCTCGGCCAGCGTCACTACGACGTGCAGCTGATGGGCGGCGCCGCCCTGCACCTGGGCTATGTGGCCGAGATGAAGACCGGTGAGGGCAAGACCCTCGTCGGCACCCTGCCCGCGTATCTGAACGCCCTGTCCGGCGACGGTGTGCACATCGTCACCGTCAACGACTACCTGGCCGAGCGCGACTCCGAGATGATGGGCCGCGTTCACCGCTTCCTGGGGCTGACCGTCGGCTGCATCCTCGCCAACATGACCCCGGCGCAGCGCCGCGAGCAGTACGCGTGCGACATCACCTACGGCACCAACAACGAGTTCGGCTTCGACTACCTGCGCGACAACATGGCGTGGTCGAAGGACGAACTGGTCCAGCGCGGGCACAACTTCGCCATCGTCGACGAGGTCGACTCCATCCTCATCGACGAGGCCCGTACGCCGCTGATCATCTCCGGCCCGGCCGACCAGGCCACCAAGTGGTACGGCGACTTCGCCAAGCTGGTCACGCGCCTCAAGCGCGGTGAGCCCGGCAACCCGCTCAAGGGCATCGAGGAGACCGGCGACTACGACGTCGACGAGAAGAAGCGCACGGTCGCCATCCACGAGTCCGGCGTCAGCAAGGTCGAGGACTGGCTGGGCATCGACAACCTCTACGAGTCGGTGAACACCCCGCTGGTCGGCTACCTCAACAACGCCATCAAGGCCAAGGAGCTGTTCAAGCGCGACAAGGACTACGTCGTCATCGACGGCGAGGTCATGATCGTCGACGAGCACACCGGCCGTATCCTCGCCGGCCGCCGCTACAACGAGGGCATGCACCAGGCGATCGAGGCGAAGGAAGGGGTGGACATCAAGGACGAGAACCAGACGCTCGCCACGATCACCCTGCAGAACTTCTTCCGCCTCTACGACAAGCTGTCCGGCATGACCGGTACGGCGATGACCGAGGCCGCCGAGTTCCACCAGATCTACAAGCTCGGCGTGGTCCCGATCCCGACCAACCGGCCGATGATCCGCAAGGACCAGTCGGACCTGATCTACCGCACCGAGGTCGCCAAGTTCGAGGCGGTCGTCGACGACATCGCCGAGAAGCACGAGAAGGGGCAGCCGATCCTCGTCGGCACGACGTCCGTCGAGAAGTCGGAGTACCTCTCGCAGCAGCTCTCCAAGCGCGGCATTCAGCACGAGGTGCTCAACGCCAAGCACCACGAGCGCGAGGCGTCGATCGTCGCCCAGGCCGGCCGCAAGGGCGCGGTGACCGTGGCCACGAACATGGCCGGCCGTGGTACGGACATCAAGCTCGGCGGCAACCCCGAGGACCTCGCCGAGGCGGAGCTGCGCCAGCGCGGCCTCGACCCCGAGGAGCACATCGAGGAGTGGGCCGCGGCCCTGCCCGAGGCGCTCAAGCGGGCCGAGGAGGCCGTCAAGGCCGAGAAGGAAGAGGTCGAGAAGCTCGGCGGCCTCTACGTGCTCGGCACCGAGCGGCACGAGTCGCGGCGTATCGACAACCAGCTGCGCGGTCGTTCCGGCCGTCAGGGCGACCCGGGCGAGTCCCGGTTCTACCTGTCGCTGGGTGACGACCTGATGCGGCTGTTCAAGGCGCAGATGGTCGAGCGCGTGATGTCGATGGCGAACGTCCCCGACGACGTGCCGATCGAGAACAAGATGGTCACGCGGGCGATCGCCTCCGCGCAGGGCCAGGTCGAGACGCAGAACTTCGAGACGCGCAAGAACGTCCTGAAGTACGACGAGGTCCTCAACCGGCAGCGCGAGGTCATCTACGGCGAGCGGCGCCGCGTCCTGGAGGGCGAGGACCTGCACGAGCAGATCCAGCACTTCATGGACGACACCATCGAGGCGTACGTCCAGGCCGAGACCGGTGAGGGCTTCCCGGAGGACTGGGACCTGGACCGGCTGTGGGGCGCGTTCAAGCAGCTCTACCCGTGCAAGGTGACCATCGAGGAGCTCGAAGAGGCGGCCGGCGACCGGGCCGGGCTGACCGCGGAGTTCATCGCGGAGTCCATCAAGGACGACATCCACGACCAGTACACCGCGCGTGAGGAGCAGCTCGGCTCCGAGATCATGCGGGAGCTGGAGCGCCGGGTCGTGCTGTCGGTGCTGGACCGCAAGTGGCGTGAGCACCTGTACGAGATGGACTACCTCCAGGAGGGCATCGGCCTGCGGGCGATGGCCCAGAAGGACCCGCTGGTGGAGTACCAGCGCGAGGGCTTCGACATGTTCACCGCGATGATGGACGGCATCAAGGAGGAGTCCGTCGGCTACCTGTTCAACCTGGAGGTCCAGGTCGAGCAGCAGGTCGAGGAGGTGCCGGTCGAGGACGCCGTGCCGGCGGCGGGTGTGCAGGACGCCGTTCCGGCGCAGGCGGGTGCCGGCCGTCCGGAGATCCGGGCCAAGGGGCTGGACGCGCCGCAGCCGCGCAACCTGCACTTCTCGGCGCCGACCGTGGACGGTGAGGGCGGGGTCATCGAGGGTGACCTGCCCACCGACGAGGAGCCGGTGCGCTCCGAGGCGGACGGGCTGACCCGCGCGGAGCGGCGTAAGCAGGGGCGGGGCGGGCGTCGGCGTAAGAAGTGACGCACGCCGCCGTGTGAGTTGAGGGGCCGGGTACCTGGTAGGTGCCCGGCCCCTTCTCGTGTGTGCCGGTGCCTGCGGCGCCGGTGCCTGCGGCGCTTGGGTCGTCGGTGTGTGCGGGTTTCGTTGTGGCTGGTCGCGCAGTTCCCCGCGCCCCTGTATGCCTGCGGCGGCCCGTTGCTGTCCGGTGGGTGGCTGGTGTAGCGACTGCCGCGCCGTCGTGGTCAGTCCGTGTCGGGGCGGGGGACGCCTGCGTCCACTGCTGTGCAGCGCCAGCGTTGGTCGCGGTCGCGTTCCAGGCGGAAGGCCAGGGCGGTCAGGCGGTCGCCGGTGCCGATGCGGGCGAAGACCTCCAGGGCGCCGGGGTGGACCTCGTAGTAGCCGAGGTCGTAGACGATCGGGCTGGGGCCCCGGGTGGTGCGCAGGGGGCCGCGTTCGGCGAGCCAGGCCAGTTCGTCGTAGGCGCGGCCGCGGGTGTGGCCGAGCATGAAGTGGACCGGGCGTCGGCCGCTGAGGACGGCGAGGAGCCGTTCGGCGAAGAAGTCCGCGGGGAGCGTGGGCGGGCGGGTGTCCGTGGGCCTGGTGCGGGGGCGGGGGGTGCGGCCGGGGCCGGCGGGTGGGCGGGCGCCGGAGGCGGTGCGGGGCGTGGTGCCCGGTGTGCGGGGTGGGGTGCCGCCCGGGCGGGTGGTGTCGCGGCGCCCGGTGGGGCGGGCTCCGGAGCGGCGCTGCAACCTGGTCATGACCTTGTTCATGGATGTCCCCGTTTCACAGCCCGGCTGGTCGATACCGGTGGGTAACTTGCTGCTCCGGATCTTGGGGGGTCGGTGATCGCCGGGCAAGGGAAGGGAGTCCTCGCGGGGAGCGGCCGCAGGTTCACTTATCCGGGTGATGCCGGCGGTCACGGGCCCTCGGTCCCGGGGTGGCCGGGGGTGAACCTGCGGCGTGTGGTGGACGCCTCCTGACGTGGTGACAGGAACCCGAAAGGGGACCGGCGCACGTATCCTGAAGGCCCTTTGACCACGAGAGAGCGGCCTGCCATGCGCGTCTACGTCCCCCTGACCCTCCCCGCGCTCGCCGCGGCGTACAAGACGGGCGAGCTGGGGTCCGGCGGGGCGGTCACGGCGTACGCGGTGACGCCGGGGCTGCGCGAGTGGTACCTGTCGGACGACATCGAGGAGCTGGAGTACGCGGCGCTGAGCCGGGCCGCGCTGGCCTCGCTGCGGCTGCTCGCGGCGGACCCGGGGGCGCCGCGCCGGCGGGTCGTCGTCGCCGTGGACGTGCCCGACGGGGCGGCGAGCGCCGATCCCGGGCGGGCACTGGATCCGGCGGTGCTCGGTGAGGTGCGGGTGAGCGGGGGCGTGCGGCTGGCCAAGGCGGCGGCGGTGCACGTGGACGCGGACGACGCGGAGGCGGACGTGGCCGCCGCCGCCGAGGCGCTGCCGGCGGCGGACGCCGGGGACGACGACGCCCAGTTCACGGTGGACGGCGCCGACGACCACGAGCTGCTCTGGTACGCCACCCAGGAGATCCCCAACCTGGTGGGATAGTCCCCGCTGACGTGCGGTGATCACCGTTCGTGAGGGGATTGTCAGTGGTGCCCGGTACCGTTCTTGGCATGGGGATGCGAGAAGCACCGCACATCGTCTGGGACTGGAACGGCACGCTGTTCCACGACAACGACGCGGTCATCGGGGCGACGAACGCGGCGTTCGCCGAGCTGGGGCTTGAGCCGATCACGCTGGAGCGCTACCGCGCGCTGTACTGCGTGCCGGTGCCGAAGTTCTACGAGCGGCTGCTCGGACGGCTGCCCACGCAGGCCGAGTGGGAGCGGATGGACGGCGTCTTCCACCGGTACTACACCGAGCACCGCGTCAGGTGCCGGCTGACCGACGGCGTGGTCGAGCTGCTGGCCGGGTGGCGGTCGGCGGGGCACAGCCAGTCGATCCTGAGCATGTACGGGCACGAGGAGCTGGTCCCGCTGGTGCGCACCTTCGGGATCGAGGAGCACTTCCTGCGGGTGGACGGGCGGACCGGGCCCTCCGGGGGCAGCAAGGCGGAGCACATGGTGCGCCATCTGAGCCTGCTGACGGCCGTGGACCCGGCGCGCACGGTGGTGATCGGGGACGCCGCCGACGACGCGGTGGCCGCACGGCACGCCGGGGCGCAGGCCGTGCTGTACGCCGGCGGCTCGCACAGCCGGGCCAGCCTTGAGGCGGTCGGCGTGCCCGTGGTGGACACGCTGGCCGAGGCCGTCGAGGAGGCCCGGCGAATAGCGGCGTAGGCGGCCGGCGGGCGGGACGTGGACGCCGGTCAGGTCAGGTCGCCGGTGCCTTGGCGCGCAGCACGGTCAGGAACTCGCGCATCCAGGTCGGGTGGTCCGGCCAGGCACGGGAGGAGACCAGGGTGCCGTCGACGACCGCCTCCGCATCCTGGAACGTGGCGCCGGCGGACTGCATGTCCAGCTCCAGGGCGGGGTACGCGGTGACCCGGCGGCCACGCAGGCCGTCGACGGCGGCGGTGACGAGCGGGCCGTGGCAGATCTGGGCGACGGGCTTGTCGGCGTCGAAGAAGGACTTGAGGATCTTGCGGAGTTCGGGATCGTTGCGGAGGTACTCCGGGGCACGCCCGCCGGGGATGACGACGGCGACGTAGTCACCGGGGTCGACCTCCGAGAAAGCGAGGTCGGCGGGCCAGGTGTAGCCGGGCTTCTCGGTGTAGGTGTCGAAGCCGGGTTCGAAGTCGTGGACGACGAACTGGAGCTTCTTGCGGGTGGGGGCCGCGATGTGAACCTCGTAGCCCTCCTCGATCAGGCGCTGGTAGGGGTAGAGGACCTCCAGGGACTCTGCTGCGTCGCCGGTGACGATGAGGATTTTCGCGGGCATGGCGGTTGCGCTCCCCTCGGGGCAGTTGCTTCCAAGGGCAACGTGCCTCGGGCCCGTGCCGTTGCCAAGGGGACGCGCCGGATTCCGGGCAGCCGCCCGGGCGGTCACCTGCTGCGGATTTCGTACCTACGCCACACCCGGCCACCCGGCCCCTGTGCAGAACGTCAAACTTCTACCCCTGGATTTGTACACATACGGCTCATGACGGGCCCCCGGTAAGGAGCGATAGCCTTGGTGGCGTGATCAGCGCGATATCTCGCGGGGGCATCGTCGCCCCTGCCCTGCGCCCGGTGAGCACGGACGACATCCGTGACCGGGTGGCGATCGCTGGTCTTCATGGGCGGGACGGGGCTTTCGGTGCCCCGGGGACGCCGGACACATCCCGGAAGCAGGCGGCTCGCGAAACGGCGTCCCGTGTTGCGGGTGTGTTGAACATGGCCGATTTCCCCCCACTCATCTCACCTTGCGGCATAGCGTCGGAACAGACCGGACACCCCGCGTCTCGGCGTCACGTCGGAAGGGCGGAGACCGTACTTCCTTCTACGTCACGCAACGGCGCGCGACAGGAGCCAGAGGACAATGCAGACCAAGCTGGACGAAGCCAAGGCCGAGCTGCTCGAAAGGGCGGCCCGGGTCGCTGAGAACAGCCCGGTCGGGGGGCACCTACCGACCGGGACGACGGCCGAGGGCTCCCCGGACACCCCGGGCAAGGGCACCTCGGACCGTGAGACCGTACTCGCGTTCCTCCAGCGTTACTACCTGCACACCGCGCCCGAGGACCTCGCCGACCGCGACCCGGTCGACGTTTTCGGCGCCGCCTACTCGCACTACCGCCTGGCCGAGAACCGCCCCCAGGGCACGGCCAACGTCCGGGTGCACACGCCGACGGTCGACGAGAACGGCTGGACCTGCAGCCACTCCGTCGTCGAGGTCGTCACCGACGACATGCCCTTCCTCGTCGACTCGGTCACCAACGAGCTCACCCGTCAGGGCCGCGGCATCCACGTCGTGATCCACCCGCAGATCGTGGTGCGCCGCGACCTCACCGGCAAGCTGATCGAGGTCCTCACCACCCCGCCGTCCGGCGACCTGCCGCACGACGCGCACATCGAGTCCTGGATCCACGTCGAGATCGACCGCGAGACCGACCGCGCCGATCTGAAGCAGATCACCGCCGACCTGCTGCGCGTGCTGTCCGACGTCCGCGAGGCCGTCGAGGACTGGGAGAAGATGCGGGACGCGGCGGCCCGGCTCGCCGACGGCCTGCCCGATGAGCCCCGCCCCGCCGACCTGCCCGAGCAGCAGGTCGAGGAGGCCCGCGAGCTGCTGCGCTGGCTCGCCCAGGACCACTTCACCTTCCTCGGCTACCGCGAGTACCAGCTGCGCGAGGACGACTCCCTGGCCGCCGTGCCCGGCACCGGCCTCGGCATCCTGCGCGCCGACCCGCACCACGCCGGCGACGACCAGCACCCGGTCAGCCCGTCCTTCGAGCGGCTGCCCGCCGACGCCCGCGCCAAGGCCCGCGAGCACAAGCTGCTGGTGCTGACCAAGGCCAACAGCCGCGCCACCGTGCACCGGCCGTCGTACCTGGACTACATCGGCGTCAAGAAGTTCGACGCGGACGGCAACGTCATCGGTGAGCGCCGCTTCCTCGGCCTGTTCTCCTCCGCCGCCTACACCGAGTCCGTGCTGCGCGTGCCGGTCATCCGCCGCAAGGTGGACGAGGTCCTGCAGCGCGCCGGGTTCTCCCCGAACAGCCACGACGGACGCGACCTGCTCCAGATCATGGAGACCTACCCGCGCGACGAGCTGTTCCAGACGCCGGCCGACGAACTCCAGTCCATCGTCACGTCCGTTCTGTACCTGCAGGAGCGCCGCCGGCTGCGGCTGTACCTGCGGCAGGACGAGTACGGCCGCTACTACTCGGCCCTGGTCTACCTGCCCCGCGACCGCTACACCACCGGCGTGCGGCTGCGGATCATCGACATCCTCAAGGAGGAGCTCGGCGGCATCAGCGTCGACTTCACCGCCTGGAACACCGAGTCGATCCTGTCCCGGCTGCACTTCGTCGTCCGCGTCCCGCCGGGCACCGAGCTGCCGCACCTGAGCGACAGCGACAAGGAGCGCATCGAGGCCCGGCTGGTGGAGGCCGCCCGCTCCTGGGCCGACGGGTTCGCCGAGGCGCTGAACGCCGAGTTCGGCGAGGAGCACGCCGCGGAGCTGCTGCGCCGCTACAACAACGCCTTCCCCGAGGGCTACAAGGCCGACCACCCTCCGCGGGCTGCGGTGGCCGACCTGGTCCACCTGGAAGCGCTCGGCGAGGAGAAGGACTTCTCGCTCAGCCTGTACGAGCCGGTGGGCGCGGCGCAGGACGAGCGCCGCTTCAAGATCTACCGCAAGGGCGAGTCCATCTCCCTGTCGAAGGTGCTGCCCGTGCTGGCGCAGCTCGGCGTCGAGGTGATGGACGAGCGGCCCTACGAGCTGCGCTGCGCGGACCGCTCCGTCGCGTGGATCTACGACTTCGGGCTGCGCATCCCGAAGGCGGCCGGCGGTGGCGACTACCTCGGGGACGACGCCCGTGAGCGCTTCCAGGACGCCTTCGCCGCGACCTGGACCGGCCAGGCGGAGAACGACGGCTTCAACGCCCTCGTGCTGAGCGCCGGGCTGAACTGGCGTGAGGCGATGGTGCTGCGGGCGTACGCCAAGTACCTGCGGCAGGCCGGCTCCACCTTCAGCCAGGACTACATGGAGGACACCCTCCGCAACAACGTCCACACCACGCGGCTGCTGGTCTCCCTGTTCGAGGCGCGGATGGCGCCGGAGCGGCAGCGGGCCGGCCTTGAACTGATCGACGCGCTGCTGGAGGAGGTCGACGCCGCGCTCGACCAGGTGGCAAGCCTGGACGAGGACCGCATCCTGCGCTCCTTCCTCACCGTCATCAAGGCCACCCTGCGCACCAACTTCTTCCAGAAGACGGCCGACGGCCGGCCGCACTCGTACGTGTCGATGAAGTTCGACCCGCAGGCCATCCCGGACCTGCCGGCGCCGCGCCCGGCGTTCGAGATCTGGGTGTACTCGCCGCGGGTGGAGGGTGTGCACCTGCGCTTCGGCAAGGTCGCCCGAGGCGGTCTGCGCTGGTCCGACCGGCGTGAGGACTTCCGGACCGAGATCCTCGGCCTGGTCAAGGCGCAGATGGTGAAGAACACCGTCATCGTGCCGGTCGGCGCCAAGGGCGGCTTCGTCGCCAAGCAGCTGCCCGACCCGGGCGTGGACCGCGACGCCTGGCTGGCCGAGGGCATCGCCAGCTACAAGACGTTCATCTCCGCGCTACTCGACATCACCGACAACATGGTCGCCGGCGAGGTCGTGCCGCCCAAGGACGTGGTGCGCCACGACGAGGACGACACCTACCTGGTGGTCGCGGCCGACAAGGGCACGGCGACGTTCTCCGACATCGCCAACGAGGTCGCGCAGTCGTACAACTTCTGGCTCGGCGACGCCTTCGCCTCCGGCGGCTCGGCCGGCTACGACCACAAGGGCATGGGTATCACCGCCCGCGGTGCCTGGGAGTCGGTCAAGCGGCACTTCCGCGAGCTGGGCGTGGACACGCAGAGCGAGGACTTCACGGTCGTCGGCATCGGCGACATGTCCGGTGACGTGTTCGGCAACGGCATGCTGCTCAGCGAGCACATCCGGCTGGTCGCCGCGTTCGACCACCGGCACATCTTCATCGACCCGAACCCCGACGCGGCGACCTCCTACGCCGAGCGCCGCCGCCTGTTCGACCTGCCGCGCTCCAGCTGGGAGGACTACAACAAGGAGCTGCTGTCCGCGGGCGGCGGCGTCTTCCCGCGCAGCGCCAAGTCCATCCCGGTCAACGCGCACATCCGCGAGGCCCTCGGCATCGAGGCGGGCGTCACCAAGCTGACCCCGGCCGAGCTGATGAAGGCGATCCTCAAGGCGCCGGTGGACCTGCTGTGGAACGGCGGCATCGGCACCTACGTCAAGGCGTCGACCGAGTCGCACGCCGACGTCGGCGACAAGGCCAACGACCCGATCCGCGTCGACGGCGCCGACCTGCGGGTCAAGGTCGTCGGCGAGGGCGGCAACCTGGGCCTGACCCAGCTCGGCCGGATCGAGTTCGCGCTGCACGGCGGCAAGATCAACACCGACGCCATCGACAACAGCGCGGGCGTGGACACCTCCGACCACGAGGTGAACATCAAGATCCTGCTCAACGGCCTGGTCGCGGACGGCGACATGACCGTCAAGCAGCGCAACAAGCTGCTCGCCGAGATGACCGACGAGGTCGGCGCCCTGGTCCTGCGCAACAACTACGCGCAGAACACGGCGATCGCCAACGCACTCGCCCAGTCCAAGGACATGCTCCACGCCCAGCAGCGCTTCATGCGCCACCTGGTGCGCGAGGGCCACCTGGACCGCGCGCTGGAGTTCCTGCCCACCGACCGGCAGATCCGTGAGCGCCTCGCGCAGGGCCAGGGCCTGACCGGCCCGGAGACGGCCGTGCTGCTGGCGTACACCAAGATCACGGTCTCCGAGGAACTGCTGGCGACCTCGCTGCCGGACGACCCCTACCTGCGCGAGCTGCTGCACTGCTACTTCCCGGCGGCGCTGCGCGAAGGGTTCGCCGACCGGATCGACAACCACCCGCTGCACCGTGAGATCACCACGACCGTGCTGGTCAACGACACGGTCAACACGGGCGGTACGACGTATCTGCACCGGCTGCGCGAGGAGACCGGCGCGTCGCTGGAGGAGATCGTCCGGGCACAGACCGCGGCCCGCGCGATCTTCCGCTCCTCGGTCGTGTGGGACGCGGTGGAGGACCTGGACAACAAGGTCGACGCCGAGGTCCAGACCCGGATCCGGCTGCACTCGCGCCGCCTGGTCGAGCGCGGCACGCGCTGGCTGCTCAACAACCGGCCGCAGCCGCTGCAGCTGAAGGAGACGGTCGACTTCTTCGCCGAGCGGGTCGAGCAGGTGTGGGCCGAGCTGCCGAAGCTGCTCAAGGGCGACGACCTTGAGTGGTACCAGCAGATCTACGACGAGCTGAGCGGCGCCGGCGTGCCGGACGAGCTGGCCACGCGGGTCGCCGGGTTCTCCTCGGCGTTCCCGACGCTGGACATCGTCTCGATCGCCGACCGCATGGGCAAGGAGCCGCTGGACGTCGCCGAGGTGTACTACGACCTCGCCGACCGGCTCGGCATCACGCAGCTGATGGACCGCATCATCGAGCTGCCGCGCAACGACCGCTGGCAGTCGATGGCCCGCGCGGCGATCCGCGAGGACCTCTTCGCGGCGCACGCGGCGCTCACCGCGGACGTCCTGGCCGTCGGCAACGGCACCTCGACGCCGGAGCAGCGGTTCAAGCTGTGGGAGCAGAAGAACGCGCCGATCCTGTCGCGGGCGCGCACCACGCTGGAGGAGATCCAGGGCTCGGACGCGTTCGACCTGGCCAACCTGTCGGTGGCGATGCGCACGATGCGGACGCTGCTGCGGGCGCACTCGTAGGACACGGAAACGCCGAAGGGGGGCGCCCCGGGCCGTCTGGTACGGCCCGGGGCGCCCCCCTTTTCCCATCAGCCGCTAGCGCTTCTTGAACAGGGTGAGCTTGGTGGCGTAGTCGGGCAGGTCGCCCGCGCCGGTGGTGATGTCGGTGACCTTCAGCATGGCCAGGTTGCCCTCGTCGGTCTGGGTGCACAGGACGGTGCCGACCGGGATGACCGTCCGCAGGTCCTTGGCCTCGATCTCGGTGGGCAGGACGTCGCCCTGGGCGCCCTCCAGGCACTGCTCGGGGGTGGTGCCGGCGCTCTTGCCCCAGGGCGTCTTGAACTCCCAGCGTCCGTCGGAGACGTCGCTGAGCTCGATCTCGTTGCCCGAGGTGATCTCGCCCTCGCCATGCACCTGCGGGATGTCCAGATCCGCCTCCACGACGGCGACCCGGCCGGGGGAGCGCAGGGCGAAGGTCCGGTCGGCGAACACCGGCGTGAATCCCGAGTCGTCGGACGGGGTCGGGTCCGGGCTCGGCGGGGTGGCGGAGTGGGTGGGCTGCACCGACTGCTTGCCGTCGCCCTGCCCCTGCCCCTGCCCTTGCCCTTGCGTCCGGTCGGAGTCACCACCCGCACGGGCCAGCGTCCACGTCACCCCCACCGCGAGGACGACGGCCACGGCGGCACCCGCGACGACGAGCCCGGTCCGGCCGCGCCGTGCGCCGGCCGCAGCGGGCGGGGCGTACGTCGGCGGGGGAGGGGCCACGGTCGGCGCACCGGCGAAGGTGGGACCGTGCGGAGGCGGAGTCGGCCCTTGCGTCCCCTGGGACCCCTGCGCCCCCTGGGACCCCTGCGCCCCCAGGTCGGCCACCGTCGGCTCCGGCGGCGGCGGTGCGAGGGCGGCCCGTTCGCGGGCGGCGAGGTCGGTGGCGAGGGGCTCGGGCAGCCAGCCGGTGAAGTCGTTCAGCGGCCGGCCCGCGGCCCGCTCGCACAGCGCGGCCAGTTCCTCGGTGCCGATGCGCTGCGCCGGGTCGGCGGCGAGGCAGCGCTCCAGGAGCGGGCGGAGATGGTCGTCGTAGGAGTCCAGACGGGGCGGGCGTACGGCCGTGTTGGCGATCTGCGCGGCGAGAGTGAGGGCGCCGCCGTCGCCGTAGGGGTGGCGGCCGGTGGCGGCGACGGCGGCGATCAGGCCGAGCGAGAAGACGTCCGTGGCCGGTCCGACGGGCTCACCGAGGGCGTGCTCCGGGGACATGAACTGCGGGGTGCCGATGACGCCGCCGGACACGGTGAGCTGGGTGGCGTCGGCGGCGCGGGCGATGCCGAAGTCGATGACGTACGGGCCCTGGCTGCTCAGCAGGATGTTGCTGGGCTTCAGGTCCCGGTGCACGATGCCGGCGGAGTGGATCGCGGTCAGCGCCCGCGCGGTGCAGCCGACGAGCTTGAGCACGGCGGGCAGCGGCAGCGGGCCGTGCGCGGTCAGGGCCTCGTGCAGAGGAAGGCCGGGGATGAACGCCGAGGCGAGCCAGGGCCGTTCGCCGGTGGTGTCGTGGTCGACGACCGGGACGACGTGGTAGCCCTGGACCCGGCGGGCCGCCTGCACCTCCTGCTCGAAGCGGCGCCGGAAGCCGGGGTCGCCGCCGAAGTCGCGCCGGATCACCTTCAGCGCGACGGGCTGTCCGCCGCGGGTGCGGGAGAGGTAGACCGTGCCCATGCCGCCCTCGCCGATCCGGGCCAGCAGCCGGTATCCGGCGATCTCTCTCGGATCCTCGTCCCGCAGCCGTTCACCCACCACGTCCGCAGCCATGCCGCCCACGCCCCCGTCCTTGATCATCGCGTGCGGACGAGCGTAGCGGAGGCGGACCGGGCACCGTCCGCGGTTTCAACTGCCGGACGTCGGAGGTGACTTCAGGCGGCGAGGGGCCGCGGCTTCTTCCCGCCCTTGGTGAAGGCCTCGTACTCCTTCATGACCTCCTCCGTGGGGCCGTCCATCAGCAGCTCGCCGCGCTCCAGCCACAGCACACGGCCGCAGGTGTCGCGGATCGCGCCGTTGCTGTGGCTGACGAGGAAGACGGTGCCGGCCTGCCCCCGCATCTCCTCGATGCGTTCGGCCGAGCGCCGCTGGAACTTCGCGTCGCCGGTGGCCAGGGCCTCGTCGATGAGGAGGACGTCGTGGTCCTTGGCGGCGGCGATGGAGAAGCGCAGCCGGGAGCCCATGCCGGAGGAGTAGGTGCGCATGGGCAGGGAGATGAAGTCGCCCTTGTCGTTGATCCCGGAGAAGTCGACGATCTGCTGGTAGCGCTCCTTGATCTGCTCGCGGGACATGCCCATGGCGAGGCCGCCGAGGTAGACGTTGCGCTCGCCGGTCAGGTCTCCCATCAGGGCCGCGTTGACGCCGAGCAGGGAGGGCTGGCCGTCGGTGTAGATACGGCCCCTCTCCACGGGCAGCAGTCCCGCGACGGCCTTGAGCAGGGTGGACTTGCCGGAGCCGTTGGTGCCGATGAGCCCGATCGCCTCGCCCTTGTACGCGACGAAGGAGACGTTCTTCACGGCGTGCACCCGGCGCACGCCGGCCGCCTTCTCGGCCTGGCCGCGGCGCAGGATGCGGTTGAGGGCGGCGGTGGCGCTGCCGCGGCCGCCGCCGGTGCCGTTGACGCGGTAGACGATGTCGACGTGGTCGGCGACGACGGTGGGGACCGGCTCGGCGGCCCGCAGGAGGTGATCAGCCACGGCCGTAGGTCTCCTCTGCCTTCCAGAAGTAGATGAACCCGCCGGCGCCGGCGAGCAGCGCCCAGCCCGTCGCGACCGCCCACACGTGCGGGGGCAGCTGGCTCGCGTGGAAGGTGTCGATGAGGGCGAACCGGACGAGGTCGATGTAGACGGCGGCGGGGTTGCACTGCAGGGCGGTCACCGCCCAGTGCGGTACGTCGCCCTTGCCGACCGTGTGCTGGATGCTCCACATCACGCCGGAGACGTACATCCAGGTGCGCAGCAGGAACGGCATCAGCTGGGCGATGTCCGGCGTCTTCGCGCCCATGCGGGCCATGACCATGGACACGCCCGCGTTGAAGGTGAACTGCAGCACCAGCGCCGGCACCAGCAGCAGCCAGGACAGCGAGAACGGCACGCCGCAGGCCAGCAGGATGACCAGCAGGGCCGCCATGGAGAACAGCAGCTGCTGGAGCTGCTGGAGGCAGAAGGAGATCGGCAGCGCGGCCCGCGGGAAGTGCAGGGCGCGGACCAGGCCGAGGTTGCCGGAGATGGCGCGGGTGCCGGCCATGATCGAGCTCTGTGTGAACGTCCACACGAACACGCCGGTGACCAGGAACGGGATGTAGTCCGCCACGCCCTGCTTGGTGCCGAGCAGCACGCCGAAGATGAAGTAGTAGACCGCCGCGTTCAGCAGCGGGGTCATCACCTGCCACACCTGGCCGAGCTTCGCCTGGCTGTACTGGGCGGTGAGCTTGGCGGTGGCGAAGGCGGTGATGAAGTGGCGCCGCGCCCACAGCTGGCGGACGTAGTTGGGCAGGGAGGGGCGCGCACCGCTGACCGACAGGCCGTGGCGGGCGGCGAGCGCCGCGAGGTCGAGGCCGGCGGCCGGCGCGGCGGCCGGGGGCGGTGTGTCGAGGGCCTGGCTCACATCCGCTGCTTTCGTTCGGGAGGCCGTTTCTTACGGTTCTCTTGACGTTTTCTCACGTCGGGACGGGACCGTTTCGTCGTAACGGGAGCGTAGGCCCAATCGACGTCGGGACGCAACCGTTTCGTCGTTACGGCCTATGCTGGTCGCATGACGACGAACGCCGACGGGCCGCAGACGCCTCCGCGCCGCCGGGCTCCCGCCGGGGCCGCCGTACTCCGCGAGGACGTGACGGAGGCCATCCGGGCGGCCGTCTTCGAGGAGCTGGCGGCCGTCGGCTACGCGCGCATGTCCATCGAGGGCATCGCGCGCCGGGCGGGCGTCGGCAAGACGGCGGTGTACCGGCGGTGGCGGTCCAAGCTGCATCTGGTGCTGGACGTGGTCTCGGCGCTCGCGGTGATGGGGCTGCCGGTGCCGGACACGGGCACGCTGGAAGGGGATCTGCGGCTGCTGTACGAGGTCAGCTCGCGGGCGCTGCGCCATCCGGTCGCCTCGCAGATCATCCCCGACCTCCAGGCGGAGGCGGCCCGCAATCCCGAGATCGCCGAGGCCATGCAGAAGACTCTGCGCGAGGGTCAGGAAGGCGTGGCCAGCGGGATCGTTGCGGCGGCGCAGCGGCGGGGTGAGGTCCGCGCCGGCATCGACGAGGACCTGGCCCTCGACCTGATCTCCGGTCCGCTGTACTGGCGCGCACTGGTCATCCGCGCGCCGAAGCTCCCCAAGGGCTACCTGGACGCCCTGTCCCACAGCACGGCAGCAGGCCTCCGAGCACTTTAGGCTCCGCCGGCCTGGGGTCTACGTACCCGGCGTTTCCAGGACCTGGTCGTCTGCGGCGGGCCGGGGGTGGGCTTGCGCAGCCCGGCGTTCTGGGGTGCCCGCCGCTGTGGCGAGCCGGGGGTGGGTGCGCAGCCCGGCGCAACGGGGTGCCTCCCCCAAGCTCTTCGAGCAGGGGGGACCCCCAGCGCCCACCCGTGCCGCCCCAGCGGCACGACTGCCCGCAGCTATGCGGATACGGGTGCCGCCCCGCGCGGCGGCGCGCAGCTAGGCGGGGACGGGTGCCGCC
>NZ_PQSS01000079.1 GCF_002920535.1 Streptomyces sp. Ru71 | reverse complement strand
GCGCGGCGGCGCGCAGCTAAGGCGATGGCGGCCCGCAGCCGCCGACGGCGGGGAGGGGACGGGGTGGGGGGTGTCCGCCCACAGCGGCCGGCACCGCCAACGGCACCCGTGTCGGGGACAGTGGGCCGGACCGAGGACGGATACCCCCCACCCCGGCCCCGACCCACCCACCGAGGCAAAGGCGCTACGCACGCCACGACGTGACCCGCGCGGGCCGCCGCAGGCATTTCAGGGGCGCGGGGAACTGCGCGACCAGCCACGACGCAACCGGCACAGGCCGCCGCAGGCACCCGCGAGCAACCCCCCACGCACCCGCAGACGAAAACCGGCCCGGCGCCGCAGGCACCCGCGCCCGCAGACGAAGCGACGCCCCTACGCCGCCCGTTCCACCGCCGGCGCGGAGCCCGGTAGCGGGCGGCCCGCCGATTCCGTCATGTACCAGACGGCCACCCCACCGACGACCGCCGCCGCCATCATGTAGTACGCGGGCATCATCATGTTCCCCGTGGCCCCGATCAGCGCCGTGACCACCAGCGGAGTCGTCCCGCCGAAGAGGGACACGGAGACGTTGAAGCCGACCGACAGCGACCCGTACCGCACCCGCGTGGGGAACAGCGCCGGCAGAGCCGACGGCATCGCGGCCGTGAAGCAGACCAGCAGCAGACCCAGCGCCCCCATGCCGAGCGCGACAGCGACCAGGCTGCCCTGGCGGATCAGCAGCAGCGCCGGGATGGACAGCGCCAGGAACCCCGCGCAGCCCGCCGCGATCACCGGGCGGCGCCCGACGCGGTCGGTCAGCGCACCGGCGAACGGCTGGACGATCATCATCAGGGCCATCACACCGAGCACCACGAGCAGCCCGTGCGTCTCGTCGTACTTGAGCTCACTCGTGAGGTAGCTCGGCATGTACGACAGCAGCATGTAGTCCGTGACGTTGAAGACCAGCACCAGCCCCATGCACAGCAGCAGCGCCTTCCACTGCCCCGCGATCATCTCGCGCAGCGGCACCTTCGGACGCGCCGCCTCGGCCTTCTCGACCTCGGCGGCGAACGCCGGGGTCTCCTCCAGCTTCATCCGCAGATACAGGCCGATGATGCCCATCGGACCCGCGATCAGGAACGGGATACGCCAGCCCCACGAGGTGAGGTCGTCCGACGACAGCAGCGCCGTCATCAGGGTGACCAGCCCCGCACCCCCGATGTAACCGGCCAGCGTGCCGAACTCCAGCCAGCTGCCGAGGAAGCCCCGCCGCTTGTCGGGGGCGTACTCGGCGATGAACGTGGAGGCGCCGGCGTACTCGCCGCCGGTGGAGAAGCCCTGCACCAGGCGGGCGGCCAGCAGCAGCACCGGGGCGCCGACGCCGATCGTGGCGTAGGACGGGATCAGCCCGATGGCGAACGTGCCCGCCGCCATCATGATCATCGTCACGGCGAGGACCTTCTGGCGGCCGATGCGGTCGCCGAGCGGCCCGAAGACCATGCCGCCGAGGGGCCGGACCAGGAAGGCCGCGGCGAATGCGCCGAACGTGGACAGCAGCTGTGCGGTCGGGTTGCCCGAGGGGAAGAAGACCTTGCCGAGGGTGACCGCGATGTAGCTGTAGACACCGAAGTCGAACCACTCCATGGCGTTGCCCAGCGCGGCCGCCTTCACGGCGCGCTTGACGAGCGCCGGGTCGGTGACGGTGGCGTCGGGGGTCTTCCTCAGAGTGACGGGCCGGACGGGATGAGCGGCGGTCGCAGCCGACAAAACTTCGCTCGCCTGCCTTTCGACGGGGACAGAGACAGGGCCCACGCGACGGCGCTGACGGCGGACCGAAAACCGACCATAGGCGGCGTTGGTCCTGTTACGGGCAGTACGCGCTCAGCTGCACAGGGCAGGAAAACGTCGGTTGCGCAGGGGCATCTGCCCGGTCGCTCACGGATCATCCGCCGGCGCGGTGTGATCCTTCTCGCGCCTCGCGCAGGCGTTCACAAAGAGGGCCGACTATCGTTTTCCGGACAAAAGGGGAGTGGACGTCAGGCGAAGTGAGGGTGTGCGACGACGGGCCGAGAGGGTCGAGAAGGCGTGGCGGATACCGAACACGGCGGACGACCGGCGGGAGCCGTCGGAGCGACGGCTGTCGGCGCGGCCCGGACGCGCCTGCGCGCCCTCGGACTCCTCCTGTGGCTGATCGCGGCCCTCCTCGCCGCCCGCCAGGTCGCGGCCGTCCTGACCAGCCCGCGCGGCCGGCGCCTGACCGATCTGGAGACCTGGGTCGGCCCCGCGGGCGTCCTGCACGTCAACGGCTCCCTGTACGACTCCACCCGGTTCACCGGCACCCCGTTCGGCGGCCTGGTGCTCAAGCCCTTCACCCGGGCGGCCGAACAGGCCCTCGGCTGGGGCTGGACCTTCGGCACCCTGCTGCTGGTCGCCGCGCTCGGCGTCGTCGCCGCCCGGGCCCTGCCCCAGCCGGTCACCCGACGCGCCCGTCTGCCCGCCGCACCCGTAGCGATCAGCCTGCTCATGCTGTCGCTGCCGGTCCGCAACACCCTGTGGCTCGGCCAGACGAGCATCCTGCCGGTGCTGCTGGTCCTGCTCGGCCTGTTCGTCGTACGCGGCCCGCGGGCCGCCGGCGTGCTGACCGGCGTGGCCGCCGCCCTCCAGCCCACCCTGCTGCTGTTCGCACCCCTGCTGTGGTGCACCGGACGGCGCCGGGCCGCGCTGTCCACCGGCGCCACGTTCGCCGCCTGCACCGCGCTGGCCTGGGCCGCGATGCCGCACGACTCCGCCACCTACTGGCTGCACCACCTGGCCGGGGCGGGCCTCGGCGGGCGCGCGGACGCCCTCGGCAACCAGTCCCTGCACGGCGCGCTGCTCCGGTTCGGCCTCACCGGCCCGCTGGAGACCGCCGTCTGCCTCGCCCTCGGCGCCGCCGTCGCCGTCGTCGGCCTACGGCGTGCGGTGCGCTACGCCCGCGACGGGCAGCTGCTCCTCGCGGTCGCCCTCACCGGCTGCGCCGCCATCGCGGTCTCGCCCGCGGCCTGGCAGCACCAGCTGCTGTGGGTGCTGCTCACCGTCGTCGGCCGGGTCGGCAGGCGGGCCGCCGACCGGTATGTGTGGCCCGTCGCCGTCGTCCTCATCATGACCCTGCCGGCCAGGACGCTGCTGCCGGACAAGCCGCTGTTCCAGCCGCTGCTGGAGAACCTCGTCCTGGTGGCCGCCGTCGCCGCCGCCACCGCCGTCCCCTTCCTGGTCCGCTCCTCGCCGTACTACGACACTCCGGTTCCCACCCGGTACGCGGCCCCCGTCCCCGCCCGCCTGCGCCACATCCCGCTCGCGCCCGCCCTGCGGCGCGTGCTCAGCCGCCCGAACCTCCTCTTCGAGCTGCTGCTGATCCGCCTCACCTACTGGGCGTACGCGCAGGTCAGGCTTGCCGCGGCCGGCGGCAGCAGCACCGGCGGCCGGGGCCGCGCCGAGCACCACGGCCATCAGATCCACGACCTGGAAGCCTTCCTGCGCCTCGACGTCGAGCGGTGGGTCAACCACACGGTCGTCCAGGTCGGCTGGCTGGAGAGGTTCTTCAGCTTCTACTACGAGTCGTTCCACTTCGGCATCCCGCTGGCCATCCTCGGTGTGCTGTACTGGCGCCGCCCGGTCGACTACCGCTGGGCCCGCTCGGCGCTCGGCTTCGCCACCGTGCTCGCCCTCGCCGGCTTCTGGCTCTACCCGCTCGCACCGCCGCGCCTGATGCCCGGCCTCGGCGTCACCGACACCGTCAACGGACCGCAGGACTTCTCCCGGCCCGACTACGGCACCCTCACCGAGCTGACCAACCAGTACGCGGCGATGCCGTCGCTGCACTTCGGCTGGGCGCTGTGGTGCGGCCTGGTGATCGTGATCCTCGCGCCGAAGCGGTGGATGAAGGCGCTCGGCCTGCTGCACCCGCTGCTCACCGTCTCCGCCATCGTGGCGACCGGCAACCACTGGGTGCTGGACGCGGCCGGCGGCGCCGCGGTGGTCGGCGCCGGCTTCGCCCTGACGTACCTGCTCCAGGGACCCCGGGCCACGGCGGCCACGGCCACCGCTCCCCGGGCCGGCAGGGTGCCCGGGGAGCCGGAGAGGGGCCGTGCTCCCGGCTGACCGGGCACCCACCGGCGCGGTCACCGGGGCTACAGCCGCTGAATGATCGTCCCGGTCGCAAGGCCGCCGCCCGCGCACATCGTGATCAGGGCGAACTCCTGGTCCGCGCGCTCCAGCTCGTGCAGGGCCGTGGTGATGAGCCGGGCCCCCGTCGCCCCCACCGGATGCCCCAGGGCGATGGCACCGCCGTTGACGTTGACCTTGTCCAGGTCCTGTTCGAAGACCCGGGTCCAGCTCAGCACCACCGATGCGAACGCCTCGTTGATCTCCACCAGGTCGATGTCCTTCAGGGACATGCCCGCCTTGCCGAGCACCGCCTTGGTCGCGTCGACGGGGCCGTCCAGGTGGAAGTGCGGATCGGCGCCCACCAGGGCCTGCGCGACGATCCGGGCCCGGGGCCGCAGCTTCAGCGCGCGGGCCATCCGTTTGGACGCCCACATCACGGCCGCCGCGCCGTCGGAGATCTGGGAGGAGTTGCCGGCCGTGTGGACGGCCGTCGGCATCACCGGCTTGAGCGAGGCCAGCGCGTCCAGGGACGTGTCGCGCAGGCCCTCGTCCTTGTCGACCAGGCGCCACATGCCCTGACCGGCGTGCTGTTCGTCCTCGGTGGTGGGGACCTGGACGGCGAACGTCTCCCGTTTGAAGCGCTCCTCGGACCAGGCGACGGCCGCGAGCTCCTGGGAGCGCAGCCCGAGCGCGTCGACGTCCTCGCGGGTCAGTCCCCGGTGGCGGGCGATCCGCTCGGCGGCTTCGAACTGGTTGGGCAGGTCGACGTTCCACTCGTCGGGGAAGGGCCGTCCGGGCCCGTGCTTGGAGCCGGAGCCCAGGGGGACGCGGGACATGGCTTCCACGCCGCAGGAGATGCCCACGTCGATGACGCCGGCCGCGATCATGTTGGCGACCATGTGCGAGGCCTGCTGCGAGGAGCCGCACTGGCAGTCGACGGTCGTCGCGGCCGTCTCGTAGGGCAGGCCCATGGTCAGCCAGGCCGTGCGCGCGGGGTTCATGGACTGTTCGCCGGCGTGGGTGACCGTGCCGCCGACGATCTGCTCGACGCAGTCGGCCGGGATGCCGGTGCGGCCGAGGAGTTCGCGGTAGGTCTCGCCCAGGAGGTAGGCGGGGTGCAGGTTGGCGAGCGCGCCGCCGCGCTTGCCGATGGGGGTGCGGACGGCTTCGACGATCACGGGTTCGGCAGCCATGGGGGCGGTCCTCTCCGGGGGCCGGGGGCCGGGGGCTTTCACCGGAACTAGTACGTGTTCTAGTTCTGGGTGCAGTCTGCTGATGTGATGCCGGTCACCGCAAGGGTCTTGCGGTCTTTGAAAGCCGTCACTACCGTCTCGGCATTCCTGATGCTCCGTCAGATGGCGGGAGTCGCCGATGCCTTGCCCAGCGCTGCCCGACGGTTTCGACTTCACCGACCCCGATGTCCTGCACCGCCGCGTGCCCCTGCCGGAGTTCGCCGAGCTGCGCCGGGCGGAACCCGTCCACTGGGTCGAGCAGCCCCGCAACGTGGCCGGATTCCAGGACGAGGGCTACTGGGCGGTCACCCGCCACGGGGACGTCAAGTACGTCTCCACGCACCCCGAGCTGTTCTCGTCCTCACTCAACACCGCGATCATCCGCTTCAACGAGCACATCGAACGGGACGCCATCGAGGCGCAGCGGCTGATCCTGCTCAACATGGACCCGCCCGAGCACACCCGGGTCCGGCAGATCCTGCAGCGCGGGTTCACCCCGCGCGCCATCCGCTCGCTGCAGGAGCGGCTGCGCTCCCGCGCCGAGGCGATCGTCGCACAGGCCCGCGCCCACCCCGGCCCGTTCGACTTCGTCACCTCCGTCGCCTGCGAGCTGCCGCTCCAGGCCATCGCCGAGCTGATCGGCGTACCCCAGGAGGACCGGGCGAAGATCTTCGACTGGTCGAACCGGATGATCGCCTACGACGACCCCGAGTACGCCATCACCGAGGAGGTCGGCCGCGAGTCCGCCGCCGAGATCATCGCCTACGCCATGAACATGGCCGCCGCGCGCAAGGAGCGCCCCGCCCGGGACATCGTCACCACGCTGGTGGCCGCCGAGGACGAGGGGAACCTGCGTTCGGACGAGTTCGGCTTCTTCGTGCTGATGCTGGCGGTGGCCGGGAACGAGACCACGCGCAACGCCATCACCCACGGCATGCACGCCTTCCTCACGCACCCCGAGCAGTGGGAGCTGTTCAAGGCCGAGCGCCCGGCGACCACCGCCGAGGAGATCGTGCGCTGGGCGACCCCGGTCGTCTCCTTCCAGCGCACGGCCACCCAGGACACCGAACTGGGCGGCAGGCGCATCCGCGAGGGCGACCGGGTCGGCCTCTTCTACGCCTCCGCCAACCACGACCCGGAGGTCTTCGACGCCCCCGGCGCCTTCGACATCACCCGCGACCCCAACCCCCATCTGGGGTTCGGCGGCGGAGGCCCGCACTACTGCCTCGGCAAGTCACTCGCCGTCCTGGAGATCGACCTGATCTTCAACGCCGTCGCCGACGCCATGCCCGGTCTGACCCTGGCCGGCGAGCCCCGCCGCCTGCGTTCCGCGTGGATCAACGGGGTCAAGGAGCTGCGGGTGCGCGCCTAGGAACGCGGTGCGAACCAGCGGGCCAGCAGGTATACGGGGATCATGCCGACCGGATACAGCGGGAACCGCCACGCCTCCGGCGCCAGCCAGGTCACGAGCGTCATGTAGACGACGAGCACGACCAGGGCTGAGATCAGGAATTTCGGGCCCCACGCGCGGGCGAAGGCGTTGTACTCGGACTTGGAATCGTTCATCGGCGAACTCCGGAAAAAGGGTCGGGGGGCGGGGCCGCTCATGGCACCGATAAGGCCATGAGCGGCCCCGCCCGGTCAATCACTGCGGTCGGTCAGCGGCTTTCCGCTACCAGCGCCACCGCCCTCGGTGCCGGCCGTGGCCCACGAAGAACCTGCGGCCGATGAACCCACTGAAGAAGCCGATTCCATAGCCCTTCCAGTAGGCCGCGCTCGCGCCGCGCCGGCTGGCGTGGTGCCAGCCGCGGTGGGAGACCGCGTAGTCGAGGATGCCCGCGGAACCCCAGATGGCACCGCCGGCCAGCAGGCAGCCGAGGCCGCCGGTGCCCGCGCACATGCCGGCCATCAGCGCGCCCGCACCGACACCGATCGCGATGTGCGCGGCGAACCGCAGGTGGCGGCCCAGGTGGTGCCTGCGCGCCCAGTGCTTGGCGCTGTGCCACCAGCGGCGCGGGTGCCAGTGCCAGCCCCACCTGCCGTCCAGGTCGTACCCGGTGAGCGGGTCGCCGCTGACGTAGTCGTAGGCGTTGGCGTTGCCGCCCGGCTCCGGGTCCACGCTGAGGAAGCGTCCGGTGGTCGGGTCGTAGAGGCGGACACCCATGAGGGTGGCGCCGGTGACCGTCTCGCTGGAGCGCTGCTTGCCGCCGAGCCAGCCGTAGCGGGCGGCGGTGGTGTCGCCCTCCGCGTTGCCGTACTCGTCGTAGGCGAACGCGGTCGGGGCCTGCGTGGTGTCCAGCGGGAGCTGGACGGTGACGTCCCCGTGGACGTCGGTGAGCTGCAGGACGGTGCCACCGCCGGCCGCGGTGACGGCGTCCAGGTCGCCGCCGATGCCCTGGACGTTGCGGGAGACGACTCCGCTGGACTCCTGGATCCAGTCGGGGCTGTCGCCGTCGGCGCCGTAGTGGTTGGTCTTGGACCCGGTCTGGCTCCAGGTGCCGTCGGCGCCCTGGGCCTCGGTGGTCCAGGAGGCCAGGCGGCCGGCCGCGTCCAGGTTCCAGGTCTGCCGGCTGGTGCCGGAGGTCTGGGTGCGGACGAGGTCGTTGGTGTAGTAGCCGATGGTGGCGCCGGAGGCCTGCGTGGTGGTGCGGCCGAAGGCGTCGTAGGCGGTGCCGGCGTTCACCAGGCGGTCCGCGCTGTCGTAGGTGTACGACGTCGTGGTCGCGCCGGTGGAGGTGCAGGCCGCGCCGACGGCGGCGGTCGCCACAGCCAGGCCGGTGCGGTTGGTGTTGTTGTCGAAGGTGTAGTCGCGGCGGGTGCAGGCGCCGTCCGGGTCGGTGTCGTCGGCCCGGGTGAGGCGTCCGGCCGCGTCGTAGCCGTAGGAGCGGCTGCGGCTCTGGCCGGCGGTGTTCGCGTCGTCGGCGATCTGCCCGTGGACGGTCTCGTCGACGGTGTCGGAGGCGACGGTGGTGCCGTCGCTGTCCTTGGTGTAGGTGCGCGAGGTGGTCGCGCCGGTCTCGTCCTGGCCGATGGTCAGGGTGTAGCCGCCGGGCAGGGACTGGGTGGCCAGGTCGCCGTCCGCGTCGTAGGTCGCGGCGAAGGTGCCGGCGACGGAGTCGGTGCGGGAGGTCTCCAGGCCGCGCGGGTCCTTGGCGGTGTCGTAGGTGTAGGTGGTGGTGGAGGGGGCGGAGTCGGTGCTCCTCACCGGCCGGCCCAGGGCGTCGTAGCTGGTGGCGGTGGTGTTGCCGGCGCCGTCGCTGTAGGAGATCTCCCGGCCGAGGGTGTCGTAGGTGTGGGTGATGGTCTGCCCGCCCGAGGTGACGGTGGCGACGTCACCGCTGGCGGGGTCGTAGGTGGTGGTCGTGTCCGGGACCGCGGTGCCCACGCCGCCGGTGACGGACGTCGTGGTGAGGCGTCCGGCCGCGTCGTAGGTGTTGGTGGTGGTGCGGGTGACGGAGTTGGCGGTCTCCGTGGTCTTGGCCGTGTTGCCCCAGCGGTCGTACTCCACCGTCTTGGTGGGCAGTTCGGCCGGGTTGGAGCCGCCGCCGGTGATGGTGCCGGCCGGGCCGGTGGAGCAGACCAGGTCGGCCCACTCGGGGCGGCCGTTGCAGGCGCCGGTGCCGGTGGCGGACCAGTAGGTGGTCACGGTGGCGCCGGCGTCGGTGCCGTTCGACTTGGGCAGGGTGGTCTTGGTGACCCGGCCCTGGGAGTCGTACGACGTGGTCTTCTTCAGCGCCAGACCGCTCGGGTCGGTGATCGTCGCGGTGGGCAGGCCCTTGACCCAGTCGAACTCGGTCTTGGTGGTCCGTACGTCCGCGTCGGCCGTGTAGCCGTCGACGTGGGCGCCCACCTGCGTGGTGGTGATCTGGTTGGCGACGGTGGCGGTGCCGTCGGTGGGACGGCCCTCGTCGAAGGTGTTCACCGTGTGCTGCCGCGCGGCGACCTGTGTACCGGCCGGCAGATCCGTGCCGGTGCCGCCGCCGGACAGCGCCGACGCCAGCGTGACCAGGTGCAGCGGGCCGTACTGGTCCGTCTCGCGCAGACCGTCGGCGGAGTACACCGAGCGGGTGGACAGGAGTTCGGCGCGGTCGGCGGTGGTGAGCTGGTCGATGCTCAGCGCCACCTGCTCGGCCTGGCCGGCGCCGCTGGTGGCCAGGGCCAGTTCGCGGTTGGCGGCGGTCAGGGCGCGGACGGTGTTGCCGAAGCGGTCGTACTCGGTGGTGGTGATGTGGCCGCCGGGCGTCGCGGTGTTCACCTCACGGCCGGAGTTGTCCGTGTAGGTGAGCGTGGCCCGCTTGTAGTCCGTGGCGGCCAGATCCGTGCCGCTGTGGGACAGCGGGACGGAGTCGGCCGGGAAGACGGCCGTGGCGTCCGTGGGAACGTCGGCCTGGCCCCAGGCGGCGACGTCCGAAGTCCCCATCGCGTACGGCGCCTTGGTGCCGGTCAGCGGGACGTCGTAGACGACGCTGCTGGTGGCGTTGGTGCCGTCCGGGGTGTTCTGGGTGCCCTGGGTGAGGTTCGGCCGGGAGGCGGAGAGCAGCATGCCGTCGCCGGCGGTGGCGGCGTTGCCCGCCTTGCCGTAGGTGAAGGTCCACGCCAGCTCCCCGGGCGGGGTGAGGGTGGCGACGCGGCCGGCGGAGTCGTAGGTGTAGGCGGTCTTCAGCGCGGGGCTGATCCGCGGGTCCCACTCCTCACGCAGACGCCCGGCGTCGTCGTAGGAGTACTGCGCCACCACGGTGGCCGTCGCGGAGGCGGCTCCCGGGTCGGTCGCCCACTCCTTGATCTGCTTGACCTGGCCGTTGAAGTCGCCCAGGGCGGCAGAGGTGGCGGTGGTGGAGGTCGCGTAGACGAACTCCAGCATCCGGCAGCCCTTCGTCGCCGGCGTGGTCTGGCAGGTGGACGCGGCCACCGCCGAGGTCGGCGCGATGACGTACTTGGGCCGGGCCAGGGTGCTGGTGCCGACGGTGACCTTCTCCGAGACCACCTTGGTGGTGGAGTTGTCGGTGGGCAGGTAGGTGCTGGAGACCTGCCAGGTCGTGGCGGCCGGGTCCACCTTGGCGAAGGTGGTCGTGGTGCCCTCGTCGTCCTTCAGCGTGAAGGAGCCGGTCAGCGACCCGGTCAGGGTCAGGTCCTCGGAGCCGGGTTCGGGCTTCCAGCCGCCGGACGAGGTGGCGGTGAAGCCGGTCTCGTCACCGTCCACGTCGACCAGGGCGACCGAGGTGGCCGAGGTCTTGCGGACGTACGCCCAGTTCGAGTCGGTGATCTCGGCGGTGGTGCCGGAGGTCCACTGGGGACCGAAGATGGCCACCTGGCCCTCCGCGTTCGCACCGGCGGCCGGGCGACGCGAGGACGCGGTCCGGGTGACCGAGAGGTCGAAGCCGGAGGCGTCCGTGGCGGACAGGGTGTAGTCACCGGTCAGGGCGTTGACCGAGCCGGGGCCGACGTCCTCGCTGGGCGCGGTGCCCGCGTTGCGGTCGACGGTGATGGTGTGCGGCTGCGAGTACGCGGTGGTGGTGCCGTCGGTGAACGCCGACCGGACGTCGACCGGGCCGTCCTCCGCGAGGCTGGTCGTCACGTTCCAGGTCAGTGCCGCCGGGGTGCCGTTGGTGACGGCGAGCGGCCAGGCGGAGACGGCCGAGCCGTCCGCGGACTTGGTCACGTCGGCGACCGGCACGTCGTGCCAGGTGTCGGTCTCGCCGCGCCGGTACTGGTAGGTGACACCGGTGTAGGTGGTCCTGCCGGTGGCGGTCAGGCTCACCCGGCGGGCGGCGCTGTCGCCCTCCCCGGGGGTGAGCAGACCCGCTCCGTTGCCGACGCCGAAGGCGTAGGTGGTGGCGGAGGTGGAGACGTTGCCACCGGAGTCGACGGTCTTGGCGTAGAGCTTGTGCCAGTCCTCACCGGGCTTGATCGTGATGGTGAGGGGGTCGCCGCCGGTGCCGTCGGTGGTGTCGTAGACCCGGCCGGGCACGGAGGAGTCGTCCAGACCCCAGTAGTAGCCCATGCCGTCGGTGGCGGAGGTGTCCAGGGTGCAGGTCGCGCCGCTGTCGCTGGTCGCCGTCCAGGTGTTCTCGGTGTACGGCGTGCAGGAGATCGTCGGCGCGGCCGGCAGCGCGGTGTTCAGCACGAACGTCGTGTAACCCGACCACGAGCCGTAGTCCGTGCCGTCGTAGCCGCGCACCCGGAAGCGCAGGTGCTTGCCCGCCGGGAAGGCGTTGGCGGACGGGATGGTCAGGGTGGAGGAGGAGCCGGAGGCGACCGTCTTGCCGTACGCCGTGTACGTGTACGTGGTGTCGGCGTACGCCGGGTCCGCGGTGATCTCGAACTGGCCCTGGACGTTCCCGCCGTCGGCGTCCGTCACCTTGGCCGACAGGGTCGGCGTCAGCGAGGTGACGTACGTCTTGCCGTTGTACGGGTTGGGGAAGTTCGGCGAGATCGCCGCCGACGACGTCGTCGCGTAGGAGTTGTACGTCACCGACAGCTTCGGCGCGTACCCGGCGGTGGAGTAGTTCGCCGAGCGGAAGCGGCGCCAGCTGGTGGAGTCGGTCTCGTCGGCGCTGCGCAGCTGGATGCCGTAGTTCGTGGTGCCGTTGGCCCACGACTGCACCATCGCCTGGAGGTTCCAGTTCGACCAGGCGGCCGGGCAGGAGGAGGAGTAGCCCCAGTGGCCGGTGTTGGTCGCCATGTCCGTCGTCGTGGTCGACGGCTGGGCACCCCAGGTGATCGACGAGGACGACCAGGTGGAGGTGATCCGCTTGGCCTGGGTGGCGGCACCGGAGGTGGAGCAGGTGGCCGAGTAGTAGTTGTAGAGCGACATCGTCGCCGCGGTGATGTGCTTGCCCGCGAGCTTGGAGACGTCGAACTTCAGGTACGAGCGCGCGGTGTCGCTGCCGCCGTCGTACGTGCCCGACTTCAGCTCCTCGGAGGAGACCTGGGAGTCGGGGTAGTCGGGGTTCTGCACCCAGGTGTCGGTGGTGACCGCCAGCGTGGTGGTCGGGTCGACGGTGACCGGGTAGGTGGCCTTGGCCAGGAAGCCCTTGTCCGGGGTCAGGACCAGGGTCTGCTTGCCGTCGGCGGCGGTCTCGACGCGGGTGGTGACCTGGCGGCGGTGCGCGGACTCGCCCGAGGCGGGGTCCTTGGAGGCGTCCCACATCATCGGGGCCGGTGCCTCGGCGACCAGCTTGCCCGCCGCGTCCTTGAGCAGCAGATGCCCGGAGGCGGCCTGCGAGACCTTCAGTCCGGCCAGGTCCAGCGGGATGCGGTAGGAGACGCTGTCCCCGGCCGGGCGCTGGGCGAGCTGGATGTTCTCGGAGAAGCCCTGGGCGAGCGCGGTCACCGACAGGGTCTGCCCGCCGCCCAGGCGGTAGGCGGCCGTGTTGCCCTTCACCGCCGGCGCGGGCAGCTTGCTCTGCCAGCCCAGCCCGAAGGCGGCCTTGCCCCGGCGCACCGAGGCCAGGCGCTGGTCGCCGCCGTCGGAGACAGCGATGTCAGCGGCCGCGGCGGCGGGCGTGAGGTCGGCACCGGTGTCGGCGAGCGCGGTGTCGATGCTCTTCCACACGCTGCCCTGCTTGACCCGGACCGGTCCCGCGTACGCCTCGGTCTGCATCTGCCCGTTCGGCAGGGCGTAGGTCGAGGAGTCCGCCGTCCGCGCGGACAGCACCTCGATCCTGCGGTGCTGCAGACGGGCCATCAGCACCGCCGAGGCCTCGTCCTTGGCCTCGGCCGGGCCCTTCGGCGCGGCGGCCTTGCCCGAGTGCGCGGAGTGCTGCGCCGAGGTGCCCAGGTCCGCGGCGAAGACGGTCCCGGTGTCCTCGGCGACCAGCGCGGTCTCGGCGGCCAGGGCCAGCACCACACCGAGCGCTATCCGGCGCAGGCGGCGTGTGCCGTTCCCGCGCCGTGTTCTCACACCGTCATGAGCCACAGGTCTGTGACGCACGATCAGCTCCCTTCCTGACGATCCGCGGTCGCGGATTCGATGGAACGGAGCGATCTTCACAGGGGCTTTATCCCGCCCTCATGGTCGCCGAAAGAGACGTTCAAGGCGGTTTCAAAAGGCGACCAAGAAGTCCCTTGCCGTTGACCGGAGTTCACCTGGGAGACGCCGTGATTGCGCCCATTGTGAATGTCGGGTTCCGTGGTGCCGGTCATGCGGTCGCAAAAAGGAACCGGCCGGGTTTCCGGAAGCTTTTCCCAAGGTTGAAGGAAGAAGTGGAGCAAGCGTGCGAACTCCGCAGAGGTCCGCGCGTACGGCGAAAGAGACTCGCGGGGTACGGCGAAGGCGGCGGCCCAGGGGATCGGGGGCCGCCGCCTTCGCGTCTGCCGGGGTACGGGGGTGTGGTTCCGTACCGGCGCCATCAGTACCAGTTGTGGGCCTGCCAGAAGCTCCAGGCGCCACACGGGCTGCCGTAGCGCTCGTTCATGTAGTTCATGCCCCACTTGATCTGGGTCGCGGGGTTGGTCTTCCAGTCGGAGCCGGCCGAGGCCATCTTGGAGCCCGGCAGGGCCTGGACCAGGCCGTAGGCGCCGCTGGAGGCGTTGGTGGCGTTCGGGTTCCAGCCGCTCTCGCGCTCGACGATGTTCGAGAAGCACTGGTACTGCGCCGTGTTGCCGATCATCTTCTGCGCGACCGCCCGGGCCGAGGAGGCCTGCGTCGTCGCGGCCTGGGCGGGCGCGGCGGCGATCAGGGAACCGCACGCGGCAGCGGCCAGGGCGGCACCGGCGAGGGCCTTCTTCGGGGCGGAGATGCGACGGAGAACGGAAGCGGCGGTCACGGGGAGCCTTTCGTCGGGGACTGTGGTGTCGTCGGCACGCCGGAACCGCGTGGTGCGCGGAGCCGCGTGGCTTGCGGCCGTGGCATGCGTCGGCGCCGAGGCCCTGCGGGGCTCGTCGGCGCCGTGCGACGTCATCCAGAGAAACAGGCTCGATATGCGTCCGCAATGCCCCCTTTTACTAGTTGTGGTCGCATCGAGAGGAAAGGTCGAGTGTGTGACCTGGCTCTCAAAGCGCAGGTCAGAGGCCCTGTCGACGAGGGCATGACACACCGGACGATCTACGGCCCGGCCTCGTAGGTGAGCTGGGTCATGTGGGGTGCTTCACCGCCGTGACCCCCGCGCGCTCACCGTCGGCGTACGAGGTCTCACTCGCCGGGCGCGTCGAAGGTGACCGGCGTCTCGAACGCCGCCCGGCGGGTGGCCCGGCGCAGCGCCCGCAGGACCGCCGGGCCGAGCGTCACGGTGAGGACGACCGTGACGATCGCCCGGCCCAGGTCCCAGCCCAGCGACGTGGCGAGGCAGTACGCGACGAAGTGGGCCAGGTTGGCGGGGACGGTCGCGTCCGGGTCGAAGGCGATGTCCGAGGCGTTGCCGTTCATGAAGGTCCAGCCCGCCAGGTTCATGACCGTGCCGTAGGCGAAGGCCGCCAGGAAGCCGTATCCGGCGAGCAGGGCGATCTCCGCGCGGCCGCGCAGCCGGCCGGGGCCCGGCAGCAGGCCCGAGCCCATCGTGAACCAGCCCATGGACAGCATCTGGAACGGCAGCCACGGGCCCACCCCGCCCGTCAGCAGCGCGGACGCGAACATCGTCACCGCGCCCAGCACGAAACCGAACCCGGGGCCGAGGACCCGCCCGCTGAGCACCATCAGGAAGAACATGGGCTCGATACCGGCCGTGCCCGCGCCGAGGGGCCGCAGCGCCGCGCCGGTCGCCGCCAGCACGCCGAGCATCGCGACGGCCTTCGGGCCGAGCCCGGACTCGGCGATGGCCGCCGCGGCCACCGCGACCAACAGCACCAGCAGGCCGGCGAACAGCCACGGGGCGTCCTGCGCGTGCGCCAGCACCTGGGAGCCGGGCGGCGCGAGGAACGGCCACATCAGCGCGGCCACCCCGACCGCCGAGACGAGGGCGAGCGTGGCGATGGAGCGGGGGCCCAGACGGACGGCGCGTATCCGGGTCATGCGAGCGCCTCCCTGACCCGCGTGACCGTCAGCCACTGCTGCGGCGCGAGGATCTTCGTCACCTGCGGGGCGAAGGACGGCGAGGACACCACGACGTCCGCCGTGGGGCCGTCGGCGATCACCTCGCCCTCGGCGAGCAGGACCACCCGGTGGGCCAGCTCGGCGGCCAGCTCCACGTCGTGCGTGGCCAGCACCACGGCGTGGCCGGCGGCGGCCAGCTCACGCAGGACCGCGACCAGGCGGGACTTCGCCGCGTAGTCCAGGCCGCGGGTCGGCTCGTCCAGCAGGAGCAGCGGCGGCCGGGCGGTCAGGACGACGGCCAGGGTGAGGGCGAGGCGCTGTCCCTCGGACAGGTCCCGCGGGTGGGTGTCGTCGGTCACGCCGGGCAGCAGCTCCGACACCAGCGCCCGGCAGGTTCCCGGCGCCGCGCCCGCGTCCTGGTCGGCGGCCGCGCACTCCGCGGCGACGGTGTCGGCGTACAGCAGGTCGCGCGGCTCCTGCGGCACCAGGCCGACCCGGCGCACCAGTTCGCGCGGCGGCGAGCCGTAGGGGGCGGCGCCACCGGCCAGGACGGTGCCGGAGGTGGGCCTGACCAGCCCGACGAGCGTGTTGAGCAGCGTCGACTTGCCCGCGCCGTTGCGGCCCATCAGGGCGACCGTCTCGCCGGGGGACACGGTCAGGTCGACGCGGCGCAGCGCCTGCACCAGGCCCCGCCGGACGGCGAGCGCGCGCACCTCGGCGGCGTACGGCGAGGCGGGCGGGGCGTCGTCGGGGCGGCGGCGCAGCAGCCGGGCCAGGCGGGAGGGGGCCGGCCGGCCGGAGCGGGCCTGTGCCGTGACCGGGGGAGTGGCCGGCGGGGTGGTGTCCCGGTCCGCCGGCCGTTCCGGGGTGGTGTCCCGGTCCGCCGGCCGTTCCGGGGTGGTGTCCCGGTCCGCCAGCCGTTCCCGCAGCTCGCCGGCCCGGCGCCGGGCGTCGCGGACCGTCAGCGGCAGCGGGGACCAGCCCGCGAGCCGGCCCAGGTCGACCACCGGCGGGCAGACCGGGGAGACGGCCATGATGTCGGCCGGGGCCCCGACCACGGGCGCCTCGCCGGGGCCCGGCAGCAGGGCGACCCGGTCGGCGTACTGGACGACCCGCTCCAGCCGGTGTTCCGCCATGAGCACCGTCGTGCCCAGGTCGTGCACCAGGCGCTGGACGACGGCGAGGACCTCCTCGGCGGCGGCCGGGTCCAGGGCGGAGGTCGGCTCGTCCAGGACGAGGACCCGGGGGTGCGGGGTGAGGACGGAGCCGATCGCCACGCGCTGCTGCTGCCCGCCGGAGAGCGTGGCGATCGGGCGGTCGCGCAGATCGGCGAGGCCGAGCAGGTCCAGCGTCTCCTCGACCCGGCGCCGCATCACCTGCGGGGTCAGGCCCAGGGACTCCATGCCGTAGGCGAGTTCGTCCTCGACGGTGTCGGTGACGAAGTGGGCGAGCGGGTCCTGGCCCACCGTGCCGACCACGTCGGCGAGTTCACGCGGCTTGTGCGTGCGGGTGTCGCGGCCGGCGACCGTGACGCGCCCGCGCAGGGTGCCGCCGGTGAAGTGCGGGACGAGCCCGCTCACCGCGCCCAGGATCGTGGACTTGCCGACGCCGGAGGGGCCGACCAGCAGCACGAGTTCCCCTTCGGGTACCTCGAAGTCGACGCCCCGGACGGTGGGTTCGCCCTCCCCGTCGTAGGTCACGGAGACGTTCTCGAAGCGGATCACGACGGCACCTCTGACTTCTTCGCGGGCGTCCTGCCGGGCTTCTTCCCTGGCTTCTTCGGCTTTTTCCCCGGCTCCTTCCCGGGGGACGGCTCCCCGGGCAACGCATCCCCGGGGGACGGCTCCTCGGGGGACGGCTCCCTGGGCGAGGGCGCCACGAACGCCGGCAGCAGGCCGAGCAGCGCGGCCGCCGCCGGCCACAGCGGCAGCGCGGGCGCGGTGAGCGGGACCACGCCGGGGTGCAGGGCGGGGGAGTCGGCCGGCACGAGCGCGGCGGCCACGGCGACGCCGCTCGCGGCGACCGACAGGGCGCGGGCGTCCCACGGGTCGGGGCGGTAGCGGGTGCGCGGGGTGCGCCGGCCGCCGAGCCACAGCCCGGCCAGCGCGGCGGCGAGCCCGCCGAGCAGCACCGGAAGGCCGTAGCCGCCGCCGTCGGCGGTGAGCAGGCCGTACGTCCCCGCGCACACGCCGAGCAGCCCGCCCAGGGTGAGCGCGGCCGTCGTACGGCGCACCGGTGCGGGCACGTCCGCGCCGCGGCCGTAGCCACGGGCGTCCATGGCGGCGGCGAGCGCGACGGACCGCTCCAGCGCGCCCTCCAGCACCGGCAGTCCGACCTGCAGCAGCCCGCGCAGCCCCCGGTCCGGGCGGCCCCGCAGCCGGCGCGCGGCCCGCAGCCGCTGCACGTCGGCGATCAGGTGCGGGGCGAAGGTGAGCGCGACGACGACCGCGACGCCGGTCTCGTACAGCGCGCCCGGCAGGGACTTCAGCAGCCGGTGCGGGTTGGCGAGGGCGTTCGCGGCGCCGACGCACACCAGCAGCGCGGCCAGCCGCAGCCCGTCGTAGAGCGCGAACAGCAGGCCCTCGGCGGTGACCCGGCCGCCGAGCCGGATGCCCTGCGCCCAGTCGGGCAGCGGCACTTCGGGCAGCGTGACGACGACATGCGTGCCGGGCACGGGGGAGCCGAGGACCACCGCGAAGAACAGGCGTACGACGAGGACGGCCAGGGCCAGCTTCAGGAACGCGGAGTAGGAGCGGGCCCAGGGCGCGTTCGGGCGGCAGGACGTCACGACGTACGCGGAGACCGCGACCAGCAGGGCCAGCAGCAGGGGGTTGGTGGTGCGGGTGGCGGCGGTGCCGAGGCCCAGGGCCCACAGCCACCACGCACCGGGGTGCACGGTGGCGGCGCCCCGGTGACTAGGCACGCCGCCGCCGCGCCTGCCACACCGCTGCCGCGCCCAGTACGGCGACGGCGGCGCCGCCCGCGATGAGGCCGACCGAGGGGCCGTCCGATCCGGAGTCCGGCTTCTGCGGCGCGGCCGTGGCCTCGGCCTTGCCGGAGACCTGCTCGCCGCATCCCTTCTCCGGGTACCCGGCGATCGCGCACAGCAGGGCGTTGGTGTCGTACCGCAGCGGCCGCGCGACGGCGGCCAGGGCCTCGGCCGTGGTGGCGTCCCGCGGCACGCGGGCGCAGGCCGTGCGCGCGGCGGGCGGCCGCTCGCCGGACGGGGCGTCGGCCGCCGTACCGAAGTCGATGACCAGCGCCACCCGTTTCGTGCCGTCCTGCCGCGGGGTCCGCGCGCAGATCGCCGCGAAGCCGGCCGCGCCGCGCGGCCGGGCGGCGTCGGCGGAGTTCTCGCTCACCGCGAACCGGAAGCCCTGCACGGCACCGTCGGCCGGGCGGGCGGTCGACGGGCCCTGGGTGGCGTAGGTCCAGGTGGACCCGTCGCGCTCCCAGAACGACCAGTACCGGTAGCCGACGGCATGCGCCTGGCCCGCCGCCATCAGCGGCAGCAGCACGGCCAGGCACAGCAGGGCGGCGCGGCGGATCACTTGGTGCGCCCCTTGCGGCCGCTGATCAGGAAGCCGGCGCCGATGCCGGCGACCAGGCAGACGCCGACGAACCACCACACGCCGAACGGCGAGTCGTCGTCCTTGCCGTCCTTGCCGTCCTTGCCGGCCTTCTGCTCGGCGGCCTGCGGGGCCGGGCCGGTCGCGTTCAGCCCGGCGACGAGGTCCTGGCCGCCGAAGTGGCGCGGGTCGGCGCCGGCGGCGTGCGCGGCGAGGATCAGCTGGGCGTAGGCGGCGGGCCCGCTCTGCTTCGCCCAGGCCGCGCTGTTCTTCTCCAGCCAGGCGAGCGGCTTCGCGGCCCGCGCGGCACCGCCCTGCGCGGCGAGCGCGACGACGGTGTCGGCGGTGTTGCCGTAGTCGGGCTGCGGGGTGGCGCCGGGCATCGCGGAGGTCAGGTGGCCGTCCTTGGCGACCGCCTTCTCCAGATAGGCGGCCCCGTTGGCGGCGGCCTGAGCCGGTGTGCGGGCGTCCTTGCAGCTCGCCGCGGACTGCGTGCCCGCGCCGGTCACCAGGCCCTTGCCCAGCACCCCGAGGACACCGGCGGCGGTGGCGTCCGCGTTGGCGGCGAGCTTGCCGGACTTGTCGGGCTGGAAGGCGAAGGCGCCGCCCTCGGCGCACGGCAGGGCGAGCTTCAGCAGCGCGTCGTAGGGCGACTTGCCGTCCTTGACGACGCTCTCGGGCTTCTCGCCGGTCGCGGCGAGCGCGCCGACGACGACGGAGGTGGAGTTGGTGTCGCTGGCCCCGCCCGCGACGTAGCCCCAGCCGCCGTCCTTGTTCTGCACGGACTTCAGCCAGGCGACGGCCTTGCTCACGGCGGCGTCGTGGCCGCCGAGCGCGGCGAGGGCCTGGACGGCGGCGGCGGTCTGGTTGGTGTCCACCATGGTCTTCGCGTCGCACGGCTTGGCCGGCTCGGCGCGGAACGGGGCGAACGCGCCGCTCGCGCACTGCTGCCCGGACAGCCAGTCGACGGCCTTCTCGGCGGGCTTCACCCCGACCGTGTGCTGCGCGAGCAGGGCGAGCGACTGCCGCCACACACCGTCGTACGTCGGGTCGGCGGTGCCGTACAGCCCGGAGGGCAGCGCCTGCGACGGGGACGGGCCGGTCGGCGCGGCCATGGCGGGCGCGGCGGCGCCGAGCACGGCGACGGCGGCGACGGCCGCGGCGCTGCGACGGATGTTCATGATCGGCGGCTGCCTCTCCCTGGACGGGGAGCCGGGCAGCGCGGGGTGACCCCGGGCGGCTCGGCTCCGTAGACCTCGACGGTGCGTGAGCCGTTCACGTCCGCACAGGGCGATCCGGCTCGCCACCGTTACGGCGGCTCACGGTTGCGGGTCAGCGCCGGATTTGCACCGGCTTCCCCCTGTACGGGTGTGATGACGACTCCGCTACTTTACCGGGCCGTAGGAAAGGGCCCGGGGGCGGCCATGGCCGGGGTTCACACGGCCGTGTAGGCCACCGGGTCGCTGCCCGGCGCGGCCTCCGCCCGCCCGAGCTTCACCAGCCGCCGCAGATGCGCCTCGGCCTCGGAGACCGCGATGTTCCGCGAGCCGTAGGGGATCTGCTCCCAGGGCCGGTTCCACTCCATGCGCTCGGCGAGCTGCCACGGGGTGAGCGGCTCGGTCAGCAGGGACAGCAGGCCGGTCAGCCGCTCCTCGTGGTGGGCCAGCAACTGCCGCACCCGCCCCGGTCCGTCGGTGAAGGCGTGCTGGTGGGCCGGGAGCACCTCGGCGGGGGCGAGCCGGCCGACGCGTTCCAGGGAGTCGAGGTAGTCGCCGAGGGGGTCGGTGACGGTGGTGTCGTCGGGGTCCTCGTACAGGCCGATGTGCGGGCTGATGCCGGGCAGCAGGTGGTCGCCGGAGAACAGGCGGCCACGGCCGGGCAGTCCGGCCGGGTGCTCCTCCTCCAGGTGCAGGCACACATGGCCGGGGGTGTGGCCCGGCGTCCAGATCGCGCGCAGCCGGCGGCCCGGCAGGTCCAGCAGTTCGCCGGGGACGATCTCCCGGTCCGGCAGGGCGGGGGAGAGACCGGGCAGCGGGCGCGGGCTGCGCAGCGGGGCCAGGTGTTCCTCGGGGGCGCCGGCGGCGGCCAGTTTCGCGGCCATGTAGGAGAACCAGGCCGCGGGCGGCGCGGACCGGGTGCGCCGTACGACGGCGGCGTCCGCGGCGTGCAGCGCGATCCACGCCCCGGACGCCTCGCGCACCCGGGCGGACAGGCCGTGGTGGTCGGGGTGGTGGTGGGTGACCAGCACACCGTGGATCTCGGTGACGGACGTCCCGCAGGCGGCCAGCCCCTCGGTGAGGGTGTCCCAGGAGGCGGGGTCGTCCCAGCCGGTGTCGATCAGGACCGGGCCGGCGTCGGTGTCGAGGACGTACACCAGGGTGTGCCCGAGGGGGTTGTCCGGGATGGGGACCGCGAGGGACTTCACGCCGCCGCCGTGGTCGTGCACCTGCGCCATGGGTCCCCCTCGTCGCCGCGTTCCGTCACTATAACTAGAACGGGTTTCGACGGTAGCCCGAGTCATCCGTTCCTTTCGCCGGCTCCCGCGCTGTCCGTCCCGTGGACTCCTCCCCCTGGAACTGATATCAGTTCACGTATCTCCATATCTGATGGACCGTCAGACATCGGCTCAGGCATCGGCTCTCGGGAGGCGGCAGGCCATGGCGACCGAGCTCGTGGAACACCGGCAGCTGTTCATCGGCGGGGAGTTGACCGACCCGCTCGGCACGGACGTCATCGAGGTGGTCTGCCCGCACACCGAGGAGGTCATCGGCCGCGTGCCGCACGCCTCGCGCGCCGACGTCGACCGGGCGGTGGCCACAGCGCGCCGCGCCTTCGACGAAGGACCCTGGCCGCGCGCCACGCTCGCGGAGCGGGCCGAGGCCGTCACCCGGATCAAGGACGGCATCCTCGCCCGGCACGAGGAGCTGGCCCGGATCATCTCCCGCGAGAACGGCTCCCCGTACTCCTGGAGCGTCCTCGCGCAGGCGCTGGGCGCGATGATGGTCTGGGACAGCGCGCTCAAGGTCGCCCGGGACTTCACCTACGAGGAGCGGCGCGACGGCGTGCTCGGCCCGCTGCTCGTACGGCGCGAACCGGTCGGGGTGGTCGCGGCCGTCGTCCCCTGGAACGTCCCCCAGTTCGTCGCCGCCGCCAAGCTGGCCCCGGCGCTGCTCGCCGGCTGCACGGTGGTGCTCAAGCCGTCGCCCGAGTCACCGCTCGACGCCTACGTCCTCGGCGAGATCGCGCGGGAGGCCGGGCTGCCGGACGGCGTGCTGTCGATCCTGCCCGCCGACCGCGAGGTGAGCGAGTACCTGGTCGGCCACCCCGGCGTCGACAAGGTCTCCTTCACCGGCTCGGTCCCGGCCGGCCGGCGCGTGATGGAGGTCGCCGCGCGCCACCTCACCCGGGTCACGCTGGAGCTGGGCGGCAAGTCGGCGGCGGTGGTGCTGCCGGACGCGGACGTCGAGGCGGCGGTCGCGGGTGTCGTCCCGGCGGCGTTCATGAACAACGGCCAGGCCTGCGTGGCCCAGACCCGCATCCTCCTGCCGCGCTCCCGCTACGACGAGTTCGCCGACGCCTTCGCCGCCGCCGCGGGCGCGCTGGTGACCGGTGACCCGCTGGACCCGGCGACCCAGGTGGGCCCCCTCGTCGCCCGGCGCCAGCAGCAGCGCAGCCTCGACTACATCCGGATCGGCCAGGAGGAGGGCGCCAAGATCCTCACCGGCGGCGGCCGGCCGGCGGGCCTGGAGCGCGGCTGGTACGTCGAGCCGACCCTCTTCGGCGACGTCGACAACTCCATGCGCGTCGCGCGCGAGGAGATCTTCGGCCCGGTCGTCTGCCTGCTGCCGTACGGCGACGAGCGGGAGGCGGTGAGGATCGCCAACGACTCCGACTACGGCCTGTCCGGCAGCGTGTGGACGTCCGACGTGGAGCGCGGCGTGGAGGTGGCCCGCCAGGTCCGCACCGGCACCTACTCGGTCAACACCTTCAGCCTCGACATGCTGGGCCCGTTCGGCGGCTACAAGAACTCCGGGATCGGGCGGGAGTTCGGCCCGGAGGGCTACGGCGCGTACCTGGAGCACAAGATGATCCACCTGCCGGCGGGGGCGTGAGCGATGGGCGACCGCTGGCACGTCGAGGTCGACCGCTCCCTGTGCATCGGCTCCGCCCAGTGCGTGCACCGGGCACCGGAGGGCTTCCGGCTGGACGGCGCCCGCCAGTCCCACCCGCTCGCCCCCGGCACGGACGCCGACGAACGCGTCCTGACGGCCGCCGAGAACTGCCCGGTGGAGGCCATCACCATCACCCTGCTGGAGAGCGGGGAGCCGGTGTTCCCACCGGAGGAGTGAGGGCGGGCGGACTCAGGACAGGGGCCTCGGGGCCTCGGACTCCGTCAGGTCGATCAGCCGGCACACCGTCTCGATGTCGATCTTCACCTGGGCGATCGAGGCGCGGCCCGAGAGCCAGGTGATCAGGGCCGAGTGCCAGGTGTGCTCGATGACGCGGACGGCCGACAACTGGGCGGGGGTGGGGTCGTCCTGACCCATCGCGTCCAGGATGATCGCCGTCGTCTGACGGGAGACCTGGTCGACCTCCGGGGAGACGCTGCGGTCGGCGAAGGTGAGCGCGCGGACCATCGCGTCCGCCAGGTGCGGCTCGCGCTGCAGGGCACGGAAGGCGCGCATCAGGGTCTCCGCCACCCGCTGCGCCGCCGTCCGGCCGGCCGGCGGCTTCTTGCGCAGCGTGCCGTGCATGTGGTCCAACTGGTCCTGCATCGTGGCCACCAGCAGGTGGATCTTGGACGGGAAGTAGCGGTACAGCGTGCCGAGCGCCACCTGTGAGGCCTCCGCGACCTCCCGCATCTGCACCGCGTCGAAGCCGCCCCGGCTGGCCAGCTGCGCGCTCGCGCGCAGGATGCGGCGGCGGCGCTCCTCCTGACGCTCGGTGAGGGGGGAGGAGGCGGGGCGCGTGGTACTTGGCTGCGCAGGCATGGGTTCCCGTCCGTGACAGTCGGTGAGGGCGTGCGTTCGGACAGCATGGCAGCCGCCCGCCCGTGGTGTGAATCACCTGATCCACTGCTCACAGCGTCGCTACCTGCCGGTAGATTCAGAGCCTCCTGAGCGATCAAGTCTGAAACTTGTTCTAGATTAGCGTCCCGGCGTAATGTCCCGGGACAGTGCAGGCAGAGAGGGGCCCGGAGTGACCGCTGAGGCCAGTCGGACGGGGTCCCCCCAGGACCGCGCCGCGGACGGCGAGCGACCGCTCGACATCGCGCTCCTGACGTACAAAGGGAACCCGTTCTGCGGTGGCCAGGGCGTCTACGTCCGCCACCTCTCCCGCGAGCTGGCCCGCCTCGGCCACCGGGTCGAGGTCATCGGCGCGCAGCCCTACCCCGTCCTCGACGAGGGCTTCGACGGACTGCGCCTCACCGAGCTGCCGAGCCTGGACCTCTACCGCCAGCCCGACCCCTTCCGCACCCCCAGGCGGGAGGAGTACCGGGACTGGATCGACGCCCTGGAGGTCGGCACGATGTGGACCGGCGGCTTCCCCGAGCCGCTGACGTTCTCCCTGCGCGCCCGCCGCCATCTGCGCGCCCGGCGCGGTGACTTCGACGTCGTCCACGACAACCAGACCCTCGGCTACGGGCTGCTCGGCGACATCGGCGCACCGCTCGTCACGACGATCCATCACCCCATCACCGTCGACCGGCAGTTGGAGCTGGACGCCGCCGCGACCTGGCAGCGCCGCTACTCCGTGCGCCGCTGGTACGCCTTCACCCGGATGCAGAAGCGCGTCGCGCGCCGCCTGCCGTCCGTGCTCACCGTCTCCGGCACCTCCCGCCAGGAGATCGTCGACCACCTGGGCGTACGTCAGGACCGCATCCACGTCGTGCACATCGGCGCCGACACCGACCTGTTCTCGCCGGACGCGTCCGTGGCCAAGGTGCCGGGCCGGATCGTCACCACCTCCAGCGCGGACGTGCCGCTCAAGGGCCTGGTCTTCCTCGTCGAGGCGCTGGCGAAGGTGCGCACCGAGCACGGCGACGCCCACCTGGTCGTGGTCGGCAAGCGGCCCACCGAGGGCCCGGTCGCGCAGGCGATCGAGCGCTACGGCCTGGAGGGCGCCGTCGACTTCGTCAAGGGCATCTCCGACGCCGAACTCGTCGACCTGGTCCGCTCGGCCGAGGTCGCGTGCGTGCCGTCGCTGTACGAGGGTTTCTCGCTGCCGGCCGCCGAGGCCATGGCCACCGGCACCCCGCTGGTCGCCACCACCGGCGGCGCCATCCCCGAGGTCGCCGGCCGGGACGGCGAGACCTGCCTCGCGGTGCCGCCCGGCGACGCCGGCGCGCTGGCCGCGGCGCTGGGCCGGCTGCTGGGCGACCCGGAGCTGAGGAACCGCCTCGGCCGGGCCGGCCGTGAGCGCGTACTGCGCCACTTCACCTGGGCGCGGGCCGCCGAGGGCACGGTGGCCCGCTACCGCGAGGCGATCGACGCCTCCCCGGGCCGCCGCCCGGGCCGTACCGCGACCGCAACAGCAGCTGTCTACTCCGAAAGCAGGGCCTCGTGCTGACCGTCGACTTCTCCCGGTTCCCGCTCGCCCCGGGCGACCGTGTCCTGGACCTCGGCTGCGGAGCCGGCCGGCACGCCTTCGAGTGCTACCGGCGCGGCGCCCAGGTCGTGGCCCTCGACCAGAACGGCGAGGAGATCCGCGAGGTCGCCAAGTGGTTCGCGGCGATGAAGGAGGCCGGCGAGGCACCCGAGGGCGCCACCGCGACGGCCATGGAGGGCGACGCCCTGGCCCTGCCCTTCCCCGACGACTCCTTCGACGTCGTCATCATCTCCGAGGTGATGGAGCACATCCCCGACGACAAGGGCGTCCTCGCCGAGATGGTCCGGGTGCTCCGGCCCGGCGGCCGCATCGCCATCACCGTGCCCCGCTACGGACCCGAGAAGGTCTGCTGGGCGCTGTCCGACGCCTACCACGAGGTCGAGGGCGGCCACATCCGCATCTACAAGGCCGACGAACTGCTCGCCAAGGTCCGCGAGGCCGGCCTCAAGCCCTACGGCACCCACCACGCGCACGCGCTGCACTCGCCGTACTGGTGGCTCAAGTGCGCCTTCGGCGTGGACAACGACAAGGCGCTGCCGGTGCGGGCGTACCACAAGCTGCTGGTCTGGGACATCATGAAGAAGCCGCTGGCCACCCGGGTCGCCGAGCAGGCGCTCAACCCGCTGATCGGCAAGAGCTTCGTCGTCTACGCGACCAAGCCGCACCTGCCCCCGGTGGACGCCGCGTGACCACTCCCCGGACGGAACACCTGGTCCTGCCCGGGGTCCTCACCGCCGAGCAGGCCGCCGCCACCGTGCGCGGCCTCCTCGCCGTGCAGCGGGAGGACGGCGCGATCCCGTGGTTCCGGGGCCACCACCTCGACCCGTGGGACCACACCGAGGCCGCGATGGCCCTGGACGCGGCCGGCGAGCACGCCGCCGCCGAGCGGGCCTACGACTGGCTGGCCCGCCACCAGAACGACGACGGCTCCTGGTACGCCGCCTACGCCGACGGCGCCCACGACGACGTCACCGACACCGGCCGCGAGACCAACTTCGTCGCCTACATCGCCGTCGGCGTGTGGCACCACTACCTGTCCACGGGCGACGACACGTTCCTGGACCGCATGTGGCCCACCGTGTACGCGGCGATCGAGTTCGTGCTGCGCCTGCAGCAGCCCGGCGGGCAGATCGGCTGGCGCCGCGACGACGACGGCACGGCGACCGCGGACGCGCTGCTCACCGGCTCCAGCTCCGTCCACCACGCGCTGCGGTGCGCGCTCGCCCTCGCCGAGCAGCGTGAGGAGCCGCAGCCGGACTGGGAGCTGGCGGCCGGTGCGCTGCGGCACGCGATACGCCGGCACCCGGAGCGGTTCCTGGACAAGGACCGCTACTCGATGGACTGGTACTACCCGGTGCTGGGCGGCGCGCTCACCGGCGCGGAGGCCAAGGCCCGCATCGAGGAGCGCTGGGACGACTTCGTGGTGCCCGGCCTCGGGGTGCGCTGCGTGGTCCCCAACCCGTGGGTGACCGGCGGCGAGTCCGCCGAACTCGCCCTGGCGCTGTGGGCGATGGGCGAGTCCGACCGGGCCCTGGAGATCCTCCAGTCCATCCAGCACCTGCGCGACCCCGGGACCGGCCTGTACTGGACGGGCTACGTCTTCGAGGACGCGGCGATCTGGCCGCGTGAGCTGACGACGTGGACGGCCGGGTCGCTGCTGCTCGCTGTCGCGGCGCTGGGTGGGCATGAGGCGACCTGTGCGGTGTTCGGCGGGGAGCTGCTGCCCAGGGGGCTGGAGACCGACTGCTGTTGAGCGCGGGGCGCCGGGGGGAGCCCCGCGCCCCAGGGGGTTGCGGCCGGCCTGGATCGCTCAGTGCCGGTGGATGCGGTTGGCGATCGCGTGGCCCACGAACAGGTAGACCACCGCGGCCAGGCCGTAGCCGGCGACCACTCGGGCCCAGGCGTCGTCGAAGGTGAACAGGTCACGGGACCAGCTCGCCAGCCAGTTCGCCGTGTTGTGGACGAACTGCACCAGGTCGTTGGCCCGGTTGGCGTCCAGCAGGTACATCAGGATCCACAGGCCGAGGATGACGGCCATGACGTCGGCGATGACCGCGATGACCGTCCCGGCCTGATTCGCACTGCGATATCGAGGGGACATACCCGTCGGGTTGCCGCCGGCCGGGACGTGAAACCCGTCAGACGGGCGAAGTGTCCTGATCCCTCTCGGAGTTCAGCTCGGCCAGCACGCGCAGGGTGTGCGGGTCGTCGGTCAGGGCCAGCAGGTCCGTGACCGGGCCCCTGCGCCACTGACGCAGCCGCCCGGAGATCCGGACACGCGGCCCGACCAGGGAGATCTCGTCGGCGAAGGCGTCCGGCACCGCCCGCACCGCCTCCTCCCGGCGCCCGGACAGGAACAGCTCCTGGATGCGCCGGGCCTCCTCCCCGTAGCCCATGCGGGCCATCAGGTCGGCGTGGAAGTTGCGGGCCGCGTGCCCCATGCCGCCGATGTAGAAGCCGAGCATCGCCTTGACCGGCAGCAGCCCCTCGGCGACGTCGTCGCACACCCGCACCTGGGCCAGCGGCGCCACCAGGAACCCCTCCGGCAACTCGGCCACCGCCGGGCCGTACACCTCCGGCCGGCTCGGCGCCCAGTACAGCGGCAGCCAGCCGTCGGCGATGCGCGCCGTCTGCGCCACGTTCTTCGGGCCCTCCGCACCGAGCAGCACGGGCAGTTCGGCCCGCAGCGGGTGGGTGATCGGCTTCAGCGGCCTGCCGAGCCCGGTGCCGTCCGGGCCGCGGTAGGGGTGCGGGTGGTACCGCCCGTCCAGCGCCACCGGCGCCCGACGCCGCAGCACCTGCCGTACGACATCGACGTACTCGCGGGTCGCGGTCAGCGGTGAGGACGGGAACGGGCGCCCGTACCAGCCCTCCACCACCTGCGGCCCGGACAGCCCGAGCCCCAGCAGCATCCGCCCGCCGGAGAGGTGGTCCAGGGTCAGCGCGTGCATCGCCGTGGTCGTCGGCGGCCGGGCGGCCATCTGCGCCACCGCCGTGCCCAGCCGGATCCGCGAGGTGTGCGCGGCGATCCAGGTCAGCGGGGTGAACGCGTCCGAGCCCCAGGACTCCGACGTCCACACGGAGTGATAGCCGAGCCGCTCGGCCTCCCGGGCGAGCGCCAGGTGGTGCGGTGCGGGGCCGCGGCCCCAGTACCCGAGGGCGAGTCCCAGCCGCATGCACGCCTCCTGACGGTGTGTCAGCCACGGCTGCGAGGGTACGGCAACGGCCCCCCGCCCGGAAGGGCGAGGGGCCGTGAGGCGACGAGGGCGGCCGGTCAGCCGCGCTGGATGCCCGAGGTGTCCTGCAGCACGCCCCGGCGACCGTCCTGCGTCTGCGCGACCAGCTGCGCACCGCGCTGCTCGACGGCCAGGTACCAGGTGCCCGGCGCCAGTTCGGCGATCGGCGTCGGCGAGCCGTCCTCCGGGAACAGCGGACGCGGCACCGGCACCGCGAACCAGAACGGGGAGAAGTCCCCGGCCGGCGCCTGCGCCTGCGTCGGCTGCGGCTGCGCGGCCTGCGGCTGACCGCCGGCGAAGGGCTGCGCACCACCCGGCTGCGGCTGACCGCCGTACGGCGGCTGCTGCGCGCCCGGGTAGCCGTAACCGCCCTGCGGCTGGGCGCCGTAGGGCTGCGGCGCCGCGGGCCGCTGCGCCGGCACCAGCGGGCCCTGGAGCGCCCGGACCAACGGGGTGGCGATGGCCGCGCCGGCCAGCACCGCGGCGGCGAGGAAGCCCAGGATGAGACCGGCCCCGGCGTTGCCGGAGTCGATCAGGGACCACAGCAGGACCCAGGCGACCACCACGGTGACGGCGGTGCCGAACGCTCCCAGGTCCTGGCCGGCGAGCTTGCGCGGGCCACCCGGCTGGAGACGGGCGAGCACGACCAGTACGGCGCCGATCACCCCTGCCAGGTAGGTGCCGAGACCCAGTCCCAGGCTGTCCCACGCGTTCGGGAAGTCGGCCGCGTTGCAGTACGGGTCCGGGGCGTCACAGCCGGACAGATCGAGGAACGACGCGATGAACAGCAATACCGCTGCTCCGATCACCACGCCGTCGCCCCGAGTGAGGGAGCGGATATTCACTTCAGGTCCTTCATAGGTCGTCTCGTCGTCGGAAGAGGCGTCGCTGTCACCATGTCGCCGTCAGGCCCCGGTGTGAAGCGCGGGGGTGGCCCCTCATCGTAAGGACGACCTTATCGTCCGTCCGACGAGGCTGTCCGCAGGGAAGAGCGCGTTGATCCCTACCCGCGCAGGAAACTCACGATTCCCTCAGAGATCCCTTGCGCCGCTTTCTGCCGCCAGGCGCCGCTGGTCAGCAGCGCCTCGTCCTTGCTATCGCGCATGTTGCCGCACTCGATGAACACCTTGGGAACCGTTGACAGATTGAGACCGCCCAGGTCCTTCCGCGTGACGATTCCGGTGCCGTCACCGAGGTAGTTGGAGGGCGCGCTGCCGGTGACGCGCACGAAGTTGCCGGCGATGCGCTCGCCGAGATCGCGCGAGGGGCCCACGATGGCCCGGGTGTCGGCGGCGCCCGCGTGCACCGCCGCCGGGAGGATCACATGGAACCCGCGGTTGCCCTGCGCGGAGCCGTCCGCGTGGATCGACACGACCGCGTCGGCGCCGGCGGTGTTGCCGATCCGGGCCCGCTCGTCCACGCACGGGCCGTACGGCCGGTCGCCGTCCTGCGTCAACCGCACCGTGGCGCCCTGCTGCTGAAGCAGCGTGCGCAGCCGCCGGGCGACGTCCAGGGTGAAACGGGCCTCGGTGTAACCGGAGTTGGTGGAGGTGCCGGTGGTGTCGCACTCCTTGGAGTTCGTGCCGATGTCCACCTGCCGGTTGATGGCGGCGGTGTGCTGGAAGTTGCCGGGGTTGTGGCCGGGGTCGATGACGACGACCTTGCCCTTGAGGGGGCCGGTGGCGGCGGGCGCGGACGAGGAGGGGGCGGAGGAAGGGCGGGGCGCCGGCTTGGGGGAGCCGGCGGGCTGCTTGCCGTCGTCCCGGGCCGACGGGGAACCGGTCGTCGGCGTCGCCACGGTCGCCGCCCGCCCCGGGCCCCCGGTGCCGCCCGGGGCGCCCACGGCCTCGTACACCAGCCAGCCGAGCAGCGCCCCCGGCACCAGCGCCGCGAGCCCTACGAGGAGCGGGCGGCGGCGGGAGCGGGGAGGCTGCGGGGGATCGAAGTCGGGGCCCAGGTACGACACGCCTGCCACCCTAACCGGGGCGGATGCCCGACGTTCAGATTCCGCTGCCCGTGCGCCGCAGCACCCGCATCGACTCCGTCACGGACACCTCCGTGAACGCGCCCGACGCCAGCGCCCGCAGATAGATGCGGTACGGCGCCTGGCCCGTGAACTCGTCCACCGGGTCCGGGAAGACGTCGTGGATGACGAGCAGCCCGCCCTCGGCGACATGCGGGGCCCAGCCCTCGTAGTCGGCGCTCGCGTGCTCGTCGGTGTGCCCGCCGTCGATGAAGACCAGACCGAGCGGGCTCCGCCAGAACGCCGCCACCTGCGGCGAGCGGCCCACCACCGCGACGACGTGGTCCTCCAGACCGGCCCGGTGCAGCGTCCGCCGGAACGTCGGCAGCGTGTCCATCAGCCCGATCTCCGGGTCGACCGTCTCCGGGTCGTGATAGTCCCACCCCGGCTGCTGCTCCTCGCTGCCCCGGTGATGGTCGACGGTGACGGCGACGACCCCGGCCTGCCGCGCGGCATCCGCCAGCAGGATCGTGGACCGCCCGCAGTACGTCCCGACCTCCAGCAACGGCAGCCCCAACGCCCCCGCCTCGACAGCGGCCGCATACAACGCCAGCCCCTCATCGACCGGCATGAACCCCTTGGCCGCCTGAAACGCGGCGAGGATCTCGGGCTTGGGGGCGGTGGACATGGGGCGGCCTCTCGGTCGTACGGCGCATCAGTGGGCCCATGCTGCCGCACCCCCCGTCGACATCTCGACGGGGGGTGCGATGGGCGCCCCGAAAGGGGCGCGGGGAACTGCGCGACCAGCCACAACGGCCCCGCAGCCGCCGGACGACCTATCCAGGCACCACCGCGGAGCGCTCCGTCTCACCGGGCAACGAAAGATCCAGCTCAACGGCCACCTCATCCCCGGGGTGACTCGCAGCCGAAGCCAACGGCGCATGCCCGGCAGCCTTCGCTGCCAGCACGTACGCCCCAGAAGCCGGCACGGCCAGTGCATAGCTGCCGTCCGCCAAGGACACCGTCGCCCCCGCCTGCCGCCCCCGCCGGTCGATCAGCGTGACCTTGGCCCGGGCGACCGGGGAGCCGTCGGCGGACAGCACCCGCCCACGGAAGCCCCGCAGCACCGCTTCGGCCCGCTCCAGATGGAGGTCCTCCTCGCTGGAGGCGACGAGCTGCGGCACTGCGGAGGGCCGCCGCCCCGGCAGCAGCAGAGCCATGAGCAGGCCCACGGCCACCGCCCCGGTGGCGATGAGGAAGGACACCCGGAAACCGTGCATGGTCGGCACCGCCACCCCGCCGACGTGGTCGGCCGTGTTCGCCAGCACCATGCCGATCACGGCGCTGGAGACCGACGTGCCGATGGACCGCATCAGGGTGTTCAGGCCGTTGGCCGCGCCGGTCTCGGAGGCCGGGACCGCGCCGACGATCAGCGCGGGCAGCGAGGAGTAGGCGAGGCCGATGCCCGCGCCGAGCATCACGGAGGTGACGACGGTCTGCCAGGCGGCGTCCATCAGGCCGAGGCCGCCGGCGTAGCCCACGGCGATCACCAGCAGGCCGATGATCAGGGTGACCTTGGGGCCGTAGCGGGCGGACAGACGGGCGTAGACGGGGGCCGTGAACATCATCGTCAGACCCAGCGGGGCCACGCACAGACCCGCGACGACCATGGACTGGCCGAGGCCGTACCCGGTGGCGGTGGGCAGCTGGAGCAGCTGGGGCAGCACGAGGGAGACGACGTAGAAGCTGACACCGACCATGATCGAGGCGAGGTTGGTGAGCAGGACCTCGCGGCGGGCGGTGGTGCGCAGGTCGACCAGCGGTGCCTTGACCCGCAGTTCCATCAGGCCCCACAGCAGCAGGACCACCACGGCGGCGGCGAACAGGCCGAGCGTGGTGCCCGAGGCCCAGCCCCAGTCGCTGCCCTTGGTGATCGGCAGCAGGAGCAGGACCAGGCCGGCGGACAGGCCGAGCGCGCCGGGCAGGTCGAAGGAGCCCTCGGCGCGCATCGGGGACTCGGGGACGGTGAGCAGGGTGAGGACGATGGAGAGCACACCGAGGCCGGCGGCGCCGTAGAAGAGGGCGTGCCAGTCGGCGTGCTGGGCCACCAGTGCGGCGGCGGGCAGGGCGAGGCCGCCGCCGACGCCGATGGAGGAGCTCATCAGGGCCATCGCCGAGCCGAGCTTCTCGCGCGGCAGGGTGTCGCGCATCAGGCCGATGCCGAGCGGGATCGCGCCCATCGCGAAGCCCTGCAGGGTGCGGCCCGCGATCATGGTGAGCAGGTCGTCGGTGACGGCGCTGATCAGCGCGCCGGCCACCATCACGGCGAGGCTGGCGATCAGCATGCGCCGCTTGCCGTACAGGTCGCCGAGGCGGCCCATGATCGGGGTGGCGACCGCGCCCGAGAGCAGGGTGGAGGTCAGGACCCAGGTGGCGTTGGTGGGCGCGGTGTGGAGCAGCTGCGGGAGGTCCTTGATCACCGGGACGAGCAGCGTCTGCATCACCGCGACCACGATGCCCGCGAAGGCGAGCACCGGGACGACGGCCCCGCTCGCTGACCGGGCGGGCTGGTCGGTCGTCGTTCGTGTCATGTCGATCAGCAACCCGTATGCACGGGCAACTATTCCGATGCTTTGGTCAGCTAACGATTTCTTGACCATGTCATGACGATCTGAGCGCATGTCAGCCCCGGCCGCGTCCCTACAGCCACCCCTGGTGGCGGGCCTCGCGGGCGGCCTCGGCGCGGTTGCGGGTGCCGGTCTTGCCGATGGCCGCCGAGAGGTAGTTGCGGACCGTCGACTCCGACAGGTGCAGGACGGCCGCGATGTCGGCGACCGTCGCGCCGTCCGCCGAGGCCTTCAGGACGTCGGTCTCGCGGGCGGTCAGCGGGCTGGGTCCGGCGCTGAGTGCGGCGGCGGCCAGCGCGGGGTCGACGACCGTCTCACCGGTGAGCACCCGGCGGATCGCCTCCGCCAGCTCCTCCACCGGCCCGTCCTTGACCAGGAACCCCGCGGCCCCCGCCTCCATGGCCCGGCGCAGATAGCCGGGCCGGCCGAAGGTGGTGAGGATCAGCACCCGGCAGTCCGGCGCCTGGTCGCGCAGCTCGGCGGCGGCGTCCAGTCCGCTCAGGCCGGGCAGTTCGATGTCGAGGAGGGCCACGTCGGGGCGGTGGATCAGGGCGGCGTCCACGATGGCGTCACCGGCGGCGACCTGCGCCACCACCTCGATGTCCTCCTCCATCCCGAGCAGCAGGGCCAGCGCCCCGCGCATCATCCCCTGATCCTCCGCGAGCAGTACCCGGATGGACTTGCCGGGCCGCCGCTCACGGGACGACTCGCCGTTCACGGGCCAAGCGTAGAAGAGGGGGAGGAGCCGCGAGGGGCGCTTTCCCACCCCCGACGACCCGGCGCCTCCGCCC
>NZ_PQSS01000078.1 GCF_002920535.1 Streptomyces sp. Ru71 | reverse complement strand
CGGCCCTCGCGCGACGGCCGAGTGCGAAGCCGGCCTGCTTGCACGACGGCCGGGTGCGAAGCCGTCAGGGCTTCGCGCCCGGCCAGGGGCTCACGCGCCGCTCGCCTTGAGCATTTCCTCGCGCTCGACGATCTTCACGCGCTCGCGGCCCTCGGGCTCGCCCAGGGCCTTCTCGGCCGCGTCCAGGGCGTACCAGCCGTCCCAGGTCGTGAAGCGGACGTTGCGCTCGGCCAGGAAGGCGTCGACCGCCTCCGGGGCGGGGGAGGAGGGCGTGTGCAGACGGCCGTTGGCGTGGTCGTCCAGCAGGTTGGCCACCGTCTCGTTGGCGTCGCCCTTGGTGTGGCCGATCAGGCCGATCGGGCCGCGCCGGATCCAGCCGGTGACGTACACCGACTGCAGGTGGCTGCCGCTCTCCTCGATGACCCGACCGCCCTCGTCGGGCACCGTGCCGCTGTCCAGGTCCCAGGGCAGCTTGGGGAGCTTGTCGGAGAGGTAGCCCACCGCCCGGTAGACCGCGGAGACGTCCCAGTCGGTGAACTTGCCCGTGCCGCGCACATTGCCGGTGCCGTCCAGCTCGGTGCGCTCGGTGCGCAGGCCGACCACCTTGCCGTCCTCGCCGAGGACCTCGGTGGGCGACTCGAAGAAGTGCAGGAACAGCTTGTGCGGACGGTCGCCGGTGTCGCGGATCGCCCAGTTCTCCAGCGTCTTGGCGACCATGTCGGCCTGCTTGTTGCCGCGCCGGGTGGCGATCGAACCCTCGTCGTAGTCGATGTCCTCGGGGTCGACGATGACCTCGATGTTCGGGGAGTGGTCCAGCTCGCGCAGCTCCATCGGGCTGAACTTCGCCTGCGCCGGGCCGCGCCGGCCGAAGACGTGGATCTCCACGGCCTTGTTGGCCTTCAGCCCGTCGTAGACGTTCGGCGGTATCTCGGTGGGCAGCAGCTCGTCCGCCGTCTTGGCCAGGATGCGCGCCACGTCGAGGGCCACGTTGCCCACGCCGAGCACCGCGACCTTCTCCGCTTCGAGCGGCCAGGTGCGCGGCACGTCCGGGTGGCCGTCGTACCAGGAGACGAAGTCGGCGGCGCCGTAGGAGCCGTCGAGGTCGATGCCCGGGATCGGCAGCGCGCGGTCGGCCATGGCGCCGGTCGCGAAGATCACGCCGTCGTAGAAGGCGCGCAGGTCGTCCAGGGAGATGTCGGTCGGGTAGTCGACGTTGCCGAAGAGGCGGATCTGCGGCTTGTCCAGCACCTGGTGCAGCGCCGTGATGATGCCCTTGATCCGCGGGTGGTCGGGGGCGACGCCGTAGCGGATGAGCCCGAAGGGCGCGGGCATGCGCTCGAAGATGTCGATGGACACGCCGGGGTCGGCGGCCACCTCGGACTTCAGGAGCGCGTCGGCGGCGTAGATCCCGGCGGGGCCGGAACCGACGATGGCGACCCGCAGGGGGCGAGGCATGACGGGTTTCCCTTCGAGCGGCGAATGATCGACTCGACGGGAAGCCTAAACTAAGGGCAGCCTAAGTCGGTACGCGGGTTCGCCCTATGACCTCATAAGCGGGCCTTATGGGATCTCAAAGGCCCGCTTGATGACCTGGCCCCCCGCCGGCTCACGGCAGCGGCTGCTCCGCCCAGATGATCTTGCCTTGCTGGGTGTACCGCGTCCCCCAGCGCTCCGTCATCTGCGCCACCAGGAACAGACCGCGCCCGCCCTCGTCGGACAGCGCCGCATAGCGCAGGTGCGGCGAGGTGTTGCTGCCGTCGAAGACCTCGCAGATCAGGCTGCGGTCACGCAGCAGCCGCACCCGCACCGGGGCGCTGCCGTACCGGATCGCGTTGGTCACCAGCTCGCTGAGGATCAGCTCCGTGGTGAACTCCAGCTCCTCCAGGCCCCACTCCGCCAGCTGCCGGGTGACGAAGGCGCGCACCTCCTTCACCGCCGACGCCTCCATCGGCACCTCCCGCTCGACCACCTGGTCGGGGCCCAGCGCCCGGGTGCGCGCGACGAGCAGCGCGATGTCGTCGGCCGGGCGGGCCGGCAGCAGCGTGTCCAGCACCGCCCGGCAGGTCTCCTCCGGCGAGGAGCCCGACCCGGCCAGCGCCCCGCGCAGCAGCTCCAGACCGGAGTCGATGTCCCGGTCCCGGTCCTCCACCAGCCCGTCCGTGTACAGCACCAGCCGGCTGCCCTCCGCCAGGTCCAGCTCCACCGCCTCGAACGGCAGCCCGCCGAGCCCCAGCGGCGGCCCGGCCGGGACCTCGGCGAACTCCACGGTGCCGTCCGGCCGCACCACCGCCGGCGGCGGATGCCCGGCCCGGGCCATCGTGCAGCGCCGCGCCACCGGGTCGTACACCGCGTACAGACAGGTCGCCCCGCTGACCGGGGCGGCGGTGGTGTCCGTGGCCTCGTCCTGGTCGATCCGCGCCACCAGCTCGTCCAGCAGCGTCAGCAGCTCGTCCGGCGCCAGGTCGAGCGCGGAGAAGTTGTGCACGGCGGTGCGCAGCCGGCCCATCGTCGCCGCCGCGTGCAGCCCGTGGCCGACGACATCGCCCACCACCAGCGCCACCCGGGCGCCCGACAGCGGCAGGACGTCGAACCAGTCGCCGCCCACCCCGGCCTGCGCCGGCAGATACCGGTAGGCGATGTCCAGCGCGTCCTGCGCGGGCAGGCTGCGCGGCAGCAGGCTGCGCTGGAGCGTCACCGCCAGCCCGTGCTCGCGCGTGTAGCGGCGTGCGTTGTCGATGGCCACCGCGGCCCGGGTGACCAGCTCCTCCGCCAGGGCCACCTCGTCCGCGTCGAACGGCTCGGGCCGCTGGGAGCGCCAGAAGCTCACCACGCCCAGCACCCGGCCCCCGGCCCGCACCGGCACGGTGATCAGCGAGTGGATCCCGAACTCCACCACCTGCGCCGAACGCTCCTGGTCCTGCGCCTGCCAGCCCGCGGCCCGGGCCAGACTCGGCTCGCTGACCGCCTGGCCCGTGCGCAGACTCACCCCGTGCGGCGAGGAGTCCACGAACCGCAGCTGCCGGCCCAGCGGATACAGCGGCGCGTCCCCGCGGACCCCGCTGACCGCCGTACGGCGCAGCGCACCGCCCGGATCCGGCTCCTCCCCGGCGAGCACGGCGTCGAACAGGTCCACCGTCACGAAGTCCGCGAAGCGGGGCACGGCCAGCTCGGCCAGCTCCTTCGCCGTCCGGGTCACGTCCAGGCTGGTGCCGATGCCGACCCCGGCCGCGTACAGCAGGTCCAGCCGTTCGCGGGCCGCCTCCGCCCGGCCGGACAGGGCCCGCAGCTCGGTGGAGTCGCGCAGCGTGGCCACACTGCCGGACGGGCCGCCCTCCAGGTCGGTGGGCCGCTGGTTGATCGCCAGCAGCTTGTCGCCGACCAGGTGCACCTCGTCGGTGGCGACGCGGCCCGAGGCCAGCAGCTCGGCGGTGTCCGCCTCCAGGCCCAGGTCCAGCACATTGTGCAGCTCGGCGTCGGCGGGCAGGCCGAGAAGCCGGTGCGCCTCGTCGTTGGCCAGCAGCAGTTCACCGTCGTCGCCGACGATGAGCACGCCCTCGCGCACCGAGTGCAGCACCGCGTCGTGATGCTCGTACATGCGGGTCATCTCGCGTGGGCCCAGGCCGTGGGTCTGGCGCAGCAGCCGGCGGCTCACCAGTGCCGTGCCGCCGGTGGCCAGGGCCAGTCCGGTGCCCGCGGCGGCCAGCACCAGCGGCAGCTGGCGGTCGGCCGCGCCGCCCACGTGCGCGGTGGTGATCCCGGCCGACACCAGGCCGACCACCTTCCCGTCGGGCGCCCGCACCGGCACCACCGCCTGCACCAGCCGGCCGATCGTGCCGTTGATCTCCTCCACGACCGTGCCCCCGGCCAGCGCGGGCGCGATCGTTCCGACGAACTTCTTGCCGATGCGGTCCGGCTTGGGATGGGTGTAGCGGATGCCGTCGGTGTTCGTCACGACGATGAAGTCGACGTTCGCCCCCTTGCGGGCCGCCTCGGCGCGCGGTTGCAGGACGGCGCTGGGATCCGGGCCGCGCAGCGCCGCGCTGGTGCCGGGGGCGTTGGCGAAGGTCTCGGCGACCGCGAGAGAGCGGTTGCGGGCCTCGCTCGTGGTGTCGTTGCGCACCTGCAGCAGCAGCGCCACCACCGCGGCCACGACGAGCAGCAGCACGATGACGACGTTGAGGAAGAACACCTGTCCGGCCAGGCTGCGCCTGCCGAGCGTGGCGCGCAGCCCCGCCGGCGCCCGGCGGGTGCGCCCGGGCCCCCTGCGCCGCGCGGCGGGCGGGGCCGCCACCGGAACCGTCCGGGGGCGACGGCCGCCCGTGCGGGGCACGCCGTCATGGCCGTGCGGGGTTCGCCGGCTGCCGGGACGCCGGGTCGAGCGGGTCCCGGATCGACCCAGAAGTCGGACCATGTGCCCATGTCTACACTGCCGCGCCGTGTGAGGCGAGGGGCATCACACCCCGTCGGGTGGGCCCGCCGTGCCGTCCTGGCCCGCGGCTGGGGCGTTTCTTCAGGCCATGGGCGCCTCGGGATGCCGGGGGGCTCCGCGGCGGTCCGACGGTCACCGCCCCGTCGGACCGACGCGGCCTGAAGCCGCGGTCCGCCCGCCAGCACCGCGTCACACGTCGCCGGCGTCGCGCCCGGTGAGTGCGGCGAGGAGCAGGGCGATGTCGTCGGGGCGGTCGGCGTTCCGGGCCGTCGCGGTGAGCCGGTCGGCGACGTCCGCAAGGGAGCGGCAGCCCGGGTCCGTACCGGGTGCGCCGGCCCGGGTCAGGGCGAGACGCAGCGCCGCGATGCCGTCGTCGATGTCGAAGCCGGGCCGCTCCACCAGCCCGTCGGTGTACAGGGCCAGCACCGCGCCCGGTGCCATCCGCAGCTCCGCCACCGGGTAGCGGGCGGCCGGGTCGACGCCGAGGACGACACCGCCGGGCAGGTCCACCACGCGGGCGCGGCCGTCCGCCTCCCGCAGCAGGGGCGGCGGATGCCCGGCCCGCACCACCCGGGCCACCCCCGTGACCGGGTCCAGGCGGACATAGCAGCAGCTCGCGAACTGCCCCGGGTCGAGATCGATGAGCAGCCGGTTGGTGCCGCTCACCACCTCCTCGGGCGGCCGGTCGCTCAGCGCGAACGCCCGCACCGCGCTGCGCAGCTGCCCCATCGTGGCCGCCGCCTGCACCCCGTGCCCCTGCACGTCCCCGATCACCAGTGCCAGCCCGTCCCCGGACGGCACCACGTCGTACCAGTCGCCGCCCACGTCCATGCCCTCGGTGCCCGGCAGATACCGCCCCGCCGTCTCCACCCGAGGGTGCACGGGCAGGCCCCGGGGCAGCAGCGCCTGCTGCAGCCCGTGCGCCAGGGCGGCCTCGGTGTCGTAGCGCTGCGCCTTCTCCATCACATGGGCGATCAGCCCGGCGAGCGCGGTGAGCACCGTGCGCTCCTCGGTGCTGAAGCTGCGCGAGCGGTCGAAGCCGAGGATGCAGGAGCCGACCGGACGGCCCGAGGCGATCAGCGGCAGGAAGGCACGGGCGCCCTCGGTGGCGTCCAGCGGGATGCCCGGGTAGGCGGCCCCCAGCTGCTCCATGGAATCGAAGAACAGCGGGCGGCCCGTGGTGAGCGTCTCGACGCCCGGCAGCCGCGCGTCCAGGGCCACCCCCTCGAACGGGGTGAGGAAGCCCTCCGGGAAGCCGGTCTCCCAGGCCAGGTACAGATGCCGTTCCTGGAGCAGGTAGATGGCCAGCCGGCGGCCGCCGAACGCGGGCAGCAGCTCCTGCACCACCACCGCGGACACCTGCCGCGCCGTGACCGCCTCGGACAGCGCGATGGCCAGGGCGATCGGCCGGTACCGCAGCGCGGCGGCAGCCGTGACGCGCGGCTGCGCGCCGTCCGCGTCGGCGTCCGGCGTGTGTTCCGCCGCCGGGCCGCTGCCGACGGGCGGCCAAGGGGGCTCCGGCACCCGGCTGGCCGGGGCGACCGTGCAGGTCAGGATGTGCGCGCCGGGATGGACGGACAGGGCGAGCCAGTCGCCCTCGTACGCCTCACGCGTCTCGGACCCAGGGCGCCGGACCTGGAAGTGCACCGGCTCCTGGGTCAGCAGCGCGGCGCGCAGATGGTCCTCCAGGCCGGGCTGGTCCAGCCACGGCACGGCCTCCCACAGCGGACGGCCGAGCAGCAGGTCGCGCTCCAGGGCCAGCAGCTGCGCGGCGCGCGCGTTGGCGTAGCCGACCACCCCCAGGCGGTCCAGGCAGAACACACCCTGCGGCAGCAGGTCGGCCGCTCCGTCGGCCAGGGCGCCGGACCCCGGATCGAGGAGTACCGCGTCGACCGACGGGCGGCCCTGCGCCGACCGCGGCGCCCACAGCAGCACCAGCCGCAGCGCGCCGTCGGCGCCGCGCACCGGCAACGGTAGGGGCGGCGGCCGGCCGTGCGCCGCTTCGCGCAGCAGCGCCGGCAGTTCCGGGGCGACGGCCCGCAGCGCGTCGAGCCGTGCCGGGAACAGCGTGGCCGGCGCCCCGAGCAGGGCCCGCGCCTGGACGTCCGCGGTGAGCCGGTCGGTCACCGGATCCCAGGTCAGACAGCCGACCCTCCCGCCGGCCGGACCGGGGCCCGGTGGCCGCACGTCAAGCGGCGCCGCGTCCCAGGTGACCTCCGCGCCGGTGGCCGCGACGCGGTCCAGGTCCTCGGCGAGCCGGTCGGCGAGCGAGGTGAGCGTCTGGCGCCGCGGCACCAGCTCGGCGGCGTCCGCGACGGGCGGGCACAGCACGACCAGCACACCGAACGCACGCGAGGCGTGCACGACCGGCACGGACACGGAGCCGAACGGGAACGGCAGCCCGGCCGCGAACTGCGGATAGCGGCGCATCGTCTCGGCGGGGTTCGCCAGCACCACCGGGGCCCGCAGCCGGTGCGCGTCGGCGACCGGGAACGGCTGCTCGACGTGCAGCCCCCACCACGGCCGGAACAGGGCTCCGGGCAGCCCGGACAGCACGGCCAGCCGCAGCGTGGCGGGGTCGGGCGAGCGCAGGTACACGGCCGCGACCCGGGCGCCGGTCGCGCGGGCCGCCTGTGTCGCGGCGTCGGTCAGCAGCGCGGCCGACCACCCGGGTGGCCGCTGTCCGTCCCCGGCGCTCGCAGTCATCGCTCTACCTCGTCGGTGCGCCGCCGCGTGGGGCGACACAGCAAGAATGCGCCTCCCGAGGGGCGGCACGCATCCGGGCGACGCGATTTCCCCCGGGGCACGCGGGGTCCACCGGCCCGGCCACGCGGTCCCCGCCACGTCCATGCGGTGCGCCGGGGTCCCGTGCCACGTGACGAACCTCCCTCTGCCGCGCCGTCCGGTTTGCGCCCGCGCGAAGTGAGCAGGCGATCTTGCGGTTGTCCCCGTCCGCTCGAAAGGAGACCTCATGGCGCCCGGCGAGCCCGACACCTTTGAGGCCGCTGCCGATCGCGAGGCCGAACGCCGTCATCGCGCGCTGTTCCGTGCGGCGAGACGGCGCCGCAACCCCCCGCTGCGCCGCACCGACATCACGGTGACCGACGAGGCGGCCGTGCAGCGCGCGGTGAAGGCGGCCTCGCTCGGCAACGCCATGGAGTGGTTCGACTTCGGCATCTACAGCTATCTCGCGGTCACCCTCGGACACGTCTTCTTCCCGTCCGGGAACGACACCGTCCAGCTGCTGTCGTCGTTCGCCACCTTCGCCGTGTCCTTCCTGGTGAGGCCCCTCGGCGGCATGGTGTTCGGGCCGCTCGGCGACCGCATCGGCCGCAAGAGCGTGCTCGCCCTCACCATGATCATGATGGCGGTCGGCACCTGTGCGATCGGCCTGATCCCCTCCTACGCGGCCATCGGCTTCTGGGCACCCGTCCTGCTGATCCTCTTCCGCCTGGTCCAGGGCTTCTCCACGGGCGGCGAGTACGGCGGCGCGTCCACCTTCATCGCCGAGTACGCGCCCGACCGGCGGCGCGGCTTCTTCGGCAGCTTCCTCGAACTGGGCACCCTCGCCGGATACGTCGGCGCCGCGGGCCTGGTCACCGCGCTGACCGCGTGGCTCGGCGACCAGGGCATGCAGGACTGGGGCTGGCGGGTGCCGTTCCTGGTGGCCGGGCCGATCGGGCTGGTCGGCCTGTACCTGCGGCTGCGGCTGGACGAGACACCCGCGTTCCAGAAGCTGGAGGACGACTCCGTGCACCGCGCCTCGGAGGCGGCGTCCACCGTGGAGACCACCGCGCGGGGCGACCTGGCGAAGATCTTCCGGGAGCACTGGCGGACGCTGATCCTGTGCGTGTGCCTGGTCGGCGCGTACAACATCGCCGACTACATGCTGCTGTCGTACATGCCGACGTATCTGTCGGACGAGATGGGCTACTCCGAGACGCACGGCCTGCTGATCCTCATCGCCACCATGGTGCTGCTGATGCTGCTGATCAACCAGGTCGGCCGGCTGTCCGACCGGCTGGGCCGCAAGCCGCTGCTGATGGCCGGCATGCTCGGCTTCGCCGTGCTGTCCCTCCCGGCGTTCGGGCTGGTCGGCCAGGGCAGCCCGGTCGCGGTCGCGGCGGGCATGCTGCTGCTCGGGCTGTCCCTGGTGTGTCTGCTCGGCACGATGTCCGCCGCACTGCCCGCGCTCTTCCCCACGCAGGTGCGCTACGGCTCCCTGTCCGTCGGCTACAACCTCTCCGCCTCCCTGTTCGGCGGCACGACCCCGCTCGTCGTCACGGCCCTGATCTCGGCCACCGGAAGCGATCTGATGCCCGCGTACTACGCCATGGCCGCGGCCCTCGTCGGTGTCGCCGCCGTGGCCTGCATGAAGGAGACGGCCCGCCGTCCCCTCGACGGGTCGCCGCCGTCGGTCGAAACCCCGGAGGAGGCGGCCCGGTTGGTGGAGGCCCAGGCGCCCTCGCCGCGCTTCTGACGGCCCAGGCACCCTCGCCGCGCTTCTGACGGGCCGGGCGCCCAGGCCGTTCTCCGACGGGACGCCATGTGACGTTCGGTCACGGGGCAGTTCCGCAACCGCCCCATAGGAAGACGGCGTTGGGGTAACCGGCCCGTCATGGGCGACATCCTCGTGGGCACCTGCTCGTGGACCGACCGGGCACTCGTCGGCAGCGGCTGGTACCCGGCCGGTCGGCGGGACCCGGAGGGGCGGCTGCGGTACTACGCCGAGCGGTTCCCGGTCGTCGAGGTCGACGCGACCTACTACGCGCTGCCCTCCGTACGCAACAGCCGCCTGTGGGCGGAGCGGACGCCCGATGGTTTCCTCTTCGACGTGAAGGCGTTCTCCCTGCTGACCGGGCACCCCACCAGGCCCGGCACCCTGCCGGACGGTCTGCCCGCCGACAGCCGGGACGCGAAGGTGCTGGACGAGGTGTGGTCCCGCTTCGCCGGCGCGCTCGAACCGCTGCGCGCGGCCGGCCGCCTGGGCGCCGTGCTGTTCCAGTTCCCGCCCTGGCTGCGCCCCGGCGCCCGGGCCGAGGAGATCCTCGGCGAGCACGCCGCACGGACCGCCGGCTGGCCCGTCGCCGTCGAGTTCCGCCACCCGCAGTGGTGGAGCGGTGAACGGTACGACGACACGCACGCCTTGCTGCGGCGGTACGGCTTCGCCGCGGTCGGCGTGGACATGGCCCAGGGACTGCCGGCGTCCGTGCCGCCCGTCGTCCCGGTCACCTCACCCGGGCTGTCCGTCGTCCGCTTCCACGGCCGCAGCCCCGCCTGGGGGACCGGCAGCAAGGAGGACCGCTTCCGGCACCGGTACACGGACGCGGAGCTGAAGCAGTGGGTGCCGCGCCTGCGGGCCTCGGCGGAGGCGGCGGACCGGCTCCACGTGCTGTTCAACAACTGCTGCGGCCCGGCCGCCGTGCACGCCGCCGAACGGATGCGGGCCCTGCTCGGCGTCTGAACGCCGCGGCCCGCTCCACCCGCCGCATGACGGCAGCGGCCCGCTCCGTCCGGCCCCCGCTCAGTCCCGCTGCGAGGCGATGAAGTCCCGGTACCAGCGGTAGCTGTCCTTCGGCGTCCGCCGCTGCGTGTCGTAGTCGACGCGCACGATGCCGAACCGCTTGCCGTAGCCGTACGCCCACTCGAAGTTGTCCAGCAGGGACCACACGTAGTAGCCGCGTACGTCCACGCCCGCGTCGATCGCCGCCCGCAGCGCGCGCAGGTGGTCGCGCAGGTAGGCGACCCGGTCGGCGTCGTGCACCGCGCCGTCGGCGCTCACCTCGTCGTGCTCGGCGGAGCCGTTCTCGGTGATGTGCACCGGCGGCAGCGCGCCGCCGTACCGCTGCCGGAGGTCCACCAGCAGGTCGGTGAAGGTGTCCGGGGCGACCGGCCAGTCCATCGCGGTGTGCCGCACGCCCTCCAGCCGGACCTCCGCGTACCGGTTGTCCGTCGCCACCCGGCGGGCCGGGTCGGCCTCCCGGTGCGGTGCGTCGGCGACCACGATCGGCCGGTAGTAGTTGACGCCGAGGAAGTCCAGGGGCTGTCCGATCAGCTCCAGGTCACCCTCGCGCCGGAAGTCCTGACCGGTGATCAACTCGCCCCAGGTCTCCTCCTCGCTCACCGGGTAGCGGCCCGCGAACAGCGGCTCGGTCCATACCAGGTTGTGCTGGGTGTCGGCGCGGCGCACCGCCGCCCGGTCTGCGGGGGAGTCGGGGGAGGCCGGCAGGTTGCGGTCGAGGTTGAGCGTGATGCCCACCTCGCGCACCCCGGCCGCGCGCAGCGCGCTCACCGCGAGCCCGTGGCCGACCAGCAGGTGGTGGGCGGCGGCCAGCGCGCCGCGGCCCTCGCGGGCGCCGGGTGCGTGGCGGCCGACCGAGTAGCCGAGGAAGGCGCTGCACCACGGCTCGTTGAGGGTGATCCAGCGCGGCACCCGGTCGCCGAGCCGCTCGGCGACGGCGGCCGTGTACGCGGCGAAGCGCTCCGCGGTCTCCCGCACCCGCCAGCCGCCGCCGTCCTCCAGCGCCTGCGGCAGGTCCCAGTGGTAGAGGGTGGCGGCGGGCTCGATCCCGGCCGCGAGCAATTCGTCCACCAGCCGGTCGTAGAAGTCCAGGCCCTTGGCGTTCACCGGGCCCGAGCCGTCTGGGACGACCCTCGGCCAGGCGATCGAGAAGCGGTAGGAGTCCACCCCCAGCTCGCGCAGCAGCGCCACGTCCTCCCGGTAGCGGTGGTAGTGGTCGCAGGCGACGTCGCCGGTGTCGCCGTTCGCGACGAGGCCGGGCGTGTGGCTGTAGGTGTCCCAGATCGAGGGGCCCCGGCCGTCCTCGTAGGCGGCGCCCTCGATCTGGTACGAGGCGGTCGCGGCGCCGAAGACGAAGCCGGGCGGGAAACGCGGGAAGTCGGTCATGGGTGCGGCCTTCGCAGTCATTTGACGGAACCGCCGGTGATCCCGGCGGCGATGTACTTCTGGGCGAGGACGAGCAGGACCGCGGCGGGCACCGCGGACAGCACCGAGGCGGCCATCACCGAGCCCCAGTCGCCGACGTGCGCGCCGATGTACTGGTAGATGCCGAGCGTGACCGGCTTGACGTCGTCGGTGGTGTTCAGGGTGAGCGCGAACATGAAGTCGCTCCAGGAGAACAGGAACGCGAACAGCCCCGAGGTGATGAGCGCGTTGCGGCTCATCGGCAGCACCACCTGGACGAACGTGCGCAGCCGGCCGGCCCCGTCCATCTGCGCGGCCTCCATGACCTCACCGGGCAGGGAGACCATGAACGAGCGCATCAGCACGATCGAGAAGGGGATGCCGAGCGAGGCGTCGGCGAGCATCAGGCCGAGGTAGGAGTTGACCAGGCCCAGGTCGACATAGGTGCTGTACAGCGCGTTGGCGATGACGATGCCCGGCACCATCTGCGTGATCAGCGTGCCGAACACGAGGGTGCGGGTGCCGCGCAGCCGGAACCGCGCCAGCCCGTAGGCGGCGGGGGCGGCGACGGCCAGACAGATCACCACCGCGCCCAGGGACACCACCAGGGACGTCAGCAGATTCCCGCCCTGGTCGCCGAGCGCCTTCGAGAACCCGGACAGGTCCAGGCCGTGCGGCACGGGATCGACTTCCAGCAGGCCGGCTTGCGGCTGCAGCGCGGTGTTGACCATCCAGTACAGCGGGAACAGCATCACGCACAGCACGAGCACACCGGCCGCGGTGGAACCCCAGCGGCGTTTGTCGGCACGCGGCTTCACAGTCCGGTCGGCCATCACCGGTCACTTCCCCTCGGTGCGGTTGGCCCGCAGGTAGAACACCGCGAACACGGCGGAGATCAGGATCAGTACGTTGCCGACCACCGCGCCCGCACCGAAGTCCAGCTGGACGAAGGAGTTCTGGTAGGTGAGCGTGCCCAGGGTCTGCGTGGCGTCGGCGGGACCGCCGTCGGTCAGGGCGAGGATCAGGTCGAGGATCTTGACCGTCGACATGAACCCCAGGACCAGCACGACGGTGACGACGGGCTTGAGCATCGGCAGGGTGACGGACCGGAACGTCCGCCATGCCGACGCGCCGTCAAGAGAAGCGGCCTCGTACAGCTCCTGCGGGATCTCCTGCAGACCGCCGTACAGAATGACCATGTTGAACGGGATGCCGATCCAGATGTTGACGACGATGACCGACAACAGGGCCATATGTGGACTGGTCAACCACGGAGTGTGACCGTCGAGGCCGATCGTGTCCAAGAAGGTGTTCAACACACCCGTGTCCTGGTCCAGGATGCGCCGCCACACGATGCCGGACACCACCATGGGCACCAGCCACGGCAGCAGGATCAGTGAGCGCAGCACACCGCCCAGCGGGAAACGCCGGCTGAAGAACACCGCGAGGCCGAGGCCGATGCAGAACTGCCCGAGCAGCGATCCGGCCGTGAAGACGAGCGTGTGCCACAGCGCCTTGCCGAACAGGGCGTCCCGGAAGACGTTCGACCAGTTGTCGGTGCCGTTGAAGGGCGCCTCGCCGGTGAAGAACGTCTTCGGCGTGTAGTGCTGGAAGCTCATCACGACGTTGCGCACGAGCGGGTAGCCGAAGAACAGCAGCATGAAGACGACGGCGGGGGCGACGAACCCCCACCGCGCGAGCCGGCGCCGCAGCCCGCGCGGACCCGGCGTGCCGGCCTGCGGACGGGCCGCCGAGCGCGCCGGGGCGGTGACGGTGGACGTGGTCATGGGTCGCGTACCTCAGTTCCCGCTCGTGGCCCGCTGCTGGGCGCGCTTGAGGGCCGACTCGCTGGACTGCCCGGTCAGGGCGGACTGGAAGGCGCTCTGCAGGGCGAGCGACACGCTCGGCCAGCCGGCGCCGAGCTTCGCGGTCCGGGAGCGGGCCTGGGCGACCTGGTCGGCGAGCGCGTCCAGCTCCGGCACCCGGGTGCGCCACACGGCGGCGGCCCTGGCGTTGGCCGGCACCATCCAGCTGTTGAGGGCGTAGGTGAGCTGCTCCTGCTCACTGGACAGGCAGGCGACGATGCGCCCGGCCGTCTTCTCCCGGGCGCTGTCCCCGGTGTTCGGCACGGTCAGCACCGCACCGCCGAGGGGACCGACGGACTTGTCGCCGGCCTTCGGCACCGGTATCCGTGCGATGCCCCAGTGCAGCGACTTCTTGGTGTTGAGCGTCTCGACCTGCCACGGACCGTTGATCATCATCGCCGCGTTCCTGGCCATGAACTGGTCGTTGACGTCCGCCTGCGTCCAGCCGACCGTCGACTTCGACAGCGAGCCGTCCTTCAGCAGCGTCTTCCAGAAGTCCAGCGCCTGCACGACCCGCGGCCCGTCGAGCCGGGTCTCGTCGCCGCCGTTGGACCACATGAACGGGGTGAACTGGAAGACGCCGTCCTCCGCGCCGCCCGCGCTCAGGGCCACGCCGTAGCGCTTGCCCCGGGTGAGCTTCCTCGCCGTCGTGCGCAGCTCCTCCCAGGTGGTGGGCACCTTCAGACCGGCGCCCGCGAGCGCGTCCTTGTCGTAGAACAGCGCGAGCGTGTTCACCGAGCGGGCCGCGCCGTAGTAGGTGCCCCGGTAGGAGCCGAAGTTGACGATGCCCTGCGGGACGCCGTCGGTGCTGAGCCCGAGGGTGCGCAGGTCGACCAGTCCGCCGGCCTCGGCGAAGGTCGGCATCTCGGAGGCGTCGAACTGCACGATGTCCGGCAGCGACTTCGAGGACGCCATGCGCAGCGCCTTGGTCATCACCTGCGCGGCCGGGACGCTCTGCTGCTTGATCGTGACGCCGAGCCGCTCGCCGCAGCGGGCCATCGCCTGGGCGTCCCAGCGGTGGTACGACTCGTCGGTCGAGGAGTTCAAAACGGTGTAGACACCGCTGTCGCGCAGCTGGCCGCATCCGGTCAGGGCCGTTCCGGCGAGCAGGGCAAGCGCTGCGGCGAGCGATTTGTTGAAGCGCTTCGACATAGGCTGGACCTTGCTGTCGTCCGCCCGGCCAGCTCGCCGGACGAGTTTGTTTGCTGCGATGACTAATACGGCAATCCATGCTCCGGCGCCAGACCCTGTTACGTGTCCGTCCGCTCACCGTCCGAGGTGAGACCCCCGCTTTCCCCGCGTTTTGGGTACGATCCAAACCCTCGGGCGACGCTTCGCGCGGGCCCGCCGACCTCCCCCTCCCCCTGAGGAAGACCATGAAGTTCACCGACGGCTTCTGGCGCATCCGTGACGGCGTCCGCATCGGGTATGCCACAGAGGTGCGCGACGTGCGCGTCCAATCGAAGCGCTTCACCGCCTATGCCGCCGTGCAGAAGGTGACGCGGAGAGGGGACACGCTCAACGCGCCGCTCCTCACGGTCGACTGCTTCTCACCGGCCGAGGGCGTCATCGGCGTACGCGTCACCCATCACGCGGGCCGGCGCGACCCGGGCCCCCACTTCGCGCTCGCCGCGGACCCCGACGGCGTGGGGGAGGTGCGCCGCGACGGCACGGTCACCGAGCTGACCAGCGGCCCGCTCACGCTGCGCCTGGACCGGTCGGCCGGCTGCGCCCTGAGCTTCCACGACGCGGGCGGTCGCGAGCTGACCCGGGCCGGCCGCAAGGGCACCGCCTTCGCCACCACCGGCGACGGCGCCCATCACGTCCTGGCCCAGCTCTCCCTGGGGGTGGGCGAGCAGATCTACGGCCTCGGCGAGCGCTTCACCCCGTTCGTGAAGAACGGCCAGAGCGTGGACATCTGGCAGGCCGACGGCGGCACCAGCAGCGAACAGGCGTACAAGAACATCCCGTTCTACCTCTCCTCGCGCGGCTACGGCGTGTTCGTCGACCACCCCGGCGCGGTCTCCTTCGAGGTCGGCTCCGAGTCCGTCGGGCAGGTGCAGTTCAGCGTCGAGGACCAGACGATCCAGTACTACGTCGTCGCCGGCCCCACCCCGGCGGACGTCCTCACCCGCTACACCGCCCTCACCGGCCGCCCCGCCCTGCCACCCGCCTGGTCCTTCGGGCTGTGGCTGACCACGTCCTTCACCACCGACTACGACGAGGCGACGGTGATGTCCTTCGTCGACGGCATGGCCGAGCGCGGCATCCCGCTGTCGGTGTTCCACTTCGACTGCTTCTGGATGCGCGAGTACCAGTGGTGCGACTTCGAGTGGGACCCGGAGGTCTTCCCCGACCCGGAGGGCATGCTGACCCGGCTGAAGGCCAAGGGGCTGAAGGTCAGCGCCTGGATCAACCCCTACATCGCGCAGAAGTCCCCGCTGTTCGACGAGGCCGCCGCCCTCGGCCACCTGCTCCGCCGCCCGAACGGCGACGTGTGGCAGTGGGACCTGTGGCAGGCCGGCATGGGCCTGGTCGACTTCACCAGCCCCGACGCCCGCGCCTGGTTCCAGGGCAAGCTCAAGGCGCTGCTCGACCAGGGCGTGGACTGCTTCAAGACCGACTTCGGCGAGCGCGTCCCCACCGACGTCGTCTGGCACGACGGTTCCGACCCGCAGCGGATGCACAACTACTACACCCACCTGTACAACCGGACCGTCTTCGAGCTGCTGGAGAAGGAGCGGGGCCAGGGCGAGGCCGTGCTCTTCGCCCGCTCGGCGACCGCCGGCGGCCAGCAGTACCCGGTGCACTGGGGCGGCGACTGCTGGTCCTCCTTCGAGGCCATGGCGGAGTCGCTGCGCGGCGGCCTGTCCCTGTCGCTGAGCGGGTTCGGCTTCTGGAGCCACGACATCGGCGGCTTCGAGGGCACCCCGGACCCGGCCGTCTTCAAGCGCTGGCTGGCCTTCGGGCTGCTCTCCTCGCACAGCCGCCTGCACGGCTCCGACTCCTACCGGGTGCCGTGGGACTTCGGCGAGGAGGCGGTCGAGGTGACCCGGCGGTTCACCCTGCTCAAGCACCGCCTGATGCCGTACCTGTACGGCGCCGCCGCCGAGGCGCACCGCACCGGCGTCCCGGTGATGCGCCCGATGGTCCTGCAGTACCCGCACGACCCGGCGTGCCGCACGCTGGACCGCCAGTACATGCTCGGGCCGGACCTGCTGGTCGCCCCGGTCTTCACCGAGGACGGCGAGGTGGAGGTGTACCTGCCCGAGGGCACCTGGACCCACCTGCTGACCGGCGAGCGCGCCACGGGCCCGGCCTGGCGCACCGAGCGCCACGGCTACGACAGCCTTCCGCTGTACGTCCGTGAGGGCGCCGTCCTGCCGCTCGCCTCCGACGACAGCAGGCCCGACGGCGACTGGCTGGACACGCCGACGCTCCTCGTCCACCCCCCGGCCGACCCGGCGTACCGGGCCGAGGTCACCGTGCCCGACCTGACCGGCACCCCGGCGGCCACGTTCGCCGTACGCCGCGGCGGCGACGAGCTGCGCGTCACCGCGCACGGCACGGACCGCCCGTTCACGGTGCGGGTGGCGGGCGGCGCGAGCGCGACCGGCGCCGGGGAGGTGACCGTGACGCTGGGCTGAGCGGTCAGCGGCCCGACAGGAACGCGGCGACGGCGCGAGTGAAGTCCTCGGGCGCCTCGTCGTGGACCATGTGGCCGACCGGGATCGTGATCATCCGCGCGGCCGGGATGCGGCGGGCCAGCTCGGCCACGCCGTCCTGCGGGATGTGGCTGGCCGGACCGCCCGCCACCACCAGGGTCTCGGCGGTGATGCGGTCCAGCCGGTCGAGCCAGGCCGGGTCGGGTGTGTCGAGCTGCGGCCGCAGGGCCGTCACCACGTCCCAGTCGAAACCGAGTGGACCGTCCGGGCGGACGGGCGCCGTCGGGGTGCGGGGGCGGGGCACCGGGACGTCCTCCAGGACCAGCCGCGCCACCCGGTGCGGACGCTCCTGCGCCAGCAGATGGGCGACGACGCCGCCCAGCGAGTGCCCGACCACGTCCACCGCGCCGAGCCCCCGCGCGTCCAGGAAGCCGAGCACGTCGGAGACCATCAGCTGCAGCGAGTACGTCCCGGGCCACTCGCTGCGGCCGTGCCCGCGCAGATCGAGGGCGTACACCCGCCGCTCGGCGGCGAGCGCCGGCGCCACCGTGTGCCAGCTGCGGGCGTCCTCGCCGAGCGCGTGCAACAGCACGACGGGCGGGGCGTTGTGCGGTCCGTACACCTCGTGGGCGAGCCGGACGCCGTTCACGACGAGCGCGCGTTGATCCACCATGCCCGGAGGCTAGCCGCGCCGCCTCGCCGCCCGGCCGGAAATTCGCCGACCGCAGAGCGGCCTGCTCAGGGCGCCTCGACCAGCGGCGGCTCGCCGCGCGGCAGAGCGAGCGCCTCCCGCAGCGCGGCGGCCGGGCCCGCCCCGATCCGCTCGGCCAGCACCTGTTCGATCCGGGCGAGGGTCGCCTGGGCGCGGGCGTGCACCCGCGCGCCCTCGGCCGTGATGCGGATCAGCCGGGTGCGGGCCGAGGCGGGGTCGGGAACCTGCTCCAGCAGCCCCAGGGCGACCAGCCCGTGCACCGCCTGGTGCGCGGTCTGCCGGGTGACCCCGATCCGGCGCGCGATGTCGGACACCGTGGTGCCCTCCGGGTCGAGGCTCGCGAAGACGAGGCCCTGGGCGCTGGTCACCGGCTGCTCGCCGGCGGCGCGCATGCTGGCGAAGAGCGCGTCCTCGAACCAGCGGCGGGCGTCGGCGAGCAGCAGCGCCATGTTCGGTGCGGGGTCTGCGTGGTGGGTCATGGCTCCTCGGTGGGTCGGACACCCGAGCATACGGGCCGCGTCCGCGCACAGGGGGATTGCCATCCCCTGCTTGTCAGGTAGCCTGACGTTCATTCGTCAGGTTACCTGACACGTTCCGGAGGTTCCCCCATGACCGTCGAGTTCGCCGGCCGCCGGCGCAGCGGCTCCCTCATCCCGGCCGAACCGGGCACGCCGTACTTCATCGAGAAGGGCAGGGGAGACCGGGCCCACCTCTTCGGCGACCTGGTCACCGTCTACGCGGGCGGCCCGCAGACCGAGAACGGCTTCAACTTCTTCACCGTCGAGGGTCCCCGGGGCGACGTCATCCCGGCCCATCTGCACCCCGGCACCTACGAGGTCTTCTACGTCACCCACGGCGCCGTCCGCGTCTTCGTGGAGGACCTGCGGGGCGAGCAGACCGAACGGCTGCTGACCGCAGGCGACTTCGGCTTCGTACCGAAGAACTGCCCGCACGCCTACCGCATCGAGCGCCACCACAGCCAGATCGTCGGCGTGGCCGCCGGACCCGGCGGCACCTTCGAGCGCTTCTTCGAGTCCCTCGGCACACCCACCGACGAACTCGGCCTGCCCACACAGCCGTTCGTGCCGGAACCGGAGAAGTTCGCGACCGTGCCGCAGCACTACGACGTGACCTTCCTGCCCGGCCACCAGTGGCACACCGGGGGCTGACCGCAGTGGCCTTCGCACGCGCCCTCGCCGCCGGCGTCCTGGTGGGCCTGCTGTACGCCGCCCTGCGGGTGAAGTCGCCCGCCCCGCCGCCCGTCGCCCTGTTCGGACTGCTCGGCAAGCTCGCCGGCCAGAGCCTCCCGGCGGCGCTGTACGCCCTCACCGCCGGGCGTCCGGTCGCCGGATGCGTGGTCTGGTACGGGCCCGCCGACCTCACCGGTGCCGGCCCGCACACGCCGGAGGGGCTGCTGCTCGGCCATGCCCCCGCGGCCGACCCCGGCCGTGCGCGCCGGGCGAGCCCCGTCGGCCGGGCCGGGGCGGAGGCGCCGCCGTTCCTGCTGCTGCAAGGCGACGGCGACACGATGGTCCCGGTCGCCCAGTCCGAGGCGCTCGCCACCGCCCTGCGGTCGGCCGGTGCCGACGTCACCTTCCGTGCCGTGGCGGGCGCCGACCACCTGTGGATCGGCGCACCGGATGAGGCGGTGGAGGACGTCTTCGCACAGTCCGTGGCCTTCGCCGCACGGGTCACGCGGCGCCGCTGAGAGGGTTTCAGCCGGCCATCTTCGCCCGCAGAGCGCCCGCTGCGGCTGCCGGGCGGGCCGTGACACGTGCGGTGCGCCGCACCAGGTGCGCCTCGTGGCGCAGGTCCCGTGCCCCGTGCCGGCCGCGCCACAGCAGCGACGGGGCGCCCGCGGTGTCGTCGGCGGCGATGAGCAGCCCGCCGAGCATGGAGAGGTTCTTCAGGAAGTGGATGCGCTGCTGGGCCCGCTGGGCGGGGTCGTCCGCCTCCCAGAAGCGGTGCCCGGCCAGCGTGGTCGGCACCAGGGTGCCGGCCAGCGCCAGCGCCGCCAGCCGCGGCATCCGGCCGGTGGCCAGCAGCAGGCCGCCCACCACCTGCACGGCCCCGCTCAGCCGCACCGCCTGCTCGGTGCGCTCCGGCAGCAGCGGCACCCGCTCCCGGATCGGGCCGACGACGGGCTCGGCGGCGGGGGCGACCTGGTGCGGGGCGCGCACCGAGTTCAGACCACCGGAGACGAACATGGACGCGAGCAGGGGACGGCCGACGAGGCGCAGCACACTCATGACAACTCTCCGAGGGGTCGGACGGACAGTGATCACCGGGTTCCCGACAGGGGACGGTGAATGCGTGGCCCTCCGGGGGGAGGGACGGGGCTGGGCGGAGCCGGGATTCGCCCCCAGACCAGGAGCAGCCTGCGTGCGAGGACCGAGGCAGGGTGGGGAGCCTGCGCGATCCCTGGGCGTGGCCGTGTGTCGTCCCGAGGGCAGGGCCGTCGGCTGCGCGATTCGCAGGGGGGCGGCGGTCCCCGCGGGCGTCGGCAGGGCGCACGGCCCACGACCGGCGCGGTCTCGGCCGGCACCTGCGCCACGGAGGCGCCCGTACGAGCCCGCGAACAGCCCGGCGGCGGCCGCGAGGATCAGCGCCGGCACGGTGGCCGGCAGCAGCGGCGAGTCCCGGAACGCGGACCGGCGCTCCGCGCGTGTCGGCGGCCGGCCGTGGCCGCCGTGGGGCGTGTCGGCCATCGCGCGCACTCTCCCTCCAGCCACGCACGACCCTGGCACATCCGCCGGGCACCGGCACCAGATGGCCGTGCATTGGAGGTGCGGGGCCGAGGGTGCGCCCCGGACCCGCGCGCTTGAGGCTCCTTCAACAAAGGCAGGAAAGAGGGGAGTAGCCGCCGCACCGGCCGCCGGCAGCGTGGACCGGTCCGGCCGGCGGCCCGTGACCGTGGGTCAGCGGGCCTCGGCGCTGCGGGCCGGGCCGGGCAGCTGTGAGCGGTCCGCTTCGTCCTGGACGAGCAGGGACAGCAGCGACGCCACGGTCAGCCCGGCCTCGGCGGGGTGACGCAGCACCTTGCCGGGGTCGATGCTGTAGACGTTGCCGCGCCCTTCCCTCGTGTGCGAGAGGTAGCCGTCCTGTTCGAGATCCGAGATGATCTTCTGGACGGCGCGCTCCGTCAGTCGGCAGTGCGCGGCGATGTCGCGGATGCGTGCGCTGTGGTTATCGGCGATGGCGGCCAGGACCCGGGCGTGATTGGTCAGGAACGTCCACCCGGTGTGTGGCTCAGGGACTCCCTCCATGGGGCGATTCTATGGCTTCGGGTTCGTGTATACAAAGACCCGAAGAAGATTTCATGTATATGTTGACGTGTTGCGTCGGGCGGGGGAGTCTGGAGCGAGAGACGGTCATCTGTTGACCGGGGGAGGCGGTCATGCCGGAGCCTGCGTACGAGGAGGGTTCCTCGGCCGGGGACGGCCTCGGGTACACGGTCGCGACGGGCGCGTCGCCGCCGCGTCCCGCGCGGTCACCGCGTATGCCGGTGGTCGACGTGCACAACGACGGCCAGGGCGTACGCGTCACCGTGCGGGGTGAACTCGACCTGGACGCGGCCGAGACGCTGGACCGCGCGCTGCGCGCTGCCCTGTCCCGGTCGGCCGAGGGGATCCAACTGGACCTGGCGGGCGTGGAGTTCTGCGACTGCTCGGCGCTCAACGTGCTGCTCACGCACCGGCGCCGGGCCCTGGACGACGGAAAGACCCTCGTGGTGGACGGCGCCTCCCCGGCGGTGCTGCGGCTGATGGAGCTGACCGGCACCCAGGTGCTGTTCGCCGCCGACGCCGGCGGGGAGTCCGGACCGTCCGGCGACGACACCCTGGAGGACCTGCGCGTCGAGGTCGTGCAGCTGCGCCGAGCCATGCAGACCAGGCCGGTGATCGACCTGGCCCGCGGCATCCTGATGGCGTCCTTCGGGCTCGATCCCGAGGACGCCTGGACGGTGCTGGTCATGGCCTCCCAGAACACCAACACCAAACTGCACCACCTGGCCCGTGACCTGGTCGACGCCGTGACCGGCGAGGCGCTGGGCGAGCCGGTCCGGCAGCAGCTCGCCGCCGCCGTCGCCAAGGTCGCCCCGCCCCCGCCCGGCCGGGACCGGGCGGGGGGCCGAGCGGCCGAGGGGCCGGGCCAGGGCTGAGCAGGCGTCAGATGCGGCGCACCGTGTGCAGCGTCTTGGCGTACGTGCCCGTGCCGTCCAGCAGGGACGCACCGCCCAGGTCGCCCATGGTCGGCCCGTTCACGGTCTTGCGGCTGGACAGGAAGCGGCGCTTGCCGGCCGCGTCCTTGCCCAGGTATATGCCGACGTGGTCCACGGTCGGCGTCGGGTTGTCGTCGCCGGAGTCGGCGTTGAACAGCACGAGGTCGCCGGCCTGGAGCTGGGTCGCGGCCGGCGGGTTGGTGCCGTCGGTCCGGTCGACGACGACACCGGGCGCGTAGTCCACGATGTACCGGGAGTTGCGCGGGATGCGCAGACCCGAGGTGTCCTGGCCCTGCGCCAGCGGCACGCCCATGTGGTAGCCGTACACCATGCGGGTGTAGCCGGAGCAGTCCAGGTTGCCGACCTGCTTGCTCGACGGACCGGTGTACGACCCGTCGGGGAAGGTCCAGCCGACGTTCATGTACTCGTGGAAGTCGGCGCCCTCGTAGCGGTAGCCGTGCGGGTCCAGGTAGCCGTAGCCGGACTCGCCGAGCACCTGCTTGCCCTGGGCCGGGCCCGCGCCCGCCGTGACCGCGGGGGCGCCGCCGAGGAACATCGCGGCGTACGCCAGCACGTCCGGGACCGTCGAGCCGGCCCAGCCGCGGATGGTCTGCTCCAGCGCGGCCGTCCAGGTGCCGTCGAACGGCTGCGGAAGCACGCGCACCCAGTCGCCGTGGGTGACGCTCGGCGGCGTGTCCCAGGTCGCGGCGGACACCTCGAAGCGGCTGACGGACAGCTTCACCGGCAGGTTAGTGCAGCCGTCGTTGGCCAGGGCGCGCAGGCCCACCCGGCCCTTGCCGAAGGTGGCGTCGGTGACGTCGAAAGTCCAGGCCGAGGGCTCGGTGGACGTCGAGCGCCACGCCTTCACGCGGATCCGCGCGCCCTCCCGGCGCACCCGGATGGTGAAGTCGGTGCCGGCCCCGACGCCGGTCGCGATGGTCACCGCCGAGGAGGCAAGCTGCGTGACGGTGTCCGCGACCTCCTTCTCGACGCGCAGTTCGACCGCGCCCGTGGTCAGGAAGGACAGCCGGGCCCGGTAGTTGTTGTGGGTGTCCTGGTAGCCGAAGGACAGCGCGAACGAACACGCCTGGCCGGTGGGCACCTTGTCGAACCGGCCCACGCAGCGCACGTCGACGTCGGTGATCTCGTCGTCCCGCACGGTGGCGTGCCGGCTGGAGAAGTCGGTCGTCAGCGAGATGACGCCGGCGCCCGGGGTGACGGAGTAGTCGGTCGCGTTCGGGCCGAGCGTCGACCAGCTGCCGCCGCCGGGGGACATGCCCCAGTACTGCTGCTGGTCCGCGGGCAGCGTGGTGTCCGGCAGGGTGCGCTGGAAGTCGTCCACGAACGGGCGCTTGTTCTCCGCGAACGTGCGCGTGGGGCCGGGCAGGACGACCGTGCGGGCGCCGTGGGTGAGCAGGGCGACGCGCTTGCCGCCGGAGGTCACCTCGGTGCGGGTGGGCGTCCCGGACAGCACGGTGGCGGTCAGCGGGCTGGCCAGCGTGACCGGGGTGAAGTAGGAGACGTTCAGCGGCGGGAGCGTGACCGCCGACTGGGCGCCGCCCAGCCCGGAGGGCGCGGTGAACGGGTCGACCGGGGTGACCGGCGCGGGGGCGGCCTGGGCCTCGGAGGCGGCCAGGGTGGCGAGCGGCACGGAGGCGGCGGACGCCGCGAGGACGGCGAGGAGTTGACGCCGTGATGTGTTGATCATGGGCACATCATGGCCTTGTTCGATCACACGAACTTCACCACCCCCGGGTTACGGTCGAAGCGGTCTGATAGTAAACCTTCCTATCAGTGAGCACCACGGTCCAACTCCCCACCCCCCACCTTCACTTGGAGTCCCCGTGACGCATCCCCACCCCGACCCGGCCCTGCGCCGGCGTACCCTCCTTGCCATGACCGGCGCCTTCACCGCAGCTTCCTTCTTCGGCTTCTTCCGGGCCTCGGCGGCACCCGCGACCGCCACCGGACTCGACGACCCGGCGAAGAAGGAGATCGCCATGCAGCTCGTGTCGAGCGCGGAGAACTCCTCGCTCGACTGGAAGGCGCAGTACCGGTACATCGAGGACATCGGCGACGGCCGCGGCTACACCGCCGGCATCATCGGCTTCTGCTCCGGCACCGGCGACATGCTCGACCTGGTCGAGCTGTACACCGACCGCGTGCCCGGCAACGTCCTCGCGCCCTACCTGCCGGCCCTGCGCCGGGTCGACGGCACCGACTCGCACGAGGGCCTGGACCCGGACTTCCCCCGCGACTGGCGCGAGGCGGCCCGCGACAGCGCCTTCCGGCAGGCGCAGAACGACGAACGCGACCGTGTCTACTTCGACCCGGCCGTCCGCCAGGGCAAGAGCGACGGACTGCGCGTCCTCGGCCAGTTCTGCTACTACGACGCCCTCGTCATGCACGGCGACGGCGACGACCCCACCAGCTTCCGCAACATCCGCAAGCGGGCCCTGCGCAAGGCCGAGCCGCCCGCGCGGGGCGGCGACGAGGTGCGCTACCTCGACGCGTTCCTCGACGCGCGCGTGTGGGCGATGAAACAGGAGGAGGCCCACAGCGACACCAGCCGCGTCGACACCGCCCAGCGGGTCTTCCTGCGCCAGGGCAACCTCGACCTCGACCCGCCGCTGGACTGGAAGGTCTACGGCGACAGCTACCACATCGGCTGACAGCACGGCCCCGCACCCGCGAGGCAGGCTGAGCACGTACCACCCCACGCACCGAACGACGGCCGGGCACCCCGCGGCACCCGGCCGTCCGCCGTGCGGCTACGGCAGTTTCACGAACGGGGACAGGAAGCCCCGCGCGCCCGGAGTGTCCAGCCGGTAGGTGACGTTCGTGGCGTAGCACGGGGTGTCACCGGTGATCGTCGTGGCCGCCAGGACGCGTCTGCCGCCCAGCACCGCGAAGTTGGGGCCGCCCGAATCGCCGTAGCAGGCGCCGCCGTTGCCCTGCGGCGCGGTCATCGCGAGCCGCACCCAGGCCGGGTTGAGGGCGTCGAAGGTCACCGGCGCCTTCATCCGGACGCCGCCGCCCGGATGCGTCTGGCCGCCGGGACCGCGCGCCGCCTCCTGGGTGCCGTACCCGGCGACGAGCCAGTCGGTGGAGTTCAGCCCCCGCGGCCCGAGCGCGTCCAGTTGGCCGGCGGTGGGCAGCGCGGCCGGCGTGAACGACCAGCGGGCGGCGACCTTCGCCGCGGGCAGCTGGATCACGGCGATGTCGTGCGGGTCCGAGGCCGGGCCCGGATAGGCGGGATGGGTGTGGGCCGTGCCCTCGACGCCGACGGCGCGCGCCTGGGCGGCCGGGTCGCCGGGGTACGCCTTCGCGGCGGCGTTCAGAGCGGACTGCACGTCCTGGTCGAGGGAGACGTAGAAGCGCACGTTCTCCGGCCAGTCGGTGGTGCAGTGCGCGGCGGTCAGGAAGGTGTCGGCGTCGACCATCGTGCCGGAGCAGACCCAGTCCACCCGGTCCGGGGTGCTCGGGTCGCCGTCGTCGTCCCAGGTGGCCACGAGCGCGCCGACCTCGGTGCGTTCGGGCGCGGGCGCGGCGTTGTAGGAGTTGATCGCCGAGGACGGCACCGCGACGGCGAGCACGGTGGCGCAGGCCGCGGCGGTCAGAGCGGTGATGCGGAGCGCGGTCAAGAAGAACCCCTTCGCTGGGTGTGGACAGGTGTTCTCCTGTGGGAGGTGGGGGAATTGAATCCCCCCGGGGCAGGCGGCGGCAAGACGTGGGCGCCCTGGGACGGGCCGCCGGTCAGGTCTCGTCCGCGCCCTCCAGCTCCGCCAGTCTCGTCGCCGCCGTCATCGCGCGGCGCCGCGACTCCCGCAGCCGGCGGTCCGCCGTACGGGCCCGCTCGTGTGCCTCGCGTTCGGCGGCCTGCGCCGCGCGCTGCTCCTCCTCGGCCCGCTCCAGGCGCTCGCGCAGCTCGCCCACGAGCCGGCGCCCTTCCTGTGCCCGTCGTTCGGCGTCGGCGGCCCGCGAGGCGATGTCCGCCGCCTCCTTCTCCGCCGCGTCCAGCTCCCGCTGCGCCGCGTCGGCGTCCTCGCGCGCCCGCTCCAGGCGCCGGCGCCGCTCCGCCTCCCGTGCGCTGTCCCGGCGGGCCGGGGCCGGTGCCCGTTTCGCCGTGGCCTTCGTGGCGGCCGTGGCCGTCCGCCGTACCGCCTGCGCTTCGGCGACGGGGAAACCGACCGGCTGATCCAGGGGTTTGACCAGGCGCCCGGCGGACCAGGCGTCTGCCGCCTCCGGGTCGGCGAGCACCGCGTGCAGGGTGGCCTCCACCTCGCGCTGGGCGTCGTCGCCGATCGGATGCCCGGCCTCCTCGGCCAGCTGCCGGGCCTGCCGGGCCAGCGCGCCGACGAGCGAGCGCTGCCGGCGCGTCAGCTCGCGCAACTGCCCGCCGTCCAGCTCCCGGTGCGCCTGCCGCAGCCCCTCGCCCAGTTCCAGCAGCGGGGCGACCGCGTCGGGCCGCTCGCGCACCAGCAGGTTGGCCGCCCACGCCGACAGGCTCGGGCGGCGCAGCCGGGCGATCTCCCCGGCGAGCGACCGGTCGCCGGCCTTGCGGGCCGCGGCCGCGCGGGCGTTGCGGGCGGCGGTGAAGTCCTCGGGCCGCAGCCCGTACAGCTCGTCGGCGACCGTGTCCAGGTCCACCGGGCCGTCCCGGCCTCAGCGCGCCCGCTGTGCCCCCGCGGCGGCCGGCACCCGGTCCGGCTCCGGCAGGTGGTACACGTGGAAGGCCCGCCCGATCACCGGCTGGGCGACGTTGCGCACCCGCACACCGCCGCTCGTCATCCCGTGCTCCGTGCCCGCGTGCGCGTGCCCGTGCACCGCCAGGTCGGCGCCGGCCTCGTCGATCGCCTCGGCCAGCATGTAGCTGCCCAGGAAGGGATAGATCTCCAGCGGCTCGCCCGCGAGGGTGTCCGGCACGGGGGAGAAGTGGGTCAGCGCCACGCGCACGGCGCAGTCCTGCCCGGCGAGCCGCTCCAGCGCCGAGCGCAGTCCGTCGGCGCAGCGGCGCGAGTAGCGCACGAACTCCTTCATCAGCGGCTCACCGAACTCCCCGGCGTTCCGGCCGGCGAAGCCCCCGCCGAACCCCTTGGTGCCGGCCACGCCGATCCGCCCGGCCGGGCAGTCGACCACGGTTTCCTCGCCCTCCAGGACACGCGCGCCACCGTCCTTCAGGATCGCCGTGACCTCCTCGGGCCGCTCGCCGTGGTGGTCGTGGTTGCCCAGCACGGCCACCACCGGCACCGCCAGGCCGGCGATCTCCCGCGCCACCACCCGGGCCTCCTCCGGCGTGCCGTGCCGGGTCAGGTCGCCGGCCAGCAGAAGCACGTCGGCGCAGTCGGACAGGGTGTCGAACGCGGGCCGCAGCACCCCCTGGCTGTCGGGGCCCATGTGGATGTCTCCGACGGCTGCGATGCGGATCATGCCAGCTCCTCCGCCTGGTCGGGGGACGACGCCTCGGCGACGACGAGGTCGCAGTGCACCGTGAGGTCCTCCAGCGCCTCGGCCACCAGCCGCGCGACCTCGTCGCGGCAGTGGGCGGACGGCACGGTGCCCGTCACCAGGACCGACTCCCCGTGCACGACGACCTGCACGCCCAGCTCGGCCAGGGTCCCTTCGGCGAGGCGTTCGCGCAGGTGGGCGACGCGGTAGTCCATGGTGCTCATGGATGCTCCTTCGACGGGGCGATCACGTTCAGGCGTTCGAGGAGGAACAGGAAGGCCGCCGGCATCGGCTCCTGGCCGCACTCGGCGCGCACCCGCTCCCAGTCGACCTTCTCGCGCAGGGCACGCGCGACGGGCAGTACGGCGCCGAAGTCGCAGTAGTGCTCGGAGAACGCGGAGACCAGGCTGGCCACCAGGTCCGTGGCCGACAGCACCGGCATGACCACCGACTCGACCGGCATCTCCTCGGCCCGGTCGAGCATCTCGGTCGTCACGGGCCGGTGGGCCAGCTCGAAGATGATGTCGATCGACTGGCCGAAGCACTCCGTCTTCAGCAGCCAGTCCTCCGGCGGGACGAGCACCTCCAGGCCGCCCTCACGCAGCGTGCCGGCGACCGCCTCCGCGTCCTCGGCGCGGACGCAGAAGTCGGCGTCGTGCTGCAGATTCGTGCCGGCGCCGTGCGCGTACGCGGCGACGCTGCCGGCCAGGGCGAACCGGTGGCCGTTCTGCTTCAGCAGCGCGCCCACCTGCTTGGCCGCCTCCAGGATCGCCTGGGTGCGGTCCCGCGGCAGCTCCTGTGTGCCCGCGACCTCCGGCGGCAACACCGTCGCCAGCCGCAGCGCGGCGCCCGACGTGTCGCGGGCGGTGGCCCGGTCGTCACCGTGCTGCGTCATCACCACTCCCTCCGGCACGACGGCTTGGACGCGGCGCCCGGAGCCGTACCCGCCGCGCCCTGTAGCGGACTCCAAGTACCCGGGGCACGGCCCCCGACACGGATCATGTCCGGGCCACCACCCGCAGGGTGCGCACCGTCGGGTCGGCGGCGTCCGGGATGAGCACCCCGTGCTCCACGCCGCTGCGCAGATAGTCCAGCACCTCGTCGGTGACGACCTCACCGGGCGCGATCACCGGGACACCCGGCGGGTACGGGCTGATCATCTCCGCGCTGATGCGTCCCGCGGCCCGCTCGGCGGGTACGTGCTCGACGGGCGCGAAGAACGCCTCCCTCGGCAGCATCGCCTGCTCCAGTTCCAGTGCGGACGGTTCCGGCAGCCGGACGTACGGCTGCCGCTCGATGGTGTCGGCCTTCTCCACCAGCGCCCGCAGCGCGTCCAGCAGGACCCGCTCGGTGGTGTCGTCGTCGGCGTGCGTGATCGAGGCGCTGATCCGGCAGGTGTCGGAGCCGCCCATGTCCACGTGCCGGTTCGCGCGCAGCCACTCGGTGGCCTGCATGCCGCTGATGCCGAGCCCGCGGACATCGATCACGATCTTGAGCGGGTCGAAGGCGGCGGCCAGCCCCTCCTCGACGATCTCCCCGCCCATGACCCGCAACCCCGGCAGCTCGCCGGCGGCCGCCCGGATCCGCCGTGCCCGGTGCAGCGCCGCGTCCAGCAGCTCGTGCCCCTGCTCCACCATCTGGCGGCGCCAGCCGTCCAGGGTCGCGAACACCAGCGTCGAGGCGCTGGTGGTGCCCAGCAGGTCCTCGCGCTGCTTGAGCGCCTCGCTGGAGATCCGGTCGTACTGCAGGTGGAAGACGGAGCTCTGCTCGATGGCGCCGCCCATCTTGTGCACGCTGGTCAGGACCAGGTCGGCCTCGGCGTCCATGCCCCAGGCCGGCAGCTCGGGGTGGAACGGCAGATGAGCGCCCCACGCCTCGTCCACGATGAGCGGCACGTCGAACTCGTGGCAGACCCGCGCCACGCCCGCGATGTCGGCGCACGAGCCCCAGTCGGTCGGGGTGATCAGCAGCATCCCCTTGGCGTCCGGGTGCTCGCGCAGCTTCGCGCGCACGTCGTCCGGCTCCGGCGGATGGGCCAGATGCCGCTCGGCGTCGAACTTCGGGTGCACCCAGATCGGCTCGACCCCGTTGACGACGACGGCCGCCACCACCGACTTGTGCGCGTTGCGGGAGATCAGCAGCTTCTCGCCGGGGCCGGCCGCGGCGAGCATCGCGGTCTTCACCGACAGCGAGCTGCCGCACGTGGAGAAGAACGCCTCCGTCGCGCCGACCGCGTCCGCCATCAGCTCCTGCGCCTGGCTGATCACGCCCTGCGACTGGCGGCGGTCGTCCAGCCCGTTGAGGGAGAGCACGTCGGAGCGGAAGACGTCGATCCCCACGACCTCCGCCACCCGCGGGTCCGCTCCCCGGCCCTGCTTGTGGCCCGGCGGGCCGTAGGCGATGTCGCCACGGCGCCGGAACTCCTGCAGCGCCTCCAGGACGGGCGCACGCGAGTGGTCCATCGTTCCTCCCGGTCGCACGGATCACCGGCCGGGGGCCGGACGGCCGCAGCGGAGCGGCCGTACCCACCGTGTTGCACCGCCACGGCCGGTGAAACTCGCCGGGTGTCAGGGCCGCGGACCCTGGAACCCGTCCGGCCACGATCGCTGCCCTGGGGAAGGACGTGTGACTGTGACACCGGACGGCGTCCACGACGCCCTGCGCACCGAGGTGGCCGCACGGGCCGACGCGCTGTGGGACGTCGCCCTGCGCCTGCACGCCGACCCCGAGTACGCCTTCGCCGAACACCGGGCGGCCGAGCTGCTCAGCGGGGAGCTGGAGCGGGCCGGGCTCGTGGTGGAGCGGGGGGTGGCGGGGCTGCCGACCGCGTTCACCGCCCGCTCGGGCCGCGGCCGGCCCGCGGTGGCGCTGCCGCTGGAGTACGACGCCCTGCCCGGCCTCGGCCACGCCTGCGGCCACAACCTGATCGCCGCCGCCGGACTGGGCGCCGCGCTCGCCCTGCACGCGGTGCTCGGCGGGGCGCAGGGATGCGTGCTGGCGGTCGGCACCCCGGCCGAGGAGGGCGGCGGGGGCAAGGCCGTCGAGGTGGAGGCCGGGGTGTTCGACGACGTCGACGCCGCGCTGATGTTCCATCCGGGGGTCCACGACTTCGTCCGCGCCCCGCTGACCGCGCAGGTGCAGTACCGGGTCGGCTTCCACGGCCGCGCGGCCCACCCCACCGGGAACCCTGCCGAGGGGATCGACGCGCTCGCCGCGCTGGTCGAGCTGTTCAACGTGCTGTCCGCGCTCGGGCGCCGCCTGCCGCCCGCCTCCCATGTACAGGGCATCGTCACGCACGGCGGCACCGCCACCAACATCGTCCCCGAGTACGCCGAGGGCCGCTTCGGCCTGCGCGCGGCCACCACGACGCAACTCGACGCCCTTGTCGGCCAGTTGGACGAGTGCGCGCAGGGTGTGGCACGGGCCACGGGGACCCGGGCCGAGGTGGAGCGCGTCACGGTCCGCTACGAGCACTTCCGGGACTGCGAGGTCCTCTCCGAGCGGTTCGCGGAGCACGTGTCGCGGGCCGGGATCACCCTCACTCCGCCCGTGCCCGGTGTCCAGCTGGGTTCGTCGGACATCGGCAACGTCAGCGGCCGGGTGCCCGCCATCCACCCCTTCGTCGCGATCATGGATGCCGACGGCTCCGACCACACCCCCGAGTTCGCCCGCGCGGCCGCCTCACCACGGGCCCGCGAGGTGCTGACCGCCGCCGCGCAGGCCCTCGCGTGCACGGCGGCGGACGTCCTGCTGGACGGGGACCTGCGCGCGGCCGCGTGGGCGCGGCACCGCGCGGACGACGCCCTTCAGGCGCCCTCGTCCCGGCCGGTAGGGGCCTGACCCTCCTCCCGCCGGCAGTACAGGAACAGATGCGGCTCGGGCGTGCCGGACGGGTGCGCCGGGGTGAACTCGCTGAGGTGGCGGGCCAGGACGGTCAGGCCGGCCGAGCGGGCCAGCGCGGCGAAGTCCTCGGCGCCGAAGCTCGTCGCGCGCACCGGCTGCCCCATGAACTCGATCGGGAGGTCCTCCACGTCCGCGGGCACCGTGGCCAGCACCATGCTGCCTGCCGGGCGCAGGGCCCGCGCCAGCTTCCCGACGACGTCCCGCTGCTCGGGCCGGGACATCTGCAACAGCGAGAAGTACACGCACACCGCGTCCAACGACTCTTCCTCCAGCGGAAGTTCGCGGATGTCGGCGTGGCGGAAGCGGGCCTCGGGGACCTGCCGGGCGGCCAGGGAGACCATGACCGGGGAGACGTCGACGCCCAGCACGTCATGACCGGCCGCGGTCAGCGCGGCGGCGGTCGGCCGTCCGGTGCCGCTGCCCACGTCCAGCACGCGGCTGCCCGGCGCCAGATGCCCCAGCAGCCAGTCCAGGGACGCCAGATGGGCGGGGGAGGAGGCGAACGCCTTCTCGTAGTCCGCGCCCAGCGCGTCGAACACCACCGCCGCCGGTGGCCGTTCCTCGGTCTCGCTCACGGTGCCTCCTGCCTCTCCTTCTGGGATCGTGCCGGGCGCGGACCGCACCCGCCCCCGTGATCCACCCACGTCCACCGGACCATACGCGCGCCGGGCGGCCCGGAGCGGGGATTCCGCCGCATCTCAGGTCCCCCCGCACCGGCGCGTACACCTCCGGACGCAGCCCGGCCGTCCACGTCACGCCCTCCCGGTCCGGACGAGTCGCCGGCGGCGCCTCCCTTCCTGCCGGGCCCGCCTACTGCACTTGCCACCCCATCCGTCCCCCATCGCGGGAAACACCTCCGCCGGTGCCATGAGCCGGGGAGATCGCGGCAAGGCCTATGGCTCCACGACGTCCGACGTCTCGTACCCCTCGTCCGAGCCCAAGGAGGCCTCTCGTATGGTCGGCAGACACACCGCGCGCACCGGCCGCGCCGCCCTGGTGGCGGTCGGCGCCCTCGCCCTGGCCGCGGTCCACCCCGCGGCGGGAGCCGCCGTGCCCCCGCCCGCACCCGGTCCCGTCCCGACCGCGGCGCAGACGCTCGGGGCTGACCGGCCCTCGGCGGCGATGCTGCAGGCTCTCCAGCGCGACCTGAAACTGACCCCCGCCCAGGCCACGGCCCGCCTGGTCAACGAGGCGGAGGCCGGCACCCGGGCGGGCCGGCTGCGCAACTCCCTCGGCGCGCACTTCGCCGGCGCCTGGGTCAAGGGCACCACCGCCGCCGAACTCACGGTGGCCACCACGCGCGCCGCCGACGCCACCGCCATCCGCGCCCAGGGCGCCAAGGCCGCCGTCGTCACCACGTCACTGACCGACCTGCTGGCCGTGAAGACCAAGCTGGACAAGGCCGCCTCGCGCGCGAAGGCCGCGACCACACCCGTGCGGTACGTCGACGTGCGCACCAACCGCGTCGTCGTCCAGGCCACCAGCCGCCAGGCGGGGAACGCCCTGGTCAAGGCCGCGGGCGTGCCCGCGAAGCAGGTCACCGTGCGGGTGTCCAACGAACGGCCCCGCGCGCTCGCGGACATCGTCGGCGGCGACGCGTACGACATCGACGCCACCTTCCGCTGCTCGATCGGCTTCTCCGTCACCAAGGACACCCAGAACGGCTTCGCCACGGCCGGCCACTGCGGCAAGGCCGGCTCGAAGACCACCGCCGCCGGCAGCAGCGTGCAGCAGGGCACCTTCCAGGCGTCCACGTTCCCCGGCAAGGACATGGCGTGGGTCGGCGTCGTCAGCGGCTGGACCACCACGCCCGAGGTGCGCGGCGAGGCGGGCAAGACGGTGGACGTCGCCGGCTCCGTCCAGGCGCTGGTGGGGGCGTCGGTGTGCCGGTCCGGCACCACGAGCGGCTGGCACTGCGGCACGATCCAGCAGGAGAACGCCACCGTCACCTACGAGGAGGGCACCGTCAACGGCCTGACCAAGACCGACGTGTGCGGCGAACCCGGTGACTCGGGCGGCCCGTACGTGGCCGGTGCGCAGGCGCAGGGCGTGACCTCCGGCGGTTCGGGCGACTGCACGAGCGGCGGCACCACGTACTTCCAGCCGATCAACCCGCTGCTGAAGGACCTGGGCCTGACCCTGGTGACCGCCACGGCCCAGACCAACGCCCCCACCCCGCAGGACACCACGGCGGCCGACGCCTGGCGGACGGGCCGGGTGTACGAGGCCGGGGCCACGGTGTCGTACGGCACCGCGCGCTACCAGTGCCTGCAGTCCCACCAGGCGCAGGGAGCGTGGGCACCGGAGACCACCCCGGCGCTGTGGCAGCGCCTGTGACCCACTCCTGAAGCGGTCCGGCCCCCCGGCCTTCGCGGGGGCCGGCGCCCCGTCAGGTCCCGTCGCCCGCCAGCAGCGCGTACGCCGTCGCCACGAAGGGGTCGCCGGCGCGGAACCGGCGGGTGCACACGGCCGCCAGTGCGGTGCCGGTGTCGGGCCGGAAACCCAGGAACGCCTGCTGGCCCAGCGTGGCGCCGCTGTGGAAGTACATCGGCCCGCCGTCGGCCGGATGCCGGAACCAGGTGAGGGTGTGCGTGTGCCGGTGGCCCAGACCGCGGCGCAGTACCGGCACCCGCACGGCCCGCAGCGCGTCCCGCAGCGGTGAGCCGTCCGGATGGAGGTGGGCCTCCAGGAACGTGAGCAGGTCGTGCGGGGTGCCCCGGACGGCGCCTGCCGCCTGGAACCCGCCGGCGTCGAAGCCGTCGGTCGGGGTGCGGCCGTCCTTGGTGTGCCCGACCGCGTCGGTCGCCGGGGAGCCCGCCCGCAGCGCCGTGTCGTGCAGGCCGAGCGGACGCAGGACGTGCGTGGCGATCAGGTCCTCCCACGGTGTCCCGGTCGCCGCGGCCAGTGCGTGGCCGAGCACGGCGACCCCGAAGTTCGAGTAGTGCCAGCGGCTGCCGGGCCGGTGCCGGGGCCGGGCGCGCAGGAAAGCGTCGACGACGCGCTGCGCGGGGTAGCGGGCGTAGGGCTGGGTGCGCCAGGCGGGCAGGGCGCGCGGAAAGAAGTCGGCC
>NZ_PQSS01000077.1 GCF_002920535.1 Streptomyces sp. Ru71 | reverse complement strand
GAACCCGCTGGGCCCCCTCGGGCCACAGGTTGGCCCGACGGTGACCGCGCGAACGCAGCGCCCACGCACTGGGCCACGGGCAGGCCCGTGGGCCGAGCCCGACCGCAACAGCGGCGGCGAACACACCCGCCGCACCCGGACCACCGGCCGGGCACGACGAGCACCGCCCGGACGCGGGCACGCCGGTCGCACGCGGGCCACGGGGCCAGGCCCGTCGGCGACGATGCGGACGCGACGGCGGTAAGCGGGGCGCCGGGCACGCCCGACGGCGACCGGCGGGGCGCCTTTGCGCCATCCGCGTCGCCGGCCGGGGGCCAGTCCTGGCGGCGGCCCTGCGGGGCGAGGCCGGGGGTGGCCGCGGTGGTGGGCATGCCGTTGCGCGCGGGGCGTTGGGCGGGGCCGTGCGTGGGCCCACGCGTTGGCGGGCGCTCGGTTGTCGGGGGGCCGATGGCCGTGGGGCGTGCCATGCTCGGGCCATGACGACTGACGCGCCTCAGACTCTGCCCGACGGTCGGCCCGTGCCGCTCATGACCGGGGAGGAGCGGCCCATGCTGGAGAGCTGGCTCGCCTTCCACCGGGCGACGCTGGAGCTGAAGTGCGCGGGGCTGGACGACGGACAGGTGCGGCTGGCGTCGGCCGAGCCGTCCTCGATGACGCTGCTCGGCCTGGTGCAGCATCTGGCCGAGGTGGAGCGGAACTGGTTCCAGCGGGTGTTCGCCGGCCTGGACGTGCCCCCCGTCTTCGGCGAGGAGTCCGGGTACGTCCTGGAACCCGGGCGCGGGCTGGACGAGGCGCTGACGACCTGGCGCCGGGAGGTGTCGCGCGGGCAGGAGCTGTGCGCGGGCCGCCCCCTGGAGGCGACGGGACGCATCCCCGACGGACCGATGGCCGGGCTGGAGGTCTCACTGCGCTGGGTGCTGATCCACATGATCGAGGAGTACGCCCGGCACAACGGCCACGCGGACCTCCTGCGCGAGCGCATCGACGGCACGACCGGCGCCTGAATTCCCGTTCGCAGCCAATTGCGGTCATCCGATTCCGAGAATTCTTTTCCCTTATTAACGAGCACATTCCAGCGGGTAGCTTCCCATCTTCTTCTGCCCGCTTCTCGCGACCCTAAACGCGAAGATTTCGCGAACGCCGCGGGGGGTTATTCGGGCGGATCTCGCGGAGGTTACACGGCTGTGACGCGTTCCACATCACGCCCGTTTCACCCCCTTCCTCCCGGGCAAATACGGACAAGCTTCCGGCAGGTCGCGGGCCTGCACGCGCCCGCGCGATAACACAGAAGCGGGCCGCAGGAAACCCCGACCCTCCATGCATTTTTCAATTTCACTCGGTAAATTCAATCCGCATGACTGCCGCACCAGCAGACCTGCTCATCGACCGCCCGTCGGTGGCCGACGGAGCCGCCCTTTGGCGTATCGCCAGGGACTCCAAGGCCCTCGACCTGAACTCCTCCTACAGCTACCTGCTGTGGTGCCGCGACTTCGCGGGCACCTCGGCCGTGGTGCGCCGGGAGGACGGCGAGCCGGTCGGCTTCGTCACCGGGTACGTACGGCCCGAGCGGCCGCGCACCCTGCTCGTCTGGCAGGTGGCCGTCGACGCCGCGTACCGCGGCCGGGGCCTGGCCGCCGCGCTGCTCGACGGCCTGACCGCCCGGCTCGCCGCCGAGCTCGGGATCACCGACGTCGAGACCACGATCACCCCGGGCAACACCGCCTCCGAGGCGCTGTTCACCTCGTTCGCCGCCCGGCACGGCGCACGGGTCGAACGGGAGGTCCTGTTCGACGCCGGACTGTTCCCGGACGGCCCGCACGACCCCGAAGTCCTGTACCGCATCGGCCCGCTGACCCCGACTTCCCACTGAGGAGCGATTCGTCGTGACCATCACCCAGCCCGACCTGAGCGTCTTCGAGACCCTGGAGTCCGAGGTGCGCAGCTACTGCCGCGGCTGGCCCACCGTCTTCGACCGCGCGCAGGGCAGCCGCATGTACGACGAGGACGGCCACCAGTACCTGGACTTCTTCGCCGGTGCCGGGTCACTGAACTACGGCCACAACAACCCCGTACTGAAACGGGCGCTGATCGACTACCTGATGCGGGACGGCGTCACCCACGGCCTGGACATGTCGACCACGGCCAAGCGGTCCTTCCTGCAGACCTTCCAGGACCTGGTGCTGCGCCCCCGTGACCTGCCGTACAAGGTCATGTTCCCGGGCCCGACGGGCACCAACGCCGTGGAGTCGGCGCTGAAGCTGGCCCGGAAGGTGAAGGGCCGCGAGGCGATCGTGTCGTTCACCAACGCCTTCCACGGCATGTCGCTCGGCTCCCTCGCCGTCACCGGCAACGCCTTCAAGCGGGCCGGCGCCGGCATCCCGCTGGTGCACGGCACGCCGATGCCGTTCGACAACTACTTCGACGGCACCGTCCCGGACTTCCTGTGGTTCGAACGCCTGCTGGAGGACCAGGGCTCCGGCCTGAACAAGCCCGCCGCGGTGATCGTGGAGACCGTGCAGGGCGAGGGCGGCATCAACGTCGCCCGACCCGAGTGGCTGCGCGCGCTCAAGGAGCTGTGCGAGCGGCAGGACATGCTGCTGATCGTCGACGACATCCAGATGGGCTGCGGGCGCACGGGGGCCTTCTTCTCGTTCGAGGAGGCCGGGATCACCCCGGACATCGTCACCGTGTCGAAGTCGATCAGCGGCTACGGGCTGCCGATGTCGCTGTGCCTGTTCAAGCCCGAGCTGGACGTGTGGGAGCCGGGCGAGCACAACGGCACCTTCCGCGGCAACAACCCGGCGTTCGTCACCGCCACCGCCGCGCTGGAGACGTACTGGACCGACGGCTCCGCCATGGAGAAGCAGACCCGCGCCCGCGGTGAGCAGGTCGAGCAGTGGCTGATCGCCATCACCGAGGAGAACCTCGCCGACGTCAAGGAGTACCGCGGCCGGGGCCTGGTGTGGGGCATGGAGTTCCACGACAAGGAGCGGGCCGGACGCATCGCGCGCCGCGCCTTCGAGCTGGGCCTGCTGGTGGAGACCTCCGGCCCCGAGTCCGAGGTCGTCAAGCTGCTGCCGGCCCTCACCATCACCCCGGACGAGCTGGACGAGGGCCTCAAGACCCTCGCCCGGGCCGTCCGCGAGACCGCCTGAACCCCCCTCGTCCAGCCGCACCGACCGCCTGGAACACCCCGACCTAGGAGGCATCGCACCACCGTGATCGTCCGTTCGTTCAAGGAGATCGAGGGAACCGACCGCCATGTGAAGGCCGCGTCCGGCACCTGGGAGAGCAAACGCATCGTGCTCGCCAAGGAGCGCGTCGGCTTCTCGCTGCACGAGACGATCCTGTACGCGGGGACCGAGACGTCGATGTGGTACGCCAACCACATCGAGGCCGTGGTCTGCACTCAGGGCGAGGCGGAACTCACGGACCACGAGACCGGGAAGACCCACACGATCACGCCCGGCACCATGTACCTCCTCGACGGCCACGAGCGGCACACGCTCAAGGTCAAGGAGGACTTCCACTGCATCTGCGTGTTCAACCCGCCCGTGACCGGGCGGGAGGACCACGACGAGAACGGCGTCTACCCGCTGCTCACCGAACCCGAGGAGGTGTGAACCGCATGACGGCCACCACGACCCACCCCACCACCGTCACGGACCTGTACCCCACCCGCGGCGCCACCGAGGTGACGGTGCCCCGGCAGGACCCGGTCGTCTGGGGCGCCCCGGACGCCCCGGGCCCGTTCCAGCCGGCCGACCTCGGCGCCTTCGAGCGCGACGGCTTCATCGCCGTCGACCAGCTCATCGGGCCCGACGAGGTCGCCGAGTACAAGCGCGAACTGGACCGGCTGGTGACCGACCCGGCGATCCGCGAGGACGAGCGGTCCATCGTGGAGCCGAAGTCCAAGGAGATCCGCTCCGTCTTCGAAGTGCACCGGATCAGCGAGGTGTTCGCGAAGCTGGTGCGCGACGAGCGGGTCGTCGGGCGTGCCCGGCAGATCCTGGGCTCGGACGTGTACGTCCACCAGTCCCGGATCAACGTCAAGCCCGGCTTCGGCGCCAGCGGCTTCTACTGGCACTCCGACTTCGAGACCTGGCACGCGGAGGACGGTCTGCCGCGGATGCGGACGGTGTCCGTGTCGATCGCGCTGACCGAGAACTTCGACACGAACGGCGGTCTGATGATCATGCCGGGGTCGCACAAGACGTTCCTCGGCTGCGCGGGTGAGACGCCGAAGGACAACTACAAGAAGTCGCTGCAGATGCAGGACGCGGGCACGCCGTCCGACGAGGCGCTCACCTCGCTGGCGAGCGAGTACGGCATCCGGCTGTTCACCGGCAAGCCCGGCTCGGCGACCTGGTTCGACTGCAACGCCATGCACGGCTCCGGCGACAACATCACGCCGTACCCGCGCAGCAACGTCTTCATCGTGTTCAACAGCGTGGAGAACACGGCCGTGGAGCCGTTCGCCGCGCCCGTGCGGCGGCCGGAGTTCATCGGCGCGCGGGACTTCACTCCGGTGAGGTGACACTCTGCCGGCGCTTCCTGATCACGTCGGGTCGAGGCAGCGCCGGGTGACCACCGGGCCGGGGCCTCCTCGTGTGGGACGGGGGGTCCCGGCCCGGTGGTGTGCCTGGACGGTTGCCTGAGCCGTCAGGCCCTCAGGCCGTCACGCCGTCACGCCGTCACGCCGTCACGCGGACAGTACGTCCAGGAGGCGGTCGACGTCCGCTGTCGTGTTGTACAAGTGGAACGCGGCTCGCAGGTTGCCCGCCCGGTCGGAGACCTCGATGCCCATCTCGCTCAGTTCCGCCTGCCGGTGGCCGAGGCCCGGCACGGACACGATCGCGGAGCCCGGTGCCGGGACCGGCTCGTGACCGAGGGAGTCGAGTCCCTTGCGGAACCGGTCGGCGAGCGCCACGTCGTGTGCGTGTACGGCGTCCACGCCCAGTCCCTCGATCAGGTCGAGTGAGGCGCGCAGGCCGGCGTAGCTGAAGAGGGCGGGGCTGACGTCGAACCGCCGGACGGAGTGGGCGAGTTCGGTGACGGGGCCGTAGCAGCTGTCCCACGGCTTCTCACCGGCGGACCAGCCGGCGAGGAGCGGGGTCAGCCCGCCGAAGTCTCGCGTGGCGTCCGGGGCGACGAAGAACGTGGCGCCGTGCGGGCCCATGAGCCACTTGAAGCCGACGGCGGCGAGGAAGTCGTAGTGCTCCGGGTCCACGGGCAGCCAGCCGGCCGACTGGGAGGCGTCGACGTAGACCCGGGCTCCGTAGGCGTGGGCCGCCGCGCGCACGGCGGGCAGGTCGGCGAGGCGGCCGTCGGCGGACTGCGCCGCGCTCACCGCGACCAGTGCGGTGCCGGGTCGCACGGACTCGGCGATCTTGTCCAGCGGGACGGTGCGCACGGTGAGGTCGGCGCGCATGTGGAAGGGGTTCACCAGGGAGGAGAAGTCGGCCTCGCTGGTGAGGACTTCGGCGCCGGCGGGCAGGGAGGCGGCGATCAGGGCGCCGTACTCGGTGACCGAGGCGCCGGTCGCCACGCGGTCGGCGGGGACGCCGGTCAGCCGGGCGAAGGAGGCGCGGACGGCCTCCACGTCCTCGTACAGGGAACCGAGCGGCCTGCCCTCGGCCCGCAGGGTGATCGCCTGGTGCAGGGCGGTCACGGTGCGGGCCGGGAGCAGGCCGTTGCTCGCGGTGTTCAGATAGGTGTTCTCCGGGGCGAACTCGGCGCGGACGAGGCTCTCGAAGGTCTCCATGGGACCACTGTGCTGGCCCGTGGAGCCCTCGTCCATTGCGATTTTTTGCCCGGTACCGCCAAGGACTGCTTATGGGTGGGCGGTGACCTGCGGTTTTGTGGTCGTCAGCTGGGCTGCGGCACCGCGCATCCGTCCGGGCCGCAGGCGTCGGCGCCGCCGTCGTCGAGCAGGGTGAGCGGGGAGCGGGCGCCCCAGGCCTGGGTGAGGGCCTGGGTGAAGACCTCGGCGGGCTGGGCGCCGGAGACGCCGTAGGCGCGGTCGAGGACGAAGAACGGCACACCGCGGGCGCCGAGCTGGGCGGCCTCGCGTTCGTCCTCGCGGACGGCGTTCGCGTAGGCGTCCGGGTCGGTGAGGACCGTGCGGGCGGCGTCCTTGTCGAGGCCGGCGGCTTCGGCCAGGTCGAGCAGGCGCTCGTCGTCGTTGAAGACGGAGCGTTCCTCGGCGAAGTTGGCCTTGTAGAGGAGGTCCAGGAGCTGGTCCTGCTTGCCCTGGTCCTTGGCGAAGTGGAGCAGGCGGTGCATGTCGAAGGTGCTGCCGTGGTCGCGGCCGTGGGTGCGGTAGGCGAGGCCCTCGGCTGCCGCCTGGGCGCCGAGGTTGTCCTCGCCGGCCTGGGCCTGGGCCTCGGTCATGCCGTACTTCTTGGTGAGCATGGTGAGGACGGGCTGGATGTCGTCCTTGGCTCGGCCGGGGTCGAGCTCGAAGGAGCGGTGCACGACCTCTACCTGGTCACGGTGGGGGAAGGCCGCGAGCGCCTTCTCGAAGCGGGCCTTGCCTACGTAGCACCAGGGGCAGGCTATGTCGCTCCAGATTTCGACGCGGAGGGTCACGGGTTGCTCACTTCGGGTTGGGGGCGGGTTTGGTTGGCGGTGTGTGAACGTTCAAGCAGCCGGGTTCATTCCCGGGTGCGGGTGAGTGGGTGGCTGGTCGCGGGTACCTGCGGCGCCGGGCCGGTTTTCGTCTGCGGGTGCGTGGTGGCTGGTCGCGCAGTTCCCCGCGCCCCTGAAATGCCTGCGGCGGCCCGTTGCCGTCCGGTGGTCGGCTGATGTAGCGCCTACGGCCGGTTCGTGAGTCGGGGCCGGGGTGGGGGGTATCCGTCCTCGGTCCGGCCCACTGCTTCCGACGCGGTGAAGGTTGGCGGTGCCGGCCGCTGCGGGCGGACACCCCCCACCCCGCCCCCTCCCCGCCGTCGGCGGCTACCCCGCCGTCGTGGCGTGCGTCCACCACCCCCACGTAGCTGCGGGCAGTCGTGCCGCTGGGGCGGCACGGGTGGGCGCTGGGGGTCCCCCCTGCTCGAAGAGCTTGGGGGAGGCACCCCGCCAGCGCCGGGCTGCGTCACCCGCCCCCGGCCCGGTGCAGCACCGGTTCCTGCCCGCGTCGGCTACCGCTCCAGGTGGCCGTTGATGCGGCGGGGGAGGCCCAGGGGGTTGTCGTCGTGGAGTTCCGGGGGCAGGAGGGCCTCCGGGGCGCCCTGGTAGACAACCGGGCGCAGCCAGCGTTCGATGGCCGTGCCGCCCACGGAGGTCGACGTGGACGTCGTCGCCGGGTACGGGCCCCCGTGGTGCTGCGCGGCCGCCACCGCCACGCCGGTCGGCCAGCCGTTGACCAGGACTCGGCCCGCCAGCGGGGTCAGTTCCGCCAGGAGGTCCGCTCCGCGGCCCTCCCCGGCCGCCTCCTGCGAGGACAGCTGGACCGTCGCCGTGAGGTTGCCCGGCAGGCGGGACAGGACGTCCTTGACCTCGGTCTCGTCCTCGTAGCGGGCCACGACCGTGACCGGGCCGAAGCACTCCTCCAGCAGCAGGTCGTACGCCCCCTCCTCGGCCAGCTTGCTCGCCGGCACCGTGAGGAAGCCCGCGCTGACCGTGTGCTCGCCGCCCGCGCCCGGCGTCACGGGGGCGTCGACGCCCTCCAGGCTGAGGCGTTCCGCTACCCCGGCGACGAAGTTGTCCCGCATGCGGTGGTCGAGCAGGACGCCGGCCTCGGTGTCGCTGACGGCGTCGGTCAGGGACTTCAGCAGTTGGTCGCCCGCGCCGCCGGCCGGTACGAGGACCAGGCCCGGCTTGACGCAGAACTGGCCCACGCCGAGGGTCATCGACCCGGCGAGCCCGGTGCCGATGGCCTCCGCGCGCTCGGCGGCGGCGGCCTCGGTCACCACGACCGGGTTGAGGGAGCCGAGTTCGCCGTGGAAGGGGATGGGGACGGGCCGGGCGGCGGCCGCGTCGAAGAGGGCACGGCCGCCGCGTACGGAGCCGGTGAAGCCCGCGGCGGCGACCAGCGGGTGCTTGATCAGTTCGACGCCGGCCTCGAAGCCGTGGACCAGGCCCAGGACACCAGCGGGGATGCCGTGCTCCGCGGCGGCGGTGCGCAGGATCTTGGCGACCAGTTCGGACAGTGCGGGGTGGTCGGGGTGGGACTTGACGACGACCGGGCAGCCCGCGGCGAGCGCGCTCGCGGTGTCGCCGCCGGGCACGGAGAAGGCGAAGGGGAAGTTGGAGGCGGAGTAGACCGCGACGACGCCGAGCGGGATCTTGTAGCGGCGCAGGTCCGGGACGGGCGGGGTGGCCGTGTCGTCGGGGTGGTTGATGACCACGTCGAGGAAGGCGCCCTCGTCGACGATGTCCGCGAAGGCGCGCAGCTGGTAGCAGGTGCGGGCGAGTTCGCCGGTCAGACGGACCGGGCCGAGGGCGGTTTCCGCGTCGGCCACCTCGACGAGGTGTTCCTTCGCCGCCTCCAGTCTCTCGGCGGCGGTGCGCAGGAACGCGGCTCGGACCGTGCGGTCGGTGAGGGAGTCGCGGGCGGCGTGCGCGGCGCGGACGGCGGCGTCCACCTCCTGGGCTGTGGCCTCCACCGCAACCTGTTCCCGCTGCTTCCCGGTTCGGGGGTCGACACTCCAGACTGGTGCTGCTGCCACCGTGGGTCCCTCCCAGTATGTCGCCGCCCCACCAGGGGCGTTCGATATACTGAACACTGTCTCTGATGATGAACAGCTCGGAGACTATTTCCCGTCCAACGAAGGGGTCAAGGGCGATGTCGGCAGGCGAGACGGGCGGCGGGGCACAGGTCAAGTCGGCGGTACGGACGGTGGAGCTGCTGGAGTACTTCGCGGCACGCCCCGGCATGCACTCCCTCGCGTCGGTGCAGGAGGCCGTCGGGTATCCCAAGTCCAGCCTCTACATGCTGTTGCGCACCCTCGTGGACCTCGGGTGGGTCGAGACCGACGCCACCGGTACGCGGTACGGCATCGGGGTGCGGGCGCTGCTGGTCGGCACCTCCTACATCGACGGCGACGAGGTGGTCGCGGCGGCCCGGCCGACGCTGGACCGGCTCTCCGACGACACCACCGAGACCATCCACCTGGCCCGGCTGGACGGCACGAACGTCGTCTATCTGGCCACCCGGCAGTCGCAGCACTATCTGCGGCCCTTCACCCGGGTCGGCCGCCGGCTGCCCGCGCACTCGACGTCGCTGGGCAAGGCCATCCTGGCCACGTACTCCGACGAGCAGGTCCGCAAGATGCTCCCGGAGACGCTGCCCGCGCTGACCGAGAACACCATCACGGACCGCGAGAAGCTCATCGAGGAACTGCACCAGGTGCGTGAGCAGGGCTTCGCCGTGGACCGTGAGGAGAACACGCTGGGGCTGCGCTGCTTCGGTGTGTCGATCCCCTACCGCACGCCCGCCCGGGACGCCATCAGCTGCTCCGTGCCGGTCGCCCGGCTCACGCCCGCCCATGAACAGATGGTCAAGGACGCGCTGTTCGACGCCCGGGACCGGCTGACCCTGGCCACCCGTAGGCTCTGAGGCATGGATGTCGTACTGCGTGAGGTGCACGACAGCGATCTGCCGGTGTTCTTCCGGCAGATGAACGACCCGGAGGCGCTGCGCATGGCCGCCTTCACCCCGAAGGACCCGGCCGACCGGGACGCCTTCGACGCCCGCTGGCAGCGGATGAGGGCGTCGTCCGCGGTGTTGCGCACGATCCTCGCCGACGGCGATGTGGTGGGCTCCGCCGGGGTGTACGGGGAGCCGGGCGAGCGCGAGGTGACGTACTGGGTCGACCGGGCGTACTGGGGGCGCGGGGTGGCCACGGCCGCGCTGCTGGCCCTGCTCGCCGAGGTGCCCGAGCGTCCGCTGTACGCGCGTGCGGCGGCCGACAACGAGGGCTCGCTGCGCGTGCTGCGGCGCTGCGGCTTCCAGGAGACGGCCCGGGCCTGCGACTTCGCCGAGGCGCGCGGCGAGGAGATCGAGGAGGTCGTGCTCTCGCTGCGGGGCTGATCCGGGTCTCCCCCGTGCGGCGGAGACGGATCGTCGTCGGGCAGGAGGCCGGAGGCGGCGGGCGCGCGGGAGTGTGGGGGCATGACCCAGTCGCTCAGCCTCGCGCCGGCCGCGTCCGTCGCTCCCGACCGGCCTCGCCGCGCCCTGCGCGCCGTCGCGATCGCGTCCTGTGTGCCGTACCTCTGCCTCAAGGCCGCCTGGATCGGCGGGAGCCGCGTCGGAATCCCGGACGGCAGTGCGCTGCTGGAGCACCGCGCGACCATGGCCGTCGCCAACAGCGTCACCGTGGCCATGGACGCGGCGGTGATCGTGCTGGCGCTGCTGCTGACCCGGCCGTGGGGGCTGCGGGTCCCCGCCTGGCTGCTCGCCCTTCCCGCGTGGGTGGCGACCGGGCTGCTCGCGCCCATCATGGCCGGGTTCCCGCTGCAGATGCTGGTCACGGCCCTGGGCGCGGCCAAGCACACGTCCGGCCGGCCCTTCCTGGACGACTGGGTGTTCGGCGTCGTGTACACCGGCTTCATCCTGCAGGGGCTGTCCCTGGGCGCGCTGTTCGTGCGATACGCCCGTGAGCGCTGGGGCCGCCTGTGGCGGGGCCGGGTGTGGGACCTGCCGGCCGGGGTGCTCGGCGGAGCGCAGCGGACGACCGCCGTTGCCGCCGTCGTGCTCGCGCTGCTGCCGCTCGCCGCGCATGCGGTGTGGCTGACCGGTTCGACCGCCGGGCTCAGCGCGGGGCGCGTCGCCGACCGGGGCGGTTCCTTCTACGTGATGGAGGCGCTGTACGTCGTCTTCCTGGCGTGCGCCCTGTCAGGCGCCCTCCTGCTGGCGTTCCGGTGGGGGCGTCCGCTCCCCGTCGCGCTGCCGCTCGCGCTGGCCTGGCTGGGGTCCGGCGCGACGGCCTGCTGGGGCGGCTGGCTCGCGGTGGCCTCGCTGACCGGTGTGGAGGACATCGCCGACCGGCCCACACCGCTGATGGACCTGACCTACGCTGGCCACATGATCGTCGGGATGCTGGTCGCCGTGGTCGGCGGGTACTTCCTCGCCGAGCGGTCGGCGTCGGCCGGGCGGCGCTCCGCGCCGATCGCGGAGCACGCCGCGTGAGATCCGGAGTCCGGCTGCTGTTCGGAGGGCGGGCACGCCGGCGCTGGATCCATCTGATCCTCGGCGGCGCGCTCGCCATGCCGTACGTCCTCGTCGGCCAGGTGATCGTCGGGCCCGCCCTGGACTCCCGGTACCTCCTCGGCGACCTGCCACTGCAACTGCTGTCCTTCGCCCTGGGGTTGCCGCTGGCCGCGCTCACCGCCGCCGTGTTCCCGATGACCCGGCCGCTGGAGGCGGGCGCGGCGCGCACCCTGTGCGGGATCGACGCCGACGCCCTCTCCCCCACCCCGGCCCAGGGCCGGGTCGCGCGCGGCCGGACGGCGGCCTGGTTCACGCTGCATCTGGGCCTCGGCGGGATCGTCTCCGGGATGTCGCTGGCGGTGCCGCCTTTCGCGGTCGTGCTGATGGTGCTGCCGCTGTTCACGACGCTGGGCGGGACACGGCTCGGGATGCCCGAAGTCCTCGGTGAGCCCTGGGCGTTGGCGCTCACGCCGGTCGCCGGCCTGGCCATGCTGGTGGCGCTCGCCGGGTGCGCGGCCGGCTGCGGTGCCCTGCTCGCCCGGGCGGCGCCCGCGCTGCTGGGCCCGACGCCGGAGGATCGGCTGGCTGCCGCCGAGGCGCGCGCCGCCGACCTGGCCGTACGCAACAGGCTCGCCCGCGAGCTGCACGACTCCGTCGGGCACGCCCTCAGCGCGGTCACCCTCCAGGCGAGCGCGGCCCGCCGGGTGCTGGACAGCGACCCGGGGTTCGTCCGCGAGGCGCTCGCCGCGATCGAGGAGACCACCCGGCGCACGGTCGGCGAACTCGACGCCGTGCTCGGGGTGCTGCGCGCCGGGGACGCCCCGGGCACGGCGCCCGCGCCCACCCTCGCCGCCGACCTGGACGGCCTGCTGGCCCGCACCCGTGCGGGCGGGCTGCGGGTGCGGGCCGACGTCGGTGTCGAGCCGGCCGCGCTGCCCGACCTGGTCTCCCGGGAGGCGTACCGGATCGTGCAGGAGGGGCTGAGCAACGCCCTGCGGCACACCGGTGGCGGCACCGAGGTGACCGTGCGGATCGCGGCGGCCGGGGAGCACCTGGAGATCACCGTCACCAATCCCCTCCACGGGGCCCCGGCCGCCCGGCCCGGCGGCGGCCACGGTCTGCGCGGGGTCGCCGACCGGGCCCGGCTGCTGGGCGGCACGGCCGAGGCCGGCCGGGCCGGCGGGGTGTGGCGGCTGCACGTCCGCCTGCCGATGCGGGCAGCCGCGTGGGCCGAGACCGGGAAGGGACCCGAATGAGCAGTGAGCCGATCCGGATCGTCCTCGCCGACGACGAGCGCATGGTCCGCACCGCGCTGCACGCCATCCTGTCCGCCGAGGAGGACCTGGAGGTGGTCGGGGAGGCGGCGACCGGCGCCGAGGCCGTGGCCGTCGTCCGGGACCGGCGGCCCGACGTGGTGCTGATGGATGTGCGCATGCCCGGGATCGACGGCATCCGCGCCACCGAGCAGCTCCTGGCCACGCTCGACGACCCGCCGCGCGTTGTCGTCGTCACGACCTTCGAGAACGACTCGTACGTGTACGACGCGCTGCGTGCGGGCGCCGCCGGGTTCCTGCTGAAGCGGGCGGACGCCGACACGCTGGTGCAGGCGGTGCGGCTGGTCGCGCGCAGCGACACCCTGCTGTTCCCGTCGGCCGTGCGCACCCTCGCTGCGGCGCACGCCCGGGCCCGCCCGGCCCCCGCCGCCTGGGTGAGAAGGCTCACGGAACGCGAGGGCGAGGTGCTGCGGCTGATGGCGTCCGGGCTGACCAACGCGGAGATCGCCCGGCGCATGGGGGTGGGCCCGGCGACGGTGAAGACCCATGTGGCGTCCGTGCTGGCCAAGACCGGCACCCGGGACCGCACCCAGGCGGTGATCGCGGCGTACGAGGCGGGCTTCCTGAGCGGGCGGCAGTCATCGGTCTCCTGAGCGGGCGGCAGGCACCGGTTTCCTGAGCGGACGGCAGGCACCGGTTTCCTGAGCGGACGATGAGAAATCCACGCACACGGGAACGATCGCCGTACTCCCGCTCGTCCTCTCATCGGGATGAACAAGACGATCAGGCGCGCATCGGTCTTCGCGCTGCTCCTGGTGCTCGCCCTGCTGGTGCGGGCGACCTGGGTGCAGTTCTACGACGGCACGGCGCTCGCGGACGACAAGGACAACCGGCGCAACGCGATCCAGACGTACGCGGAGCCGCTCGGCAACATCATCGTGGCCGGGCGTTCCGTGACCGGCTCGACGCGGACGTCGGGGGGTGATCTGGAGTACAAGCGCACCTACACGGACGGCAGGCTGTACGCGGCGGTGACGGGCTACGCGTCGCAGGCCTACGCCCCGACCCAGCTGGAGGGCATCTACTCGGAGCTGCTCAACGGCACGGACCCGCGGCTGCGGACGGTGATGGACACGGTCACCGGCAAGCGGGCCGACCCGGGCAACGTGCTGACGACGATCGACCCGGACGTGCAGAAGGCGGCGTACAAGGCGCTCGGCGACAACAAGGGCGGGGCCGTAGCCATCGACCCGAAGACGGGCCGGATCCTCGCCGTGGTGTCGACACCGTCGTACGACCCGTCCGCGCTCACCGACGCCAACACCGCGGGCAAGGCGTGGAAGGAGCTGAACGCCGACTCCGACAAGCCGCTGAACAACCGGGGCCTGCGTCAGCCGCTGCCGCCGGGCTCGACGTTCAAGCTGGTGGTGGCGGCGGCCGCGCTGGAGGACGGGCTGTACTCGTCGGTGGACCAGCACACCGTCAGCCCGGACCCGTACCGGCTGCCGGGCACCACGCGGGACCTGAGCAACGAGAACCCGTCGGCGCCGTGCGAGAACGCCTCGATCCGGGTCGCGCTGCAGTACTCCTGCAACAACGTCTTCGCGAAGATGGCGGTGGACCTGGGCCAGGACAAGGTGCGGGCGATGGCCGAGAAGTTCGGCTTCAACGACGAGGCGCAGGACGTGCCGGTGCGGGCGTACCCCAGCGTGTACCCCAAGGAGATGGACAAGGCGCAGACGGCGCTGACCGGTATCGGGCAGTTCGACGTGACGGCGACGCCGCTGCAGATGGCGATGGTGTCGGCGGCGATCGCGAACGGCGGCAAGCTGGTCTCGCCGCACATGGTCTCCCAGGTCACCGACAGCGGAGGGGATGTGCTGCAGGACTACGACGACGACGCGCAGAGCAAGGAGATCGTCAGCTCCGGCACCGCCGAGCAGCTGCAGTCGGCGATGCAGACGGTCGTCGAGGAGGGCACCGGCACCAATGCCCGGATATCCGGCGCGACCGTCGGCGGCAAGACCGGTACGGCCCAGCACGGCGAGAACAACAGCAAGACGCCGTACGCCTGGTTCACCTCCTACGCCAAGGCCGGCGACAAGGAGGTCGCGGTGGCGGTCATGGTCGAGCAGTCCGACGCGGCCCGCTCGGAGGTCAGCGGCAACGGCCTGGCCGCGCCGGTGGCCAAGGCGATGATGAAGGCGGCGCTGAAGAGCTAGCCGGTACGAGGGAGTTGGGGGGCAGCCGCTCGGGGGCTGCCCCCCTTTCGTGTGCGCGCCCTCGCCCCGGGTTCGGTCCGTCATGCGGTGTTCGAATTCCCGTACACGACGTTCCGCTACACCATCACCGCGGCGGCGTCCGGCAGGCAGCTCACGGTCGGCGGCGACTTCGCCGCGCACCCGGCGGACGGGAGCGGCTCGTAGAGAAGCCCGGCGGCCGCGGCAACCCTTCATCGGCTACGGGTGACGGCCGCGGCCGGCGCGCGGCGGCGCCCCCGCCGGTGAGGACCGGTGGGGGCGCCGCCGTCGCCGTGTGCGGGGGAACTAGCCGACGTAGTACGTCGGGTTCGGCAGCTTGTACGTCCGGTCGGCGTGGCCGCCTTCGAGGTCGGAGTACTGGTCGCCGAAGTTGGCGATGATCTCGTAGCCCAGGTCGTCCTCGATGTGCGCGCGGGTGCCCGCCTTGTACTGCACGGTGGTGCAGTTCCAGGCGCCGGGCTTGGCGCAGTCGGCCAGGTAGGCCGGCGGGTTGGCCTTGTCCTTGAGGAACATGTGACCGGCGTCCAGGTTCACATCGGCGCCGACCTTCTTCAGGTTCTCCACGGCGGCGGCGCGCTGGGCCTCGCTGAGACCGGAGTTGTAGAAGACCTCGACGCCGTGGGACTCGGCGTAGCGCACGAGTTCGGGGCTGCCGAACACGGCCGGGCGGTCGGCCTTGTTGACGTAGTCGCTCCAGGTGGTGCCGTTGTACGTGTAGTTGGTCTTCTTCTCGTAGTCCAGGCTGAGCAGCAGGGTGTCGTCGATGTCGAAGACGACGGCCGGCTTCTCGCCCTTCTTCAGCGCCTTGCGGGCGGCCTCGTCGATGTACTTCCGGGCGGCCGCGTCGATCTCGGCCAGGTCCTCGGCGTACGGGCTGGTGGGCGAGGCCTGGTAGACGCCGTTCGCGTCGAGCGTGGTGCCGTAGTAGGTGTCGATGTCCTTGACCAGGACGCCGATGTTGTACGGCTCGTGCGTGGAGTTGGCGGTCGACTGGTCGGCGGTGGCCGCGCCGGCGCCGTACAGGGCGGCACCGGCGACGGCACAGGCGGCCGCGGCGGCCGCGAAACGCAGTGGCTTATGCATGACAGGTTTCTACGCGCGTCACCCCCTCGGGCGCGAGGCCCGTGGCCCGATCGATACCTCTTTCGCAGGCAAAAATCCGGTCAAGCCACAAGCCTCGCGCACGCGGTGACACCGCTACGCGTACGGCCTCCAGTCGCCGAGGTAGCTCTCCCGGGTGTGCTGCCGTGCCGCCTCGGGGCCGAGCTGCGGCCGGTTCTCCGGCACGGTGACGACGGCTCCGGGCCCGGTGTCGCGGTACTCGGCGAAGCGCATGCTCTGCCAGGGGTAGGCGTCCCGCATGTCGGCGTAGGGCGCGGCCGCGTCGATGCCGGGGCCCAGCCAGGTGTCGCGGACGGTGAGCATCGGGCGGGCGGTGGTGTCAGAGCTGGGCACCCACGGGCGGGCCAGCTTGTAGAAGGCGTCGGGCGCCTCGCTGCTGACCCTGCTGCGGGTGACCAGGTAGCCGCGCGGGTTGGCGCCGGCCGTGGAGGGCGCGAAGACGAAGCCGTACGGCGGCGCGGGCAGGTCGGTGCGGTCCAGGGTGCGGAAGTGGCAGTGCTCGAACACCGCCGTCGCCCGCCCGAAGACGAAGTCGACGTCGCCCTCGGCGTAGCAGTGGGCGAAGTACTGCCGGGCGAACGTGCCGAGTGCCATGGTGTCGGCGTACAGGGTGTCCTGGTGGCCGAGGAAGCGGCAGTGGTGGAACGCGCTGCGGTCGCCCTGCGCCTTGAGCGCCACGGCCTGGGTGCCGGTGACGCCGGGGTGGTCGGCGCGCAGCCAGTCGTTGGCGAAGGTGATCCAGCGGGCGGTGAAGCCGTCGGCCTGCGTGGTGACGGTGGCCGAGCCGCTGGTGCCGTAGGTGCCGCCGCCCGGCTTGGGCGTACCGGCCGCGTTGTCGTACACGATCACGGCGTCCCGGGGATTCTCCGAGGCGCCGATCCAGGTCATGTCCGTGCGGCTCGCGTCGACGGCGACGGTCTCCCGGTAGACGCCCGGCGCGAGGACGAGCGTCCAGCCGGGCCCGGTCGCGGCGGCGACGGCGGCGCCCACGCTCGCGAAGTCCCCCGCGCCGCCCGGGTGGACGTACAGGGTGCGCTCGTTCAGGCGGGCGGCGGGCGAGCCGTAGCGGCCGAACCTGGAGCGGGGTGCGGCGTCCGCGGGGGCCGCGAGGCCCAGCGCCAGGGCGGCGCCGGCACTCGCGGCCAGGAAGCCTCTGCGTGAGATGACGAGGGGTTCCATGTCAGCGGACCTTTCCGGCGCCCGCGCCGTGGTCGACGAGGCCGGGCACGGCGCGCGGCGGGTCGACGTGGGTGCGCAGGGTGGGCGTCCAGCCGGCGCCGGAGGCCAGGGTCTCGCCGGGGATCTCCGCGTTGTGCACGGCGATCAGATCGGTGGGACGGCCGTTGACCCAGTTGTCGGCGGCGGTGACCGGGGCCTCCTTCCACTTCTTGAGGATCTTCGCGGCGGAGACGCCCGCGGGCAGCGTGAAGGCGTTGTGCTCGGCGACGAGCCGGGACTCCATGCCGATGCCGTGGCTGTAGGAGTAGCCGTCGCCCGCAACGAAGTGGTTGTTGTAGGAGTCGACCTGGCCGAACCGCACGCGCGGCGCCCGCTCGATCAGGTTGCGGAACAGGTTGTGGTGGAAGGTGGCCTTCAGATGCCCCCGGTCGACGGCGGCGGTGGCCGCGCTGTCGCTGTTGCCGATGAGGATCGTCTTGTCGTGGTCGGCGAAGACGTTCCAGGAGGCGGTGACGTAGTCGGCGCCCTTGACGATGTCCAGCTCGCCGTCGTGCTGCTGGTAGGTCATGCCGAAGTACACCGGCAGCGACGAGTCCGGGTGGGCGCCGTCGGTGAAGGTGTTGTGGTCCAGCCAGACATGGGTGGAGCCGTACACCACGGCGCTGTCGTACTCGGAGTTCCAGTTGCCGGTGGAGCCGTCGGTGGGGTCCCACTGCGGGAAGCAGTCCAGCGGGCTTTCGAAGGCGAGATTGCGGACGATGACGTTGTCGACGCCGCTGATCTGCAGGCTCGCGCCCTTGAAGCCGGCGTCGCGGCCCACCCCGATGACGGTGGTGTTGGCGGGCACGTTCGCCTTGATCTCCTTGGCCTGGTGAGCGGCGGACACCCGGCGCAGGCCCTCGGGGCTGTCGGCGGGCTCCTGCTCCAGGTCGGTGTCGTACCCCCACCGCTCGGGGGCGTACTTCTCCAGGTAGGCGGCGAAGTCGTAGTCGGGCGCGGCGAAGGCGTCGCAGCCCTCGGAGACGGCGTCGATCGTGCCCTTCACCTTGATGATCTTCGGGGCGTCACCGCCGTCCGCGAGGGCGGCCTTGAACTGCGCCCAGGTACTGACGGTGTAGACGTGGGCGGCGTCGGCGCCGGCCCCGCCGGTGGTGCCCGTCCCGTACGCCGCCCAGCCGTCGTTCGCGCCCAGCACCTGCCGTGCCGGGTCGCGCTGCGGCGTGTGGGCGGAGGCGGTGCCGGTGACGGACAGGACGAGGGCGGTGCAGCCGACAAGCGCGGCCGCCCTAGTCATGGCATGGGCATGCCACTTACGTGCGTGCATGAGTGCGGCTCTCTTTCTGCAAAGGAGGTGGGGCTAAGCGGTGGGGTCCGGCCAGGTGATCCAGGACGCGGGGATCTCCTCGTCCAGCCGGCGCACGTCGCGCGGGGCGAGCACCCGGGTGCGCAGCAGCTCGCGCGCCACGAGCCGGGCGACGGCGATCGCGCCGGGCGGGTTGAAGTGCGTGTTGTCCTGCTCGGTCGCGGTCCAGTTGAAGTAGGTCTTGGTCTCCTCGACGCCCAGCCGCTGCCACAGGGCGAGCGACAGGGCCTGGACGTCCAGCAGCGCCACGCCCTCCTCCTCGGCGAGCGCCCGCATCGCCGCCGGGTAGTCCCCGTGCGTCGGCTGGGCGTTGCCCGCGGCGTCGAACCGCCGCCGCTCCACGGGCGTGGCCAGCACCGGCCGCGCTCCGCGCCGCCGTGCCCCGTCGACGTACCGGCGCAGATACTCCCGGTAGGTCGTCCAGGGCTCGGTGTACCGGGTGGGATCGGCGGCCTTCTGGTCGTTGTGCGCGAACTGGACGAGCAGGAGGTCACCGGGCCGGATGACGGAGAGGATGGCGTCCAGCCGCCCTTCGTCGACGAAACTCCTGGAACTGCGCCCGTTCATCGCGTGATTGGCGACGACGAGTTCCTTGTGCACAAAGAACGGCAACGCCATTCCCCACCCGGTCTCGGGCGCGGCGTCGGAGTATTTCTGAGCGGCGGTGGAATCACCGGCGATATAGAGGGTGCGGGACTTCTCACGGGAGGGCGCGGCGGCGACGGTGAGCGGAACGGCGGCAAGAACGGCTCTACGGCTGAGGGACACGAAGGGCACCTTTCAACCAAGGGTAAGGGGACTCACCTAGGGGGCGCGGGGCCGTGTCGATATGCGGCTCCGCCGCGGGGGCGCGACCAGCCACAACGGCCCCGCAGCCCCCCACGAACCGAAACCACCCACGGACTCAATGGTTCTGCTTCCAGTCGGCCTGAGCCTTGTTGAGCTGATCGGCCAACGTGTCCAGAAATTCCTTCGTCGACATCTTCCCGAGCAACACTTTCTGAAAGCCCGGCTCGTTGTCCGCCTTGGAAATCGTGTTCCAGTCAGGCAGATAGTAAGGAAGCTGGACGATGGTCGTAGAACCATCGCTCAACGCGGCAGCGGCCAGCTTCGTCGGCTCCGCCTTCTGGATCCACGCATCGCCGGCGGCCTCCGTGTTCGCCGGCACCTGCCCCGCCGCCTCGTTGAACTTGGAGTTCTCCGCGTGCGAGAGCGCGAACTCGATGAACTTCCAGCCGGCCTCCTTGTTCTTGGAGCTCTTGAACAGCCCGAGCCCGTCGACCGGGTTGGAGACCTGGACCCGCTTTCCGCCGGGCCCGACCGGCTGCGGAATGCCCCGGAACTTCTCGGTGCCGAGCGCCTTCACATGGTCCTGGTACGACCCCAGGTTGTGATTGAGCATCCCGATCGTGCCGGAGTCCCACTGGGCGACCATCTTCGTGAAGTCGTTGTTCACGTCGGCGGCCGGGGTGACCTTCTTGTACAGCGCCGCGTACTTCTCCAGCGCCGCCACGTTCTTCGGGTCGTTCACCGTGGTCTTGTCGCCGTTCCAGAACGACGTGATCCCGGACTGCCCGTACATCGCGTCCAGCGCCTGCGCGATGGAGCCGGCGCCGCCGCGGATGGTGTAGCCGAACGCGTTCTTCTTGGCGTCGGTGAGCTTATGGGCCGCCTCGTAGAACTTGTCCCAGGTGGTCGGCGCGTCCAGGCCGGCCTTCTGGAACAGGTCGGTGCGGTAGTACAGCACGCCGTTGTTGGCGGAGGTCGGGATCGAGTAGAGCGTGCCGTCGCCGCCGCCCGCGGCCTTCAGCGAGGCGACCATGTCCTTGTTCAGCCTGCCGTTCAGCGACGACTTGGTGAGCCGCTCGTCCAGCGGCTCCAGGGCGTTCTGCGCCGAGAACTCCGCGAGCATGGCCGCGCCGACCCCGCCGACGTCGGGCAGGCCGCCGCCCTGGATGGCGGTGTCCACCTTGGACTGGTACTCCTTGGCGGCGATGCCGACGTACTTGACCTTGATGTCGGGGTTGGCCTTCTCGAAGTCGGCGATGATCTGCTTCCAGATGTCGGTGCGGACACCGCCGTTGTTGTCCCAGAAGACGATCTCGCCCTTGCCGCTGCCCTCGGAGCCCTTGTCCCCGCCGCTGCCGCTGCCGTCGTCGCCGCAGGCGGTGGCGGTCAGGGCGAGCACGGAGCCCAGGGCGACGGCCAGGGCGGCACGCCTGCTTCTGCGGTTGCTGATCTTCATTGGTCGGCTCTCTTCTTCCGGATGCTGCACGGATATGAAGTGGTGGGGGTCAGTGGCGGGTCTGCGGCGCCCAGCCGTCGGTGCCGCGCAGGTAGTCGGCGACGGTGTGGACGCGCGCGTCCTCGTTGCTCATCTGCGGCCGGTCGGCGGTGACGGCCGCTCCGGGGCCGTAGGTGCGGTACTCGGCGAAGCGGGCGTCCTTCCAGGAGAAGCCGCTCATGTCGGTCCAGGGCGCGGACTTGACCGCGGCGGGCAGTTCGGTGTCCCGGATCAGCACCTGGCCGACGGCCTGCGGCTCGCCGCCCGGGTGCCAGGGCCGGCCGAGGTGGAAGGACTGCTCGGGCGCGTCGCTGACGATCCGCGAGCCGGTGATCAGGATGCCGTACGGGTTGCCGGTCCACGTCGAGGCGGCGGTGATGTAGCCGTTGTTCGTGGTGGAGCCCCGGCTCAGCGCCCGGATCACCGACCGCTCGACGACGGTGGTCGCCCGCCCGTAGATGAAGTCGACGTCGCCCTCGATGTAGGAGTCGCGGACGTAGACGCGGCTGATGGTGGTCAGCTTCGGGCTGTCGGTCATCAGGGTGTCCTGGTTGCCCAGGAAGGCGGTGTCCTCGAAGACGATCCGGTCGCCGGTGGTCTTCATCGCCAGCGCCTGCTCGCCGTTCAGCTCGACGGCGGCCTCGTCGAAGTCGTTGCTGAAGGTGAGGTGGCGGGCGGTGGTGTCGTTCGCGGCGATGCGGACGGTGGCGCTGCCGGTGGAGCCGCCGTATGCCGCCGGGGTGTCGTACACGATCACCGTGTCGGAGCGCTTGGCCCCCGTCCCCTCCAGCGTGACGTACGGCTTGCCGGCCGGGACGTAGACCTTCTCGCGGTAGGTCCCGGGCGCGATGGCGATCGTCACCGGCAGGTCGTTGCCGTCGGGCACGGCGTCCACCGCGGCCTGCACGGTCGGGTAATCGCCGGGGACCCGCAGCGTCACCGAGTCGCCGATCTGCTTCTGCGGGCCGGAGAAGCGGGTGACCAGGACCGGGACGGCGGCCGCCGGGTCCAGCCGGTAGTCGTAGAAGTCACGCGGCTCGAAGGCCGTGCCCCAGGCGTCGGTGCGCCCGGTGGTGTTCTTCAGGATCGACCCGCGCTGCACCAGTTCGGCGGTGGCGTCGGCCTGGTAGGGGTGCTGGACGCCGTCGTAGTAGCTGTTCTCGATGACCATCCGGGTTTTGCCGCGCGACCAGTTCCCGTACGTCCACACCGGGTCGCCGTCGGCCACCTGCCCGGAGAGGTAGTTGTTGTACAGGTGGGCGTAGGCGCAGTTGTCGGCGGACGGGTTGCGCTGCTTGGTGCCGGTGAACCAGTTGTGGTCGACGGTGATCTGCGTTTTGACGTTCGTCGTCCAGCCGATGCCGAACACCTTGTTGTGGTTGCTGAACTGGTTGTAGGAGACGGTGACGTACTGGCTGTCCTTGCGGATGTCCAGCAGCCCGTCGCCCATGTGGGTCAGGCGGTTGTGGTCGATCCAGACGTGGTCGACGGTGTCCATCTGGATGGCGTCGAAGTCGGTGGTCTTGCCGTCCCAGTCGCCCTCGACGTAGGAGTCGCGGATCGTCAGGTTGCGGATGATGACGTTGTGCGTGCCGGGGTTCAGGTGGAGTTCGCCGTGGACGATCTCACCGGTGTCGCCGACGCCGATGATGGTCTTGTCGGAGGCCACGACGATGTCGGAGCCGAAAGGCGCGACGGCGATGGAGCCCTTGACCCGGATGACGTACGGCTCGGGCGCGGAGGCGTACTTGGCGAGCGAGGCCTGGTCGGTGACGGTGACGACCGTGCCGCCGGCGCCCCCGGTGGTGCCGCCGGCGAGGGTGGCGAACCCGTGCGGCTGGTCGCTCCAGCGGTCGGCGGCGGAAACGGACGGGGGGACGGTGGCGGCTTTCGCCTCACCGGCCGCCCCGAGACCGAGGGCGGCGAGCAGGCCGGCGACGGCGGCCAGGGCGACACCTGGTCTCGGCAAGCGCTTGCTAGGGATGTGCGGCATTGCGGCTCCCAACAGGCGTACGGGGGAAGGGGCTTTCAGGGCTTTCAGGGCTTTCAGAGGGCGGTGATACGGAAGTGCTCGAAGGTCGCCGTGCCGGCGTGACCCGGGCCTTGAGGTGCGAGCGCGAACAGGCCGAGCAGCGCCCCGACCCAGCGCCACGGGGTGGCGGCGAAGACGGGGCCGGAGGGCTCAAGGCCCGCCCCGGTGTCGTGGAAGAAGCGGCAGCGGGCGCCGGCGCCGATCTCGATGCGCAGCCGGGCCCGGCCCCGCGGGGCGAGCCGTGGGCGGTCGGCGTCCCGCTCCCGCTCGGCGACCGGCTCGGCGAACCGGTGCACCAGGTGGACCCGGCCGTCGGCGCCCCGTTCGAGCCCGATCCAGGAGAACGCGTCCCCGAGCACCGCGAGCCCGGCCCGGGCCCCCGGCTCCTCGGCGTCCAGGCGCAGTTCGACCTCGACGGCGCTGGGCAGGCCCGGCAGCCGCTGGGTGAGCAGGTTCGGCAGCTTGCGCAGGTCGTGCGCGTCGGCCGAGCGGACGCAGGTCAGCCGCAGGCCGTCGGCGGAGTGCTGGGTGGCCCAGCCGTCCTGGGGGTTGGCGGTCCACTGCCATTGGCGGCCGTACCGTCCGCCGGGGAAGTCGTCGTCGGTGGCGGGCGCGGCCGGCGGCTGCGGCGGCAGGGCGGGCCTTCGGTGGACGGCGACGGGGGCGCCGTCGTTGCCGAGCACCGGCCAGCCGTCGGCGTCCCAGCGCATCGGCTGGAGGTGGACGACCCTGCCGTAGGCGCCGCGCTGCTGGAAGTGCAGGAACCAGTCCTCACCGGACGGGGTGCGCACCCAGCCGCCCTGGTGGGGGCCGTTGACGTCGGTGTCCTGCTGTTCGAGGACGATCCGCTCCTCGTACGGGCCGAAGAAGTCCCGCGCGCGGAAGGCGCCCTGCCAGCCGGTGTCCACTCCCCCGGCGGGCGCCAGGATCCAGAACCAGCCGTCGTGCCGGTACAGCTTGGGCCCTTCCAGGGTGAACCAGCCGGGGATGCGGTCGGCGTCGACGATCAGCTTGCCCTCGTCGAGCAGGGAGGTGGCGTCGGGGTGCATCCGGTGGCCGGTGAGGCGGTTCTTGACGCCGGCGCGGGACCTCGCCCAGGCGTGCACGAGATACGCCTCGCCGGTCTCGTCGTCCCACAGCGGGCACGGGTCGATCAGCCCCTTGCCCGCCTTCAGCAGGTGCGGGCGGGTCCACGGGCCGCGGACATCGGGCGCGTTGACCTGGAAGATGCCCTGGTCGGGGTCGCCCCAGAAGATCCAGAACCGGTCGTCGTGGTGGCGGAGGGAGGGCGCCCAGACACCGCAGTCGTGCCGGGGCCGCGCGAACTCGGCCTCGGGTTCCAGCCGGTCCAGGGCGTGCCCGACGAGCGTCCAGTTCACCAGGTCGCGGGAGTGCAGCAGGGGCAGGCCGGGGGCGCGGCCGAAGCTGGAGGCGGTGAGGTAGAAGTCGTCGCCGACGCGCACCACGTCCGGGTCGGACCAGTCGGCGTTCAGGATCGGGTTCTCGTACGTGGTCACTGCGCCACTGCCTTTCCGACCAGGGCGGCCGCCTCGTCCCGGTCCGGGCGGCCGTCCGCGACGACCGTGACGATCCGCCGTACGACGGTGTCGCCGGGCGGGATGGTCAGCCGCTCGGAGGAGGCGAGCGAGGAGCCGACCCCGGGGTACTCGGTCGCGCGCACGAACCAGGGGTCGCGGCGGGTCGCCTCGGTGGCACCGGCGAACACCAGCGTCCAGCCGGTCCCGGCGAGGGCCAGCCAGTCGGCGCGGCGGCCGTGCACCGCCTCCTCGCCCTCGGCGTCGGCGGTGAACACGCGGGGCGGCTCGGCCTCCTTGCGGGCCCGCCAGAAGAAGCCGCCGTACGCGGCGCCGGGCCGGCCGTTGGTGGCGGGGCTGCCGAGGGAGAGCGGACCGGGTGTGGTGTTGGTGAGGGAGAAGGTGAAGTCCAGCGCCCAGGCGGTGGCCGTGAGTTCGGTGGCCGCGACCGTGCGCCGCTCGCGCAGCAGCTCCGCGCCGCCCGCCACCCAGCGCAGCTCCTCAACGAAGCCGTCCGGGTCGCGCAGCGGGAACGAGGTGTGCCGCTGGGCGCCGTGGTTGTCCAGCTCGGTCGGGCCCTGGTCGCGGACGAAGGTGCGCCCGCCCCAGAAGTTGTGCCCCTCGACGTCGGGAACGGCGACACCGACGCCGAGGTGGTGTGCGTGGTCGGCGGGGGTCAGCTCGGTGACCGTGGTGCCGGCCAGGGTGGTGACGGGGTGCAGGTAGGGGCGCGGGGAGAGCCGGGCGGGCAGCTCGGGTCGGATGACGTAGCGGCCGACGGGGCGGCCCGCGACCCGCAGGACGGGCGTGTCGGGGGCGGTCATCGGGTGCTCACCTCTCTCGGCAGGGCGCTCGGGGCCCAGGGGGCGCCGAGCTCGGAGTACAGGGCGAGGGTGTCGGCGGCGGCCGCGACCAGACCGTCCACACCGGGGACGACGCGCCGGCCCTCCTCGGGCAGCACGCGCCAGGCGTGCTCGGGCAGCGGGGCCGGGTCGGGGGCGAGCCGGATCTCCTCCACCACCTTCATGAAGGCGCCGGTGGCGTCCGGCGGGACGAGCAGGGCGGCGCCGGTGGTGAGGTGGTCGACGAGGTCGGCGAGCAGGTCGGTGCGGCCGTACTCGAACTCCTCCGGGCCGTGGTCGGCGCGCTGCAGCAGCACCCGGTCCTGCTTGTACCAGAAGGTGATCCGGCCACGGCTGCCGTGCACCAGCACATACGGCTCGTCGGGGCGCTCGGCGCACAGGGTGGCGGCGACGACGATCGGCCGGCCGGCGGCGGTGGTGATCCGTACACAGGAGGTGTCGTCGGACTCGATGGCGTTGGCGCGCAGCAGCTCGGTCTCGATGCCGGTGACGTCCTCGGCGCGGGTCGAGCCGTCGAGCGCGAGGGCGGTGGCGACGGCGTGCGCGAGGGGGTTGGTGAGCACCCCGTCGACGACGTCGGCGCCGTGCAGCCGCCGCCGGCCCGCCCAGGGCGCCCGCCGGAAGTAGGCCTCGGCACGCGCCCACGCGCCGGCGCCGCCCAGGCCGACGACCTCGCCGATCACGCCGTCGGCGATCATCTCCCGGATCGCGGGCAGGGCGTGCGAGCCGAGCGACTGGAAGCCGATCTGACAGGCCACACCGGCCCGCGCGACCCCGTCGGCCATCCGCCGGTACTCGGCGAACGACGGCGCGGGCGGCTTCTCCAGCAGCAGGTGCACGCCCCGCTCGGCGGCGGTGAGCGCGAGGTCGGTGTGGGTGGGGATCGGGGTGCAGACCACGGCGATCCGGGCGCCGGTGGCATCCAGCAGCGCGCCGAAGTCGGCGGACTGTTCGGGGGCGCCGAGGCCGTCGGGCAGCTCCTGCTCGGTCAGCGGGGTCAGTTCGCAGATCCCCACGAGCCGGACCAGGCCCCGGTCCTGGAGGCGGCGGATGTTGTCGAGGTGCCAGCGGCCGTGACCGCGGGCGCCGGCCAGCACGATCGGCACGGGGGCGCTCATCGGATCCTCCCCGCGCCCGCTCCGCGCGCCACCGCCCGGTCGGCCACCGCGGCGCTGTCGACGGTGCCGTGGAGCGTGGGCGTCCAGCCGACGTCGTCGGTCAGGTCCCTCTCGCTGCCGGAGTTGTAGGCGTTGTGGATGGTGAGCAGGTCGACCGGATAGCCGTTGAACAGCGTGCCGCTCGCGTGCAGGGCGGTGCCGTTCCAGCTCTTGACCAGGTCGGCCACCTCCACATGGCTCGGGGTGTGGAAGGCGTTGTTCTCGGCGTAGATGCGGGACTCGGTGGAGACGCCGATCGAGTAGCGGTAGTCGAGGGAGTCCTCGGGGACCACGTACCGGTTGTCGTAGAGGTGCACCTGTCCGAAGCGGACGCGCGGGGCGCGCTGGACGACGCCGTCGAACTCGTTGTGGTGGAGGGTGACCCGCAGCTTGCCCCGGTCGCTCGTGACGTTGTCCCCGTTGCCGATGAGCATCGCCTTGTCGTGGGCGGCGAACCGGCTCCAGGAGACGGTGACCAGGTCGGAGCCGTTGGTGATGTCCAGCAAACCGTCGTGGCGCAGGTAGTTGCGGGCGAAGCAGGTGGGCTCGCCGGCGTCCGGGTGGCCCTGGTCGGAGGCGGTGACGTGGTCGACCCAGACGTGGGTGGCGCCGTTGAGCCACAGGGTGTCGTAGGCCGTCTTCCAGTCGCCGAGGCCGCCGGTGTTGGGCTGCCAGACGGGGAAGCAGTCGTAGGCGTCGCGCAGTTCGACGTTGCGGACGATGACGTTGTCCGCGCCCTTGACCTGGAGGCTGGCGCCCTTGAGGACGGCGGAGGAGCCGAGGCCGACGATCGTGGTGTTGGAGCCGACGGGGAACACGACCCGTTCGGCCTGCCGCGCCGCGGACGCCTGACGGGCCTCCTCCTGCGGGCCGCTGGGCTTGTCGGCGCCCCAGGTGCGGGGGTCGTAGGCGGTGAGGTACTTCTTCAGGTCGTAGCCGTCGGTGGCGTAGTCGGCGCAGTCGAGCCGGCGGCCGGCGTCGTCGGTGTTGGCGTCGACGGTCCCGGCGATCTTGATGATCTTCGGGGTGTCGCTGCCGCCGTCGAGGGCGCGCACCAGGCCGGCCCGGTCGGCGACGGTGTACACATGGGCGTCGTCGGCGGCGGCGCCCCCGGTGGTGCCGGTGCCCAAGGAGGCCCAGCCGTCGTTCGGGGCCAGGGTGTCGCGGCTGATGTCGCGGACCTGCTCGTCGGCGTGGGCGGGCAGGCAGAGTGTGCCCAGCAATGCGGCCGTGATGGTGAGGTGCCGGATTCTCATCCCTTGACCGCCCCCGCACTGAAACCGGTGATGAGCCACTTCTGGATGAACGCGAACACGATGACCACGGGGACGGCGGCGATGATGCCGCCCGCGGCCAGGGCGCCGAGGTCGACGCTGTCGGCGCTCATCAGGGAGTTGAGGCCGACCGGGATGGTCTGCTTGTCCTGGTTGTTGAGGAACATCAGGGCGAACAGGAAGTGGTTCCAGGAGTGCACGAAGGCGAAGGAGCCGACGGCGATCAGACCCGGCCGCAGCAGCGGCAGCACGACGACCCGGAAGGCCCGCAGCCGGTTGCAGCCGTCCACCCAGGCGGCCTCCTCCAGCGAGTACGGCACGTTCTTGATGAAGTTGCTGATCAGGATCATCGACAGCGGCAGCTGGAAGACCGTCTCGGCGATGATGACGCTGCCCAGCGAGTTGATCATCTTCAACTCGGCGAAGATCTGGAACAGCGGCACCAGCAGCAGCGCGCCCGGCACGAACTGCGAGCACAGCAGCGCGAGCATGAAGCCCCGCTTGACCTTGAAGTCGAACCGGGCGAGGGCGTAGCCGCCGGCCAGCGCGACGACCGTGGTCATCACCAGGGTGGCCAGGCCCACCAGCACGCTGTTGCCGAAGTAGGTGCCGAAGGACCGTTCTGTCCACACCTTCTCGAAGTGGTCGAAGGTCAGCGGCCAGGGCATCAGCGAGGTGGAGCCGGCGGGACGCAGCGCGAACAGCAGGATCCAGTAGAAGGGGACCAGCGTGAAGACCAGGTAGACGGACAGGGGCAGGTAGATCTGCCAGCGCGGGGCCTGGTCCCAGGCGCGGCGCCGCCCGCGCGACCGGGCCGGTTCGGACACCACGCGCTCGGTTGCCGGAGCGATCTCGGTGATCACTTGTCGCCTCCGAACTTGCTCAGCCGCAGATAGACCATCGAGCAGAAGAGCAGGATCACGAACGCGACCGTGGTCAGGGCGGACGCGTAGCCGAAGTTGTGGGCGTCGACGGAGGTGTTGGCGATGTACAGCGGCAGCGTGGTGGTCTCGCCGGCCGGGCCGCCGCCGGTCAGGGTGTACAGCAGGTCGACGTTGTTGAACTCCCACACCGCGCGCAGCAGCGTGGACAGGACGATGGCGTCCTTCAGGTGCGGCAGGGTGATGTGCCAGAACTGCTTGAGCCGGCTCGCCCCGTCGACCTCGGCGGCCTCGTACAGGTCCTTGGAGACGGACTGGAGGTCGGCGAGGATGAGGATCGCGAAGAACGGCACGCCGCGCCACAGGTCGGCGACCACGGCCGCCGGGAAGACGGTGGAGGTGTCCGACAGCCAGCTGGTGCCGTAGGAGCCGATACCCATGTCCGCCAGGTAACGGGTGATGCCGGTCTGGGAGTTGTACAGCAGCACCCAGATCGCGGAGGTCAGCACGCCGGAGACGGCCCACGGGGAGAACACCAGGGCGCGTCCCAGCGCCCGGCCCACGAAGGTCTGGTTGACGATCAGCGCCAGCGCGAGGCCGAGCAGCAGCTGCAGTCCGACCTCGACGACGACCCACTTGGCGCTGAAGGTGAGGGTGTCCCAGAACTGCGGGTCGTCGGTGAAGGCGTGGACGAAGTTGTCGAAGCCCGCGAAGCCGTTGCGCCAGGGCTTGGTGGGGTTGTAGTTCTGCAGGCTGTAGTAGAAGACGCTGATGACGGGGTAGGCGATGAAGCCGAGCATCAGCAGCGCGGCGGGCGCGATCAGCAGGTACGGCAGCCTGCGCGGTGTGGCGGAGGCACGGCGCCGCCTCGGTGGCGCGGGCGGTTTCGCCACGGCTGCGGCTTGGGCCATGACTGTTCTCCGTTCTGGTACGTCGTGCTCGTACGGCGTGCGGGAAGCGCTTTCTCGGGATGCAGGGCGGAGCTAGGGCGTGGGGCGCCGGGCTCAGCCGGCGTACGGGTCCCGCACCTCGCCCGGCCGGGCCAGGAACTCGAAGTCGCAGCCGGTGTCGGCCTGGGTGATCTGGGAGTTGTAGAGCACGCCGTAGCCGCGCTCGTACCGCGCCGGCGGCGGGGTCCAGGCGGCCCGGCGGCGCTGAAGCTGCTCGTCGTCCACGTGGAGATGGAGGGTGCGGGCCTCGACGTCGAGGGTGATCAGGTCACCGGTCTCCACCAGCGCGAGCGGTCCGCCGACGTAGGACTCGGGCGCCACGTGCAGCACGCAGGTGCCGTAACTGGTGCCGCTCATCCGGGCGTCGGAGATCCGCACCATGTCGCGCACGCCCTGCTGGAGCAGGTACCGCGGGATGGGCAGCATGCCGTACTCGGGCATGCCCGGGCCGCCCTTGGGCCCGGCGTTGCGCAGGACGAGCACATGGTCGGCGGTGATGCCGAGCGACGGGTCGTCGATGGTGCGCTGCATGGCCTTGTAGTCGTCGAAGACGACCGCGGGGCCGGTGTGCTTGAGCAGGTGCGGCTCGGCGGCGATGTGCTTGATGACGGCGCCGTCCGGGCAGAGGTTGCCGCGCAGCACGGCCACCCCGCCCTCGCTCGCGACCGGGTGGTCGCGTAGCCGGATCACGTCGTCGTGGTGCACCCGAGCGCCGGCGATCTGCTCGCGCAGGGTGTCGTGCGAGACCGTCGGCCGGTCCAGGTGCAGCAGGTCCGGGATGCGGGAGAGGAAGCCGGGCAGTCCGCCGGCGAAGTGGAAGTCCTCCATCAGGTACGTCTGTCCGCCGGGGCGGACGTTGGCGAGGACCGGGACCGTGCGGGCGATCCGGTCGAAGTCGTCGAGCGTCAGCTTCACGCCCGCCCGGCCCGCCATGGCGATCAGATGGATGACGGCGTTGGTGGAGCCGCCGAGGCCGAGGACGGTGGTGACGGCGTCCTCGAAGGCCTCCCGGGTGAGGATGTCCCCGATCCGCCGGTCCTTGTGCACCAGCTCGACGGCGGTCATGCCGGCCTTGGCGGCCATCCGGTCGTGCCCGGAGTCGACGGCCGGGATGCTGGACGCGCCCGGGACGGTGACGCCGAGGGCCTCGGCGGCGGCGGTCAGCGTGGACGCCGTGCCCATGGTCATGCAGTGGCCGGGCGAGCGGGCCAGGCCGCTCTCCAGTTCCTGCATCTCGCAGTCGCCGATGAGGCCGGCCCGCTTGTCGTCCCAGTACTTCCACATGTCGGTGCCGGAGCCGAGGACCTCGCCGCGCCAGTGACCGGGCAGCATGGGACCGGCGGGCACGAAGACGGCGGGCAGTCCGGCGGACGCGGCGCCCATCAGCAGGGCGGGCGTGGACTTGTCGCAGCCGCCCATCAGCACGGCCCCGTCGACCGGGTAGGACCGCAGCAGCTCCTCCGTCTCCATGGCGAGGAGGTTGCGGTAGAGCATGGGGGTCGGCTTCTGGAAGGTCTCGGAGAGCGTGGAGACCGGGAATTCGAGCGGGAAGCCCCCGGCCTGCCACACGCCCCGCTTCACGGCCTGGGCGCGGTCGCGCAGATGGACGTGGCAGGGGTTGATGTCGGACCAGGTGTTGAGGATCGCGATGACCGGCTTGCCGAGGTGCTCCTCGGGGAGGTAGCCGAGCTGGCGGGTGCGGGCGCGGTGGCTGAAGGAGCGCAGGCCGTCGGTGCCGTACCACTGGTGGCTTCTGAGGTCTTCCGGGCGCTTCCTGTCGGTCATATCGACCACCCGGCGGCGATGGCGGCGACCTCGGCGCGCTCCTGCTCGGGCAGCGGGCGGCTCGGCGGGCGCACGTCGCGGCGGCACAGGCCGAGGGAGGCGAGGGCCTCCTTGACGACGGTGACGTTGTTGGCGCTGCCGTTGGCGGCGCGCAGCTCCTCGAAGCGGCGGATCTGCTCCCAGACCTTCATGGCGGCCGGGTAGTCCCCGGCGCGCAGGGCCTCCAGCATGTTGCGGGAGACGGCCGGGGCGACGTTGACGAGCCCGGAGGTGAAGCCGGTGGCGCCGGCGGAGAAGTAGGACGGCGCGTACGGCTCGGCGAGGCCGGCGACCCACACGAAGCGGTCCAGGCCCGCGTCGCGGGCGAACGCGGCGAAGCGGGCGGCGTCCGGGACGGCGTACTTGACGCCGATGACGTTCGGGCAGGCGTCGGCGAGTTCGGCGAGGCGGGCGCCGGTGAGCTGCGGGTTGCGGATGTAGGGCACGACGCCCAGCTCGGGGACCGCCTCGGCGATGGCGCGGTGGTAGTCGACCCAGCCGGACTGCGAGACGTAGGGGTGGACGGGCTGGTGCACCATCACCATCTGCGCGCCGAGTTCGCGGGCGTGCCGGGCGGAGGCGACGGCGGTGGGCACGTCGTGGCCGACGCCGACGAGGATCACGGCGCGCTCGCCCGCCTCCTCGATCGTCAGCTCGGTGATCAGACGGCGCTCGTCGGGGGTGAGGGCGTAGAACTCGCCGGTGTTGCCGTTGGGGGTGAGGGTGGTGATGCCGCCGTCGAGCAGGCGGCGCAGCAGGGACCGGTGGCCGGCGGCGTCGATCGTGCCGTCCTCGGCGAACGGGGTGACCGGGATGGCCACCACGTCGGCCAGGGCCGCCCGCTGGGTCTCGAACGCCACGCTGCTCATGCCTGACCTTCCTGGTCCTGGGCCGTGGGGTCGGCCTCGGGGAACGCGCGCCGGACGAACGACGCGATGTGGGCGTGCAGGGCCTGGCCGGCGCCGTCCGCGTCGCCGGCCAGCGCGAGCCGCAGGATCTCCCGGTGCTCGGCGGCCTCCCGCTCCCAGGAGGGGTCGGCGGCCCAGGCGACGGCGGAGACCAGCGCGGCCTGGTCGCGGACCTCGTCGAGCATGCGGCCGAGCAGCGGGTTTCCGCATGGCAGGTAGAGCGCGCGGTGGAACTCCCGGTTGGCCAGGGAGCGTTCGGCGGTGTCGGTGGCCTCGTCGGCCCGGGTCAGCGCGGCCTGGGCGGCGTCGAGCGAGGCGCCGCGCCGCACGGCCCGCTTCAGCGCCTCGGGTTCGAGGAGCAGCCGCACGTCGTAGACCTCGCGCGCCATGTCCGCGTCCACCATGCGCACCGTGACGCCCTTGTACTGGCTCATCACCACCAGACCTGTCCCGGCGAGGGTCTTCAGGGCCTCGCGCACCGGGGTCTTGGACACCCCGAACTGTGCGGCGAGCTCGGTCTCGACCAGGGCCTGTCCTGGCGTCAACTGCCCGGTGAGGATGCGGCGTTTGATCTCCTCCAGCACGAACTGCGTGCGGGAGGGGATCGGCGTGGGCACAGAGGTCATGCGCGCCTCTCGGATCTTCGCGGGGCCCTGGGGTCTCGCGTATGGGATCTCACGTATCGCGTCTCATATATGACGTACGAGGTACGACGCGATGAAGGTAGGAGTGCGCATGCATTTCGTCAATGCTTCTGACAAAGGAAGCTGAGCCGTCCTCAGACGGCGTGGGTGTCGCCCTCCCGGGCGGCTGCCGTGGCGTCACCGAAGACGGTGGCGGCGCGTTCGGTGGCCGCGTCGCGCGTCAGCGTGGGCCCCACATGGGTGATGAGCAACCGCCTCGCGCGGGCCTCGCGGGCGGTGCGGCCGGCGTCCTCCGGGGTCAGATGGACCTGTTCGCCTTCGCGATGGGCGTCGATGTCGGCCTCGCACAGGAACAGGCCGGCGTCGCGGGCGAGTTCGGTGAGCGCGGCGCAGGGTCCGCTGTCCCCGGAGTACGCGAGCACGCTCCCGTCGCACTCGGCGCGCAGCCCGTACGCCTCGGTGTCGTGGACGACGGACCGCGCGGCGAGGGTGAGGCCGCCGTGCCGGGCGACATGCCCGTCGTACAGCGGCCGGAAGTCGAGGATTCCGTCCAGGAACTTCACGTCCGGCCGCCCGAGGAACCCCGCGAGCCGCTGCGCGCAGCCCTCGGGCGCGTACACCGGGACGGGTGCCGGCGGGGTGAGTCCGCCGTGGGCGAGGGCGTAGACGGCGGCCAGGAGGTCGGCGCTGTGGTCGGCGTGCAGATGGGAGATCCATACGGCGGTCAGCCGCGCCGGGTCGGTGTGCCGCCGCAACTCCGCGAACGTCCCGAACCCGGCGTCCACCCACACCTCGGCGCCCCCGCCCCGCAGCAGATACCCGGAGCAGGGACACCCGGGGCCGGGGTGCGGGGAGGCGGTGCCGAGGACGGTGAGGGTGAGGGACATGGGGCGAGCGTACGGGGCGGCGGCCGGGGGCCGGCCAGGAAATTCGGCGTCCTCGACGTGCCTTCTGTGTCCCTTGACGTGCCTTCCGTTTCCTCGACGTGCCTTCTGTGTCAGCTCCCGGGTCGCTCCCAGCGGGGGTCGCGACCGCTCAGCCCGACCGCGCGGTCCAGGAGCGGCGCGTCCTCGGGGACCGGTACGACCGGGCCGAAGATGCCGTCGCCCCGGTCGCCGGCGTCTGCCGCGGCCCGGAGGAAGTCGTGGCAGACGCGGAGCACGACCGGGTCGGGGTCATAGGGCTGACCCGTCGCGCGGGCCAGGTCCCAGGCGTGGATGACCAGCTCGTCGGCGACGACGGCCGCGGCGATCCCATCCGGCAGGTCGACCCCGCCCGCGCGGGTCATGCCGGTCCAGGCGGCCGGGTCTCGCCAGGCGTCGGCGAGTTCGTCGAGGGCCTTGGGCAGTGCCGCGCGCCAGTCCGGGCCGATGTCCGGCACATGGGTGTCCGGCGGGGTGTCCGTGGTCGGACCGAGGTCCTTGCGGGCCGCGTCCCGGAAGGCGACGGACAGACCCAGCAGGTGCCCGAGCAGGTTGCGCACCGCCAGCTCGGGGCACGGCGTCGGGTCGGCGAGCTGCTCGTCGCGCACGCCCTCGGCGAGGCGGGCGACGATCCGGACCTGGGGTCCGAGGTCGAAGGTGGTGTCGTCGGTCATGCTCTGCTCCCGGGGGCTGCTCGTTGGCCACTGGGG
>NZ_PQSS01000076.1 GCF_002920535.1 Streptomyces sp. Ru71 | reverse complement strand
AAAGGCGAGCAACCACCCACACACCCGCACAGGCCGCCGCAGGCAAACGCGAGCAACCACGACGCACCCGCACAGGCCGCCGCAGGCAAAGGCGAGCAACCACCCACACACCCGCACAGGCCGCCGCAGGCAAACGCGAGCAACCACCCACACACCCGCACAGGCCGCCGCAGGCAAACGCGAGCAACCACAGCGCAACCCGCACAGGCCGCCGCAGGCACCCGCAGGCATCCGCAAGCCGCGCGGCGTACGGTCGAAGACATGCGCATCGTCATCGCTGGTGGTCATGGTCAGATCGCACTGCGGCTGGAGCGCCTGCTCGCCGCACGCGGGTACGAGGTCGCGGGACTGATCCGCAAGCCGGAACAGGCCGACGACCTGCGGACGGCCGGTGCGGAACCGCTCCTGCTGGACCTGGAGTCGGCCTCCGAGGAGCAGGTCGCGGACGCGCTGCACGGCGCGGACGCGGCGGTGTTCGCGGCCGGCGCCGGCCCGGGCAGCGGCGTGGCCCGCAAGGACTCGGTGGACAAGGGCGCGGCGGTGCTGTTCGCCAACGCGGCGGTCCGGGCCGGCGTACGCCGTTTCGTGGTCGTGTCGTCGATGGGGGCGGACGCCGCCCACCGGGGCGACGACGTGTTCGACGTGTACCTGCGCGCCAAGGGCGAGGCCGACGACCATGTGCGCGGCCTGGACGCCCTCGACTGGACGATCCTGCGCCCCGGTTCGCTGACGAACGACGCCGGCACCGGCCTGGTCCGCCTGGAGGCGCACACCGGCCGCGGCATGGTCCCGCGCGACGACGTGGCCGCCGTCCTGGCCGAGTTGGTGGAAACCCCGGCCACGGCGGGCCTGACCCTGGAACTGGTGAGCGGGTCGACACCGGTGTCGGTGGCGGTGAAGTCCGTGGCGGGCAACTGAGGGCCGACCGGGCCCCGCGTCAGAACAGCGGCATCTGCCCGGGGAACTCCGGGACGGCGTACCCGTCCAAGGAGGGCTGCGCCGCGCCCAGTTGCGCCGGTCTGCGGGAGCCCGGGCAGGAGACGAGCGCCCCGCTGTCCCGCGCGCCGGGCGGGTCGTGCCGGGCGAAGCGGCCGGCCACGACGGCGATCTCGCGACGGCACTCGGGGCAGTGTCTGCGACGGCTGGACATGGCACCAGTGTGCCCGCGGCCACTGACATCGGTGTCCCGCGCGACGCGGCCGCGCTCGGCGCGCAAAACCTCCGCAGCCTCCTTAGCATCCGTACGTGGCACACACTTTCGACGAGCTCGTGGAGATGCAACGCGCGGCCAATGAGGCGCACACGCGCGTGCTGGAGCTGCGCGAGGCCTTCGGGGCGCCGACGGCGGCCCCGTGGACGCAGGAGCAGACCTCGACGTACGAGACTGCCTGGCGTGCCTGGCGGGACCTCGCGCGCGACGTGCAGGCGTCGGTCACCGAGTTCGCCAAGGACGAGGGCCGGATGCGCAACGAGGTCGAGGCGGAGGTGAAGAAGGCGTCGACGGAACCGCCCTCGCCGGGCGACTGAGTGCTTGCACCGGGGGCGGCGGGTGGGCCCCGCCTCTGCCCCCGTGCGCGGCGACAGTGGGCCGGCGGCCTGGGGGTCAAGGCACCGTCCGCACTGTTCGCCCAGGTGTTTGTGGGCACCCTGCTGGTATGGGCAGCCCCACTCCGCCCGAGGCGCCGTCCCGGCGGTTGTCTCCGGCACCGGCGAACGTCGTGCTGGCCCGGCGGTTCGTGCGGTCGGCGCTGAACGGCGTCCGGCCGGATCTCGTCGACACCGCCGAGCTGCTGGCCGGCGAGCTGGCGACCAACGCGGTGATCCACGCGCGTACCGACTTCGAGACCCGGGCGTGGGTGTCCGAGGGCCGGGTCCACGTACGGGTCAGTGATGAGCGGCCGGACCGCGGGCTGGTGCCGCACGAATGCCACACCTACGCCTGCACGGGCAGGGGCCTGACTCTGGTGGAGGAGCTGGCCACGAACCACGGCGCGCACAGCGGCGCGGACGGCAAGACTGTGTGGTTCGAACTGTGGCCCGAGGCGCCCGCCCCGCCGCCCTCCGCGTGGGAGACGGTGGCCCCGTCCGGCCCGACGCGGACCGTGACGCTCACCGACGTGCCGTACGCCCTGTACTGGGCGGCGCAGCAGCAGTGGGAGGGCTTGCTGCGCGAGCTGCTCCTCGTCGCGGGGGCCGACGGCGAGGACGGCACAGGGCCCGACGCACGCTCGCGGGACCTGATCGCCGCGCAGGACATGAGCAATGTCATCAGCGCGTCGATGACGGCCGCGGTGGAGCAGGAGAACCCCGACAGTTCGACGCTGACCCTGCTCGTCGCGTTCCCGCGGGACGCCGCACCCGCGGTGGCCACGCTGCGCCGGGTGCTCGACGAGGCCGACGAGGCGGCCCAGCAGGGCAGCCTGCTCACTCTTCCGGCCCTGCCGCAGATCCGTTCCTTCCGGAACTGGCTGCTCGGCCAGATCGCCGGCCAGCTGAACGGGGAACACCCGACCGCGTGGACGCTGGTCCCCGGCGCTCCGAGTTCCACCCCCACGGAGCTGGCGCCCTGGGACGCGAGCGAGGTGGAGGCCGGCAGCATGCCGACCATCGCGGCCGACGACGACAACCGGATCATCGCGGTGAACGGCCCGGCGGCCCACCTGCTCGGCTGGCCCGCACAGGAGCTCATCGGACAGCGGCTGACCGCGCTGATGCCCGAACACCTGCGGCCACGGCATACGGCGGCCTTCGCCTCGCTGCTGCTGACCGGCGAGTCCCGCATCCTGGGCCGCTGGGTGCCGGTGCCCGCGCTGCATCGTGACGGCCGGCAGATCCCGATCCGGCTGCGCATCCAGACGCAGGAGGCGATCGACGGGCGCACCGTGTTCGTCGCCCAGCTGCAGGCGAGGACGGCGCCCTCCCTCGCGCCGGACCTGCCGCAGGGCCGGCGCGAGACGCGGCCGGTGCCGGGCCCGGTGCACCTGCCGGCCACGACGAAGAAGGCGAAGAGAGGGACCTACGACGGGGCCGCACCGGAGTGGCTGTCCCTGTTCGCCGACACCGGCAGGGCGATGACCAGCACGGTCGGTCTGGAGGAGGGCCTGCGGCAGGTCTGCCACGTTCTGACCAAATGGCTGGCCGACTGGTGCGCGGTGGATGTTCTCGACGAGCACGGGCAGGTGCAGCGGGTCTGTGTCGTGCACCGCGATCCCCGGGTGCGGGTGGGCGAGGAGCACCTCGGCAGGCTTCCCGGGGTGACCGAGAGCACGGAGGGTTCCCTGCCCCGGGTGCTGCGCGGGGCCGGCCCGCTGCTGATCACCGACGTCCCGCCGGTCGGCCACGCGCGCAGCCCCCTGGACGCGCGGCAGCTGGCGCTGGTGGAGCGTTTGGGCGGGGACAGCGCCGTCATCGCTCCGCTGCGGGCCCATCGGGAGGTCCTGGGCGCCCTGACGGTGGTGCGCGTCCAGGACGAGCACCCGTTCACCAAGGAGGACATCCCGCCGATCGCGGAGCTGGTCCGCGGCATCTCGCTCGGGGTGGACAGCGCCCGTCTGCACCAGCACACCCGGTCCACCGCCGAGCACCTGCAGCGCGCCCTGCTGCCCGAACCGCCCCGGAACGACGATCTGCAGCTGGTGGCCCGCTACGTGCCCTCCAGTACGACGGCCGAGGTCGGCGGGGACTGGTACGACGCCTTCGTCATGCCCAGCGGCGACACCGCGCTGGTCATCGGGGACGTGTCGGGCCACGATCTGCAGGCCGCCGTCGCCATGAGCGCGCTGCGCAACATGCTGCGCGGCCTGGCCGTCGACAGCCAGGAGCCACCGGGAGACGTCCTGCGCCGCCTGGACCGCGTGAACCACACCCTCAGCCCGCACGCCACGGCCACCTGCGTCTACGGCGTGATCAAGGGCGACGAGGGCGGGCCATGGGCGCTGCACCACTCCTCCGCCGGGCATCTGCCGCCGCTGCTGACCACGGGGGAGGGCGAGACCCGCTACCTGGAGGACGGCCAGGGCCTGCTCCTCGGCATGGACCCCGAGCTGCCCCGGCACTCCGCCTGCGACCCGCTGCCGCCCGGCTCCACCCTGCTGCTCTTCACCGACGGCCTCATCGAACGCCGGGGCGAGTCCCTCGACGACGCGATGACCCGCCTGCGCCGGCACACCGCCGCACACGCGCGTACCCCGATCGACGTCTTCTGCGACGAGCTGGTCCTCAAGTTCGGCGCCGACACCACCGACGACATCGCCCTGCTGGCCCTGCGCCCCACCTGCGACTGACACCCCGCCGGCACAACGACAAGGGGCCCGCGACCTGCTGCGTAAGCAGATCACGGACCCCTTGTTCCGTGTGGCGGCGCCAGGATTCGAACCTGGGAAGGCTGAGCCGGCAGATTTACAGTCCCCACAGGACGTGAGTCTCGGAGGCGCCCTCACCTGCTCATACTCATCGCTGCATGCATGAGGGCCGGTTGTTCGTCCGCGTGACGTCCACAGCGCCCGCCCAGCCACCGCCGTCAACGCTTCGGCTATGCACCTTCCACGGACGTCCGGACACCGCCTCTTACCTACAGAGCGTGGTACGGAGAGGCAGCTTCGGAGCGATGCCGCCGGATCGCCTCGCAACACAGACCGCTAGAACGCGAGCTGGAGCACTCCCGCGGCGGCTTAACCAGGACGTTCGACCGTGGCCAAGATCGGCTCTGCTGCCCCATCCTTGCGTCTTGCGACGCGCCGCTGACTTTGTGTAACTCCTGTGCGATGATCGATCGGCATGGGGAGGCAGACCTGGGGGAGGGCCAGTGCGCTTCAGCGAGACCTTTGACGTAACTCGCACGGCGGAGGACGACTGGTTCGATCCGCTCCTGCTGGCCGACACCAACCTATGTGTCGACCCCTTTCTCATTTATGACGACGCCAACGAGTTCTGGGCGCGGGCACATGACGACATGATCGATTTCTTCGTCATGGTCTTGAAGATGGTCAAGGCCGCTAAAGGCGATGAGAAAACTCCGTCTTGGGCCAAGGCCAAGTCTCTGCTTCTCTTCCCGGAGCCGGATGAGTTTTGCTTGGGAGTCACGGAGGGGAGCCCGAAGGGATCAGGCTCAGGCAAAGGCCTACAACGCCCGATGCTAGCGAGTGCCCAAGTGGCGGTGCGGCACGACATCGAAGCTGTTGAACACATCGAAGAGCTGGTTCTGTTCCAGGAAGGAATGGGCCTCGATCGCATTAGCGACATGGTGTGCAACGTGCTGAAGAAGCACTTCGTAACGTACACTCAGGAAGTAGCAAGGCGTCACTCAGTACCAACCGAGCGAATTCGTGTGCGCCATTCATCCTGGGACGACCGGAACGCTAAGTGGCGTGATGAGTTCGTCGAACTTCCGCGCAACCCCTATACAGGGTCGGCGATCCTGCTGACGCCAGCACGATTTCTCCGAGAGATGCTGACCATCGGCGCCGACGACTTCTGGGACTGGGCATGGCGGCAGGACTCGGAAACGCTTCGCGCTAATTTCAACTTCGACTTGGCATGGCGAGTACCGGCCGCGATGAAGGCCCGTATGGCGAGAGAAAATCCAGAACTCGTCAAGGCATACATGCGCGAGCGCGAGACAGACGAGAAGAAGCCCTATGATATCGAAAATGACCCGCTACTAAGGACGAAGACCTACGAGCTAGGTAAGTCCCTCGCCACAGAGAATCCCCTATCATTCACACCTTCAACACCTGACGAATTCCGTGAATTTATCGCCGCATTGATCGCGGCGTACGCCCATGGGATCGAGCAGTCGGACGGTTGGAGACTACTCTGGGACAAAACCAAGTTCCGCCCTGAAAGCGCCTGCCAGTCACTGTTCCGATTTGCCGCATCCCACTATTGCCGAGCACACAAGATCGACCTCACCTCCGAGGCAAACGCAGGTCGAGGGCCCGTCGACTTCAAGTTCGTACAAAACTGGGAAGCTCGCGCGCTTATCGAAATGAAGCTGGCGAGCAATTCGGGCTTTTGGCATGGACTGACTAAGCAGACCGTGCAATACCTGCAATCCGAGGAGCTGAAATGCGCCTTTTTTGTGTGCATCTGCTTCGAAGATAAGCATTTCGATCCCCTTTTTCGTCAGCAGGTAAAGGATCTCGCGAAGGCCACGTCACGAGCACACGGTGTAGACATCGAGCCAGTCTTCATCGATGCTCGCCCCAAGGCGTCAGCATCGAAACTTCGATAAAAAGTTCGGTTCGGATTTCTTTGCAAGTCAAAAGTCGATTTGCTGCAATTGATGACAGACTTGCGCGAAGTTGTTGCACGTCTGACGGCCGGCAGAGCTCTGGGTGGTAACTCGGGCACTCGCCATAAAAAGGGGCAGGACCGCCCACTGCGCCAAATTCCCGACTCACAGGGTGTTACGCGCAGGGGTGCAGCCATGTCTAAGCGCCCACGCCCTCGAGCGCGCCGCAGATCAGAAGTCTGTGCGCTTGAGGAGGTCCTCATGCAATATCCGCTCTATAATGCGTCGATGGACGAAATCGTAAAACACTTCGGTGGTCCGTTCATCGAACATTGCCTCAACCTCGCTCCAAACGAGTTCTCACCTACGATCAAGCTCAGTGACAAACAACAGGAAGTTCTCAGCGCGATGCAGCACATCGTGCTTGAGGCCCAAGCGCACCAAGACCCTTTCATTACTCATCTGCACGTTTCGCAAAGAGTAGGGTACTCCTCTCAACTTGGCGCCAGCTTGGCTAATCTGTGGCGTACACATTGTGGTGGCGACTTGGCCCAGTCGCGATCTGACGATGCCGTGGAGAACGCGCTTCTTGCCCTTGCAGTGGAAGCCTATCCCCAATTCTTGCTTCCGCCTGCACCGAGGCCTAACGTTCACGCACCTTCGCCACTTTTCTACGGCCACCCACAATCCCAAGAAATCGCCAAGCAGATCCTGCTAGACCCCACTCTCAGTAGGCTGTTTCCGGAGGCGCCGGAGGCAAGCACCTACGAGGGGGACGGAATGGAGATTCAGTCCACCGCTGTATGGTCCAATGGTACAAGTGGCACGATGCAATTGGGGATGCTCCCAGCAGCCCTTCTGCGTAGCGGCGCCATCAAGCTCGCAGAGACATCGACCATCGATGATTATTTTGATGGAGTGCGCCGGGCTCTCCGGCACGTACGCAGCCTTGCCAGTAAAAAGGCGACCAAAGTGCCTGCACTAATTGGCCTAGCATCCCTAGAACTGGTTGGCGTCGACAGGCTGGAATTCAAAGGCGGTTTGCTACGACTGCCTACAGTGCGCGACATCGAATTGTTGATGGGTGCCGAGAACGTGGTGGCCGTGCTGGAGGTTGAGGTAAATCTTCAGTTGCTTAGCGTGTCACCCTTCAACCCGATCCAGGCCGACGATGACTCTTTCATGCGCCGATTTGAACAGAACCGACCGCGGTTCGAAAAGTTCTCGCGAGAGTTCCGAAGAACTATTGACCTCGCCTGTCTCACGATGCTCCTCGCTTCGGCACCTGGCCAGTACATTGCCCCTGTGGAAATGGCAACCGCGGTTCACAATCCGGCCACTCTCGGCATGAGCGCTGGAATGAGCCCTTATAAGTACCCCGTTTCTACCTTCGGAACGACTCCCGTCGACCGTGAATCAGCAGCGTCCATCGAATTCTGGGCCTCAAAGGTTGCGGAGCACCCGCTAAGCCTAGACATGACAATGCGTCGGCTACTCTCCGCTGTTTCACGACGGCTTGATCCGTTGGACAGTTTCATCGATGCAGTGATTTGCTGGGAAAATATGTTCGGCACAGGAGAAGGAGAGGTAAGCTTCCGTGTGTCAGGGGCGATTGCGCACCTGATGGAACCGAGCGACCCAGCAGCGCGAAAGAAGCTGTTCGACGAAGTCAAAGCTATGTATGGCACTCGAAGCAAGCTTGTGCATGGGGCTAAGGAGCCGAGCCCTAGAGACTCAGTAGACCAAATGATGCGCGCCGTTGACATTTCCATCCAATGTCTTCGTCTCCTGTACGAGAAGCCGCATCTGCTTGCAGTCGGCAGTTCAGGAGAGCGGGGCAGGATGCTGCTGCTTGGCGCATGACCCCGCTCCTGCGTGGCTCACCCCGGCTACGCTGGTACGCACCACACTGCTGAACGGAGAGTGCTCCGACGGATGGGACCAAAGACGAGCAAGGTCTACGAGACGCTTCGCGCGCGGCTCGCCGCCGGCGAGTACACCGCCGGTAATAAGTTCCCTTCAGAGCGTGCGCTGGTTGAAGAACTGGGCATCGGACGGACGGCGCTTCGACAGGTACTCGCGCGTCTCGTGGCTGAGGGGGCGTTGGAGGTCCGAGGCCGAAGCGCCTACCGGGTGCCGCGCGCCGTCAGCGTCGAGCCGCCGGAGGGGCTGGAGCCATGGCGCATCCATGGTGAGCGCGACCTCTACGACAACAGGTGGGTCAAACTGCAGATGTGGGATGTGCAGCCCCCGGGCATGGAGCCGTTCGAGCACCATGTCGTGAAGCTGCACCACGTAGCCGTGGCTGCCGTCCTGGATGACCAGGACCGCGTCCTCATGATGTGGCGGTATCGGTTCGTCCCCAAGCAGTTCGGCTGGGAGCTCCCCGGCGGCATCGTGGATCAGGGTGAAGACCCGGCGGACACCGCCATGCGCGAAGTCGTCGAGGAAACTGGCTGGCGGCCGAAATCACTGGAGCACGTTGTGACCTACCAGCCGATGGTGGGCATGGTCGACTCGCCCCACGAAATCTTCGTAGGCCACGGCGCCGAGAAGATCGGTGAGCCCACGGATCTTGAGGAAGCTGGGCACATCGAGTGGGTTCCCCTTGCCGATGTGCCTGGGCTTATGTCTCGGGGTGAGCTCATGGGGTCAGGCACCCTTGTTGCCTTGCTGCACATCCTGGCGAGCCGGCGCGGGCAGGGAGTCACAGCCGGGCGTTGAGGAGGTCGATGCGACGGCGCTGCCGCACCGAACCAGTGCGGCTCGCCAGTAACCGCGCCTGCCGCAGGTGGGCGTGAGCGTCGTCGTACTCCGCTCGGGTGAGATGCGCGTGGGCCAGGTCCGCGTGCATCCCCGCCCGGGCCCGGACGAAGGTCGGGTCCGCTAGTTCCAGAGCGCTGTACAAGTCGGTCACCGCGTCGTCGTCACCGAGCAGGCTGAGCACGTTGCCGCGCCAGCGGGTCAGATGGGCACCGTTAAGAAAGATGCTCAGCATGTCCGGGTCCCGATCCTCCGGGCCCGGGGGAATCTTGTCCATCGCAGCGTCCAGTGCCTGCCTGGACTCGTCCGCCAGGCCGGCGTGAGCGCAGAGCTCTGCCTCAGCGGCATAGAGCCATGCCCAGAGCCGCGGCGAGCCATCTCGGCCTAGCACCCTCTGCGCGTCCCGGATCAATTCCAAGCCCAGCGCTGGTCGACCAGCCTCGCACAGCACGTATGCCTGCTCACCCATGGCGTGCGCTAGGTACATCGGCGCCTCTGCGTCGCGCGCGGCCCGCTTCGCGAGTTCGTAGTGCCGCCATGCGCGCTCGACCGCGCCGGCGTCGATGGCCTGCCAGGCTGCCAGGGTCGACGCACCAGCGAGCGCGAGCGCCACCGGCCGACGAGCGTTGGGCAGGACGGCGAAGTTCAGCGCGTCTTCGAGTGCCGACAGATGACCCGTCATCTGGTCAATCAGGTGGGCGGCGCCCAACTGACGGTCCATGGTGCGGAGCAGTTCGGTTTGGTCGTTGAACGCCTTCACCATGGACTCACTGACGCTACTGGCCGAATCGATCCTATTGAGAAGGTCGTCGTATCCGTCCGTCACGGCCATCGCAGCGACCGCAGGCGTGCCCCTCAGCTCCGCATCCGTAACTCCGAGGAGCTGCCGCAGAATCGCCGCGTAGTGGTCTGAGATCTTGCGCTTGCCGTTCTCCCATTCGGACACGTACACCCGCAAACTCGCTGTGGACGCGACATCGGTGATGTGGCGTCGGGCGTATTGCTCGATCTCGCGAACCAGCCGCTCTTGAGACCAGCCTCGCGCCGTTCGCGTTCCTCGAAGTCCTGCACTCACAGGCCACCGTCCGGCGATCGTTCCCGTCACTGACGATCTCAGCATGCCGCACATTAGTGCAGGTCAACAGGGGTTAACCGGACGGGAGTTAAGGCCTGTTGGCTACCGAACGCCCTCCCCCGAACGGTCTCCTAGAGATGCACCGCGGCAAGGCGATCGCCACTCGAATCGGCGAACCACCTTGACTCTGGTGCGCACCAGATGCACTCTACTGGTGCGCACCAGATTGTGGCCTCACGGCCGATCGCAGGTGTGCACCGAGCGAGCTGCAACGGCTCATTCGGCAGGGGCGGACACGCTGCAAGACCGCCCAATAAGGCCAGAGGACAGGGCTTCGGCCCGACTGGCGAGGTGGCCCGGTGACCGCGAGCAACGGCCGGAGGGTGGGGACGTGGTCCCCCTTGCAGTGATTCATCCCTGCTGATTTCGACTGAGGAGCATCTCAATTCGCCGACGAAGGTTTTGTGCGCCGCCGTAATGGACCGGTCGGCGAGCGCCAGTAGGTCCGGTCCACTCTCTTCCTCCCGTCGCAGCGGCTAGCGCTGCGGCCGGTTGCCTCCCTCGCCCGTCCGGTCTCGCACTCGGTGCGGCCGGCCGTACGGGCGGGGTGTGGGGAGCCGCGCATTCCTTGGCTTCAACGGCAAGCGGCTCCCGGGGTGCCACCCGGGAGCCGCGGTTCGGGCCGTTCCACCCTTCGAGAGGAACACGACCCATGAAGATTCTCCCCCTTCACCCGCTGTCCACCGTCGACGTGAGCGATCTGGAACGCGGACCGACGGACGCGGAGCTGACCGCGATCGACGCCGAGATGCCGCTCATCCGGGCGGAGGTCGAGGAGCTGGACGTTCGGATCAGCCTTCTGGACCGGCCGGTGACGGAGCTGGACACGCGCCGGCTGCGCCGGGCCCGGCGCAAGGTGCTGGCCGCGCGCCGGGACCTGACGAACCGGAGCGGCGCCGACGCGCCGGAGGTGGCCTGATGGCGGCGGAGTTCACGGCGCAGATGTCCGTGTACAAGGGGCGGTGGCGCCTGTACGTGGTGCTGGTGAATGCGGGTGCGGCGCCGTGGCCGGAGTTCAGCTTCGACCGGCAGGACCCGGTACCGACGTTCACGGAGCGCGTGCACGCGCTGAGCGTGCTGGGCTTCGAGCCGGTGCCGGGCGCCGAGTGGCGGTGGGTCGAGGACAGCAAGATTCCCGACGACCCGTCCTCGCCGGTGGTGCTGATCGCCGCTACTCGGGTGCGTTCATGGACGGGGGTGGGCGCGTGAACACCGAGCAGATCCGTTCAGCCGAGCGCGCTCTGTCGGTTGGTACGTGGCTGATCGTGGCGGGCGCGATGCTCTACTCGATCCTCACGGTGACTCCGCTCGCGGCGGAGCACACGCCGGATGAGTGGGACTGGACGGCGCCGATCCTGCCGCTGGTGGTCGACGCGGCCGTCGTGATCGTTGTCCGGCTGGATGCCGTGTTGGCCCGGTTGGGTGGGCGCGGTGGCCGGTGGCCGGTCGTTCTGCGCTGGATGACCGGTTGCATGACGTTGGCCTTGAACGTCGCTGACTCCGCGCTGAACAGGGACATGGTGGGCGTGGCCGTGCACGCGGTCGCGCCGCTGCTGCTCATCGTCACGGCCGAGACCGGGCTTGCCTACCGGCGCTCGATCGCCGCCGCCGTGACCGCGCTGGAGGCACGACAGCAGACGGAGCGGGAGGCACGGCGGCAAGCCGCTCGGGAAGAGCGCGACGCGGCCGTGCGGATGGCGCGGGAGGAGCGCGAGCACGCGGCAGCGCTGGCGCGTGAACAGCGTGAGCACGAAGCGCGTCTCGCCCGCGAGCAGGCCGAGCGCGAGGAGCGTGCTCGCCGCGAGGAGCGCGAGCGGGAGGAGGCTCGCGAGCGTGCCGAGCGGGAAGAGCGTGAACGCCGTGAGCGCGAGCGTGAACGGCTGCGGCTGGAGCGTGAACGCGCCGAGCGGGCGCAAGCCGAGCAGCGTGAGCGGGAGCGGGCGGAGCGCATCGAGCGTGAACGCCGTGAACGGGCCGAGCGCGAGGAGCGGGCCGAGCGTGAACGCGCCGCCCTACTGGCCGCCGGCCCCGCCGTCGAAAAGTTCCCCGAGGACCGGGCGCGCGCGACCGTGCGGGCTGCCTTCGAAGCCGGACTGCCCGTGCGAGCCGCTGCGGAGCTGTGCGGCTGGTCGGTCGGGTGGGTCTCCGCCCGCTACGCCGAACACCGCGACCCGGCCGCGGGCGGCGCTGAGCTGGCCATCGCGAGTCGCTGATGGCGACGGTCCCCGTCTACCCCTGGCATCTGGCGCCGGAGGGGCTGGCCACCCGCCGCCAGCTGCGTGCCCGCGGGCTACGCCCGGGCGGTCAGGACGTGGCCGCCCAGCTCGAACGCCCACGTCGCCGCCGCCCGCCGTTAGTCGCCTACCTCTACCGCGTCGACGACGCGAAGCCCGTCCGGCCGATGACCCCCGCCAAGCGGACGGCGCTGGACAAGGCGAACGCCGCGCGCCGTATCTGCCCTGAGTGCCGCACTGATGCCGGCTACGTCATCCCCACATCCCTCGGGGCGTGCGTGCCGTGTGTGTACCCCGATCAGCAGGCCGCGGCCTGACTCTGCACAGCGCCCCGAACCCTCTCTGACCTAGGAGTCTTGCTGTGTCCAGCCGTACCCGTGCCCGCGGCGTGAAGACGGCCGCGGGCGTCCACACTGTCCACATCCCGCGTCAGCGTGGCCGCCGCGGCGCCCAGCCGTTCGTGGTCGTCGTCCCCGAGCGTCCCTCCCTGACTCGCGAGGCGCTCGGCTTCCTGGGCCGTGCGTTGTGGCGCTCGCGCCGCGCCCTCGCCCCGACCGTGCTCGCCCTGTTCGCGGTGCCGCTGGCCGCGGTCCTGCACGCGTTGGCCTGGTGGTCCGGCCTGCTGCTCGCCCCGCTCGCCGTCGCCCCGGTGGTGTGGTTCGGCTTCCTACAGGTGCGCCGGCCGGGCCGCGGCAGCGTCATCGCCTGGCGGGCCGGCCTGACCGTGCTCGCCACCGCCGCGCTCGCCTGGCTCGCTCTCGCGGCCGGGTTCGGTCCGCTCGCCGGGCCGCTGGAGCTGCTGTGGCTGCTGACCTGGATCGCCGCCCAGAGCGCCTGGCTCATCGTCCGCCGCACGCACTGACCCGAGGAGAGACGCTCTGATGGCAACCACGACGCGCAACAGCACCCCCAGCGGCGGCGACAAGAGCAACAAGTTCGCCAACGCGGGCGCCGCCGCCGGCGGCTTCATCGGCGGACTGGGCAGCTCCATCGCCCCGCCCATCAACATCAACGTCAACCGCACCACGAACAACCACGGCAGCGGAAGCGGCGGTGGGAGCAAGCGTCCGCACGCCGAAGCGCTGCTGCCAGCACCGGAGTTCACGTCCCCGGCCCAGGTCCGCAACTACTGCAACACCCTGCGGGCCGCCGCGGTGACGCTCTCGATCGAGGTGGCGATGGGCGCCGAGATCCTCAAGGGCGTGCTCGCCGCCGTGCCCGACCCGCAGGGGCGCGCGTTCGGCTCCCGCGTCCGCGCGCAGAAGGTTGCCCGCAAGATGCAGCGCTCCGCGGACGCTCTGAGGGACGCCGCGAAGAATGCCGCCGCCTGCTACTCGGTCTTTCAGCAGGAGTTCGAGGAGGAGATCAACCGGGTGCGCCACCGCGCCCGGCGCCCGCAGCAGCCGGTCATGAACTGGGCCCAGCAGTAGGAGGGAAGCACCGATGCGAGAGATGGACGCACAGCAGCAGCTCGCCGGGCTGCTGGAGAACCAACTGCGCGGCGGCTCGGACGCCGGCGGGGTGGGCAAGTACCTGCTCCACCGGGCCAAGCCGCACATCCCGCCGTGGCTGAGCTGGGGCGCCACCGGCATCGCCGGCGCGCTCGGGCACTGGCGGTGGGGCGAGAGCGCCGCCGCCGGGGTCGGGCTCACCCTCGCCTCCGTGGCCCTGACCGGGGCCACGTGGTGGGCGGGGAAGTCGACCAGCCAGCAGCGGCGCCTGCACTCCGCGATCACGGTGGCCGCCGGGTCCGCGTGGCTGACCGCCGCCGCCCTCGCCGGACCCACCGCGGGCCCGCTCGACGACCTGTACCTGATGGGCGGCCCGGCGCTCGCCCTGTCTTGGAACGTGCGCATGCTCATGCGCCACACCCCCGAGGCCGTCGCCGGCACGGGCGGGGACAAGGGTCTGCTGGAGAAGGTCGGCCTGGCCCGGGCGCAGATCGGGGCCGCGAAGGTGGAGCCGAACCGGGTCACCGCGCCGCTCGCGCTGGAGCCCGGGGAGCAGACCAACGAGGACGTCACCAAGAGCCTGGCCCGGCTCGCGTCCGCGCTGGACCTGCCGACGTCCGCCGTGCGGTACACCCCGAGCCCTGACTCCGCGCGCCGCGGTGAGCTGGTGATCGTCCCGGAGGACATGCTGTCCGAGGTCGTCGAGTGGCAGGGCCCGTCCAACCTGGGCGGGTCGATCGCGGAACCGCTGGTCATCGGCCGCTACGACGACGGCGCCCCGCTGCTGATCTGGCTGCCCGGCGACCCGGACGCCGGCCGCAACTCCACGCACATCCTGGTCGCCGGCGGCACCGGCTCCGGCAAGGGCGACACCGCCCTGAACCTGCTCACGGAGATCCTCTCCCGCCGGGATGTGCTGGTGTGGTTCTCCGACCCCAAGGCATTCCAGGACTTCGCCCCGCTGCGTCCGGGCCTGGACTGGGCCGCGGAGGGCGGCACCCCGACCGAGGTCATGGTGGCGGCTGTCGAGGCCGTCATCCCCGCGCGCACGGGCTGGCTCGGCGCGCACGGCTACCGCCAGTGGGTCCCCGCGGCCGCGCAGGAGCAGACCAGCCGCGAGTACACCTGCCGCCCCGACGGCCGCCCGTGCGGCTGCCCCGGTATGCCGTTCCTGGTGACCTGGTTCGAGGAGGCCGCCAACACCCTCCGCGCTCTGGGCGACGACGCGTTCACCGGCATCGCCCAAGAGGCACGCTCCGCGGGCGTCTCACTGATCGTGTCGCTGCAGCGTCCCTCCTACGACCAGATGTCCACCAGCACCCGCGCGTCGCTGCCCTCCGTGATCGCGCTCGGCTGCGACCCGCGCGACGAGGGATTCTCCCTCCCCGACGAGGTCCTCGCCCAAGGCGCGCACCCGGGCGCCTGGGGCAACCGCAGGCCGGGCTACTGCTACGTCGTCTCCCCCGGCATCCCCGAGGACCGATACGCCTCCCCGGGGCGCACCCGGCGCTTCACGCAGCGGGCCGTGCCGGTCATGGAGCTGCTGGCCACCTGGGCCCAGCGCAACGGCGCCACCGCCGACCCGGTCACCGCGGGCGCCGCGACCGGCGTGGCCGGCACCGCCTACACCGGCCGCACCCCAGACGGTGCCCCGCAGCCGGCAGCGCTGCAGGCCGTCGACGAAGAGGAGAACGCGATGGGGCACGGCGGCCTGTTCGTGGACCCGGAGGACGCGGACATCGACCCCGAGGCCGCCCTGCCCGAGGCCGAGCAGGGCGACGACGCCCCGATCTTCGGCCATGAGACCGGGCGCAAGCCGTCCCCCGAGGAGGCCAGGCGACTGTTCGCCCAGGCGCTGGAGCAGTTCGAGCGCGAAGGCCGGATGGTCGTCGGGCCGAAGGACTTCATGGACTGGTGCGACCAGCACAACCTCTCCCGTCCCTGGGTGTCCGCCCGGCTCAAGGAAGCCGCCCTCGACGGGCGCCTGGAGCCGACCAACACCACCGGCCGGTGGCGCATCGTCCCCGCCCTGACGGCCGCCTGACACCTGACACCGTCACACCCGCCTGACACCCGAACCCCTAGGCAAACCCGGTGTCAGAACCGCGTGACGCCCCGCCCTGACACCCCCTGACACCCGTCTCTGACACACGCCCGGGCCCGCGCACGCACACGCATGCGCGGGCCCGCCGGCGCACTCAGGAGGAGCCGTGAACTACCCCGAGCCCCGCCCTGTCCCCGTCCACTACCCGCAGCCCCTCACTCAGCCGGGGCCGGCGCCGCTCGTGCCCGTCCAGCCGGCCGCCGTCCCGGCAGTGGCCAGTGTGGTCCTGCCCGACGGGCGGGTCGTCACCGGCTACGCCGTCGCCCCCGCCCAGCCCGAGCCGGTCACCGCCAAGCCGGCCATCTCCCGGGCCGCGGTGAACGTCGCCCTCGGGGGCATCGGGTTCCTCGCCGTCTGTGGCGGCCTGCTGCTGCTCACCACGTTCATCGCCACACTCGCCGCGCTCATCCAGCAGCTCATCATCCTCGCCGCCGTCATCTTCGGCGGCTACATCGCCGCCCAGGTCTTCGGCCACCGCCCCGACCGGGGCGGGACCACAGTCCACATCCGCAAGGCCGTCTTCAAGCGCAACCACTTCCACGGCTAGGGCTGCTTGTCGCTGAGCGGCCAGCCGGCGAAGCCATCCTCGGTCTGGTAGACCAAGCCGATGCCCAACTCCCCCAAGAGTTCCTGCACATCCTCCGTGGGCTTGCTCGGCAGCAGCACCGCCAAGCGCAAGTCGTCCCGGTTGGGGACGCTGCGGCGGTAATCGAGGAGCTGTCCGATCGCCATCCGCACGTTGGCCCGGGTCGTCAGCCCCTTCGCCTCATACAGCGCGTGATCCGTCGCGTCGTACAGGTCAGGCGTCAGCGCCCCCGGCTCGCCCTTGATGGTGAACTGGAAGCTGTGGGTCTTGTGTCCCGCCGCCATCAGATGAGCCTCGAACGCCGTGACCAACTCGCCCTCGCGGCGCAACACCTTGCGCTGCGCGGCAGGAATATCGGCGACCGTCTCAGCGGTGCTGTGCTGCTCGGTCGCCTTGACCTTCGCCCCGTTCTGCTTGGGCACCGGGACCACTGCCGGCGCCGGTACCGACACCGCGGGATCGACGATCTCGATGGACGTCTTTGCGGCGGCCGGCACACGGTCAGCCTCGATCCAGGCCGGCGTCGTTCCCGCGGCCGGCCGGAACCGGAAGACGAGCACGTTGCGCATGACGCCGTCCTGGCCGGGCCCGCGCCGAACCTCGTAGGGCCGGATGGGGTCCAGCACCATCTGACCGATGTAGCGCTGGAGCATCGCCCCACCGCCGGGCACCCGGCCGTGCGCGACAAACAGGTGCAGCTCCCGGTTCTTCTCTGCGTGGGTGAGCAGCGATCCGTTGCGCCCGGACGGCTTCTGGTGCCCCTTTGCGCCGGCTCCGGTGTACAGGTACAGCGGCCCGTACTCGTCGTCTTCCGCGCGCCCATCGAAGGTGTAGCCGTACTCCTCGCCCGCTGACGGGTCGGAGAACACGAACACCTTGCCTGCCTTGTCGGCAGGTTCGATGCCCTGGAAAGTCCCACAGCCGAAGGTCGCCGCGATGGCATCCCGCGTCGTGATCAGGCCCGGCACAAGATCAACGGTCGTCGTCATGCCGCGACCTTAACGACCCCCACTGACAGCCTGCCCCGCCTTTTCCTGGCGGCAGGCGAAGGGGCGACCCCCTTTCCACCAAGAACCGAGGTCGCCCCTGCCATCCAGCACCCCAACAAGGAACTGGAGACATTCAGCATGACCCAACCCCCCGACATCCGACCAGTACCGACCGAACTGCCCACCACCGACCTGACCCGGCTGGAGCTGCTCGCATGGGCGATCGAGGCGGGCGGCCGCGGCTGGCGCGTCTTCCCCCTCCGCCCGGGCGACAAGCGGCCCGCCGGGCACGCCGAAAGGCACTGCCCCGGCACCGGACGCTGCGCCGACGGACACAAGACCCCCGAGCAGCGCGCCACGACGGACGTGGACCTGATCACCGCCGCCTGGTCCCAGCAGCCCTACAACGTGGCCATCGCGACCGGCCCGTCCGGGCTGCTGGTCGTCGACCTCGACATGCCCAAACCGTACGAGCCGAAAGGAACGCCTGACGGCGTCACCAACTTCGCGGCGCTCTGCGAGCGCGCCGGGCAGGCTGTCCCCGACACCTACCGAGTGCGGACCGCGCGCGGCGGGGAGCACCTGTACTTTACCCAACCCCCCGGCGAACGGCTGCACTCCACCGCCGGACGGCTGGCCAAGAAGATCGACACTCGCGGGTGGGGCGGGTACGTCGTCGCTGCCGGCAGCACCACACCCGACGGCCCATACACCGTCCTGGACCCACGCGACCCCGTCCCGCTGCCCGACTGGCTCCACGACGCCCTGAAACCCCCTCAGCGCCCCAACAAGGCCATGGCGCACTCTATGGAGTGCCGCAGCGGGTACGCCGCCGCGGCACTGCGCAACGAGGCGCGCAGCGTGGCCACCGCCGCGGACGGCACCCGCAACGCCACGCTGCTGCGGGCCGCGCGGGCACTCGGGCGGCTGGTGGCGTCCGGCGACCTCACCCGCGCTGAGGTCGAGGAGGCTCTTAGTAGGGCGGCAGCGGGCAACGCCACCCAGTCGCAGCGCTACTACGACGACGTCATCGCCCGTGGGCTGGACTGGTCCATCGCCCACAACCCGGCCGGCAAGCGGGTGGCGGCATGACCAACGCCTCCCCTACTAAGAGCCAGACCCTCACCGGCCCCCGGCCGCTCGCCGCCCTCGCGGCCGCGCCGGTGACGGCGGTGGGCGTGTCGGAGGACGTCGCCCGTAAGGGCGTCCCTTCTGCTCTTCGCTCTGACCCGCACCCGGCGGACGGCCGGTACCCGGTGGCGTGGCTGCACATCGCTGCACCGCGCGGCGCCACCCCCACCGCCACTTCGAGCTGCGCATGCGGACGCGACCGCAGCGCCATCAGCCACCGCCGCGTGCTCGCCCTCATCGACGACCACACCGCCCACCGCGACACCTGCCCCCTGCGCAACCCCCAGGAAGGAAGGGCCGCATGACCGACCCCATCGACGGCGCCGCGCTGCTGAACGAGGTGGAAGCCTTCCACCGCCGCTTCAACGTCTTCCCCACCGAGGCCGCCTACGTCGCCGTCACCCTGTGGGACGCGCACGCCCACCTGCTCGACTGCTTCGACTCCACCCCCCGCATCGCCTTCCTGTCCCCCGAACCCGGTTCCGGCAAGTCCCGCGCGCTGGAGATCGTGGAAACCCTGGTCCCGCAGCCGATGGTGGCCGTCAACGCATCCGCCGCCGCCCTCTTCCGCGCCGTCTCCGGCACCGAGGGACGCCCCACGATCCTCTTCGACGAGATCGACACCGTGTTCGGTCCCAAGGCCGGGGACAACGAAGAGCTGCGCGGGTTCTTGAACGCTGGACACCGCCGCTCCGGCGTCACGTACCGGTGCGTGGGCGACGGCTCCAACCAGAGCGTCCAGCCGTTCCCCTCGTACTGCGCGGTGGCCATGGCCGGGCTCGGCTCGCTGCCCGACACGATCCTGACCCGTTCGGTCATCGTCCGCATGCGCCGCCGAGCCCGAAACGAGCGGGTCGAGCCCTACCGGCAGCGCGTCCACGAGAAGGAAGGTCACGCCCTGCGCGGCCGGCTCGCCCGCTGGGCTGACACCGTCCGCTCTACCGTCGATGGGGCATGGCCTGTCATGCCCGACGGCATCACCGACCGACCCGCTGACGTGTGGGAGCCCCTCCTCGCCGTCGCAGAGGCGGCCGGCGGCGCCTGGTCCTCACGCGCACGGGCCGCCTGCGTGGAGCTGGTGGCTGCCGCGAGTGAGGACGACGAAGCGTCCCTCGGCATCCGGCTGCTGATCGACCTGCGCGACACCGTGTTCTGTGGCATCGACCGCATGCCCACCGCCGCCATCCTGGAGTGCCTGACCAGCATGGACGACGCCCCGTGGGTCGACATCGGCGGCAAACCGCTCACCCCGCGCGGACTGGCCCGCCTGCTGAGCCAGTACGTCACCAGCGCCAACAAGCCCATCAAGCCCCGCCCCATCCGCACCGCGGCCGGCACCGTGCCGCGCGGCTACTACGCCGAGGACCTCGCAGACGCCTGGGCCCGCTACTGCCCCCCGCCCCCCTCAAAGTCCGCTACATCCGCTACAGCCGCTACGCCGCAGGTCAGCGGCGGCGAATCCGTAGCGGAAGAGCTCGCCGGCATCCGCTACACGCCCGCGGAAACCACTACGCAGCCCGCAGCCTCCGGCACCGCGTAGCGGCACCAATCCGCTACACGCGACCAATCCGCTACAGGAAACAGGGCCCTGACCTGCGCTGTAGCGGATGTAGCGCATGTAGCGGACTGCTGAGAGGGGTGGCGCGTCGCGACGGCGTGCTGCCCCCTCCACCCTTCTGTCCCTCCTGCTGTCCCGAGGAGATCCCGACATGGCCACCCCTACCCGTCGCCGCGCCCCCAAAGACGAACTGCTGCCGCTGAGCGACGTGCTGGAAGAGATCGGCATCACCCGCGCCACCTGGTACCGGTGGCGGAACCGCGGCTACGGGCCGGAGGCACGGCGCACGCCGACCGGCCGCATTTGCGTGCGCCGAAGTGCCCTGGACGCCTTTCTCAACGAACTGGATGCCGCGTGACCGAGTGGAGCTACTCCGTAAAGATCTGGGCTATCCGCAAGCGCAGCGACTCGCGGAACCCATACCAACTCCGCTGGAAGGTGGGCCCCCGCCCACACTCGGAGTCGTTCCTCACCCTGGGCCTGGCGGAGAGTCGCCGGGCCCAGCTCATTACCGCTGCACGTGAGGGCCAGCCGTTCGACGTGGACAGCGGCTTGCCGAAGTCCCTGGTCGCCAGGGACCGGGACATCTCGTGGTTCGACCACGCGCGCAACTACATCGAGTTGAAGTGGGCCCACTCCCCTGCATCGACTCGGCGCACGTTAGCCGAAGCCATGGCGACGGTGACGCCCACGTTCGTGAAGGACACGCGAGGCGTGGCGGACGACCGAGCCGTACGCCACGCGCTGTATAGCTGGGCTTTCAACAAGAACCGCTGGGACCAGGAGATCCCGCCCGACGTGGAGAAGGTTCTGGAATGGTTCAAACGCAAGTCACTGCCCACGTCAGCATTGTCTGACCTGGTTCTGGTGCGGGCCGCGCTCAACGCGGTCTCCAGGAAGCTGGACGGCACAACCGCTGCACCAGGAACTATCAGCCGCAAGCGGGCAATCTTCTACAACTCTCTGGAGTACGCCGTGGAGGCCGAACTCCTCACGGACAATCCACTCACCCGCATCAAGTGGAAAGCCCCGGAGCAGGTGGTCGAGGAGGTCGACCCCGAATGCGTGCCGAACCCTGGGCAAGCAGCCAAGCTGCTGGCGGCCGTGCGAGACCAGAGCCCGCGCGGTCGCCGTCTGGTCGCATTCTTCGGCTGCATGTACTACGCGGCCGCGCGGCCGGCCGAAGTCATCGGCCTACGGATTCGGGACTGCGATCTGCCCCGGCGTGGGTGGGGTCTGCTCCGGCTGAGAGAGACTCGCCCGCGCTCCGGCTCAGCGTGGACGGACAGCGGCGAGGCGCATGACAAGCGCGGGCTCAAGCATCGGCCCCGACGAGCAGTCCGTCACGTACCGATCCCGCCGGAACTCGTGGCACTCCTGCGGTGGCACGTCAGCGCGTACGGCACGGCGCCGGACGGCCGACTGTTCCAGACGATGCGCGGCGGTCTGATCCAGGACACCGGATACGGCGAAGTCTGGGCGGAAGCCCGGAGACGTGCTCTCACCTCAGATGAGTTCGTCTCGACACTGGCCAAGCGCCCATATGATCTACGTCATGCTGCGGTGTCCACGTGGCTCAGTTCCGGCGTGGAGCCTCAGCTGGTAGCCGAGCGGGCCGGGCACAGCATGACTGTCCTCTTCCGGGTGTACGCGAAGTTCCTGAAGGACGGCGACGACGCTGCGAACGCCAAGATCTCTGCTCGCCTAAGCCAGTACGGGTGACGACCCTCTGGAAAGCCCGTCCACGGCCCGTCCACGCAGCCCGAGACGGGCCGTTCGAACGCGAGACAGAGCGAGACAGTGCGGTGATCGCCGGGGGGTACGACAAGGGGCCCGTGACCTGCTGTTGCAGCAGGTCACGGGCCCCTTGTTTCCGTGTGGCGGCGCCAGGATTCGAACCTGGGAAGGCTGAGCCGGCAGATTTACAGTCTGCTCCCTTTGGCCGCTCGGGCACACCGCCGGGTTTGCTGCGGTCGACACCGTCTTTCGGCGGTGTTCCCCGGCAACGACGTAAACAATACCCGATGCGCGGGGGTGCTTCGCCACCCGATTGATCACCACTCCCGAGGGGCGGGGTGACTAGGCTGGTCGGGATGCGGCCCGGGATCGACGCCGGGCTCGGCGGCAGCCCCACGGACGCCGACACGCACCCGATACGCACCCCGATACAAGGAGCCACAGGACATGGCCGACTCCAGTTTCGACATCGTCTCGAAGGTCGAGCGGCAGGAGGTCGACAACGCCCTCAACCAGGCCGCCAAGGAGATCTCGCAGCGCTACGACTTCAAGGGCGTGGGTGCCTCGATCTCGTGGTCCGGCGAGAAGATCCTCATGGAGGCGAACTCCGAGGACCGGGTGAAGGCCATCCTCGACGTCTTCCAGTCCAAGCTGATCAAGCGCGGCATCTCGCTGAAGGCCCTGGACGCGGGCGAGCCTCAGCTCTCCGGCAAGGAGTACAAGATCTTCGCGTCGATCCAGGAGGGCATCTCCCAGGAGAACGCCAAGAAGGTGGCGAAGATCATCCGCGATGAGGGCCCCAAGGGTGTGAAGGCCCAGGTGCAGGGCGACGAGCTGCGGGTCAGCTCCAAGAGCCGCGACGACCTGCAGGCCGTCATCGCGCTGCTCAAGGGCAAGGACTTCGACTTCGCGCTGCAGTTCGTGAACTACCGGTAGGACACCGGCGGTACGACAAAGGGTGGGCGCCCTGGGGGGCCCACCCTTCGCGTTGCCGCCCGGCGGTCAGTCGCGGGAGTTGCCGAACAGGATGCGGTAGGCGATCAGCAGGACCAGCGAGCCGCCGATCGCCGCCGCCCAGGTGGCACCGTCGTAGAAGTCCTTGCTGATCGGGTGGTCCAGCCAGCGGGCCGAGATCCAGCCGCCGAGGAAGGCGCCCGCGATGCCGATGACGGTCGTCCCGATGAAGCCGCCCGGGTCGCGGCCCGGCAGCAGGAACTTGGCGATGGCCCCGGCCAGCAGGCCGAGGATGATCCAGCTGATGATTCCCATGCCGTGAACCTGCCCTTCCGCGCTGTGCCCGCCCTGTCCGGGTGCTGTGATCTTCATCCCCGGCAGGGCGTCGTGCGCGTGTTCGTGCGTCGTTGATGAACAGGACGTCACAGGGACGTCCGGTGGTTGCGGCGATCAGTAGGGTGCGGGCCATGACACAGTCCGGAGCAGCCGCGGGCGCCGAGTTGCGGCGCACCCTGGGGGTCGGGGACGCCGTGGTCGTCGGGCTCGGCTCGATGGTCGGGGCCGGAATCTTCGCCGCCCTGGGGCCGGCCGCCCGCGCCGCCGGGTCCGGTCTGCTGCTCGGTCTCGCGCTCGCCGCCGTGGTCGCCTACTGCAACGCCATGTCCTCGGCCCGGCTCGCGGCCCGCTACCCGGCCTCGGGCGGCACCTATGTGTACGGCAGGGAGCGGCTGGGGGCGTTCTGGGGGTATCTCGCCGGCTGGTCGTTCGTGGTCGGCAAGACGGCGTCGTGCGCGGCCATGGCGCTGACCGTGGGCGCCTACCTGTGGCCGCAGCAGGCGCACGCCGTCGCGGTCGCGGCCGTCGTGGTGCTGACGGCCGTCAACTACGGCGGCGTCCAGAAGTCGGCGTGGCTGACCCGGGTGATCGTGGCGGTCGTGCTGGCCGTGCTGGCGAGTGTCGTCGCGGTGTGCCTGGGGTCGGGGGCGGCGGACGCCGGGCGGCTGGACGTGGGGGCGTCCGGTGGTGCGGGCGGGGTGCTGCAGGCGGGCGGTCTGCTGTTCTTCGCCTTCGCCGGGTACGCCCGTATCGCCACGCTGGGCGAGGAGGTGCGCGATCCGGCGCGCACGATTCCGCGGGCGATCCCGCTGGCGCTGGGCATCGCGCTGGGCGTCTACGCGTGCGTGGCGGTGGCCGTGCTCGCCGTGCTGGGCGCGGACGGGCTCGGCGACGCGGGGGCGCCGCTGGCCGACGCGGTGCGGGCGGCGGGCGTGCCGGGGCTCGTGCCGGTGGTGCGGGCGGGGGCCGCGGTGGCCGCGCTGGGCTCCCTGCTCGCGCTGATCCTGGGTGTGTCGCGGACGACGCTCGCCATGGCGCGGGACGGTCATCTGCCGCGCGCGCTGGCCGCCGTCCACCCGCGCTTCCAGGTGCCGCACCGGGCGGAGCTGGCCGTGGGCGCGGTGGTCGCGGTCCTGGCCGCCGCGGTGGACGTGCGCGGCGCGATCGGCTTCTCGTCCTTCGGCGTGCTCGCGTACTACGCCGTGGCCAACGCCTCGGCCTGGACGCTCTCGGCCGCCTGGCACACGCGCGTGGTGCCCACCGTGGGCCTCGTCGGGTGCGCGGCCCTGGCGTTCGCCCTGCCGGGCCTGTCGGTCGCCGTCGGCGCGGGGGTGCTGGCGGTGGGGGCGGGTGCGTACGCGGTACGTCGCCGGGTGGGCCGCGGGTAGCCCGCGTACGGCCACCCGTGCGGGGCCCTTGCCCGCGTACGGCCACCCGTGCGGGGCCCTTGCCCGCGTACCGCCACCCGTGCGTGGCCGTTGGTCAGTAGGAGGCCGCGAACGGCTCGCCCGTGCGGACGATCTCGCGGCCCAGCGGGAACAGCGAGACCGGGATCAGCTTGAAGTTGGCGATGCCGAACGGGATGCCGATGATCGTGATGCACAGGGCGATGCCCGTCACGATGTGCCCGATCGCCAGCCACCAGCCGGCGAGGACCAGCCACAGGACGTTGCCGACGCAGGAGGGTGCGCCGGCGTCATGGCGCTCGACCGTCGAATAGCCGAACGGCCACAGCGCGTAGACGCCGATGCGGAAGGCCGCTATGCCGAACGGGATGCCGATGATCGTGATGCACAGCAGCACGCCCGCGGCAAGGTAGGCGAGGAACAGCCAGAAACCGCTCAGGACGAGCCAGATGACGTTCAGGATGGTTTTCACAGCGGGCGACCTGCCATCTTTTCGAGCCGGGCGATCCGCTCCGCCATCGGCGGGTGCGTGGAGAACATCTTCGACATGCCCTGCCCCGGGCGGAACGGGTTCGCGATCATCATGTGGCTCGCCGTCTCCAGCCGCGGTTCGGGCGGCAACGGGAGCTGCTGGGTTCCCCTTTCCAGCTTGCGCAGTGCACTGGCGAGCGCAAGCGGATCACCCGTGAGGCGGGCGCCGGAGGCGTCGGCCTCGTACTCGCGGGAGCGGCTGATGGCGAGCTGGATGAGGCTCGCGGCGATCGGGCCCAGGATCATGATCAGCAGCATGCCGAGCAGGCCGGGACCCTCGTCGTCGTCCGAGCGGCCGATGGGGATGAGCCAGGCGAAGTTCACCAGGAACAGGATCACCGAGGCGAGCGCGCCGGCCACCGACGAGATCAGGATGTCGCGGTTGTAGACGTGGCTGAGTTCGTGGCCGATGACGCCGCGCAGCTCTCTCTCGTCGAGTATGCGCAGGATGCCCTCCGTGCAGCACACGGCGGCGTTGCGCGGGTTGCGGCCGGTCGCGAAGGCGTTGGGTGCCTCCGTCGGGGAGATGTACAGGCGGGGCATGGGCTGGCGGGCCTGCGTGGACAGGTCGCGGACCATGCGGTACAGGCCCGGCGCCTCGAACTCGCTGACCGGGCGGGCGCGCATGGCGCGCAGGGCGAGCTTGTCGCTGTTCCAGTACGCGTACGCGTTGGTGCCCACTGCCACCACGACGGCCACGATCAGGCCCGTACGGCCGAAGAAGCTGCCGATGACGATGATGAGTGCGGACAGCCCCCCGAGGAGTACTGCCGTCCTGAGCCCGTTGTGCCGGCGGTGCACGGTACGCCCTCCAAGTGGTGCGGCAGGGGAACCCTTTGCCTTGCTGATCTGCGGTGCCACCGGTGCCGTGGTGTCACGGTCCAGTGGAACCTCCCGCAGTGGTCAACGCCAGGCGAGGGCCGCCAGTTCCCCGGCGCGTGGCGGGGGCCGGCTGGGCCGTCCGGGTGAGGGTTCCCCGTGGGCGCCGTCAGAACAGCGCGGTGTCGGCGAAGCGCAGCACCAGCTGGGGTGCGCCGGAGAGCACGACACCGACGACCGCGGTGAGGGCGAGGGCCGCGGTGAGCGGAGCCGGGAGGCGGTGCCGGGCGGGCTCACCCTCGGGGGCGCGGAACAGCAGGGCCGTCCACTGCAGGTAGTAGAACAGCGCGATCACCACGTTGGCGGCCATGATCACCGCCAGCCAGCCGAGGCCGGCGTCGACGGCCGCCGAGAAGACGGTGACCTTGGCGAACAGGCCGATGATGCCCGGCGGCAGGCCGGCCAGGCAGAGCAGGAAGAACGCCAGGAGGAGGGCGGTGAGGGGGTTGGTGGCGTACAGGCCGCGGTAGTCCGCGACGCGGTTGGACGCGCGCGTACGGCCCACGAGTGCGGCCACCGCGAAGGCGCCGAGGTTCACCGCGCCGTACATCAGGGCGTAGGCGACGGTGGAGCCGATCGAGTGGGCGGGGTCGTCGGAGTAGGCGGCCGCGGCGATCGGCACCAGCAGGTAGCCGGCCTGGCCGACGGACGACCAGGCGAGCAGCCGTACGGCGCTGTACGCGCGCGTGGCCTGCTGGCGCAGGGCGCCGACGTTGCCGACGGTCATGGTGAGGGCGGCCAGCGCGGCGAGCGCGGGGCCCCAGGCGTCGGCGTACGACGGGAGGGCGACGACGGTGACCAGGATCAGCCCGGAGAAGCCGACGGCCTTGCCGACGACCGACAGATAGGCGGCGATCGGCAGGGGGGCGCCGACGTAGGTGTCGGGCACCCAGAAGTGGAAGGGGACGGCCGCGGTCTTGAAGGCGAAGCCGACCAGGGTGAGGACGACACCGGTCTGGGCGAGGGTCTGGAGCTGGCCGTCGACGTGCTGGATGCGGTCGGCGATCTGGGTGAGGTAGAGGGTGCCGGTCGTGGCGTACAGGAAGCTGACGCCCATGAGGCTGACGGCGGTGGCCGTCACCGACGACAGGAAGAACTTCAGGGCCGCCTCGGAGGACCGCTTGTCGCCGTGGCGCAGGCCGACGAGGGCGAAGGCGGGCAGGGAGGCGACCTCCAGCGCGACGATGAGCGTGGCGAGGTCGCGGGAGGCGGGCAGCAGGGCGGCGCCGGCCGCGGAGGACAGCAGCAGGAACCAGTACTCGCCCGCGGGCATGTCCTTGCGGGCGTCCTTAAGGGCGGTGACCGACAGCAGGGCCGCCAGCAGGGCGCCGCCGAGGACCAGCAGCTGGATGACGAGAGTGAAGCGGTCCGCGGTGTAGCTGCACACGTCCTGCCGGGTGGTCAGGCAGAAGGTGGAGCGGTCGCCGTCGAGGATCGGCAGCAGCAGGAGGGCTGAGGCGGCGAGTCCGGCGACGGAGACCCAGCCGAGGACGGCCTTCCTCGCGTCCGGCACGAACAGGTCGGCGACGAGCACGACCAGGGCGACGACGGCCGTCAGGGTGGGCGGCGCGATGGCGAGCCAGTCGACGGACTGGACGGCGGACTCCGCCAGGGGCTGGGCGAGCGGCTGGGCCAGGGAGCTCATCGGGTGCCTCCTGCGAGGAGCTGCTGCACGGCCGGGTCGGTCAGGCCGAGCAGGGCCTTGGGCCACAGGCCCGCGACGACGGTGAGGACGACGAGCGGGGTCCAGGCCGCGAACTCGTAACTGCGGACGTCGGTGAGGGCCGGAGTGTCCTGCGGTACGGCGCCCATGCAGACGCGGCGGACCACGACGAGCATGTACGCGGCGGTCAGCAGGGTGCCGAACGCGCCGATCGCCATGAAGGTGAGGAAGGCGGGGCGGCTGAGGTCGGCGGCGGGCCGGAACGATCCGAACAGCGCGAGCATCTCGCCCCAGAACCCGGCCAGGCCCGGCAGACCGAGGGAGGCTACGGCGCCGAAGGCGAGCAGACCGCCCAGGCGCGGGGCCTTGCCGTACAGGGCCGCTCCGGTCTCCTCGGCCAGGGTGTCGAGGTCGGTGGTGCCGGTGCGGTCCTTCAGGGCGCCGACCAGGAAGAAGAGCAGGCCGGTGATGAGGCCGTGGGCGATGTTGGCGAACAGGGCGCCGTTGACGCCGGTCGCGGACATCGTGGCGATGCCGAGCAGGACGAAGCCCATGTGGCCGACGGAGGAGTAGGCGATCAGCCGCTTCAGGTCACCCTTGGCGCCCCGCTTGGCGAGGGCCAGGCAGGCCAGGGACCCGTAGATGATCCCGACGACGGCGAAGGCGGCGAGATAGGGCGCGAAGGTGCGCATGCCGTCCGGCGCGATCGGCAGCAGGATCCGGACGAACCCGTACGTACCCATCTTCAGCAGGACGCCCGCCAGCAGGACCGAGCCGACCGTGGGCGCAGCCGTGTGGGCGTCGGGCAGCCAGCTGTGCAGCGGCCACATCGGGGTCTTCACGGCGAGCCCGATCCCGATCGCCAGTACGGCGATGACCTGCACGGATGTGGTCAGCGACCGGCCGTTGTCAGTGGCGAGTGCCACCATGTCGAACGTGCCCGCCCTCAGACCGATGAGGAGCAGGCCGAGCAGCATGACCACCGAGCCGAGCAGCGTGTACAGGATGAACTTCCACGCCGCCGCGGCCCGGCCCTCGCCGCCCCAGCGGGCGATGAGGAAGTACATCGGGATCAGGACCATCTCGAAGGCGAGGAAGAACAGCAGCAGATCGAGGACGGCGAAGGTGGCAAGGGTGCCGGACTCCAGGACCAGGATCAGGGCGACGAAGGCCTTCGGGGACGGGCCCGCGGGCATCTTGAAGTAGCTGTACAGCGCGCTGAGGAAGGTCAGCAGCGCGGTCAGGACCAGCAGGGGGAGGGAGATGCCGTCGATGCCGAGGCGGATGCGCACGTCGAGTGCGGGGATCCAGCTGATGTCGGTGCTGGCCTGCATCTTCGACGGGTGGTCGTGGTCGAATCCCAGCGCGAGGACGATCGCGGCGATGAGAACGGCGCCGGTCACGGTCACGCCGTGGCGGAGCACGGCCTGTTCCGGGGACTTCCCCTTCAGCCCGGGCGGGGCCGGCAGGAGAGCGGCGGCGGCGCCGAGGAGCGGGCCGACGACGACGAATGCCAGAAGGAACTGCATCACGGACTCGTTGATATCGATCACGCCTGCTCACGCTCCCGTGGCGACGAGGACGGCGGCGACCGCGAGGACGACGGTGCCGGCGAGCAGCGCGCTCACATAGGTCTGCACATTGCCGGTCTGGGCACGCCGCACGGCGGCCCCGAGCCAGCGCGGTAGGGCGCCCGCACCGCGTACATAGGTGTCGACGACCTCGCGGTCCAGGAACCGTACGAGGCTCGCCCCGGCCTGCACCGGGCGGACGAACAGCGCCGAGTAGACCGCGTCGAGGTGGAAGCCGGCGGCCGCGTGCCGGTGCAGCGGGCCGAGCAGCAGCCGCCCGGGGTCGGCCGGGTCGGGGGCGTAGGCGATGTCCCCGTAGGCCGGCTCGTGGGTGGCGATGGCCTCGGCCTCGACCAGCCCGGCGTCGCCCTCCGGGTGGGCGGCGACCGCGCCGAGCGGGACCCGGGCGGCGCGCGTGGTGGTGTGGCGCCAGGCGGCGTAGGTGACGATGCCGCCGGCCAGGGCCAGGCCGGTGCCGATGACGGAGGTGGTCAGGGCCGGGGCGAGGGAGCGGCCGTCGAACCAGTCGGGCAGCAGGCGGTACGCAAGTCCGCCGAGCGCGAGGGAGGGCACGGCGAGCACCCACAGCACGACGGTCATGGTCAGCGGCTGCCGGCCGTGGTCCGGGGCCTCGGTGCCGTGGCCGCGGAAGGCCAGCAGCCACAGGCGCATCGCGTACGCGGCGGTGAGCACGGCGGTGACCAGGCCGGCGACGAGGACGATCCAGCCGGCGGCGCCGGGGACCTGCTCGGTGTGGCCGGTGGCGACGTGCTCGGCGGCGCCGAGGACCGTCTCCTTGGAGAAGAAGCCGCTGAACGGCGGGATCGCGGCGAGCGCGAGGAGCGCCACGGTCATCGTCCAGTAGGCGTCCGGGACGCGGTCGCGCAGGTGGCCCATGCGGGACATGGCGGCCAGCGAGTTGGTGCCGGCGGCGTGGATGACCGCGCCGGCGGCGAGGAACAGCAGCGCCTTGAAGGCGCCGTGCGACAGGAGGTGGAAGACGGCGGCACCGCGATCGCCGACGGCGAGGGCGCCGGTCATGTAGCCGAGCTGGCCGATCGTCGAGTAGGCGAGGACGCGCTTGATGTCGTCCTGGGCGAGCGCGGCGAGGCCGGAGCCGGCCATCGTCACGGCGGCCATGACGGCGAGGACGACCATCGCGGCCTGGGAGGCCTCGAAGACCGGGAGGAGCCGGGCGATGAAGTAGACACCGGCGGCGACCATCGTCGCGGCGTGGATCAGCGCGGAGACGGGCGTGGGGCCCGCCATCGCGTCGGGGAGCCAGGTGTGCAGCGGGAACTGCGCCGACTTGCCCGCCACGCCGGCCAGGAGCAGCAGGGCGATCACCGTGGGATGGTCCAGGCCGCCGTGCGCGACGGCACCGAGGATCTTGGTGATCTCGAACGAGCCGGTGTCGCCGGCGAGGGCGAACAGGCCGATCAGGAAGGGGACGTCGCCGAGCTTGGTGACCAGGAAGGCCTTGAGGGAGGCGGCCCGCGCCTCGGGGGTCTCCCAGTAGTGGCCGACCAGGAAGTACGAGCAGATGCCCATGATCTCCCAGCCGACCAGCAGCACGATCAGGTCGCCGGAGTAGACGACGAGCAGCATCGCGGAGGTGAACAGGGAGACGAGAGCGGCGTAGGAGGGGTAGCGCGGGTCGTCGCGCAGGTAGCCCGTGGAGTAGATCTGCACGCAGGTGGCGACGACGCCGACGAGGACGGCGACGAGCGCGGCGAAGCCGTCGATGTGCAGCGAGAGCTCGATCGGCACCGAGCCGGTCGGGGTGAGCTCGGTGGCGGCGTCGATGGCGGCGGCCCCGCCCTGGTCCGCGGCGACCGCGACGGCCAGCGCCAGGGCGGCGAGGGTCGGCAGGATCGCCAGCGGGCGCACGAACCCGGGGGCGGTGCGGCCGAGCAGCAGGCCGGTGGTGGCGCCCAGGAACGGCAGGAGGGGGACGAGGACGGCGAGGGTGGTCGTGGTCACGCGGTGGCCTCAGCCTTCTCGGTCGTGTCGGCCGTGAGGGCGTCGCCGCGGGTGCCGTCGGGCTCGGGGCCCTCGGCGGTGTCGCGGAGCCGGTCGATGTCGGAGGTGCCGCGGTTGCGGTAGACGGCCAGGACGATCGCCAGGCCGATGCCGATCTCGGCGGCGGCGATGGCGATGGTGAACAGGGTCAGGGCCTGCCCGGAGTGCAGGGTCTCCTCGGCGGCCCTGCTGAGCCAGACGTCGAAGGCGACCAGGTTCAGGTTGACGGCGTTGAGCATCAGCTCGACCGACATCAGCACCAGGATCGCGTTGCGGCGGGCGAGGACGCCGTACAGGCCGGTGCAGAACAGGAGGGCGGACAGGACGGCGGGGTAGGCGAGGTGCATCAGGCGCCTTCCTTCCCGGCGGCCGTGGCCCGGGAGGCGTCGGGGCCGGCCTCCGCCTCCGCCTTCGCCTTGCGGGACAGGACGATCGCGCCGACCAGGGCGGCGAGGAGGAGGACGGAGAGGGCTTCGAAGGGCAGGACCCAGTTCTGGAACAGGCTCGCGCCGGTGACCGCGGTGGAGCCGGCGGCGGGGCCGTCCAGGTCGATCCAGGTGGTGCGGAAGGCGTCGACGACGACCCAGACCAGGGCGCCCGCGGCGGCGACGGCCACGGTCAGGGCGGCCCAGCGGTTGCCGGAGTCGGCGTCCGGGGAGCGGCCGATGGGGGCCTTGGTGAGCATCAGACCGAACAGCAGGAGGACGACGACGGAACCGACGTAGATCAGGACCTGCACCCAGGCGATGAACTCGGCCGTCAGCAGCAGGTACTCGACGGCGAGGCCGCCGAGCGTGACCACCAGCCACAGGGCGGCGTGCACCAGCTGCCGGGTGGTGACGGTGACGAGCGCGGCGCCGAAGGTGGCCAGGCCGACCAGGACGAAGGCGATCTCCACGCCGGTCGGGGAGAGGAAGCCGGGGTGGCCCGCGGCGAGGTTCACGGCTGCGGCGAGGTTCACGACTCCTCCTCCCGCGGTTCGGCCTGCGCCGCCGCCAGCTTCTCGGCGGTCTTGCGGGCGGCCGACAGCTCCTTCGGCTCCTCGGCGCCCGGGTCCAGGGCGGGCGGGGCCGGGACGGTCCACATCCACTCGCGCAGCTTGTCGCGCTCGTGGGTGAGGTCGTGGATGTCGGTCTCGGCGTACTCGAACTCCGGCGACCAGAACAGCGCGTCGAAAGGGCACACCTCGATGCAGATACCGCAGTACATGCACAGGGAGAAGTCGATGGCGAACCGGTCGAGGACGTTGCGGCTGCGCTCGCGGCCGCCGGGGGTGGCGGCGGGGATCGTCTCCTTGTGGGAGTCGATGTAGATGCACCAGTCGGGGCACTCGCGGGCGCACAGCATGCAGACCGTGCAGTTCTCCTCGAACAGGCCGATCACGCCGCGGGTGCGGGGCGGAAGGTCGGGCTGGACGTCCGGGTACTGCGCGGTGACGTGCTTCTTCGTCATCGTGCGGAGGGTGACGGCCAGGCCCTTGGCCAGACCTGAGCCGGGGAAGGGAGCCATGGCTAGCTGATCACCACCTTGACGATGCCGGTGAGGGCGATCTGGGCGAGGGAGAGGGGGACGAGCAGGGTCCAGGAGAGCTTCTGGAGCTGGTCCTCGCGCAGCCGGGGGTAGGTGACACGGAGCCAGATCACGAGGAAGGCGAGGATCGCGGTCTTCAGCAGGGTCCACACCCAGCCGAGGCCGTCGGCGCCCCAGGGGCCGTGCCAGCCGCCCAGGAACAGGACGGTGGTCAGGCCGCACAGGACGATGATCCCGGCGTACTCGGCGAGCAGGAACAGGGCGAAGCGCAGGCCGGTGTACTCGGTGTACGCGCCGAAGATGATCTCGGAGTCGGCGACGGGCATGTCGAAGGGCGGCCGCTGGAGCTCCGCCAGTCCGGCGACGAAGAAGACGATCGCGCCGACGATCTGCCAGGGCAGCCACCACCACTCGAAGGCGTGGAGGATGCCGGGGATCGAGACCGTGCCGGCCGCCATCGCCACCGAGGCGGCGGCGAGCAGCATCGGGAGTTCGTAGGCGAGCAGCTGGGCGGCGGTGCGCAGGCCGCCGAGCAGGGAGAACTTGTTGGCGCTGGCCCAGCCGGCCATCAGGGAACCGAGCACGCCGACGCCCATCACGGCGAGGACGAAGAAGACACCGGCGTCCAGGACCTGGCCGACGGCGCCCTCGCTCGGGCCGATGGGGATGGCGAGGAGGACCAGCAGATACGGCAGCAGGGCGACGGCCGGCGCGAGCTGGAAGATACGGCGGTCGGCGCCCGCGGGGACGACGTCCTCCTTCTGCGCGAACTTCACACCGTCGGCGATCAGCTGCGCCCAGCCGTGGAAGCCGCCGGCGTACATCGGACCCAGGCGGCCCTGCATGTGGGCCATGACCTTGTGCTCGGTCTGGCCGACGATCAGGGGGAAGGTGAGGAAGACGAAGAATACGACCACGAGTCGCAGGGCGACGTCGAGCGCGTCGTTCACTGCGGGCCTCCTGCGGGGTCGTGGGGTTCGTCGGTGTGGGGGTGGCGGGGGGTGCCGGGGGTGCCGGGGGTCGGAGTGCCGGGGGTGCCCGGGGTGCCGGGGGTCTCGGTGGGCTCCGAAGGTTCGGCGGGCTCCGAGGGCTCGGCGGTTCCGGCGGGCTCAGCGGGCTCCGAGGTTCCGGCGGGCTCAGCGGGCTCCGAGGTTCCGGCGGGCTCAGCGGGCTCCGAGGTTCCGGCGGGCCGGACGGGCTCAGCGGGCTCGGGGGTTTCAGCCGCCTTGCCGGCCTTGGCGGGCTTGGCGGGCTTGGCCGCCTCCGCCGCCTCAGCGGGCTCGGCCTTGTCGCTGGGGCGGCTGGTGCCTCCGGAGTCTGCGGTGTCTCCGGAGTCTCCGCTGTCCTCGGGGGTCCGCGGATCCCGGTCGGTGACGTCCGCTCGCGCGGCGCCCTCGGCCGACGGCTCCGCCGCTTCCGGCTTCGCCCACGGCTCCTGCTCCGCCGTTTCCGGCTTCGCCCGTGGCTCCTCGCTCCGCTCGTCGGTCGTCCGCGGCTCCGGTGCCCGCTCGGGCTCCTCGAAGGCCGGGCGGGCGTGGTGCCAGGGGGCGTCGGAGCTGCGGGGAGCCCGGCTGCGGCGGGTGGGCCGGGCGGGGCTGCCCGATTCCGTCGCGTCGGTCGGCTCGGTCGCGTCGCTCGGCGCGGCCTGCTGCGCGTCGGCCTGCTGTGAGGCCGAGCCCTCCGAGGCACTGCGCGTCCGGCGCGGGCGGGCCGGCGCCGGGCCGGGCT
>NZ_PQSS01000075.1 GCF_002920535.1 Streptomyces sp. Ru71 | reverse complement strand
CCAGCGCCAACAGCAGGCCGCGGATCTTCCGTCGGACAACGGGTGGGGGGAGGGCGTAGGAGCCCATGACTGTGCCTCCAGAGGTAGGGAGTCGGGCGAATCTCAGGGAACGATCGAAGTTTGACGAGTCCCCGTCAAGGCTTTGCGCAGAAAAAGTTTCCGGCAGTCGTTCGAAAGTTTCGTGGACGCCCAGCGTGCTGGTCCCGCCGTCCGTGTTGGGGTGCCCCTATGGCGCGAATCTGTCGTAGGGCGGCGTGACGTGCGGCGAATCGCTTGCGTGGCATACGAATGTTTCGCATTGTTCGGCGATGCGTGCGAGAAGTCTTGACGCCGTTCACCCGCTTCCTATGATTCAGGCTGCTCGACCCTTCGGCTCTTGTTCGATATCACGAACGTCCACTCGATCGAGGTTGAGGAAGTCCCCATGCCCAGAGGAAGTTTCAGCCGCAGGCACCCGTCTGCGGTGCTCGCCGCCACGGTTGCGGTCCTGGCCGCGTTGGCGGCGATGCTCGTCGCCACCCCGGCTCAGGCGGCTTCCACCGGCGCCTTGCGCGGCGTTGGTTCGAACCGGTGTCTCGATGTGGCGGGTGCCGCCCAGACCGACGGCACCCTGCTGCAGCTCTACGACTGCTGGGGCGGGACCAACCAGCAGTGGACGCTGACGGACGGCAACCAGCTCACCGTGTACGGCAACAAGTGCCTGGATGTCCCGGGCCACGCCACGGCGGCCGGTACCCGGGTGCAGATCTGGACCTGTTCCGGCGGCGCCAACCAGCAGTGGCGGGTGAACTCCGACGGCACGGTCGTCGGCGTGGAGTCCGGGCTGTGCCTGGAGGCTGCCGGTGCCGGTACGGCCAACGGCACAGCGGTGCAGATCTGGACGTGCAACGGCGGCAGCAACCAGAAGTGGACCGGCCTGACCGGGACCACGACCCCGCCGGACGGCTCGTGTTCTCTTCCGTCGACGTACCGGTGGGCGTCGACGGGCGCGCTGGCCCAGCCGGCGAACGGGTGGGTCTCGCTCAAGGACTTCACCACCGTGACGCACAACGGCAAGCACCTGGTCTACGCGTCGAACGTCTCGGGGTCGTCGTACGGCTCGATGATGTTCAGCCCCTTCACGAACTGGTCGGACATGGCGTCGGCCGGCCAGACCGGCATGAGCCAGGCCGCGGTGGCGCCCACGCTGTTCTACTTCGCGCCCAAGAACATCTGGGTGCTGGCGTACCAATGGGGCGCCTGGCCCTTCGTCTACCGCACGTCGAGCGACCCCACCAACCCCAACGGCTGGTCCGCTCCGCAGCCGCTGTTCACCGGGAGCATCTCCGGCTCCGGCACCGGCCCGATCGACCAGACCCTGATCGCCGACGGCCAGAACATGTACCTGTTCTTCGCCGGTGACAACGGCAAGATCTACCGGGCGAGCATGCCGATCGGGAACTTCCCGGGCAGCTTCGGCTCGTCGTACACGACGGTCATGAGCGACACCACGAACAACCTGTTCGAGGCGCCGCAGGTGTACAAGGTGCAGGGCCAGAACCAGTACCTCATGATCGTCGAGGCGATGGGTGCGAACGGGCGCTACTTCCGCTCCTTCACCGCCTCCAGCCTGAGCGGCTCGTGGACCCCGCAGGCCGCGAGCGAGAGCAACCCCTTCGCGGGCAAGGCCAACAGCGGTGCCACCTGGACCAACGACATCAGCCACGGTGACCTGGTCCGCAACAACCCCGACCAGACCATGACCATCGACCCCTGCAACCTGCAGTTCCTCTACCAGGGCAAGTCCCCCACGGCGGGCGGCCCGTACGACCAGCTGCCCTGGCGACCGGGCGTCCTCACCCTGCAGCGCTGACCCCGTGCGGGCACGACGTCACCGTCGTGCCCGCCGCTGCGTCCCCGTCACACCCCGCCGTCCGGGCCGGCGGGCCACGGCTGCGCGGAGGTCACGGGCGGCCGGCACCGCCCGCCGTCGCCCGGGCGGCACCGTACGCGGCGATCCTGGCGTCGCCAGGGGGGAGTTGGCCACCGCTCACGTCGCGCCACACGGTCTCGGCGAATCGGGCCGCCTGCGGGTGCGAGCCGTGCGACGGGTACGCCAGGTGCAGGCGCACGGTGGGGGCGTCCCGCAGCGGGACGAACCGTACGGCGGGGTGGTGATAGCGGCGCGTGGAGTCCTCCGGCGCGGTTCCCACCCCCAGACCCGCCGCCACCTTCTCCAGCCACTCGTCGTAGTTGGAGCACTCCGCGCCCACCACCGGTCGCCTGCCGGCGGGCCACATATGAGGAAACGTCACTCCGCTGACCGTGTTGACGATCAGCGGCCACTCGGCCAGTTCCTCCCAGGTCAGTTCCTCCCGCTCGGCCAGCGCCCCGTGCGCGGGAACCGCAGCGACCCGCCTCTCCTCGTAGAGGAAGACACCGCGCAGATGCCTGGGCAGCGAGTCGCCGCGCAGCAGCGCGAGGTCCGCCGCTCCGGTGTCCAGCCCGGCGAGCGGTGTGTCGCAGCGGACGTACTCCACCCGGACGCCGCTCTCCTCGGCGAAGGAGGCCGCCATCAGGGACAGTCCGTCGGGCAGTCCCCAGCTGAAGCCCAGCCGCAGCTGCTCGCCCACCCGTATGCCGTCCAGGGTCGCCTGCAACGTCCTGAGCACCGGGACCAGTTCGTCGTGGAGCCGTCGGCCCTTGGGCGTGAGCTGGGTTCTTCGCGTCGTCCGGTCGAAGAGCCGGACACCCAGGGCGTCCTCCAGGGAACGGATGCAGCGGGTCAGGGTCGGCTGGGCCACATGGAGTCTGCGGCCCGCCGCGCTGAACCCGCCGTCCTCGGCAACGGCGAGGAAGTACCTCAGGTGGCGAAGATCTACATCCATACTTCCCGAGCATAGGTGATCCGGCATAGCTATTTCTCCTCCGTGTGTGACCCATCTAGTGTTTTCGGTGACGCCTCAACCGGCCGGACGAAACCGCGGATGAGACCGAATCCGCAGCTTGGTCAAGCGTCCTTCCGGGCGTCGGCGTCGCTATGGGAAGCACTGAGACGGGGGTCGCAGATTTTGTCTATTCCTTACCTCTCGGCGTCGTTGCACGGGCCTGCCGCCGACGGCTGCCGCAGTTGCCGCCGGACCGGGCGGGGCCGACCGGGTGCAGCGGGGACGGCCGTCGGACCGGACTGCCCCGAGTGAACGAACGCGCAGGTGGCGACCGTCCTTGAGGGCGATGCCGACGCGCCTGCCCGGTACGGCGTGGGTGGCGACTCGTGCCGCGACTCGCCCGCCCCGCTGTGCCGCCGTTCCCGCGCGCCTCGCGACAACCGCGCGCCACTAATTGGTTGAACTCTGAATCGAGCCGCGCTCGGTTCAGCCATTTCCTTCCCGGTGATTCGGTGTGCCCTATTTATCGGGGAACGCGCTCCGGGTAATTCATCCTGCCGAAAACCGGGCAGGCACCCTCTTCCCGAAGGATTTGATGTGCCGGTAGTGGAAACCCGACACGGACCGATCGAACACGTTCTTATCGACGGCGACCCGTCCCGTTCGCCGCTGGTCTTCCTGCACGGCGGCCTCGGCTGTGTCGCCGCCTGGGGCCGCTTCCCCGCGGCGGTCGCCGCCGCGACCGGGCGCCGCGCCCTGGTCTACTCACGTCCCGGCAACGGCGGCTCGGGTCCCGCCACCTCACCCCGCACCGCGCGCTACATGCACGAGCACGGGCAGCAGTTCCTGCCCGAACTGCTCGACCTGCTCGGCATCGACAACCCGGTGCTGATCGGGCACAGCGACGGCGGCTCCACGGCCCTGCTGTACGCGTCGGTACGGCCGGCCGAGGCCGTGGTCGTCATGGGACCGCACCTGTACTTCGAGGAGGCCAACCGCACCGGCATCGAGGCCGCCCGCGCCGCCTACGAGGCCGGGCCCCTGCGCCGCAGGCTCGCCCTGGTCCACGACGACCCGCACGGCGTGTTCACGAGCTGGAGCGAGCTGTGGCTCTCCGAGGAGTTCCGGTCCTGGTCCATCGAGGACGACCTGGACGTCACGGCGCCGGTCCTCATGATCCAGGGCGACCGTGACGAGTACGGCACGCTCGCCCAGCTCGACGCCCTCCAGCGGGTGGTCCGGGGCCCGGTGCGCCGCCTGGTGCCCGAAGGGGTCGACCACTACCCGCACCTGGTCTGCCCCGACCTCGTCATCGACGCCGTCACCGGCTTCCTCGCCGAGCACGCGACCGGTCTGCCCGCCACCGGAGGCACCCGATGACGGCGCGGACGACCACACCACGGCTGGACGGCCTGCTCGCCGGCGCCGCCCGGCGCCACCCCGAACGCCCCGCCCTCGCCGGGCAGGGCGAGATGTGGACGTACGCAGAACTGGAGCGGGCCGTGGCCGCGCTCGCCGCCGAACTGACGGCCGCCGGCCTCCACCCGGGACAGCGCGTCGGCGTCTACGCGCCCAAGACCCCGGCGACGGTCATCGCGCTGTACGCGGCGCTGCGCGCCGGTGCCGTGGTCGCCCCGATGGACGTCGCCGATCCGCCCCTGCGCACGGCCCGGATGCTGCGCAACGCGGGCATCTCCCTGCTGCTCACCACGGAACGGTTCCGCACGGCCGCCCGCGAAGCCACGGCCGGGGCCCGCGACGCCGTACCCGAGGGCGACCGGCACACCGCCGCCGAGCGGGAGTTCGGCCACGGGCTCGCCGCGCTGCAGGTCCTCGCGCCCGCCGAGCAGCCGCCGACACTGCCCGCGCCCGTCGACCGCGGCGGGTACATCCTCTTCACCTCCGGCAGCACGGGCTGGCCGAAGGGCGTCCTGCTGTCCCACGAGAACGTCGCGCACTACGCCCTGTGGGCGGCCGAGGAGTTCGGGCTCACACCCGAGGACCGCATCGGGTCACAGGCCGCGCTCACCTTCGACCTGACCACCTTCGACCTGTACAGCGCCGCGGCGGCCGGAGCGTGCGCCGTGCTGCTGCCCGACATGCTGCGCGCCTTCCCCCGGGACGTCGTCGGCTGGCTGAACGAGCAGCGGATCACCGCGTTCATGGCGGTGCCGTCCCTCTACCACAACCTGCTGCAGCAGGGCGGTATCGCCGACGCGCTGCCCCCCTCCCTGCGGATCGCGGCCTTCGGCGGGGAAGCCTTCGCCCCGCATCTGCTGGAGCGGTATCTGCAACTGCTGGGCGACCGCCCCTTCTACAACCTGTACGGCCCCACCGAGACCAACGCCTGCACCTACCACCGGATGCCCCGCGACTGGACGGCCGACCAGGAACTGACCATCGGCCGGGGCATCGGCGGCGTGCACATCGAGGTGCTGGACGCCGACGGCCGCCCCACCGACGGCGAGGGCGAGATCCACATCGCCGGGCCGACCGTCTTCCAGGGCTATCTCCGCGACGGCCGGCTCACCGACCCGACCGTGCGGGTGCCGTTCCGCGACGGTGTCGTACGCCGCGCCTACGCCAGCGGAGACCTGGGCCGCATCACCGCCGACGGCCGGGTCTTCCTGCGCGGCCGCCGGGACTTCCAGGTCAAGCGCCGCGGCCACCGCATCGACCTGCTCGACATCGAGAGCGCCGCCCTCGACCTTCCGCAGGTCGCGACCGCCGCGGCCGTGGCCAAGGACGGCCCGCACGCCGGGCAGATCTGGGTCTACGCCCAGACCGCCGCCACCGAACGGGAGCTGCTCGCCGGGCTGCGCACCGCCCTGCCGCACCGCATGCTGCCCGACCGGATCGTCCCCGTCGCGTCCCTGCCCGTCACCGTCAGCGGCAAGGTCGACCGCCGCGCCCTCGCCGACGACGTCCCCGCCGCTGCGGACCCACGCGTGGCCCAGGCCGCGCACACCCCTCTCAACGCCCTTCAGGAGAACCCCTCATGAACGAGATCAACAGCGTCGAAGACCTCTGCGCCCTCATCCAGAGCCGGATCACCTGGGCGCGCGGCGAGGAGCCGCAGACCCTGGCCCCCGACACACCCCTGCTGGAGAGCGGGCTGCTCGACTCGCTGGCGATCATGGAGATCGTCGCGGCGCTCGACAAGCAGGCCGGCGTCGAACTGCCCGAGACCGAGATCGTCGCCGCCAACTTCCGTACGCCGCTCGCCCTGTGGGCCGTGGTCCAGGCCGCACCACGCGGGGCGCAGGCATGAGCGACACCGACACCCTGACCCGGATACTGCGCTGTGCCCCGCCGCCGGCCGAGCACGTCGTCGACGACTTCCGTGAACGCGCCGCGGACGTCGCGGCCAAGACGGCGGGCGACGACTTCCGCGCGCAGTGGCGCTCGCTGGCCGCGCTCGGGGTGCTGCGCCTCACCGGCGGCGCCCCGGACGGGCCCGGACCGGTCACCCGCGGCCTCGCGGCGATCGAGGGAATCGGCCTCGCCGGGATCGACCCCGGGCTGTGCTACGCGCTGACGTCGCAGCTCTTCGGCATGCAGCACCCGTTGCACACCACCCTCTCGCGCCCCGGCCAGGACCTCACACAGTCCGTCGAGGACGGCCGGACGCTGCTGTGCCACGCGCTGACCGAGCGGGTGGGAGGCAGCGACCCGCTGTCCATGGCCACGCGCGCCGAACGCGACCGGGACGGCTACGTCCTCACCGGCGCGAAGACCTTCGTCACGGCCGCCCCGGTCGCCGACCTCGCGATCGTCTTCGCCCGTACGGCGACGGGACGCACGCCGTTCGCCCTGACCGCCTTCCTGGTCCCGCTGGACACCCCGGGTGTCTCGCGGGGCGAGACCTTCGACAAGACGGCCCTGCGCTCGGCCCCCATGGGCGAACTTCTCTTCGACGGCGCCCGCCTCCCCGCCACCGCCGTCATCGGACAGGAGGGCTCCGGGCTCGGCATCATGTCGGCCACCACCGCCTGGGAGCGCGCCCTGATCCTCGGCTACGCGCTGGGGCCGATGCGGCTGCTGCTGGACCGGACGGCGCGCTGGGCCCGCGAGCGGGAGCACTTCGGCCGCCGGATGGGCGCCAGCCACCAGGTGGCCGGCCGCATCAGCGACATGGCCATGGCGCTGCACCGCTCACGCGTCCAGCTCTACACCCTGGCCGCCGCCCTCGACGCGGGCACCGGCGCCCGACAGCTCGCCGCCGAGGCGGCCCTGACCAAGATCTCGGTCTCCGAGGACTATCTGCGGATGACCGAGCACGCCACCGCCCTGGCGGGCGTGCGCGCCTTCCTGCCGGACACCGACCTCGCGGCCGACCCCCTCAGCCCACTGGCGGCCCTCACCTACGCGGGACCCAACGACCTGCTGCGAGTGGGCGTCGCCCGCCAGCTCGGCCTCCCCGTCGAGAACTGATCCGAGGAGAACGATGACACCGATCCATCCGGACGACGTCCTCAAGCGGGCCACGGAAACCGGCGAGGCGCTCGCCCCGCTGGCCGCCGACGTCGACGCCGGGCGTGCCGACCTGGGCCGTCCCTACGCCGTCCTGCGCGAGTCGGGCCTGCTCGGCGCGCTGGTCCCACGGGACGCCGGCGGACTGGGCCTGAGCTTCGGCGAGTACTGGAAGCTCCTGGCCACGCTCGGCTCCTACAACGGTGCCGCCGCGGTGGGGTTCAACATGCACCACGTGGTGCTGGGCGCGCTCGCCGACTCGGCCGGCACACCGCTGCCGCCCGCCGCCGAGAAGTTCCGCACCTGGATGCAGAACGAGGTGGTGCACGGCCGGAAACTCTTCGCGTCCGCCACCTCCGAGACCGGCCGGGGCGCCCGGTTGCGCGGCATGACCACCCGGTACCGGCTCACCGACGACGGCGAGCACTACGTCCTCAACGGGGCGAAGTCGTTCGTCTCGCTCGCCGGCGTCGCCGACTACTACGTGGTGGCCGCCGCGGCCGAGGGAAGCGAGGACACGGCGGAGGTCTCGCACTTCGTCGTCGCCGCCGACGACCCCGGCGTCACCTTCGGGCAGGTGCACAGCCTGTCCGCGATGTACGGGACGAGCACGGCGCCGATGACCCTCACCGACGTCGTCCTGCCGCGCTCCCGGCTGTACCTGGGCGTGGAGGGCATGTCCCTGTTCAAGGTGGTGCGCGAGCCCCACTGGATGGTGGCCGGGTACACCGCCGCCTACCTCGGCATCGCCGAGGCCGTCTTCGCCTACACCGTCCGCTGTGTGACCGCGGTGCCCTCGCGCGCCGAGTCGCCCGTGGTCCAGCAGGAACTGGGCCGGATGTCGGCGCGCTTGCGGGCCGCCCGCGCCCTGGTGCACGAGGCCGGTGACGCCGTGGACCGCGCGCGCGGCAGCCTGGAGGCCAACGCCCTGGTCCACGCGGCCAAGTACCTGGTCGGCGAGATCGGGCCGCAACTGGCGCAGGACGCGACACGGGTGTGCGGCTCGGCCGCGGTCAGCCGGTCCCAGCCGCTGGAACGGCTGATCAGGGAGGCCTCCTTCGCCTCCGTGATGCCGGCCAAACCGCACGACTGCCTGGAGTACCTCGGCAAGGCGGCCGTCGGGGTCAACCTGCACGACGCCCGGGCCTTCGCATGGTGACACCGGTGGCGGACGAGACCGCCGTGGCCGCGGCGGCCTTCCGCGCGCTGATGGCCTCCCACCCCGGCGGGGTCGCCGTGATCACCACCGCCGACGAGCGGGGAACGCCGTACGGGTTCACCTGCACCGCGCTGTGCTCGGTGTCGCTGGACCCGCCCCGGCTGCTGGTGTGCGCGGCGCACAGCGGCCGCACGCTCCCGGTGCTCACCGAGCGCGGCTCGTTCGTCGTCAACCTGCTGCACGTGGCCGGCCGCGGCGCGGCCGAGGTGTTCACCAGCCGCACCGCGGACCGGTTCGGCGAGGTGTCCTGGCAGTCGGGCCCGACCACCGGGCTGCCGGTCCTCTCCGAGGACGCGCACGCGGTCGCGGAGTGCCGGGTCGCCGCCCTGCACCCGTGCGGCGACCACACCATCGTCGTCGGTGACGTCCTGCGCAGCGAGGTACGGACCACGACCCGCGCCCCCCTGCTGTACGGCCGGCGCCGGTTCGCCGCCTGGCCGTCCGATACCTGACCGCACCCCTGTCAACGCCTACCAGAGAGCGACACGCTGATGCAGCGCACCATGATGAAATCCAAGATCCACCGGGCCACCGTGACCCAGGCGGACCTGCACTACGTGGGGTCCCTGACCATCGACGCGGAACTGATGGCGGCCGCCGACCTGCTGCCCGGCGAGAAGGTCGACATCGTCGACATCGACAACGGCAACCGGCTGTCCACGTACGTCATCGAGGGCCCCGCCGGTTCGGGTGTCATCGGCATCAACGGCGCCGCCGCCCGGCTGATCAGCCCCGGCGACCTGGTGATCGTCATCTCCTACGCGGAGATGGCCGACACCCAGGCGCGCTCGTTCCAGCCGAGCGTCGTCTTCGTCGACGGTGACAACCGCATCGTCCGGCGCGGCGGCGACCCCGCCGACGTACCCGCCGGATTCGGGCTGCTGCGCGGGGACGTACCGGCCGACGGGACCAGGGTGTGACAGCCGCGGCACAGGCCAGGCCGCTCGCCGTGGTGACCGGCGGCACCCGTGGCATCGGCGCCGCCTTCAGCCGGCGACTCATCGACCTGGGCCACCGGGTGATCGCCCTGTACCGGGGCGACGGCAAGGCGGCAGCCGAGGCAGAGCACGCCGGTCGCGGCGAACTCGTCGCCCTGCGCGCCGATCTGTCCCGCCCCGCCGAGGTCCGCACGGCCGCGGCCCGCATCCTCCACCGGTACGGGCCGCCCGCCGTGCTGGTCAACAACGCCGGCGTCAACCGGGACCGGCCCTTCCTGTCCATGACCGAACAGGACTGGGACGAGGTGCTGGCGACCAACCTCTCCGGCCCCTTCCACCTCACCCGCGCGCTGGCCCCGGCCATGGTGAAGGCCGGGCGCGGCACCATCGTCAACATCGCGGCCACCACGGCCGTCAGACCGCGCACCTCGGGCGCCAACTACTGCGCGTCCAAAGCCGGTCTGCTGCAGCTCACCAAGTGCCTGGCGCTCGAACTCGCCCCCCACGTCCGGGTCAACGCCCTGTTGCCCGGTTTCACCGACACCCGCGAGGTCGTCGAACGCTACGGCCTCGATGACCCGCGACGGCTCCAGGAGGTGCTGGCCGCCATTCCCCAGGGCCGCACCGGCACCCCGGAGGACATCGCCGACGCCCTGGAATACCTCGTCAGCGACCGCAGCCGGTACGTCACCGGTCAGCAACTCGTGGTCGACGGCGGCCATTTCATGGGCTGAACAAGCTCCCACGAACCCCTAGGACGAAGGAACAAGGAACACGTCATGCGTCTGACCCAGCAGCAGGTGGACGAGTACCACGCCAACGGATTCCTGCTCATGGAATCCCTTCTCGACGGCGACGAGGTACGGCAGCTGACCGAGGCCTTCCGGCGGGACTGCGACGTGCCCGGCCCGCACCGCGTCACCGAGGACGGCGGCAGCCAGGTGCGCGCCGTCTACGCCTCGCACCGCAGGCAGCCGGAGTACGCCGACCTGGTCCGCGATCCGCGGATCCTCCCGGCGGTACGGCAGTTGCTCCCCGAGGACGTCTACGTCTACCAGTTCAAGATCAACGCCAAGCCCGCGTTCGGCGGCGACAAGTGGGCCTGGCACCAGGACTACCTGGCCTGGCGGATCGCCGACGGCCTGCCCGCCCCGCTCCAGGTGAACATCGGGGTCTTCCTGGACGATGTGACCGAGTTCAACGGGCCCGTCATCTTCCTGCCCGGCTCCCACCGCGACGGACTGGTGCACCGGGAGCGCAAGGCCGACGCGAAGTCGGCGCAGCACCTGGACCCCGACGACATCTCCCTGACCCCGGAGCAGCTCGCCGCCCTCGTGGACCGGCACGGCATGACCAGCCCGAAGGGCCCCGCCGGTTCGGTGGTGTTCTTCTCGCCCGAGATCGTGCACGGCTCCGCGCCCAACATGTCCCCGTGGGCCCGTCGGCTGCTCATCGCCACGTACAACGCCTGCTCCAACCCGCCCCGGCCGCAGGGCGAACCCCGGCCCGACTACGTGGTGTGCCGTGACACCGCGCCCCTGACGCCGCTGGAGCACCGTTTCTCCGCCGCCCTGGGGATGGTGACCTCGTGACCGGACGCACCGGACGCACCGGACGCGGCGTGGTCCTGGAGGAGTTCGGCGCACCGCCCGTGCTCCGCGAGTTCCCCGTGCCGCCGGCGCCCGCCGGGGGAATGGTCCTCGACCGCCTCCACGGCGGGATCTGCGGCACGGACCTGCACCTCCAGCAGGGCCATCTGCCCATACCCACCCCCCTGGTCCTCGGCCACGAGGGCTACGGCACGGTCCTCGAACTCGGCGCGGGCGGCGGCCGGGACGCCCTGGGGGAGCCGCTGTCGCCGGGTGACCCGGTGATGTGGGCCTCGTCCATCGCCTGCGGCCTGTGTCCGCCGTGCCGGATGCACCGCGAACCCACGCTGTGCCTCAACCGGCGCACCTATGGCGTCAACCGCGCCCTCACCGACGACGCGGCCCTGTCGGGCTCGTGGGCGGACCACATCGTCCTCCAGCCGGGCACCACCGTGGTGCGGGCGGCGCCCGGCGTGTCCGCCACGGCGGCGATGGCCCTGGCCTGCGCCGGACCCACGGTCGTGCACGCCCTGTACGAGCGGCGGCCCGTCCGGGTGGGAGAGACCGTCATCGTCCAGGGCAGCGGCCCGGTCGGGCTGGCCGCTGCGGCCTTCGCCCAGCTCGCCGGAGCGGCACGCGTCGTCATCGTCGGCGGTCCCGAAGGGCGACTTGCCGCTGCGGCCGCCGCCGGCATCGGCGACGTCCACCTGGACATCGTGGGCGGCACGGACCCGGAGGCGGTGCTCCGCGAGGCACGGGCCGCCGCCGGCCCGGACGGCGCCGACCTCGTCATCGAGTGCGCCGGGGTCCCCGACGCCGTCGCCCAGGGTCTCACCTTGGCCCGAAGGGGCGGCTCCTACCTGGTCATCGGCCAGTACACCGACGCCGGTGACACCAAGCTCAATCCGCACCAGATCGTGTACCGGCAGCTCGACGTCATCGGGTCGTGGGCCTTCACCGGCGCGCACCTGGTCGAGTACGTGCGGGTGCTGCCCGCCCTCGCCGCACGCTTCGACCTGGAGAGCATGGTGACGGCCTACCCGCTGGACAGCCATGCCCAGGCCCTGGCCGACGTCGCGGCGGGCGCCGTACTGAAGGCCGTACTGACCGGCTGACCGGCCGCGCGGTGAGAGCACCCGCTCACCGGGCGCCGAACGGCACGTCTCCCCTCCCTGCCGCGCAGCGCCGCCGGCACGCCGAGGTGAGCCCCGCGGGTCCGCGTCCCGACAACGACCGGGCCCGCGGGGCTCACCCGTTCGCCTGCAGGCGGCGCAGGGCGTCCTCGGAGTCCCGGTCGTCGGGCAGGTAGGCCAGGAAGTGGTGGCCGGGCTCGTCCACGGCGGCCAGCTTCACGTACCGCAGGCGCAGTTCGCCCACGGCGGGGTGCCGGAAACGACGCACCGAGGGCTGGAAGGCGGCCGTCTCCCGGCGCTCGTACCAGCGGGCCGCGTCACCGTCCGACAGCAGCTCGCCGACGAGTTCGGCGAACCGCGGATCGTTGGGCCGGCGAGCGGCCCGGGACCGGAACTGCCCCAGCAGGGCGCGCGCCTCGTGCTCCCAGTCGGGGAGCAGGGTGCGGGCCGGCGGCCAGCGGAACACCAGCCACAGGAGGTTGCGCTGCTTGGGGTGCAGCCGCCCCGGATCGGTCAGCAACGCGGCGTACCCGGCGTTCCAGGCCAGCAGGTCCCAGTGCGGGTCGAGCACCACGGCGGGGTGCGGTGCCATGGCCTGCACCAGACTGAGCAGGTTGCGGGACACCCAGGTGGGAGCGTCGGCGGGCGGCCTGCTCTCCTCCACGAACGACAGGACGTGCGCGGTCTCCGCGGCGTCCAGCCGCAGCACCCGTGACACCGCGCGCAGCACCTGCTCCGAGGTACGCACCCGGCCCTGCTCCAGCCACGTGTACCAGGAGACGCTGATCCCGGCGAGTTCCGCGACCTCGGCCCGCCGCAGCCCCGGGGTCCGGCGGCCCGGGGCCTGCGGCAGGCCCACGTCCGCCGGCGTCAGCCGCTCACGGCGGGACCGCAGGAAGGCGCCCAGTTCACGGCGAGGGGACTCGCCCGGGGGCGTGGGTGCGGCGGTCACCGACCACCGAGCCGGTGACCGCCTTCGGCCGGTGAGGAACCGCGGTCCGCGACGGGCGATGCGCAGGTGTCCGGGGGTGACAGCCTGCCGCGCGTCATCGTGCCTCTCCTCACCGACGGCGGGCGTCCGCCCGAACGCGGGCGCCCTGTAGTGATGCTGCCGTCACCAGGCGCGATGCCGGACCGGCAGGCTGTCAGTGATGGTAATAGCCAGCGGTCTCCGCCCCGATGGGCCCGGTGCTGAACTGGGTGGCGGACCGCGTCCGACCAGGACCGGTCCGCCTCTCGCACCCGTTTCTCACCCGTTCTCGTCGAACCCTCCCGGAAGGAGCGTCCACCCCGTGACCACCACCGCGCCGGCACCGGTGGCGACCTTGCCCGCGTCCTCCCTGCGGCTGTTGCGCACCGCCGGATTCGTCAGCAACTTCGACCGCTTCTGCATCGCGCCCATGCTGGTACTCATCGGCCCCCGGCTCGGGGCCCCGCTCCCCACCGTGGTGCTGGCCGCGAGCGGCTACTACCTCACCTACGGGCTGATGCAGCCGGTGTGGGGGGTGGCCAGCGACCGCTGGGGCCGCGTGTGGGTGATGCGGGTGTCGCTGACCGGCGCGGCGCTGGCCGCCCTGGCCTCGGCCCTCGCTCCCGACGCTCCCGTGCTGATCGGGGCCCGCGCCCTGGCCGGCGCGTTCTTCGCCGCCTCCATCGCCGCCTCCCTGACCTACGTGGGCGACACGGTGCCCGCCGCGATCCGGCAGCGCCCCCTCAGTGAGCTGATGACCGCCTTCGCGCTGGGCACCGCCGTGGCCACGGTCGTCGCCGGGGCGCTGGCGCACTACCTCACCTGGCGAGTGGTGTTCGCACTGCCCGGCGTCCTCGCCGCCTACCTGGCGGTGGCCCTGCGCCGTCTGCCCGAGCCCGAGCGAGCCCCCTCCGGATCACTGCTGGCGCCCTTCCGCGTGGTGCTGTCCTCGCGGTGGCAGTGGTACGTCATGGCGGTGGCGATGCTGGAGGGGGCGGTGCTCCTCGGCTTCCTGACCTATCTGGCCCCGGCCCTGGAGGCGCATGGCGTCCCCACCACGCTGGCCGGCGCGGTCGCGGCCCTGTACGGGGTCGGTTCGATGGCCGCGGCGCAGGTGGTCAAGCGGCTCGTCGGCCAGTGGTCCCCGGTCGGCCTGATCGTGGCCGGCGGGGTGCAGATGGCGCTGGCGTACCTGCTCGCCGGCTACAGCCAGGCCACCGGGGTGCTCGTGGTGGTCGCCCTGCTCCTCGGGGGCGGCTGGTCCTTCATGCACTCCACGATCCAGTCCTGGGCGACGGCGCTGTCCCCGACGGCCCGCGCGACGGGCGTGGCCATGTTCGGCGTCGCCCTCTACGTGGGCAGCGCCGTGGCCAGCGGGCTGGCGGCCTCCACCGCCCAGGCGCACGACTACCGCCCCCTGTTCTGGCTGGCGGCGCTCCTGACCGCGCCCCTGACCGTGGCCGCGGCGGTGGGCCGGGCACGCCACCGCTGAGGGGCGGCACGGTGTCACCCCGTCCCGCGCTCCCCGACCACCTGGCGCAGGGCGTCCCGGCAGGCCTGGACGGCCGGGTGCCGGCCGCGCCCGGCGCGTACGACGGTGAAGACGCGGCGGGTGCGCCGGCCGCGGGGCAGCGGGCGCAGGGCGACGGTCGGGGGCTGTCCGTTCCACACGAGGCCGGGCAGGAAGGCCGCGGCGTGCGCCTGCTCCTGAACAAGGCGAGGCACACCCTGGAAACCCCCCGAACCCGCCGCGCATTCGGCCGGCTGACAGGCGCCGCACTGATCGCCTTCGGCGTGGCGGCGGCGACGACGTCCGGCTGATCCGCGCGGCAGGAGCCGGTACGTGGCAGGCGCCCCCACGGGCACACCGGTTCCGTCACGCCGGGTCGCGCGTCCGGTCGCCGTCCCCGTCCGGCGGGGCCGTGCGGTCGTCTCGTCGCGGTGCGGGGCCGTTCCCGTCTCCGTCCGGTGATGGCCTGCTTCCCGTCGTGGGCAGGACGCCGTCGGGGAGGGCTGGGTGGTAGCGGCCCGCGGAGAGGCGTTCCACCATGTCGGCCAGGTGGCGGCAGGCTCGGGCGATCTCCTTCTGGGACTGGTCCCGCTCCGTGACGGTGACCGCGACGAGCAGGCCGGTCAGGGCCGAGGAGCCGTTGAACGCCTGGAGGACGATCATGTCGGTGAGCAGGTCGTGGCCGGTGAAGGGCCCCGCCCCCCGGGTGGCCGAGACGATCGCGAAGATCGACACCGCCAGGGCGCAGGGTGCCGCCCCGGCCAGCTGGAAGCGGAACGCCGCCCAGATCAGCAGGGGGAAGCCCAGGAACAGCAGCGGTGTGCTGCCGGTCTCCAGGATGCCGACACACACCGTGGCCCCGACGAGGAGCAGCCCCTCCAGCCAGCGCATCGGTCGTATCTCCCGCGGCCGGTGCGCCGAGCGGAGCACCAGCAGCACCGGCGTCACCACCAGCACGCCCATCGCGTCGCCCGTCCACCAGACCGACCAGGTCGGCCAGAACTGATCAGCGCGCAGGGCCCCGGACACGGCCAGGGTTCCCGTGCCCACCGTGGCGCTGACCAGCATCCCGGTGAACGCGCCGAGGAAGATCAGGGCCAGCGCGTCCCGCAACCGGTCCAGCTCGACGCGGAAGCCCGTGCGGCGTAGCAGCAGGAAGGAGCACAGGGGCGCGAGCGTGTTGCCCGCCGTGATCGCGAGCACGGCGGCGATCGACGGCCCCAGAGTGACGTTGGCCAGGAGCGCGCCCAGCGCGATCCCGGGCCAGATCCGCCGGCCGCGCACCAGCAGAGCCGCCAGGGCGATGCCGGTCGGGGGCCACAGGGGGGTGACCTGGCGGCGCACCAGCTGCTGCAGCAGCCCCAGCTCGGCCGAGCCGTAGTACAGCGCCGCGACGACGCAGATCTCCAGCGCGACGACGCCGTCGCGCCGAAGCCGTGCGCGCCGCGCGTCCGTCATCGGGCGACCTCCGCGTCGACCTGGTGTGCCCGTCCATCATCCGCCCCCTACCGCGAATCCTCCACGGCAGAGCCGAGCGGCGGCTCACCCGGCGTGCAGGGGGTGCGCAGGGCCAGGACCGCCATGTCGTCGTGGCCGTCGCTGGGGTGGTGATCGGCCAGCGCCTGGACGAAGTCCTCCAGCGGCAGGTCGGCGTACGTGGTGGCGAGGGCGGTCAGCTCGTCGAGGCTCTCCTCGATCGACCGGGCGGGGTGTTCGAGCAGCCCGTCCGTGAAGAAGACGACGGTGGACTCCGGCGGCACGAGCCGCACGTGATCGGGGCGAGGCTGCCCGGAGTCGACGCCCAGCGGCAGCCCCGGCTCGGCGTAGAGGTACTCGGCCCGCCGCCCCGGGACGAGCAGCAGCGGCGGGACATGGCCCGCGGTGCTCCAGTTCAGCAGCCACTCCGGCCCGGCCGGCTCCAGCCGCGCCAGCGTCGTGGTGGTGACGGGGTTGTCCGTGATCGCCTCCAGCGTGCGGTCGAGCTGGGCGAGGATCGCACCCGGCGGGCCGGACCGCTCGTACAGCAGGCCGCGCAGCATGTTCCGGGTGGACGCCATCGAGGCGGCGGCGTGCAGATCGTGCCCGACGACGTCGCCGATGACGACGGCCACCACGTTGCCGGGCAGCGGGATGGCGTCGTACCAGTCCCCGCCGACGGGACTGGGTTCGGCGGCGGGCCGGTAGATGGCGGCCGCGGTGAACGGGGCCAGGTCGGGCAGCGTCGGCAGGAGCAGCCGCTGGAACTGTTCGGCGCCCAGGCGCACCCGCTCGAACAGGCGGACGTTCTCGATCGCGATCCCGGCCGCGCCGGCCAGGGCGACGACGACGTTCTCGTCGTGCACGTCGAACGGCCGGCTGTCAGCGCGCTCGGAGAGGTACAGGTCGCCGTAGATCTCCCCGCGGACGCTGATGGCGACGCCGAGCAGGGAGCCCAGACGGGGGTGGCCGGGCGGGAAGCCGGCGGAGGACGGGTGCGCCAGGATGCTGTCCAGCCGCAGCGGCTCGGGGTGGCGGATGAGATGCCCCAGCACGCCGAGACCGCGCGGGAAGCCGATCTCGGCGAGATCGAGACGCTCCTGTTCGGACAGCCCGGCGACGATGAACTGCTCCAGGTGGTCTCCTGCCTCGTCCAGCACCCCCAGGGCCCCGTAGCGGGCGCCCACCAGGTCCATGGCGGTGGTCACGATGCGGTGCAGCACCGCGGGGAGTTCGGTCTCCCGGCTGATCGCCACCACGGCGTCCAGCAGGCCCTGCAGCCGGTCCATGGCGTCCAGCAGCGCCCGCAGCTGCTCGTCGATCCGGCCCAGCTCGGCGCGCAGCCGTTCGTGCAGGTCCGGCACGGGGGCCTGTCTCCTCCAGGGTGCGTCCCGGTCGCCGGCCATCACGAGCAGCCGCTCGTCGAGGCCACCGTGAGGTGCGGCGAAACGGGCAAAACCGCCATGAGGCCAACATACGATGGCGCACTCCGGTGGGCCGAGTGGCCAGGCGCCCCCGGGGAGGGCCACCGGGGTCGGTCACGACAGAGGTGGCTCGGTCACCGCTGGTCGGAGCTCACGGCCGGCGCGGCCGTGCCGGTACGGCCGAGGCGGACCGGTCCGGCCCGCCGTCGCCGTTGCCCCGCCGTCATGATCGGCGCAGCCGTCCCAGCCCGGCCGCGAGGCCCGTCGCCAGCACGGCGGTGGTGGTCAGCGCGGCGGCCCGGGCCGCCCGGCCCGGGGGAGCGGGGCGGGCCCCGGGAGCGGTGCCGTAGGCGCTGCCGGGGGCGTCCCGCAGGGCTGTCGCCAGGAGCTCGGCCAGGTGGACCGCCTCGTGGCCGCCGCTGTCGCCCTCGTGGATCTGGGTGCGGCAGCTGAAGCCGTCCGCGAGGACCACCGTCTCCTCGTCCGCCTCCCGCAGCCGGGGCAGCAGCACCCGCTCCGCGCACGCCTTGCTGACGTCCAGGTGGCCCTTCTCGAAGCCGAAGTTGCCGGCCAGGCCGCAGCAGCCGGACTCCAGGTGCTCGACGTCCACCCCGGCCCGCCGCAGCAGCTCCTGGTCCGCCTCCCAGCCCATCACCGCGTGCTGGTGGCAGTGCACCTGGGCCAGCGCCCGCGCGGAGCGCTCCGGCACCCGGGGCGGCTCGTAGCCGGGGCTGTGTTCGGTCAGCAGCTCGGCCAGCGTCACCGTCCGGTCGGCGAGCCGCCGCACGTCACGGTCGCCGGGGAACAGCTCGCCCGCGTCCGCCCGGAACACCGCCGTACAGCTGGGCTCCAGGCCGACCACCAGACCGCCGGCCCGGACATGGCCGGCGAGGGCGCGCACCGTACGGGTCAGGATGCGTTTCGCCGTCCCCAGCTGGCCCGTCGAGATCCAGGTCAGGCCGCAGCACAGCGGTTCGGTGGGCAGCTCCACACGCCAGCCCGCCGCCTCCAGCACATGCACCGCCGCCTGGCCCAGGTGCGGGTGGAAGTGGTTGGTGAACGTGTCCGGCCACAGCAGGACCGTGCCGCGCTCGCCGTCACCGCGCGGCTCGTGACCGGCGTACCACTGCTGGAGCGTCTGCCGGGCGAACAGCGGCACCTCCCGGTCCTCGACGCCGGCCAGCGTCACCGCCGCCTTCGCCAGGCCCGGGGTGTGCGTCACCGTGTTGACGAGCGGGCCGAGGCGGGCGCGGCCCACGGCCTGCGCGAGCGCCGGCAGCCAGCCCATCGACCAGTCCGAGCGCGGCCTGCGCCAGGGCCGGCCGGCGTAGTGGTGGGCCAGGAACTCCGCCTTGTACGTGGCCATGTCGACGTCGGCCGGGCAGTCCTTCTTGCAGCCCTTGCACGCCAGGCACAGGTCGAGCGCGTCACGGACCGCCTGCGAGCGCCAGCCGTCGGCGATCGCGCTGTCGCCGTGCCCGTCCATCATCTCGAACAGCAGCCGGGCCCGGCCCCGCGTGGAGTGCTCCTCCTCCCGCGTGACCTGGTAGGACGGGCACATCACCGCACCGCCGTCGTTGGTGTGCTGACGGCACTTGCCGACACCGACACAGCGGTTGGCGGCCTCCGCGAACGACCCGCCGTCGTGCGGGAAGCGGAAGTACAGGTTCTGCGGGTCGTACGGCGCCCAGTCCGCGCCGAGCCGCAGGTTCTCGTCCAGCTTGTACGGCGCGACGACCTTGCCCGGGTTCATCCGGTCCTCCGGGTCGAAGACCGCCTTCAGCCGCCCGAACGCGGTCACGATCTCCTCGCCGAACATCCGCGGCAGCAGCTCGCCCCGGCTCTGCCCGTCGCCGTGCTCACCGGAGAAGGAGCCGCCGAACTCCGCCACCAGATCGGCCGCCCGCTCCATGAAGCGGCGGTAGGTGGCCACCCCGTCCGCGCTGTACAGGTCGAAGGGGATACGGGTGTGGACGCAGCCCTGCCCGAAGTGGCCGTACAGGCTGGGGCCGGTGTCGCTCTGGTAGCCGAACTCCTCGTAGAGCGCCCGCAGCCGGCGCAGGTAGTCGCCCAGCTTCTCGGGAGCCACCGCCGAGTCCTCCCACCCCTCGAACGTGTCGGGGCGGCCCGGCAGGTGCGCCGTCGCGCCGAGCCCGGCCTCCCGCACCTGCCACAACTCGTCCTCGTGCGCGGGGTCGTCGAGGAACGCGACGTGGGGGTCGTGCTCGGACTCGTGCAGCGCCTCCAGCATGCGGTGCGCCCGGTCCTCGGCCTCGTGCAGGGTGTCCGCGCCGAACTGCACCATCAAGAAGGCGGTGCCCTTGGGGAGTTCACCGATCGCGTCCGGGTTGAGGTGCTTGATCTGCTCGTCCCGGATCAGGTGCTTGTCCAGGCCCTCCAGCGCGATCGGCTCGTACGGCAGTACGGCCGGTACGGCGTCGGCGGCCTTGTCCACGCCGGGGAACCCCAGCACCACCAGCGCCCGTTCCTTCACCACCGGCACCAGCTTCAGCTCCGCGCGCAGGACCGTGACGAGCGTGGACTCGCTGCCGACGAGCAGCCCGGCCACGTCGAAGCCGCGCTCTGGCAGCAGGGAGTCGAGGTTGTAGCCGGAGACCCGGCGCGGGATGTCCGGGAAGCGGCGGCGGATCTCGTCGGCGTAGGTGTCGCGCAGCGCCCGCAGCTGCCGGTAGACGGCGGCCCGCAGATCGCCGTGCCGCTCGATCTCGGCGTACTCCTCGTCGCTGGTCGGCCCGCACCAGAAGCGGGTGCCGTCGTAGAGCAGCACCTCAAGGCGGGCGATGTTGTCGACGACCTTGCCGTGCGCCTGCGCGGTGGCGCCGCAGGAGTTGTTGCCGATCATGCCGCCGATGGTGCAGTTGGCGTGCGTGGCGGGCTCCGGGCCGTAGCGCAGGCCGGCCGGCGCGAGCTGCCGGTTCAGCGCGTCCAGCACGATGCCGGGCTCGACGACACAGGTGCGGGCCTCCTCGTCGACGGACTCGATCCGGGTGCAGTACTTGGACCAGTCGATGACCACGCCGGCGTTGGTGCACTGCCCGGCCAGGCTGGTCCCACCGCCCCGGGACAGCACCGGAGCCCCGTGCTCGCGGGCGACCGCGACGGCCTCCACCGCGGCCTCGGGCGTACGGGGCACGACCACGCCGATGGGGGTCTGCCGGAAGTTGGAGGCGTCCGTGGAGTACGCGGCCCGGCTGCCGGCGTCGAACCGCACCTCCCCGTCCACCCGCTCGCGCAGCGCGGCCGCGAGCCGCTCGGTGTCGACCGGCGGTGCCGCCGACCGGCGCACGACGGGATCGGGCAGGCCGGACAGACCCATGGCAACCTCCCTTGCCTCTCGCCACGGCAGCCGCCGGGTACCCGGGCGGCAGGCCGTGAATCAAGGGAGGCCGGGCAGCCCGGCCGCTCACCCTTCGGGGCCCGTCGGGCCCCTCACCTCCGAGGCGTCAGCAGCAGATGCCGTACGTCGATGCTCGACAGCGTCTGCGGATCGCCGGTGAACGCCCGCAGCCGCACCCTCACCTTGGCGTTGTTGCGGGACACGGGGAACGTGCCCTTGGGCGGTCGCAGCGCGTAGACGGCCGTGTCGTGCGCGGGCAGGGTGGCCGGGCCGCGCTCCACCGTCCAGTACCGGCCCATGCCCTCACCCGTGGTGAGCATGAAGTGCGGGGTCAGCGGGCGGTCGCCGGTGTTGGTCACACGCACCGTCAGCAGCGACACCTTGCTCGGTGTCGCATGCCGCACCTCGGTGACCCGCATGCGCAGCGGCGGCGTCCCGGTCGCCGCGAGCAGGGCGCTCACCAGCGCCGGGGCCAGCAGCAGCGCGCCCGCCGCGGCCAGCGCCGGGCGGCGCCGCGCACCGGCCGGCAGCCACCTTGGCCGCGGCTGCCAGGCGCCGGCGAACTCGGCGGCCGGCGCGGTCACCACGGCGGCCAGCCACAGCGGCGTCATCAGCAGGTAGTAGCCGTCCTGCGAGCGCGTCGCCAGATAGAACGCGCACCACGGCAGCACCGTCGCCGCGGGCCCGAGCCGCCGCACGAACAGCACGAACACCGCGAGCAGCCCGGCCAGCAGCAGCATGCTCGCGTGCCCGTACCAGTCCAGCCGGTCGCTGCCGTCCGTCAGCAGCAGCGACACGACGTTCAGGCCCTGGCCGTGCAGCACCGCGCCCTGCGTGATCAGCAGCAGGATGCCCTCGAACCAGGTGTGCGGCTCGTGCACGACGAAGTACACGTTGATCAGCAGCCACCCGCCGAACGCGATCCCGATCACCCGCAGCAGGAGCAGCCCGGCCCCCCGCGCGCCCAGCTCGCCACGGCGCACGGCGTACAGGCCGGCCAGCAGGAACGGCGTGACGAACCACGGCAGCTGCTGCGCCGCGCAGGCCACGCCCAGGCACGCGGCCCGGGCGATCCCGGCGGGTCCGAGCCGGCCGCCCCGCCCGAGCCGGGGCCAGCGCACCACCACCGGGATCAGCAGGGCGAGGCCCAGCATCGCCGGGTAGCCGAGGCGGGCGTAGGAGGGCAGGAAGCCGAAGCCCAGGCAGACCATCGTCGCCGCCGAGCGCCACGGCACCGGCAGCATCCGCCACAGCGTGACCGCGGCCACCAGCAGCGCGCCCGTGGTGACGGCCGTCGCCGGGGTGCCGGAGTGGCCCAGCCACAGCAGCGGCGCCGTGAGCAGCGGGGCCAGCGGGGGATAGCCGTACGTGTAGTCGTACCCGCCGTCGACGGTCGGGGTGAGGGCGATGCCGGGGCCGAACAGCCAGGGCCACGGCTGGCCGTAGACGGGATGGCCGGCCGCCAGCTCGCGGGCCGCCTGGGTGGTCAGCACGGCCTCGTCGGCGCCGTTGTGGTTCAGGACCCAGGTGCACACGGTGAGCGTCATCGCCGTCAGCAGGACGGCCAGGTCCAGACGGGCCAGGGTCCGGCCGCGCCGGGTCACCACGGTGAGCACCCCGCACAGCAGGATCGACGCGTAGCAGGCCGTGATCACCAGGGCCACCGGGAGCCGGTGCGTGGCCGCCTGCGTCCACACCGTGCGGGTGCCGATGAAGAGGCTGACGGTGGCCAGCAGGGTGAGGACGCGGTGCCACTGCGCGGGGGGCGGGTCCTGCTCAAGGGCGGCCGGCGCCGGCCGCGATCGGCGACCGGGAGCCGCCAGCTGTGTGTCTGCCATGTGCACGGCACGGGACGCTAAGAGCACCCGGTGAACGGGGCGCGGACGGAGGTGAAGATTCCGGTGTGACCCAGATGAGCGCTGGCACTCCGGGAGGAAGACGGCATACGGGATGCGGCTGCCGGTTGTGCGGTCGCGCACCGTGTCGCTGTTGGGCCGAACAGGTGACTTGGCGTAAGAATTGCCCGGTGCAGGAGATGAGAGCGAGTCAGATCGGGGGAGCGGTGAACCGCCACGACGTCACCGATGAACAGTGGGAGGGGCTCGCCCAGGTCGTACCGCTGCGTGGCCGCGATTCCTGGCCGTCGGCGGTGAACCACCGCTCGCTGCCGGAGGCCGAGACGGAGATGCGGCGCCGCTTCGTGGTGCTGAGGGTGAACGTCTTCGCGGACGCCCGCGAGGTCGCCGAGACCCTGATGGCCGGCGTCCCGGTCCTCCTCGACCTCACCGGAGCGGAGACCGAGGTCGCCAAGCGCGTCCTCGACTTCTCCACCGGCGTCGTCTTCGGGCTCGCCAGCGGTATGCACCGCGTCGACCGCAACGTGTTCCTCCTCACCCCCCGGGGCACGGAGGTCAGCGGCCTGATGGAGAACACCGGGCTGTCCGGGAGCTGACGGGCCCGTCCATGCCGCTGGTCCCCCGATAGGAGGAACGTGGCGTCGGCGGAACGGTTCCCCGCGGCAGGGCGGGCCTAGCGTCCACCGTATGGGCGTTACTTCCGTTTCGTCGTTGCCCGGCTCCCAGGAGCCACCCGCCCTGCGGCCCGTGCGGCCCCGGGTCACCGAGTTGCGGCTGTCCGCCTTCGCCGGGCACCGCCGGGCCGTGCTCCCGCTGACCGGGGCGTTCACCCTCCTCGCCGGGTCCAGCGGAAGCGGCAAGTCGACCGCGCTGCGCGCCTACGCCGCCCTCGCGCGGCTCGCCGCCGGCGCCGAGCTGGAGGAGGCCTTCCCCGAGCCGGGGGCGTGCGTGCCCGAGCGGGCCCGGCCCGACGCCCAGCGCCGGCGCGGCTTCCGGATCGGCTGCACGGCCGACGGTCCCGCCGGACCCGTAACGCTCGACCTCGCCGTCCAGGTGGAACCCGAGCTGCGGGTCGTGGGGGAGCGGCTCACCGCCGGCGGGATCGTGCTGCTGGAGACCGCGCTCGTCGATCCTGGGCGGCGGGCGGTGCAGGCCGCCTGGCACACCGCCGGGTCCGCGCCGGTGACGCGCGCCCCGCTGCCCGACGACCGGCTCGGGACCGCGCTGCTGCCGCTGCGCGTCTCCGGCAGGACGGACGGACAGCGTCAGGTGCTGGCCGCCGCCGAGCAGATGGTCGTCGCGCTGCGCTCGGTGTTCACCTGCGATCCGCGTCCCTCCCGGATGCGGGCGCCCGTCCCCGGCGGCTGCGGCCGGCTGCTCGCCGACTGCGGCAACCTCGCCGACGTCCTGTGGCGCACCCGCGCCGAGTGCGGCCGCCGGCACGCGCAGCTCGTCGCCGCCCTGCGCGCCGGCTGCGCCGTCCCCGCCGCCGACGTCGTGGCCGAACTCCGGCCCGACGGTACGACACGGGCCTTCCTGGAACGGGACGGCGGGTCCCGTACGGAGCTGGCCCGGCTCGGCGACGGCGAACTGCGCTACCTCGCGCTGTCCCTGGTGCTGCTCACCGGCCCCGGCATCCTGGAGGTCGACCCGGCCGGCGAGGTGCCCCCGGCCCTGCAGGCGCTGACCGTGCTGGCCGACGGCTTCGACCGCTGCCTGGACCCGCGGCAGCGGGCCGAACTGGCGCGACTGGCGGTGCGGATGGGCGAAGGCGGGCATCTGACGTGCGTCGGCGCGGTCGCTGACGCCTCCTGGGCGGCCGGGATCGACGGCGTCACGGTGGTACACCTGGACCCGTGACGAAGCACCCGGATCTGGCGCAGCTGCAGCGCAGGCTGGCCGAGTTCGCGGCCGCCCGCAACTGGCAGCCGTACCACACGCCCAAGAACCTGGCGACCGCGCTCAGCGTGGAGGCCGCCGAACTGGTCGAGATCTTCCAGTGGTTGACGCCGCAGGAGTCGGCCCGGGTCATGGACGACCCGGACACCGCGCACCGGGTCCGCGACGAGGTGGCCGATGTGCTCGCCTATCTGCTCCAGCTGTGCGAGGTGCTCGGCGTCGACCCGCTGACGGCGCTGGCGGAGAAGATCGAGCGCAACGAGAAGCGCTTCCCGGCGCCGGGCGGCGGGGAGGGTGGTGGCGCCGACGGGGGGAGTGGCGGCGCCGACGAGGGGAGTGGTCGCGGCGACGGCGCGTGACCCTTGGAACATTCACGTCCGCTTTCACTCTCCGCAGTCGCTCAATCGACCGAAACCGATTTGTTGTCCGCAGATTTCCGTCTTCCTCTGGCTTTTCGTCCCACATGCCTTCACGCTGGGTAGTTGACAAGGGAGTTCGGGCGGACGTGCGAGAGGCGCGTCGGATCACCACCGGGGGCGCGTGTGGACGCGGTGCGGCTCATCCTGACGAGCAGACGGGCGCTGGCGGCGAGCGCTGATCCGGCGCGCGTTCTGCGGGAGGTCTGGCAGGCGCAGGCTCTCGCCCAGGCGATCGGCAGCCGGCTCGCGGTCTCCGGTCCGCCCGAACTGCGGGGCGAGGCACTGGGGTTGACCGAACTGGCCGGCCGGGGCTGCGGGGTCCTTGACCCGCCCGAACTCGACCCGGGCGAGTTACGCGCCGCCCAGCTCACCGCCCTCGACGACGCCCGGCAGACGCTGCTCGCTCTCGACGCCCTGCTCGCCGACGTCGGCATCGCGCTCGTCGGCGTCGCGGGCGGGGCGGACGGCGAGAGTACGTACTGGCAGTGCATGGAGGCCATCGACGCGGCCGACGAGTCCCGTGACCGCGTCCACTGGATGCTGCGCAAACTGGCCGCACGCGAAGAGGCGTTACCGGAGCGCTGACCACGCGGTGACGGGCTCAGCCCGCCTCGCTCTCCTCCCGCGGCGTGCGCTGGGCGCCCCCCGCGGACTGCAGATCCGCGTCGAGCGCCGACAGGTCCGCGGTGAGCGCCGCCATCAGTTCCTCCATCTGCTGCAGCAGCCCCTTCGGCTGGGCGGCGCCCCCGCCCTGCTGCGGCACGGACTCTTCGGACATGACGGCCTCCTCGGCCCGCGGCCCTTCACGAGGACCGGCACGGGTGACGCGACGGCGATCCACACCGCGCACGGGCGCCGGTCGGTCCGGCTCCGCAGGAGCCAACGATCACCACCGATGGCGGTCACTGGCGCGGAGTGCGGCGGTGCACGGGGTTGACGCTTTTCACCCGACCGGGGATCAAGCGGGCCGGGGTCCCCATGGGCGGACATCGAGCTGCCCGAGGCCACGTGGCCGGAGGCCCGGTCGGGGAGCGTGGGGCGGGGCCGTTGGGTCCGGTGGCGGGCGGCGGGGGCCGTCTGTGCAGGATGGGGGGTATGGACCTTCGCATCTTCACCGAGCCCCAGCAGGGGGCCACCTACGACACGCTGCTCGCCGTGGCCAAGGCCACCGAGGATCTCGGCTTCGACGCCTTTTTCCGCTCCGATCACTATCTGAAGATGGGTGACGTGGACGGGCTGCCCGGCCCCACCGACGCCTGGATCACGCTCGCCGGCCTCGCCCGTGAGACGCGGCGCATCCGGCTGGGCACGCTGATGACCGCGGCCACCTTCCGGCTGCCCGGCGTCCTCGCCATCCAGGTCGCCCAGGTCGACCAGATGTCCGGCGGACGCGTCGAGCTGGGCCTGGGCGCGGGCTGGTTCGAGGAGGAGCACCGGGCCTACGGCATCCCGTTCCCGAAGGACAAGTTCGCCCGTCTGGAGGAGCAGCTGGAGATCGTCACGGGTCTGTGGGCGACGAAGCCCGGCAAGACCTACGACTTCCACGGCACCCACTACGACCTCACCGGCTCGCCCGCGCTGCCCAAGCCCGCGCAGGACAAGATCCCGGTCCTCGTCGGCGGCCACGGCGCCACCCGCACCCCCCGCCTCGCCGCCCGCCACGCCGACGAGTTCAACATCCCCTTCGCCTCGGTCGAGGACAGCGAGCGGCAGTTCGGGCGGGTGCGCGCCGCCGCCGAGGCGATCGGGCGCAGGGCCGACGACCTCGTGTACTCCAACGCCCTCGTCGTCTGCGTGGGCCGCGACGACGCCGAGGTGGCCCGCCGCGCCGCCGCCATCGGCCGCGATGTGGCGGAGCTGAAGGCGAACGGCCTGGCCGGCTCCCCGGCCGAGGTCGTCGACAAGATCGGCCGCTACGCCGCGATCGGCTCCAGCCGCCTCTACCTCCAGGTGCTCGACCTGCACGACCTGGACCACCTGGAGCTGATCTCGGCCCAGGTGCAGTCCCAGCTGCCGTAGGGCACGGGCCGCACCCTGTGACCCGGCTGTGCCCGGAAGTGTGGCTTCCGCCACAGCCGGGGCAGGGGCCGCCCTGATGGGCTGGTCCGATGCGCAGAGCCACCCCCCTGCCCCTGGCGGCCGCTGCCCTGGGGCTCGTGCTCGCCGCCTGCGGGCACGGGCCCCAGGACGGCCCCGGCGACCCCCGGCCCCTCGCCACCGGCGATCCGCGCCACCAGCCGCTGGACGCCTACGACACCACCGAGGCGGAGGCCCACGAGATCAACCGGGCCCGCTGGAAGCTCGCCCAGGCGTGCATGACCCGCCTCGGCTTCACCGGCCTGGGCGACCTCGACAAGGACCCCCTGCCCGCCTGGCCGGTGCGCCCGTCCGGATACGGGGCCGCCCTCCTGGTGCTCGTGGCCTTTGACGACCACCGCTACGGCGTCACCGACCCCGTGGAAGCCGCCCGCCACGGCTATCACGGCCCGCAGGCCGCCTACGAACGCCGGACCTCGAAGCGGACCTGGACGCTCACCGAACACCTCGCGCTGACCGGCGAGTTGCTCACCGGCGACCCCAGGACCGCGCACGGCCACCGCATCCCCGACCACGGCTGCCTGGGCCAGGCGAGCCACACCGTCGAGGGTGCCTATCCGGGGCAACGCGTGGACCTGGTCCGGAACTTGAAGACCCGCAGCCTGAACGAGGGGCGCCGGGACCCGGCGTGGAAGAAGGCCGACCAGGCCTGGTCGGCGTGCATGAAGGCCGCCGGCCACCACTACGCCACCCCCATGGACGCCCAGAGCGACCCCGGCCGCGAGCAGCAGGACCTCGGCGACCGCCTGCCCGGCGGCCCGCTCCACGACGCCCCGCGCGGCGAGCCGTCGGCGCGCGAGAAGCGCACCGCGACCGCGGACGCCCGCTGCAAGCAGCGCACCGGCTACCTCCGCGCGGTGCACACCGTGGACGTCCGCGTCCAGGAGCGTCTGATCGCCGAGAACAAGCGGCAACTGGAGGAGGAACGCGAGCGGCAGAAGGACACCGTCCGCACGGCCCGCGACATCCTGCGCGCCCATCGCTGACCGCCGCCCGGCACCCGGACCGGGTCAGGCCGCCGCCGCGCCCGCCTGGGCCCGTCGCTCGTCGCCGAGGCGTCTGCGACCATCGACAAGGTGTCCGCAACCATCACCACACCCCTGACCTCCGCCCTCGTACGCGGTGCCCTCGAACTGGAGCGCACCGCGCACGGGCTGCTCCCGCACCGGCTCCCGGCCCGCGCCCGCGCCCAGAACAGCGACCCCCAGCTCGCCCTGGCCGAGTCCCAGCCGTCCGGCGTCCGCCTGGCCCTGCGCACCCGCGCCACCGCCGTCGAGCTGGACGTGCTGGCCACCAAGCGCGTCTACCGCGGCGCCCCGCCCCGCCCGCACGGCGTGTACGAACTCCTCGTCGACGGCCACCCCGCCGGCCGGGCGTCCGCGGACGACGGCAACACCGTCACCATCGACCTGGCGACCGGCGCCACCGAGACCCGGCCCGGCCCGGTGCGCACCCTGCGCTTCACCGATCTGCCCGACCGGGACAAGGACGTCGAGATCTGGCTGCCGCACAACGAGCACACCGAACTGGTCGCCCTGCGCACCGACGCCCCCGTCGAGCCCGCGCCGGACGGCGACCGCCCGGTCTGGCTGCACCACGGCAGCTCCATCAGCCACGGCTCCGACGCGGACGGCCCCACCGGCACCTGGCCGGCGCTCGCCGCCCGGCTCTCCGGCGTGGAGCTGGTCAACCTCGGCTTCGGCGGCAGCGCGCTGCTCGACCCGTTCACCGCCCGCGCGATCCGGGACACCCCCGCCGACCTGATCACCCTCAAGATCGGCATCAACATCGTCAACCTCGACCTGATGCGCAGGCGTGCCTTCGGGCCGGCCGTCCACGGTTTCCTCGACACCGTGCGCGAGGGGCACCCGACGACCCCGCTCACCGTCGTCTCCCCGCTGTACTGCCCGATGCACGAGGACACGCCCGGCCCCGGCGCCTTCGACATGGACGCGCTCGCCGAGGGCCGGCTGGCCTTCCGCGCCCTGGGCGACCCGGCGGAGGTCCCGGCCGGAAAGCTCACGCTCACCGTCATCCGCGAGGAGCTGTCCCGGATCGTCACCGAGCGCTCCGCAGACGACCCCCACCTGCGCTACCTCGACGGCCGCGAGCTGTACGGCGAGACCGACCACGCCGAACTGCCGCTGCCCGACGGGCTGCACCCCGACGGCGCCACCCACCGCCGTATCGGCACCCGGTTCGCGGACGTCCTGCGGACAACGTTCCCCGACGGCGGGGAGAAAACCGGTGGCCCGGCCGCCTGACGGCCGCGAGACTCGATCACATGTTCCTGACCATCAGCACCACCGGCACGGAGGAACGCCCCGCGACCGACCTCGGGTTCCTGCTGCACAAGCACCCCGACCGGGCGCAGGCGTTCTCCACCTCCTACGGCACCGCGCACGTCCTCTACCCCGAGGCGGACGCCCAGCGCTGCACGGCGGCGCTGCTGCTGGAGGTCGACCCGGTGGCGCTGGTGCGGCGCGGCAAGGGCAAGGGCCGCGGCGGCGCACCCGACGCCGCCCTCGCCCAGTACGTCAACGACCGGCCGTACGCGGCCTCCTCGCTGCTCGCCGTCGCGCTGAGCGGTGTGTTCTCCAGCGCGATGCGCGGGGTGTGCACCGCCCGGCCCCAGCGGGCCGCGCAGCCGCTGCCGCTGCGCGTGGAGGTGCCCGCGCTGCCCGCCCGCGGCGGCCCGGACCTCGTACGACGCCTCTTCGAGCCGCTCGGCTGGACGGTGAGCGCCGAGCCGGTCGCCCTGGACGCCGAGTTCCCCGAGTGGGGCGACTCGTGGTACGTGCGTCTCGTCCTGGAGTCGGAGACGCTGCGCCTGTCCGAGGCGCTGCGGCACCTGTACGTCCTGCTGCCCGTCCTGGACGACGCCAAGCACTACTGGGTCGCCGCCGACGAGGTCGACAAGCTGCTGCGGGCCGGCGAGGGCTGGCTGCCCGGCCACCCCGAGCAGAAGCTGATCACCAGCCGCTTCCTGTCCCGCCGCTGGTCGCTCACCCGGCAGGCCATGGAGCGCCTGGAACTGGTGCGGCTCGCCGAGACCGACGACGCGGACGTCACGGAGATCGACAACGCCGTCGCGACCGAGACCGAGGAGGAGAAGCCGACCCCGCTCGCCGTGCTGCGCCGCGAGGCCATCACGGCCGTACTGCACGAGACCGGCGCGGCCCGCGTCCTCGACCTCGGGTGCGGGCAGGGCCAGCTGGTGCAGGCGCTGCTCAAGGACGCGCGGTTCACCGAGATCGTCGGCGTCGACGTGTCGATGCGGGCGCTGACCATCGCCTCCCGGCGGCTGAGGCTGGACCGGATGGGCGAGCGGCAGGCGGCGCGGGTCAAGCTCCTCCAGGGCTCGCTGGCGTACACCGACCGCCGGCTCAAGGGGTACGACGCGGCCGTGCTCAGCGAGGTGATCGAGCACCTCGACCTGCCCCGGCTGCCCGCCCTGGAGTACGCGGTGTTCGGCTCCGCCCGCCCCCGCACGGTCGTGGTGACCACCCCGAACGTCGAGTACAACGTGCGCTGGGAGTCCCTCCCGGCCGGACACGTGCGGCACGGCGACCACCGCTTCGAGTGGACCCGCGAGGAGTTCCGCGCCTGGGCGGGCGCGGTGGCCGAACGCCACGGCTACGACGTCCAGTTCCGCCCCGTCGGCCCGGACGACCCCGAGGTCGGCCCGCCCACCCAGATGGCCGTGTTCCTGAAGAAGACAGAGAACACCGGGGAGAACGAGAAGGAGGCGAAGGCGGCATGACCGAGGAACCGAGCAACAAGGGGCGCGTGCTGCCCGTCACCGACCTCTCCCTCGTCGTCCTCGTCGGTGCGTCCGGCTCGGGCAAGTCCACCTTCGCCCGCCGCCACTTCAAGCCCACCGAGGTCATCTCCTCCGACTTCTGCCGCGGCCTGGTCTCCGACGACGAGAACGACCAGAGCGCGACCCGCGACGCCTTCGACGTCCTGCACTACATCGCCGGCAAGCGGCTCGCCGCCGGCCGCCGCACCGTCGTGGACGCCACCAGCGTCCAGCAGGACGCCCGGCGGCAGCTGATCGACCTGGCCAAGCGGTACGACGTGCTGCCCATCGCCATCGTCCTCGACGTGCCCGAGGAGGTGTGCGCCGAGCGCAACGCGGCCCGCACCGACCGGGCCGACATGCCGCGCCGGGTCATCCAGCGCCACATCCGCGAACTGCGCCGCTCCCTGCGCCACCTGGAGCGCGAGGGCTTCCGCAAGGTGCACGTGCTGCGCGGCGTGGAGGAGGTCGAGCGGGCCACCGTCGTCACCGAGAAGCGGTTCAACGACCTCACCCACCTCACCGGCCCGTTCGACATCGTCGGCGACATCCACGGCTGCTCCGCCGAACTGGAGGCGCTGCTCGCCAAGTTGGGCTACGTCGACGGCGTCCACCCGGAGGGCCGTACCGCCGTCTTCGTCGGCGACCTCGTCGACCGCGGCCCGGACAGCCCCGGCGTGCTGCGCCGCGTGATGTCCATGGTCAAGGCGGGCAACGCGCTGTGCGTGCCCGGCAACCACGAGAACAAGTACGGCCGCCACCTCAAGGGCCGCAAGGTGCAGCACACCCACGGCCTGGCCGAGACGATCGCGCAGATGGAGGGCGAGAGCGAGGAGTTCAAGCGGGAGGTACGGGAGTTCATCGAGGGCCTGGTCAGCCACTACGTCCTCGACGGCGGCCGGCTCGTCGTCTGCCACGCCGGTCTGCCGGAGAAGTACCACGGCCGCACCTCCGGCCGGGTCCGCTCGCACGCGCTGTACGGCGAGACCACCGGCGAGACCGACGAGTTCGGGCTGCCGGTGCGCTACCCGTGGGCCGAGGACTACCGGGGCCGGGCCGCCGTGGTCTACGGCCACACGCCCGTCCCCGAGGCCACCTGGCTCAACAACACCATCTGCCTGGACACCGGCGCCGTCTTCGGCGGCAAGCTCACCGCACTGCGCTGGCCGGAGCGGGAGCTGGTCGACGTACCGGCGGAGCGGGTCTGGTACGAGCCGGTCAAGCCGCTGCGCGCCGAGGCGCCCGGCGGGCACGACGGCCGGCCGCTGGACCTGGCCGACGTGCACGGCCGCCGTGTGGTGGAGACCCGGCACGCCGGGCGGGTGTCGGTGCGCGAGGAGAACGCTGCGGCCGCGCTGGAGGTGATGAGCCGCTTCGCGACCGACCCGCGCCTGCTGCCGTACCTGCCGCCGACCATGGCGCCGACCGCGACGAGCAAGGGCGACGCCCGCGGCGGAGCCGCTGATGGATACTTCCTGGAGCACCCGGCGGAGGCGTTCGCCCAGTACGCGGCGGACGGGGTCGAGCGGGTCGTGTGCGAGGAGAAGCACATGGGCTCGCGGGCGGTGGCCCTGGTGTGCCGGGACGCGGAGGCGACGCGCAGGCGGTTCGGCGTCGACGGGCCCACGGGCTCGCTCTACACCCGCACCGGCCGGCCGTTCTTCGACGACGCGTCCGTCACCGAGCAGATCCTCGACCGGCTGCGCGCCGCCGTCGGCGAGGCCGGGCTGTGGGAGGAACTCGACACGGACTGGCTGCTGCTCGACGCCGAGCTGATGCCGTGGTCGCTGAAGGCGTCGGGGCTGCTGCGGTCGCAGTACGCGGCCGTCGGCGCCGCGTCGGGCGCGGTGTTCCCGGGCGCGCTGGCCGCGCTGGAGGGCGCGGCGGCCCGGGGTGTGGACGTGACGGACCTGCTCGCCCGCCAGCGTGACCGCGCCGCCGACGCCGCCGCGTTCACCGAGGCGTACCGCCGCTACTGCTGGACCACCGACGGGCTGGACGGGGTGCGCCTGGCGCCGTTCCAGATCCTCGCCGTCCAGGGCCGCAGCCTCGCCGCGCTGCCGCACGACGAGCAGCTCGCCCTGCTCGACCGGCTGGTGGAGCACGACGGCACCGGCCTGCTGCAGACCACCCGGCGCCTGTACGTCGACACCGGCGACCCGGAGTCGGTCCGGGCGGGCGTCGACTGGTGGCTGGAGATGACCGGCCGCGGCGGCGAGGGCATGGTCGTCAAGCCGCTCGGCGCGCTGGTGCGCGGGCCGGAGGGCCGGCTGGTCCAGCCCGGCATCAAGTGCCGGGGCCGCGAGTACCTGCGGATCATCTACGGTCCCGAGTACACCCGCCCGGACCACCTGGCCCGGCTGCGGCAGCGGTTCCTGAACCACAAGCGGTCGCTGGCGCTGCGCGAATACGCACTCGGCCTGGAGGCACTCGACCGCCTGGCGGAGGGCGAGCCGCTGTGGCGGGTCCACGAGGCGGTGTTCGCGGTCCTGGCCCTGGAGTCGGAACCGGTCGACCCCCGCCTGTGAACCGCTGGAGCGGAGGGCACGGCAGCCGGCCCAGGGGCGCGGGGCAGTATCGATGTGCGGCTCCGCCGCGGGACGCGACCAGCCACGACGAACCGTCACCCGGCAACACGCCCGCGCCCCGCCGATGGGTACCCGTCTCGGAGCCGCGGAGCGCGGTGGTTCCCGGCCGTCGGGGCGACGGGTTCCGGCCAGGTCGTCCCCGCTGGGGCGGTCCTGGCCGGACATCGTGATTCCGGTCCCATTCGTCCCTGGTTAACCGCTGGTTGCCGTGCTAACTTCGCTGGTCGGTCAGGCAGGTGTACCGACTCAGGGGGAAAGTCGGTGAAGACAGGCGCGGGGTCGGTCGGGCCCGGGGACACAGCCGGGCAGGCGCAGGGCGTGGACCTGCTGTTACGTCTCACCGACGCACTGTGCGAGCTGAGCTGCATGGAGGACGCCCAGGGGCGCGTCCAGTTCGCCACCGTCCTGGGCGAGCAGCTGCACCGCCAGGTCGACGTCCGCGGCGTCAAGCTCCGCGAGGACGTCATCACCCTGGTGCGGGCCGCGCTGAACGTGGCGGGCGGCGAGCGCGTGCTGGTGGGTGTGGTGCGCGTCTTCGAGGGAAGCCCGGCCGGCGATCAGCTCGACCGGTTATTGGAGCCCGTGGCCCCGCCCGGCGAGGACGACCTGCTGCCCGGTCCGCTCACCGCCGACGACGAGAACAGCGCACGCGCGGTGCTCGCCAAGGGCGAGCTGGCCGCCGGCCGGCTGCGCGACGACCTCGTCCAGGAACTCAACGGCCTCTTCCTGCCCCTCGGACTCAACCCCGACCAGCTGTTCACCCACGTCCTGGAGTGGAACGCCCAGCCCGACGGCCTCCCGCCCGCCGTCCTCCTCCTCGACCGCGCCGCCGCCCTCGCCACCACCACCCTCGCCCACCGCACCGCCCTGTCCGGCTGGGCCGACGACTGGGCCCGCCGCGCAGGCCTCACCGCACAGCTCGAAGCGCGCCGCAGGGCCCGTTCCGAGGTGGTCGGCGACCCCGACATCCCGCGCTGTCTGATCGTCGCCGTGGAACCGGCCCGGGACGGCACCGGCGAGGTGCTCGTCCGCCCGTGGCTCAACACCGTCCCCGGCCACTGGGACCCGCTGCCCTGCGAGCCCGTCGTCACCACCCTCGACGGCCTCGCCCCCGCCGTCGAAGGGGCGCTGCGGCAGGGCGCCCGGCTCTGGGCCGTCCCGCCCGAGCCGCCGACGAGCGGACGCCAGCCCCCGCCGCCGTACGTCGAGTTCGTCCTCCCGTACGACCTCCTCAACGACGATGTGGCCGCCCTGCCGTACCGGATCGGCGACGCGCGTCCACTGCCGCTCGGCACCCGGTACGGGGTCCACCTACGCAGTCTGGAGCGGATGCGCTCGCACGACGGGACGGTGCGCGAGCAGTGGCAGCGCCGCTGGCGGGCCCTGCGGCAGCAGGGCGTCGGCGTGCACCACTGGAGCGAACCCGACGCCGAGCGGCTCGACGCGTGGC
>NZ_PQSS01000074.1 GCF_002920535.1 Streptomyces sp. Ru71 | reverse complement strand
AGTACCTGCCCCCGGTGGCCGCGGGCGGCGGTGCCGGGGACGCGGCGACGCAGTACAGTCCCGCCCGTCGCCGGGCCCGGCGGCGGTGACGAGGCGGCGACCCGCTACATCCCGCCCGTCGGCCCGGGCGCGCTGCCGCCCGAGGCGTCCTCGGCGGAGGCCACCCAGTTCCTCGGCCGCGCCCAGCGGCAGCCCGGCGCCGGAGCGTTCCCGCCCGCCGCCGACCCCGACGCGCAGGCCACGCAGTACATCCCGCCGGTCGCGGCGCAGCCCGGCGGGCAGCCGCCGGCGGAGTTCGCGGGCCTGTTCCGCGACGAGCCGACCGGTGGCCCGGGGGCGGGCACCCAGCAGATGCCCCACCTCGGCCAGGACCTTCCCGGCGCCCCGCAGCCCGGGTACGTGCCGCCGTCCGGCGGCCGGCGCGGCGTGCGCGAGGACGACGGCGGTGACGGCCGGGGCGGCGGGCGCCGCACCGGTTCGCGCCTGCCGCTGTTCGCCGCGATCGGCGTCGCCATCGCCGTCGTGGGCATCGGCGCGGGCGCCCTGCTCGGCTCCACCGGCTCCGACGACGGCAAGGACGGCGCCCCGGCGAACGCCGCCGCGACGGCGCCGCCCACGACCGCCGGCTCCGCCTCCGCCCAGCCGTCCGCCGACCCGGCCAGGGAGCAGGCGGTGGCCCTCGACAAGCTGCTCGCCGACAGCGGCAGCAGCCGCGCCTCGGTGATCGCGGCGGTCGCCGACGTCAAGGGCTGCCGCAACCTGGGCCCGGCGGCGCAGAACCTGCGGGCCGCGGCCCAGCAGCGCACCGGCCTGGTCACGCAGCTGGCCGCGCTGCCGGTGGACAGGCTGGCGAACCACGACGCGCTGACCGGAGCCCTCAAGAGCGCCTGGCAGGCGTCCGCGTCGGCCGACAACCACTACGCGGCCTGGGCCGACCAGGTCGCCGGCAACAAGAAGCTGTGCCGCAAGGGCAAGGCCGTCGGCACCCCGCAGGCGCAGGCCGGCAACCGGGCGAGCGGCATCGCCAGCCAGCAGAAGACCAAGGCCGCCAAGCTGTGGAACGCGATCGCCCAGCAGTACGGGCTCACCCAGCGCCAGGCCGGCCAGCTGTGAGCCGCACCCGGGAGCGCCGGCCCCTCGGGGCCGGTTCCCGGGGTGTCAGTTCAGGTCGGCGTTCTTCAGGGTCTGCGTCACGTCGATGAAGCCCTTGCGGGCCGCGACCAGCCGGCCGTCGCGGACGACCTGCAGGGTGACGTCGGTGTTGACCAGGCGCGGGAACCCGACCGCGGCGAGCTTGCCCTCGAACTCCCAGCGCAGCGGCGGGGTGAGCCCGCCGGTGCTGACCGACACGCCGTCGTCGAGGGCGTGCCGGACGCCGGCCGCGGTCACCTCGCCGTCGCCGAGCGACTCCACGATCTTGCGGAACACGGTGTAGGCGATCCACGTCGTCTGCACCCCCGCGTCGGCCGGGTCGATGCGGTTGTCGGTGAAGGCCTGCTGGCTGATCACCTGCTTCATCCCGTCCCAGCGGGGATCGGTCGACACCGGGTACCAGCCGGTGATGTACGACCCCTCGTACGGCCCGGACTGCCCGCCGGAGGCGTCCACGGCGGTCTGGTCGACGCTGCCCATCACGGTGGCCGCGCCCACCGCGGGGAAGCCGTCCCGGGCGCGGCGGAAGGAGTCCATGAAGGTGCCGGTGCGGTCGCCGAGGGCCGGCACCACGCACCCCTTCCGCCCGGAGTCCCGGGCGGCGTGCTCCAGCGCCTGCCGCGTCGGCGTCTCGTACTCGGTGGCGTCCTCCTCGGCCAGCAGATCACTGGCGTCGGGGTGGGCGCCCGCCTTCAGCCCGGCGTCGAGCAGCGGGGGCAGTTCGTCGCCGGCGATGGTGTCGGGGCGGACCAGGGCCACGCGGCCGCAGCGCTCGGCGAGTTCCCGGCCGAGGCCGGCGAGCAGCACCGGCTGGCCGCCGTTGACCGGGTAGGACAGCGGGCTGGTGAACTCGGCGGTGGTGACGCCGTAGCCGCCGATGTAGGGGATGCCGGCGCTCTCCAGCGGCGGGAAGTAGGAGTCGGAGTACTGGCTGTACGATCCGACGACCGCGACGGCGTGCTCGTCGACGGCCCGCCGCGCGCACTGGGCGGCGCCGACGCTGTCGTTGTGCTCGTTGCAGGTCAGGACCTTCAGCGTGCGGCCGTTGATACCGCCGTGGGCGTTGATCCAGCGGGCGTAGGCCTGGGCGAAGGCGGGCATGCCGGGCTTGTTGGTGGCGGTGGTGTCGATCGGTGCCCAGGTCATGACGGTGACGGGATCGTCCCCGGAGCCCCCCGTGGCACCGGGGATGATCCCGCAGCCGGCGGCCAGCGACGCACACGCCACCGTGGCCGCCGCCGCTTTGGCGGCTCTGGTGAAAGGCCGGGTGGTTCTGGGGAGGACGGTGCTGTGCGTGCGTCGCCTGCCGGTCATGGACACGCACGATTCCGCCACATCACTAACCGGGGAGTGACCCATGGTCAACGGGCGGTGACGTCCAGGTGAATTGCGGGGGCCCGGGAGGCCCGTCCGAAAAGGGAACGTACGATCGATGACCGTGCAAGGTTCGGAGAACTCTTCCCGTCGCGGCCGCCGCTCCTCCACCATGGGCGGCATGCCACTGAACGACATGCCGTGGTGGCGCTGGCGCAGCAATGTGCGCTCCGCGCTGCACATGCTCTCCGACCCGGTCTTCCAGCGGGACGTCTGGCTGTCCGGCACGGACGGGTACGGCGACGTCACCGACGCCGTGTACCGCCTGGTCGAGGACACCTGGCTGGACCACTGGTCCGCCGAGAAGTACGTCGGCACGATCTTCCGTGACTCGCAGGAGGCGGCGCTCGTCGACACCGCGGTGCTGCGGGTGCTGCGGATCATGCACCAGGTCGGCCCGGACGCCCCGGTCGCCGCGTACCTGGAGCACGCCGACTGGCCGGAGGCGGTGCGGGCGGCGCGGGACGCGCACATACGCCTCGCGGCGAGCGACGGCGACGACCCCGACGCGCCGCCGCGGACCCTGGAGACACTGCGGATCATGACCAGGTCCGTGTGACGGACGGCGCCCCCTGTCCCGGCCCGGATGTGGGACCCTGTCCTGCATGAACGAGCAGTCCCCCCGAGCCGCGGCCCCGGCCGACCAGTACGTCCTCACCCTCTCCTGCCCGGACAAGCAGGGCATCGTGCACGCGGTGTCCAGCTACCTGTTCATGACCGGTTGCAACATCGAGGACAGCCAGCAGTTCGGCGACCACGACACGGGACTGTTCTTCATGCGCGTCCACTTCTCGGCGGAGGCGCCGGTGACCGTGGACAAGCTGCGCGCGAGCTTCGCGGCGATCGGTGACTCCTTCCACATGGACTGGCAGATCAACCGGGCCGACGAGAAGATGCGCATCATCCTGATGGTCAGCAGGTTCGGGCACTGCCTGAACGACCTGCTCTTCCGGGCCCGGATCGGCGCGCTGCCGGTGGAGATCGCGGCGGTGGTCTCCAACCACACGGATTTCGCCGAGCTGGTGGGCTCCTACAACATCCCCTTCCACCACATCCCGGTGACGAAGGAAACCAAGGCGGAGGCCGAGGCGCGGCTGCTGGAGATCGTCCACGAGGAGAAGGTGGAGCTGGTCGTCCTCGCCCGCTATATGCAGGTGCTCTCCGACGACCTGTGCAAGCAGCTCTCGGGGCGGATCATCAACATCCACCACTCCTTCCTGCCGAGCTTCAAGGGCGCCAAGCCGTACCACCAGGCGCACGCGCGCGGGGTGAAGCTGATCGGGGCCACGGCGCACTATGTGACGGCCGACCTGGACGAGGGGCCGATCATCGAGCAGGAGGTCGAGCGGGTCGGCCACGACGTCACGCCGGACCAGCTGGTGGCGATCGGGCGGGACGTGGAGTGCCAGGCGCTGGCGCGGGCCGTGAAGTGGCATGCCGAGCGCAGGATCCTGCTGAACGGCCGCCGCACGGTGGTCTTCGCCTGAGCAGCGGGGCGGTTCTGCCTTCGGGCGGCTGCGGGTAGTTCGTGACCGATCGCGCCCACGCGGCGGAGCCGCACATTGAAACGGCCCCGCGCCCCTGGGCCGGCAGGGCAGCAGCCCACCAAGGGGCGCGGGGAACTGCGCGACCAGCCACCCACGACCAGCACCCGCCGACGAACGGGCACCCACCCCTACATCCGGCTCAACGCGGCCACAGCCAACAGCACATCCCGAATGGCCTCCCGGTCGCCCACCTGCCCAGCCGCAGCCTCCGCAGGAGACACGTGGCCCGCCGCCAGCTGGCAGAACTCCACGTCGTCCAGGGCGACATGGGCCACCTCGTGCTCCGCGGAGCCCACCGCCGCCGGTGAGTCCAGCGGGATCAGCCACTCGCCGCCGCCCGAGCCCTCGATCTCCAGGCGCAGGCTGCGGCCCGGCTCCCCGGCCGCGACGAGATGGCGTACGGCGCCGGGTGCGGCCAGACCGGCCTGCCGGCGCGCGGCCAGGGCTCGGGGCAGCATCCGTGCCGCCAGGTCGATCATGCTGTTCAGATGCCGGGCGGCGGGCGGGTCGTAGGGGTAGTCCACCGCGTCGGCGATGTCGCCGGCGTGCACCCAGCACTCGAAGGCGCGGTCCAGCATGGCGTCCCGCAGCGGGAGTTCGACCTGCCCGTAGGGGACGGTGAGCAGGCCGGCCGTGCTGCCGGTGAACGACACCGTGCGCACCAGCTCGTGGCTCTGCTCCCGCCACGGCCCGCGTACCGAGCGGGTGGGCGGGAAGTGCGAGGCCCGCCAGTACGCCTCGGTGCGTCCGGCCGGGGTCGGGGCCTCGGTGGGCACGTCGGCGAGCGGGTCGTCGAGGCCGAGCGCGACCGCGACCAGGCCGTCGACGGCCAGCAGATGCGCGATCACCCCGGCGACGGTCGTACGGCGGCTGGTGGCGGCGTCGGCCTCGAACCAGCGCAGCCGCACGGGCGCGTGCCACTCGGCGTCCCCGAAGTCCTGCAGCAGGGCGTCCAGGCGGGCGGTCTCGGCGTCGTACGCGGTCGCCCACTCGGGTACCGGGATGCGCGGCGGACGCCGGTCCAGGCAGCCCTGCAGGACGCGGGTGCGCAGGCCGGGGTCGAGGTCGAGGCTCTCCGGGCGCTGCAGCAGGCCGACGGCCTCCCGCAGCCGGCGTGCCTCGACGGCGCAGGCACCGCAGTCGCCCAGGTGTTCCTCGACGGCCGCGGTCTCCTCGGGCGAGCAGGCGGCCAGCGCCCACGCCCCGAGCAGCGACTTCAGCACGGGGTGCGGCAGCACGGGCGGCACGAGGGCCGGCGGCGGATCGGGCAACGGCACCCCACTGTCCTCGACAGAAACCCGCGGCAACGGTATCCGTGCCGCCTTCCCACCCTCGGCGCCCGGCCCACCAGCCTCCCCGGGACCACCGGGACCGGACCCCCGGGCGCCGTCGGACGGCCCCGCCTGCCCGGCCCCGTCTCCGGCGTCCGGCCCGTGGGCATCCCCGCACGCCCCCGGCCACGGTTCGGCGTCCCCGGCCGGGGCGGTGCCGGCAGCGTCCCCGTTCGGGGCGCAGGGCTCCTGGCCGTCCTGGTTCTCCCGGTCGTCCCGGTCGTCGTAGGGGTCGAAGCGGTTCGGCTCGGTCATGCCGCACCCCCGTACTCCGGGGGTGTGCCGACGTCGTGGGCCGTGGAGAGCAGTTGCAGGCCGAGGCGGAGCCGGCGGCGGGCCTCGTCCTCGGTGACGCCGAGGTCGGCCGCGGTCTGGCGGTAGTCGCGGCGCTGGAAGTAGGCCAGCTCCAGGGCGGCGCGCAGCGGGGCGGGCATGGACTGCACGATGTAGTCGGCGCGGGCGGCGACCGAGGCGTGCCGGACCTTGCGCTCCAGTTCCTCGGTGGTGCCGGGTCCGCCCAGGGCGAGCGCCGCGGTCTCGGTGGTGCGCAGCCGCTGCACGGCCAGCCGGTGGGTGAGGGCGGCCACCCAGCTGCGCAGCGGCTCCTTCTTCGGGTCGTAGGTGTCGGGGTGCTCCCAGACGTGGGTGAACACCTCGCGGGTGACTCCGTCGGCGGCCCCCTCGTCGCCGAGCACCCGGTGCGCGAGTCCGTGCACGAGGGAGGCGAAGCGGTCGTAGAGCTCGCCGAGGGCGGCCGCCTCCCCGCGTGCCAGCCGCTGCTGCATCTTGCGGTCCCAGCGGGGCGGTGCGTCCTTCTTCGCCATGCGGCCCCCTCACCTGCCCGTGCCCGTATCAAGCGTGCGCTCACCGACATCTCGAATGTAGTCGGCAGGTCTGACAGCGCACGCCCCTTTATGCCAATGTGCGCCCCCCGCGCAGCCGTGCGTGCTAGGGCCCTTACCCCCGGAACCGCACGAGGAACACCGCCCGGTCCGATCGAACAGTATCGAAATGAGATCGAATCCGACTGAAACAAGCCGATTCTGACAGGAACTCGTTTCCGGCGGGGTGTTTCAGGGAAACGCCGCTGGGCAGCCGCGCTGCAAGGAAGCGTAAGAATTCCTTCCGTTTGGCGAGCGAGGGGCGTGGTGGTGACGTTCGAAGTGACCGACTCGGAGCAGGGCGCATGGGCCGTGCTCCAGGTGTCGGGCGAGCTGGACCTGGTGACGTCGCCCCTGCTGCGGCAGCGGGTGCACGACGTGGTGGCCGAGGGCCGCCACAGCCTCGTCCTCGACCTGTCCCGGGTGCAGTTCTGCGACTCCAGCGGCGTCGGCGTCCTCATCGCCGCCCGCCGCCTGCTGCGCTCGTGCCAGGGCCGGCTGCGGCTGGTCCTGCCCGCGCAGGGTGCGGTGGACGGCTCCCACGTCAACCGGGTGTTCGGGGCGCTCGGCGTGCGCCGTCTGTTCGACGTGCACGCCGACCTCACGGACGCCGTCGGGGAGGAGTCCCGCCCGCTGTCGGCGTGACCCGGCGCCGTCGGATCTGTGAGCCGTTTCACGCCGATTGCCGCCGATTGCCACAGTCTCGTCCCGGAATTCCCCCGGTCCTGGCACAACCGTCGCGGCGCCCCCGCCGCACGGCTGTGCACGTCGTACGCTCGCATGCCGAACGCACCACCCCACGACGTAAGGCGGCCGAAGAGGACATGGTCAGCAGCGAGTACGAGCGTGAGATCGCCGCCCGGTTCGCCACTTTCGACCAGGACGGCAACGGCTGGATCGACCGCGAGGACTTCAGCGTCGCCGCGAAGGCGCTGCTCGCGGAGTTCGGCACGGCGGCCCGTTCCGACCAGGGCCAGGCGCTGTACGCCGGCGCCGAGGCGTTCTGGCAGGGCATGGCCGGCATGGCGGACCGGGACGGCGACCAGCGCATCACCCGCGAGGAGTTCGTCACCTGCGCGGTCAAGCGGCTGCGCGACAACCCCGAGCGGTTCGCGGAGATCGCCCGCCCCTTCCTGCACGCGGCGCTCGCCCTCGCCGACAGCGGCGGCGCGGCCACCGTCGCCGGCACCGCGCGCCTGCTGCGCGCCCTCGGCGTCCCGCAGGGGCGGGCCGAGGCCGCGGCAGCCGCACTCGACACGGACGGCGACGGCAAGGTCGGCGAGACGGAGTGCGTCCAGGCGTTCGCCCGCTACTTCACCGTCCCCGAGCAGCCCGGGGCCGGCGCGTAGCGCTCGCGCAGCTGGTACTTGAGCACCTTCCTCAGCGTCTCCCCGCGCGGAAGGGCGTCCACCACCTCCAGCCGTTCCGGCAGCTTGTGCACGGACAGCCCTTCCGCCCGCAGGAACCTGGTCACCGCCTCCAGGGTGAGCCGCGGCGCGTCCGGCGGCTGCTCCACCACCGCGCACACCAGCTCCCCGCGCTCGGCGTCCGGCAGTCCGATCACGGCCGCGTCGGCGACGGCCGGGTGGGTGTGCAGCAGGTCCTCGATCTCCTTGGCGGAGACGTTCTCCCCCTTGCGAATGATGACGTCCTTGCGGCGCCCGGTGAGCACCAGGTGTCCGCCGTCGGTGAGATGTCCGAGGTCGCCGGTGCGCAGGAAGCCGTCCGTGTCGAAGGCCTCCGCCGTCTGCGCCGGGTCCAGATAGCCCCGGCACACCGCCGGCCCGCGCAGCCGCACCTCGCCGTCCACGACGCGGATCTCCATGCCCGCCGGAGGGCGCCCCTCCGTCGTCGCCAGGTGCTCGGCGGTGTCGTCCGGGTCGCCCATGGTGATCATCGGCACCTCGGTCATCCCGTACCCGTGGGTGAGCTGCACGCCCATCTCGCGGACGACGGCGTGGTAGAGCTGCGGCGGCTTGGGCGCCCCGCCCCCGGCGAGCAGCCGCAGCGTCGGTATCAGCTTCTCGCCCGGCCGCTTGCGCTGTTCGGCGAGGAACATCGAGTAGAACGCCGTCGAGCCGCCGGCCACGGTCACCCCGTGCCGCCGGTAGTCCTCCAGCGCCCCGGGCAGCGCGAACTGCTCGAACAGCACCGCGGGGAAGCCGTAGAGCAGCAGCATCACCGTGTAGTCGGGGCCGCCGATGTGGGCGTAGGGGAAGGCGATCGAGCCGACGTCGCCGGTGCGCGGGCGCAGGGCGTGGGCCAGGCAGGAGCCGCCGGCGATCAGTGAGCGGTCGGTGTGCAGGACGCCCTTGGGGGCGGAGGTGGTGCCCGAGGTCCAGTAGATCCAGCGCACGCGCGTGCCGTCGTCGGGCGGGGCGGGCAGCACCGCCGGATCGCCCTCGGGGAGCGTGTCGTACGCATCGAAGACGCCCTTCGCGCCGAGCCGTCGCGCCATGGCGGTGTGGTCGAAGCCGCGCCACACCCCGGGGACGGCGAAGAACTCCGCCCGCGCCTCGCGCAGCGCGTGGCCGACCTCGCGGTCCCGCAGGAACGGGATGAGCGGGGTCTGCACCGCGCCCAGGCGGGCCAGCGCGAAGGTCAGGACGACGGTCTCGATCCGGGTGGGCAGCTGCCAGGCGACGACCGTGCCGGGGCGCACGCCCATCCCGTGCAGCCCGGCCGCGACCCGCTCGGCACGCGCGTGTAGACCGCCGAAGGTCAGCGAGCGCCCGTCCTGGAGGAAGGCGGGGCGGTCGGGGGAGAGGGCGGCGCGGCGGGCGAGCAGCCGCCACAGCGTGCGGGACGAACTCAACTCGTGCGGGGTGTCGTTCACGGGAGCCCCCTGAACCTTGGCTGACGACTCGTCAGCTGCCAGACTATCTGACGGTTCATCAGAAACGTATGCCCGCGGAGGCCCCATGGCGACCGAACTGCCCCGCATCGTCAGCGTCGACGACCACGTGATCGAGCCCGCGCACCTCTTCGAGACCTGGCTGCCGGCGAAGTACCGCGACCGCGGGCCGAAGCACCTGACCGCCGGCATCGGCGACCTCGCCTACGTCGGCGGCCGCTACCGGATCACCATGGACCCCGACGGGCCGCCCACCGACTGGTGGATCTACGAGGACCTGAAGTTCCCGTACAAGCGCAACATCGCAGCCGTCGGCTTCGACCGCGAGGAGATGACCCTGGAGGGCATCACCCGCGAGCAGATGCGGCCCGGCTGCTGGGACCCGGTGGAGCGGCTGAAGGACATGGACCTCAACCACGTCGAGGCCAGCCTGTGCTTTCCCACCTTCCCGCGCTTTTGCGGCCAGACCTTCGCCGAGGCGCACGACAAGGAGGTCGCCCTGGCCTGCGTGCGCGCCTACAACGACTGGATGGTCGAGGAGTGGTGCGGCGACAGCGGCGGCCGGCTCATCCCGCTGTGCCTGATCCCGCTGTGGGACGTCCGGCTCGCCGTCGCCGAGATCCGGCGCAACGCCGCCCGCGGGGTGCGCGCGGTGACCTTCTCCGAGATCCCCACCCACCTCGGGCTGCCGTCCATCCACTCCGGCTACTGGGACCCGTTCTTCGCCGTCTGCGAGGAGACCGGCACGGTCGTCAACATGCACATCGGCTCCTCCTCCCAGATGCCCGCCGCCTCCCCGGACGCCCCTCCCGCCGTCCAGGCCTCGCTGTCCTTCAACAACGCCATGGCGTCGATGATGGACTTCCTCTTCAGCGGCGTCCTGGTGCGCTTCCCCCGGCTGAAACTCGCCTACTCCGAGGGACAGATGGGCTGGGTGCCCTACGCCCTGGAACGCGCCGACGACGTCTGGGAGGAGCACCGCGCCTGGGGCGGGGTGCGCGAGACGATCCCCGAGCCGCCGTCGACGTACTACTACCGGCAGATCTTCTGCTGCTTCTTCCGCGACAAGCACGGCGTGGCGTCCCTGGACGTGGTGGGCCGCGACAACGCCACCTTCGAGACGGACTACCCGCACGTCGACTCCACCTTCCCGCACACCAAGGAGGTCGCCCTCGACCACGTCCGCGGCCTCGACGAGGAGACGATCCACAAGCTGATGCGCGGCAACGCCATCCGCATGCTCGGACTGGACCTCGACTGATGGACCTCACGTACACCGAGGAGGAGGAGAACTTCCGGGCCCGGCTGCGGGAGTGGCTCGCCAAGGTGCTGCCGGGCCTGCCCGCCAGGCCCTCGACCGACGACTGGCCGGCCCGCCGCGCCCACGACCTCGGCTGGCAGCGGATGCTGTACGACGCCGGGTACGCCGACGTCCACTGGGACGCCTCCCCGACCCTGCGGCTGATCTTCCTGGAGGAGACCGAGAAGGCGGGCGCCCCCTACGTCGGCGCCAACTTCGTCGGACTGCTGCACGCCGGGCCGACCATCGCCGCCGAGGGCACGCCCGAGCAGCGGCGGCGGTGGCTGCCGCCGATCCTGCGCGGCGAGGAGGTCTGGTGCCAGGGCTTCAGCGAACCGGACGCGGGAAGCGACCTCGCCGCGCTGCGCACGCGCGCGTGGCGCGACGGCGACCACTACGTGGTGAGCGGCTCCAAGATCTGGACCTCGCACGCCGAGGTCGCCGACTGGTGCGAACTCCTGGTGCGCACCGACCCCGCCGCCGCACGGCATGCCGGCATCACCTGGCTGGCCATGCCCATGGACGCCCCCGGCATCACCCTACGGCCGCTGCGCACGCTGGCCGGGTCCGCCGAGTTCGCCGAGGTCTTCCTCGACGAGGTCCCGGTGCCGGTCGCCAACCGGGTCGGGGCGGAGAACGACGGCTGGCGGGTCACCATGGTGACGCTGTCCTTCGAACGCGGCACCGCCTTCGCCGGGGAGGTCGTCGCCTGCCGCCGGGTCCTGGCCGAACTCGCCGGGCGGGCACGCCGGAACGGCCGCTGGGACGACCCGCGGACACGCCGTCGCCTGGGCAGGCTGAACGCCGAGTTCCGGGCCCTGTGGCGGCTGACGCAGTGGAACGTCAGCGCCGCGCAGGCCACGGGCGGGGTGCCCGGCGCCACCGGCTCGGTCTTCAAACTGCGCTACTCGCACGCGCGTCAGGAGCTGTACGACACGGCCGCCGACGTCCTCGGCGACGACGCCCTGGACCTGGACGCGCCCTGGGTGGCCGACCGGCTCTCCTCACTGTCGTACACGATCGCGGCCGGTACCTCGCAGATCCAGCGGAACATCGTCGCCGAGCGGGTTCTCGGCCTGCCGAAGGGGCGGTGACCGTGCTCTTCCAACTGACCCCGGAGCAGAAGGCGGTGCGCGACACCGTGCGCGGCGTCCTCGCCCGGCGGCTCGACACGGCGGCGCTGCGCGCGGCGGCCTCCCGCGAGCGGCCCGGGATCGACCGGGCGCTGTGGCGGGAGCTGGGGGAGGCCGGGTTCTTCGCGCTGCGGCTCGCCGAGGCCGACGGCGGCGCCGGGCTCGGGCTGCCCGAGACGGTCCTCGCCTTCGAGGAGGCGGGCCGCGCGCTGCTGCCGGGTCCGCTCCTGGCGACCCATCTCGCGGCCGGGACCGTGCCGGGAGCCGCCGAGGGGACGTGTGTGGTGGCGGCCGTGGACGGCGCGCTGGTGGAGTGGCTGGACGCGGCGGACGTGGTCCGCGGGGACACAGCCGGGGCCGTGCGGGTGCGGTCCGTGGACCCGCTGACCCCGCTGCACCGCGTGCCGGCGCCCGCGGCCGGGTCCGACCCGGTGGCGGTGCTGCTCACGGCGGCCGAACAACTGGGCACCGCCACACGCGCGTGCGAACTTGCCACGCAACACGCCCGGGCGCGGGAGCAGTTCGGCAGGCCCGTCGGCGCCTTCCAGGCCGTGCAGCACCTGTGCGCGGAGCTGCTGGTGCGGGTGGAGGTGGCCCGGGTCGCGGTCTACGCCGCCGCCGTGACCGCCGATCCGGCCGACATCGCGGCGGCCCGGCTGCTCGCCGACGAGGCCGCCGTGCGCGGCGCCCGTGACTGCCTCCAGGTGCACGGCGGCATGGGCTTCACCTGGGAGAGCGAGGTGCATCTGCTGCTGAAACGGGCCTGGGTGCGCGGCCGGCGCGCGGGCGGCACCGCGTGGGCCGAGGAGTTGCTCGCCGCCGATCTCGTGGCGTCGGCGAGCGACCTCGGCGGCTGAGCCAAGGCCAAAGATGTCGCGGAATGTGGCATCCCGGTGTCACGGAGCGTCGATACCGGGTTGTGTCCTCGCAGGGGGTCGTCACGGCCCGGAGTCGACGGGTGGCTCCGGTACCTTGTGTGGGATGCGAGTGGTTCCCGGTACGAGCCATGCCGGTGGTGCCTGTTCGACTCCCCACGACGAGCGTCGCACAGTATGCCGCACGGGTACTCCTTCGCGCTGGAATATGCCCGAAGCGCTTGTTGGGGTGACGGTACGTCAACCAAGCTGTCGTATAAGGGTTTCACGTTCCGTGACCCAGGCTCCGGCCATTGTCCTGGCCATGCAGAAAATGGCTACGATCGTGGCCCTCGTCGTCGTGGTGCTCGCGTGGCGCGCGGCCATGTGTCCGCCGGTTCGGATGGTGTGAGCGGTGCAGGTGCTTCAAGTGCAGCTGGAGATCCGGCCCGACCCCGCGGAGGTGGGGCGAGCCAGAAGGTGGGCCCGCTCGCGGCTCGCCGGTTCGGGGATAGCGGCCGACGAACCCCTCGCCGAGACGCTGATCCTGCTCGTGTCCGAACTCGTCACCAACGCCGTGGTGCACACCGGCCATCCGGCCGTGCTGCGGCTGTCCCTGCCGGGGACCGCCGCCGAGTCGGCCACCGTCCGGCTGGAGGTGGCCGACTCCAGCGACCGCGCGCCCGTGCCGCGCTGTGTGGACGGCGACGCCACCGGCGGGCGCGGCCTGGCCCTGGTGGACGGTCTCGCCGACCGGTGGGGCTGGAGCCGGGAGGACGGCGGCAAGCGCATCTGGTGCGAACTCGACCGGTGCGACGGGTCGCGCGAGTCGGGGGCCGTGTGCGGAGGGCTGCCGGCGCCCTACGAGGGGCTGGCGTTCGAGGCGGTGTGACCGGCGCGGTGAGCTGCGCGTTCCGCGCCACGCACCCTTCCTGCCGTGCCGCCCCGCCCGGCCGTGCGACCCCTTCCCGCTGTGCGACCCGGTTCTGCCGTGTGTCCCCTGGGGAGTCGGTGTGCGCCCTGGGTGTGCTTCCGTGCGCGTCCGCCGCAAAAGGGGCGTAAGTAATATTTCTCTTATCCGGTGTTGACGTCGGGTGTCCGTTTGATCACGCTTGTTGGCAGCGATCCGCCGCGAGGGGACGGCGAGGGCACCGGTGACGGGCGTCCTCGGCGAGTGCGGGTCGTCCGATTCGGCGGTGGTTCCCCCGAGGGGCTCGGGGCGAGGGAGCCGGGGCGGGTGCGCCGGAGTCGGCCGGCGGTGCGCGGTGCCGTGCTCGGGGCGGGCAGCCGCGTGCCGCCGGCCCATGTCCGCGCCCTGACGCGCTCACAGCACCGCCACGGGGGCCACGGGGGTTCCGGTCGCGCCGACGAAGGGCTCGGGCATCGCCGCCAGCAGGAAGCTGTACCGCCCCTGTTGTCCACAGGCTGTGGACAACTCCTCCAGATTCCAGTTCTGTCCCTGCGGCATCCCCATCTCCACCAGGTCCAGCGCGTGCACGGCGAGCCACAGGTCCTCGATCTCCGGCGGGAAGATCTCGAAGGTCAGCGTGTCGTTGGCGACCGCGGCCACATCACGTGCGTGGAACCACTCCGGGGTGCGCACCGACATGCCCGGTGACGGGTAGCCGTACGCCTCCCGGTCGCCCGCGAGGTAGAGCCGTATCTGCCCGGTCCGTACGAGCACCACGTCCCCGGCGCGCACCCGGGTGCCCGCCAGCTCCTCGGCCGCCTCCAGGTCCTCCGGTGTGACGGCGTGGCCGCCCGGCAGCCGCTCGACGCCCCGCGCGCGGGCCACGTCCAGCAGCACCCCGCGCGAGACGACCGGCGGCGCCTTGTCGATCCCGGCGAACCCCGCCCCGCCGTGCGCGGTCACGGAGTTCGCGGGGCGGCCGTTGTACAGCCGTCCGGAGTGCGAGACATGGGTGAGCGCGTCCCAGTGGGTGCCGCACTGCAGGCCCATCGTCACCGCGTCGTCGCTGCACGCGACCGTGCCGGGGCCGAAGATCTCCTGGTTGATCTGCACCATCACATGCAGAGGGTTGACCCGCCCCGGGATCACCCCCGTCTGCACCCCGTCCTGCCTGAGCGGCAGCGCGAGCGGGACGCGCAGCCCCGCGCGCACCTCGGCCGCCGCCGCGCGCACGACCTCGGGGGTGATGAGGTTGAGGGTGCCGCGCTCGTCGTCGGGTCCCCAGCGGCCCCAGTTGTTCACGCGCTCGGCGATCTCGTGGAACTCCTTCGGCAGTGTCACCTCGGTCCTCCCCAGGGGTTGTCCCCGCCAGCCTGACGGGTCATAAAATCTAACGGTCCGTCAGAAACTGCGGGAAGGGGCCGGGCGTGGGGAACTTCGGGGCAGGCGGGAGCTTCTTGGCGGGCAAGGTCGTCGCCGTCACCGGCGCCGGACGCGGCATCGGGCGGGCGGTGGCGCTGGCGGCGGCCGCGGAGGGGGCGCGGGTCGTCGTCAACGACTACGGCGTCTCGGTCGACGGCGCCTCACCGAGCAGCGAGGTCGCCGAGGCCGTCGTCAAGGAGATCGAGGCCGCGGGCGGGGAGGCCGTCGCCGTCGCCGACGACGTCTCCACCATGGCGGGCGGGCAGCGCGTGGTCGACACGGCGCTGTCGGCGTACGGGCGTCTGGACGGCGCCGTGTGCGTGGCCGGCATCCTGCGCGAGCGGATGCTGTTCAACATGGCCGAGGAGGAGTGGGACCCGGTCCTCGCCACGCATCTCAAGGGCACCTTCACCGTCTTCCGTGCCGCCTCCGCCGTGATGCGCGCCCAGCGCTCGGGCACGCTCATCGGCTTCACCAGCGGCAACCACCAGGGCTCGGTCTCCCAGGCCAACTACAGCGCCGCCAAGGGCGGGATCATCTCCCTGGTGCGCAGCGCGGCGCTCGGGCTGCACAAGTACGGGGTGACCGCGAACGCCGTGGCGCCGGTGGCCCGGACCCGGATGTCGGCGAACGTGCCGACGGAGCTGGCGGAGATCGGCACGCCCGAGGACGTGGCCGCGTTCGTGGTCTACCTGCTCTCCGAGCAGGCCGCGCGGCAGGGCGTCACCGGGCAGGTGTACACGGTCGCCGGACCGAAGATCGCCGTCTGGGCCCAGCCGCGCGAACTGCGGGCCGCGTACGCGGACGGCTCCTGGACCCCGCAGCGGATCGCCGAGGCCTTGCCGGGGACGGTCGGGGTGGACCCGATGCCCCTGCTGGAGGCGGTGACGGCGATGGAGCGTGCGGCCCGGCGGGGAGACCGGCCGAACGCCTAGTGCGGCGTACGGAGAGGCAGGGCACGACCGGGGCCGGGCGTCTGCTCGCCCCGCCGGGACGACCCGACGGCGGAAGGGGACCGTGCGATGCGCGGCGTGGTGTTCGACGGCAAGCGGACCGAGGTCGTGGACGATCTGCGGGTGCGGGACGCGGGGCCGGGCGAGGTGCTGGTGGCGATCGCGGCGGCGGGGCTGTGCCACAGCGACCTGTCCGTGGTGGACGGCACGATCCCGTTCCCGGCTCCGGTGGTCCTCGGCCACGAGGGCGCCGGGGTGGTGGAGGCGGTCGGCGCGGGCGTCACCCATGTGCGGCCCGGTGACCACGTGGCCCTGTCCACGCTGGCCAACTGCGGGACGTGCGCGCAGTGCGACCGGGGCCGGCCGACGATGTGCCGCAGCTCGATCGGCCGGCCCGCGCGGCCGTTCACCCGGGGCGGCACGCCGGTCCACCAGTTCGCGGCCGAGTCCGCCTTCGCCGAACGCACCGTCGTACGCGCCGTGCAGGCCGTGCGGATACCGGAGGACCTCCCGCTGACGTCCGCGGCGCTGATCGGCTGCGGGGTGCTCACCGGGGTCGGCGCCGTCCTCAACCGGGCGCGGGTGGGCCTCGGCGAGAGCGTGCTGGTGATCGGCGCGGGCGGCGTCGGCCTCAACGTGCTGCAGGGCGCGCGGATCGCGGGCGCCGCGCCGATCGTGGCGGTGGACGCCAACCCGGCCAAGGAGGAGACGGCCCGGCGGTTCGGCGCGACGGACTTCCTCACCTCGGTGGACGCGGTGCGCGACCTGCTGCCCGGCGGAGTGGACCACGCCTTCGAGTGCGTCGGACGCGTCGAGCTGATCCGGCAGGCCGTCGACCTGCTCGACCGGCGCGGCCAGGCCGTCCTGCTGGGCGTGCCGCCCGCGCACGCCGAGGCGACCTTGAAGGTCTCCTCCCTCTTCCTCGACAAGTCCGTCCTCGGCTGCCGCTACGGCTCCTCCCGCCCGCAGCACGACATAGCGCTGTACGCCCGGCTCTACCGGGAGGGCCGGCTGCTCCTCGACGAACTCGTCACCCGCACCTACCCGGTGGAGGACTTCGACAAGGCGGTCCAGGACATGACGACGGGCCGGGTGGCCCGGGCGGTCCTCACCTTCTGACGGCGGCGTGGGGGAGCGCGGACCCCTCCCGGTCGGCGGGGGCGGCCGCGCGGAAGGTGCGCCGGTACGCGGTCGGGGTGACGCCGAGCGCCGCCTGCAGGTGCTGCCGCATCGACTGGGCCGTGCCGAAGCCGGCGTCCCGGGCGACCTGGTCGACGGAGAGGTCGGTGGACTCCAGCAGGTGCCGGGCGCGTTCCACGCGCTGCTGGGTGAGCCACTGGCCGGGGCTGACGCCGGTCTCCTCGCGGAAGCGGCGGGTGAAGGTGCGGACCGACATCGACTCCTGCGCGGCCATGTCCCGCAGCTGGATCGGCTCGTGCAGCCGCCCCAGCGCCCAGGCCCGCGCCGCGGTGGTGGTGGCCTGCTGCGGGTCGGGCACCGGCCGCTCGATGTACTGCGCCTGCCCGCCGTGGCGGTGCGGCGGCACGACCGTCCGGCGGGCCACGTCGTTGGCGACGGCCGTGCCGTGGTCGCGGCGCACCATGTGCAGGCACAGGTCGATCCCGGCGGCCACCCCCGCCGAGGTGAGGACGTCGCCGTCGTCGATGAACAGCACGTCCGCGTCCACCTTGATCTGCGGGAACAGCCGCTGGAAGTGCTCGGCGTCGGCCCAGTGCGTGGTCGCCGGGCGGCCGTCCAGAAATCCGGCGGCGGCCAGCACGTACACGCCGGTGCAGATGGACGCGAGCCGGGTGCCGGGGCGGATCAGGGCCAGCGCGGCGGCCAGTTCGTCGGTGAGCACGCCCTGCGTGTACAGGGGGCCCAGCTCGTAGGACGCCGGGACGATCACCGTGTCGGCCCGCGCGAGCGCCTCCGGGCCGTTGGGGACGTGCACGCTGAAGTCGGCGTCCGTCTCCACCGGCCCCGGCGGGCGCACCGAGCAGGTCACCACCTCGTACAGGTGCCGTCCCTCGGCGTCCTTCGGGCGGCCGAAGATGCGGTGCGGGATGCCCAGCTCGAACGGGAGCAGCCCGTCCAGGGCGAGGACGACGACGCGGTGCGGGCGGAAGCCGTCGGCAGAGTCCATGGCCCGATCCTAGCGAATGCTGTCCTCCGGGCCACTCGATCGGCGGGCGCGCATCCCCGAAGATCCAGTACGTGACGCAGACGACCGAAGCCACCGCCGCCGCACAGGAGCCCACCCGCCCGCCCGCCCGTATCCACCGCGCCTGGCTCGTCGCCGCGGTCACCTTCGTGACGATCGTCGGCGCGGCCGCCTTCCGTTCCCTGCCGGGACTGCTGATCGACCCGCTGCACCAGGAGTTCGGCTGGTCGCGCGGCACGATCGGCGCCGCCGTCTCACTCAACCTGGCCCTCTACGGCCTCACCGCCCCCTTCGCCGCCGCGCTGATGGACCGCTTCGGCATCCGCCGCGTGGTCGCCGTCGCTCTGATCCTGATCGCGCTCGGCGCCGGCCTGACGGTGTGGATGACGCAGGCCTGGCAGCTGTGGCTGTGCTGGGGCCTGCTGGTCGGCCTCGGCTCCGGCTCGATGGCCCTGGCGTTCGCCGCGACCGTCACCAACCGCTGGTTCACCGAGCGGCGCGGCCTGGTCAGCGGCATCCTCACGGCCGGCTCCGCCTCCGGGCAGCTGATCTTCCTGCCGCTGCTGTCGTGGATGCTGGAGCGCAACCACGACTGGCGGCCCTCCGCCGTCACGGTGGCCCTGGCCGCGCTCGCCGTCGTCCCGTTCGTCTGGCTGCTGCTGCGCGACCACCCGGCCGACGTCGGCCAGCGGCCCTACGGCGCGCAGGAGTTCGTGCCCAAGCCCGCCCCGGTGACGGGCGCGGCCCGCCGCGCGCTGACCGTGCTGTTCTCGGCCGTGCGCACCGGGCCGTTCTGGCTGCTGGCCGGCACCTTCGCGATCTGCGGCGCCTCCACCAACGGCCTGATCCAGACCCACTTCGTGCCCGCCGCCCACGACCACGGCATGCCGGTGACGGCGGCCGCCTCGCTGCTCGCGGTGATCGGCGTGTTCGACGTCGTCGGCACGATCGCCTCCGGCTGGTTCACCGACCGCTTCGAGCCGCGCCGTCTGCTCGCCGTCTACTACGCCCTGCGCGGGGTCTCGCTGCTGTTCCTGCCCATGCTGCTGGCGCCGAACGTGCACCCGCCGATGATCTTCTTCATCGTCTTCTACGGCCTCGACTGGGTCGCCACCGTCCCGCCCACCCTGGCCCTGTGCCGTGAGCAGTACGGCGAGGACAGCGCCATCGTCTTCGGCTGGGTGCTCGCCTCCCACCAGGTCGGCGCTGCCGCGGTGGCCTGGCTCGGCGGCTTCGCGCGTGACGTCTTCGGCACCTACGACATGGTCTGGTACGCCTCGGGCGCGCTGTGCGCGGCGGCGGCCCTGATGGCCCTGGTGATCCGGCGCCGCCCGCAGCCGGTCGCCCTGGCCACCGTGTGAGGGTCAGTCCCGCAGGCCCGTGAACCGGCCCCGGTGGAACAGCAGCGGGCGCGCGCCCGGCTCCCCGGCGCCGAGCGCGTGCACCCGCCCCACGACGACGAGGTGGTCGCCCCCGGTGTGCACGGCGTGGACGGCGCAGTCGATCCAGGCGACCACGCCGTCGAGGCGGGGCGAGCCGGACACCGGTGCCGCGTCGTGTTCGACCCCGGCGAACTTGTCCGCCCCGCTCACCGCGAAGGCCTGGCACAGCTCGCCCTGCTCCTCGGCCAGCACGTTCACGCAGAAGGCGCCGGCCCGTGCGATGCGCGGCCAGGTGGTCGACGTACGGCCCACCATGAAGGCGACCAGGGGCGGGTCAAGGGAGAGGGAGCAGAAGGACTGGCAGGCGAACCCGGCGGGGGAGCCGTCGGGGCCCGCCGCCGTGATCACGGTGACGCCGGTGGCGAAGGTGCCGAGGACCCGCCGGAACTGTGCCGGGTCGACGGGGGCTCGCTCGTCCGCCCGGACGCACCGCAACTCCGGGCGCGGCAGCGGCTCCACGGGGCTGGGTACCGGCCTGAGATAGCGGACGGCCGCTGCCGCCGCCCCTGCGTGTCCCATCATCTCCCCATTGAAGCTGACGGGCCGTCAGATGGGAAGCCGGTGGACGGGCCCGGGCACGGCCCTTCGTACGCTGGGTGCCCATGGGGCGGGGAACCTTCCGGGAGACGACACGCGCGAAGCTGTCGCCTCGCGACGTGAGCGCCGCGGTGGCGGTGGGCGCGGCGCAGCTGCCGGCGGCCGTGGTGCTGCTGTGGTGCGCGAACGCGACGCAGGACGACTACGGCGCCGGGGGCGGTGGCGCCTTCGGTGTCTTCTTCGCGGTGCTTTTCGCGCCCCTGGCGCTGCCCCTGCTGGGCGCGGCGCTGGCGCTCGGGATCACCCTGCCGGCGGTGCTGCTCACCCGTCTCGGCGCCGGCAGGCTGCCCGGTCCGGCGTGGCTCTGGCACCTCGCCGCCCCGGCCGTCCCCGCCTGCGCCTGGGGCGCGGCGGCCGCCCTGGTGTGGCACTGGCCGTTCACCACCACCGCCGCCGTCCTGACCGCCCTTGCCGCGCTGCCCACCTGGGGCGTGGCCCAGGTCCGCAAGCGGGCCTGGCGGACATGGGGCGTGTGGTGGCGCTCGGCGCTCGGCTCGGTCGTCCTGGCCCTGGTGGTCCTCGTCGGCGGGATCGCCGCCCTCGCGACAGGTCTGGTCGAGGAGTTCCGGCCGCCGCACCTGACCACGGCCCGGCTCGCCGGCGACTGGCGCGGCGCGAGCGGCGCCGAACTGCGGCTGGACGCCGACGGACGGGCCCGTGCGGTCCGCCTGCCCGCCCGCCCCGGCGCCGCCGACGACGACACGGTCGAGCATGTCATGTGCGACGGCTCCGGCACCTGGGAGCCCGACGCCGACGCGGGCGGCACGGACCGGGAGGGCATCCTGCTGCACCTCGACGGGGACTGCGGCGCGGACACCCACTGGTCGTTCAGCGGCACCGACGACGCCCCGGAGCTGTTCGCGCTCTTCGGCGACCCCGGCGTCGGTACCCTGTGGATCCTCGAACGGCGCTGACGCTCACCGCCCCCGGAACCCGGGAGGGCGGCGTTCGGTGAATGCCCGGAGGCCCTCGTGGGCGTCCCGGGTCGTCATGTTGATCTCCTGTGCCGCCGCCTCCGCCGCGAACGCCGTCGCGCGGTCGGTGTCCAGGGAGGCGTTGACGAGCTGCTTGGTCAGGGCCAGGGCGCGGGTCGGGCCGGTGGCGAGGCGTTCGGCCCAGGCCGCCGCCGTCTTCGGCAGGTCGGCGTCCGGGACGACCCGGTTGACCAGCCCGAGGCGTTCGGCGTCGGCGGCGCCGAGCGCGTCACCGAAGAACAGCAGCTCCTTCGTTCGTTGCGGGCCGATCAGCCGGGGGAGGAGGTACGCGCCGCCACCGTCGGGGACGAGTCCGCGCCGTACGAACACCTCGATGAAACGGGCCGACTCGGCGGCGAGGACGAGGTCGCAGGCCAGCGCGAGGTGCGCGCCCAGGCCGGCCGCCGTGCCGTTGACCGCCGCGATCACCGGTTTCTCGCAGTCCAGTACGGCGGCGATCAGGCGCTGGGCGCCCAGGCGCAGGATGCGGGCGACGTCTCCGGGGAGCTGTTCCCGCGTGGCCGCCCCGCCCCGCAGGTCGGCGCCGGCGCAGAAGCCCCGCCCGGTGCCGGTGAGGACCACGGCACGGACGCCGGGGTCGGCGGAGGCCTCGTCCAGGAGTGCGATCAGGCGGTCACGCAGGTCGGGGGTGAGGGCGTTGAGCGCCTCGGGCCGGTCGAGGGTGACGTAGGAGACGCCGTCGCGCGACTCCTGCCGTACCGTCCCGCTCACCGGCACACCGCCAGCGCGTCCAGCGCCACCGCGCCCTGCCCGGCCGGCAGCACCATCAGCGGGTTGATCTCCAACTCGGCGACGCGGTCACCCAGTTCCAGCGCCATGCGCTGCACCCGCAGAACGACCTCCACCAACGCGTCGACGTCGGCCGGCGGCCGCCCCCGCACCCCGTCCAGCAGGGCCCGCCCGCGCAGTTCGCCGAGCATGTCCCGGGCGTGCTCCTCCGAGAACGGCGGCACCCGTACGGCCGCGTCGCGCAGCACCTCCACCAGCACCCCGCCGAGCCCGACCGTCACCGTCGGCCCGAACAGCTCGTCGTGCGCGACACCGACGACCATCTCCACGCCCCGCTCGACCATCTGGCACACCAGGACGCCGTCCAGCGCGACACCCTCGTGACGGGCGATGTCGGTCAGCTCCCGGTAGGCGTCGCGGACCTGGCTGGCCGAGGTCAGGCCGATCTTCACCAGGCCCAGCTCGGTCTTGTGGGCGATGCGCGCGCCGGACGCCTTCATCACGACCGGATAGCCCACCAGACCCGCCGCCCGCACGGCCGCCGCCGCGCTGGTGACCAGCTGCTCGCGCGGCACCCGGATGCCGTAGGCCCGCAGCAGCTGCTTGGCCGCGTGCTCGCTCAGCTGCTCGCCCGGGCGCAGCAGTTCACGTGCCTTGCGGAAGGACGGCGACGGGGTGCGCGGCGCCTCGTCGAAGGGGGAGCGGTAGCCTGCGGTGAAGCGGTGGTGGCCGAGCCAGGCGCGCACGGCGGCGAGGCAGTTGCCGACCGTGCGGAAGGTCGCCACCCGCGAGGAGCCCAGCAGGACGTCCCGGTAGGCCGGTTCGGTGCCGACGGGCGAGCCCCACACCACGCACACCAGCTTGTCCGTCCGCTCGGCCGCGTCCACCAGGTCCCGCACCAGCCGGTCGCTCAGCGGCGGGAAGGGCCCGGTGACCGGGCAGATCAGCACCCCGATGCCGGGGTCGTCGAGCAGCGCGTCGATGATCTTCCGGCCGCGCTCGTCGCCGACCGGGTGCCCGCCGCTGTCGACGGGGTTCGCCACGCTCAGATACGGCGGTATCCACTGGTGCAGCTCCGCCTGCCGGGCCGGTGACAGCTCGGGCAGGTGCAGGCCCGCCGCTGCCGCGAGGTCGGCGACGTGCGCGCCGGTGCCGCCCGAGATGGCGTAGACGGCGACCCCGTCGGCTCGCGGGGGCCGGGCCCGGGCCAGCAGGGTGGCGGTGTCCTGGAGCTGGTCGAGCGCGTCGACCCGGATCACCCCGAACTGCCGCATCGCCGCGTCCACCACCGCGTCCGCGCCGGTCAGCTTGCCGGTGTGGGAGGCGGCCGTGCGCGCGCCGGTCTCGGTGCGGCCCACCTTGACGGCGACCACCGGCACCCCGCGCCGGGCGGCCCGGTCGGCGGCGAGCAGGAAGGCGCGGCCGTCCTTGAGGCCCTCGATGTAGGCCGCGATGGCACCGACCTCGGGCCGCTCGGCGAAGTAGGCCAGGAAGTCGGCGGTCTCCAGGTCGGCCTCGTTGCCGGTGGGCGCCCAGTGGGACAGCCGGACGCCGTTCTCCTGGAGGGCGAAGACCGGGCGGCCCTGGTGGCCGGACTGGGTGATCAGGGCGATGGCCGGACCGTCGAGGTCGTCGCGGAAGTGCTCGAAGGCGTTGAGGTTGGTGTTCGGGCCGAGCAGCCGCATCCCGGAGCGCCGCACCGCCTGGGCGAGCCGTTCCTGCGCGGCGGCGCCGCGCGGTCCGGTCTCGGCGAAACCGGAGGCGAAGACGACCGCGAACCGGGCCTTGGCGTCGGCCAGTTGCTCGATCACGGGCAGGGGTTCGGCGACCAGCAGCACGGCGAGGTCGACCTGTTCGGGCAGCTCGGCGACGGTCGGGACGCAGGGCAGGCCGAAGACGTCCGCGCGGGTGGGATGCACCGGGTGCAGGCGCGCGCCGACCCGCTCGGCCCAGGTGAGCAGCCGGCGGGTGATGCCGGTGTGGGGCCGGCCCTCGGCGTCCGAGGCGCCGATCACGGCGACGGACTCGGGGCGGAAGAAGCGGTCGAGGTCGGGGGCGTCGGCGTACAGCGGACGGCCGCTGACGTCGAGGTCGCCGGCGTCGGCGGGCCGGCCGTGGACGGCGGGCGCGGGGGGTTCACCGCACGCGATGACCCGGGCCCGGCGGGAGTCGGTGGTGAGGGTGCCGTGGGTTGATCCAAGCATCGGTCCGCCCGCTCTCGTCGTGACGGTCAGGTAACTGACACATCGTCAGATTAGCGAGTTGAGGCCGGGTCAGGAACGGGCGTGCAGGCAAAGAGTGGTCAGAGCGGCAGCCGGGAGATCCGCGCACCGCCGTCCCGGGTGACGGCCTTCGCGATCCGCACCGCGTCCCTCGCCAGCTCCCGGAGCATGCCGCTGATCGGGTTGGTGAAGCCGGTGAAGTACAGCCCCGGGGCGCCCTGCGGGCTGCGGGCGCCGTGCGCGACGGGCCGGCCGCGCGCGTCGAGCACGCCGAGGTGGCCGACCAGGTCCTGGAGCCCGCGGACGTATCCGGTGGCGGCGACCACGGCGTCCGGCTCGATCCGGCTGCCGTCGGCGAGCACCACCTTGCCGTCCTCGAAGCCCTCGACGGCGGCGACGACCTCGACCCGGCCCTTGCGCACCGCGTCGATCAGCCCGACGTCCTGCACGGGGATCGCGCCCTCGGTGACCCTGCTGTACAGGCCGGTGTCCGGGCGGGGCAGGCCGTGCGCGGACAGGTCGGGCACGCTGAGCCGGGCCAGCGGCCGGGCGAGGGCGTCCACCAGCGGCACCGGCAGCCGCCGGACCAGCACGCCGGTGTACTGGGCGGCCCAGCCGGCGGTCGAGCGGCGCACGATGTGCGGGGCGGTGCGCACCGCGAGCCGCACCCGGGCGGCGCCGCCCTCCACCAGGTCGACGGCGATCTCGGCGCCGGTGTTGCCGACGCCGACGACCAGGACGTCCCGGCCGGCGTACGGCCCGGGGTTGCGGTAGTGGGAGGCGTGCAGGAACTCCCCGGTGTACGACGTGCGGCCGGGCCAGTCGGGGACGTACGGCGTGTGGTTGAAGCCGGTGGCGACGACGACCGCGGCGCCGGTCAGCTCCCGCCCGCCGGTGGCGCGCAGCAGCCAGCCGGTGCCGTCGGGGGTGCGGTCGACGCGGGAGACCTCGACGCCGGTGACGATCTCCAGTTCGTGGTGCTCGGCGTACTTCTCCAGGTAGCGCACCACGTCGTCCCGGGCCACCCAGCGCCCGAACCGGCGCGGCATCGGCAGCCCCGGCAGGGCCGACAGGCGCCGGGTGGTGTGCAGGTGCAGCCGGTCGTAGTGGCGCCGCCAGGACGTGCCGACCCGGTCGGCCCGCTCCAGCACGACGGCCCGCACCCCGCGGGCGCGCAGCGCGTACGCGACGGCCAGGCCGCCGGGCCCGCCGCCGACGACGTACACGGGGCGGTCCGCCGGGGTGGACGGCGCCGGGTGCGCGGGGGACGGGGACGCGGTGGAGTCGGCCATGAGCGCGAGCGTAATCACGCCCCGGGTTGATGGGTCTCGGTCAAGACCGGAATTGGTTGCGGATTGATCACGAGTGTGAAGATCCCGGCGTCCCGGGCGGGCGTCGCGCGGCAGCCGCCCTTCCCGGACTCTCGGCATTTCCGGCGATCTGACGTACCGTCAGAAACCATGGACACGATCGGACTCAGTGGCCCGCACTGGCTGGCGGTGCTGCGGATCGGGCTCGGGCTGTGGTGGCTGGAGAGCTGGCGGCACAAGGACAGGAAGAGCTGGTTCGAGGGGGCCGGCATCGCCTGGGCGGCCGACATCGCCGCACGGCACCGCTGGAGCGCCGTCCGCTCCGGCTTCGAGCGGGTCGTCGCACCCCGGCCGCGCGCCATGGCGTACGTCGTCGGCGGCGCCGAACTGGCCCTGGGGCTCGGCCTGACCGCCGGCTTCCTCACGCCGGTGGCGCTGCTCGCCGGGCTGCTGCTGAACGCGCTGTACTTCGTGCTGATGATCCACGACTGGGCCGAGCAGGGGCAGAACGCCATGATGGCGCTGATCTCCCTGGTCGGTCTGTTCGGGATGGCGTGGCAGGGCTGGTCGCTGGACGCGGCGCTGGGCTGGTTCGGATGACCGGGCCGCGGTACGACATCCCCGAACCGGACGCCTTCACCCGCCCCTACTGGGACGCCGCCGCCCGGGGCCTGCTGCTGATCCGCCGCTGCCGGTCCTGCGGCCGGGCCCACCACTACCCGCGCGAGTTCTGCCCGCACTGCTGGAGCGAGGACGTCGACTGGGAGCGGGCGAGCGGCCGGGCCACCCTCTACACCTGGTCCGTCGTCCACCGCAACGACCTGCCCCCCTTCGGCGAACGCGTCCCGTACGTCCCCGCGGTCGCCGACCTGGCGGAGGGCCCCCGCCTGATGACCGAGCTGGTGGAGTGCGCGCCGGGCGACCTACGGGCGGGCCAGGAACTGACGGTGACGTTCCGCCGGGCGGGGGTGGTGACGGTGCCGGTGTTCCGGCCCGTGGGGTGAGGGGGCGGGGACGACCGTCAACGCCGACCGGGCGGCCCTCTGGTGCTCCTGCCAGTGGGGATGGAACAGCCTCGCCCGAGAGCCGGACGAGCCGTCGCCGCAGCGTGGTGCGCGGCCTCCCTGTGACCCGCACCGGCCTTCGTCCCGGTCCCGGCCCGGAAATTCCCCGCCGCCCGCCGCCCTCCCTGTTGTTCAATGACCGGATGACGTCCGACACCACCGCCCTTCGTCCGGCCATAAGCGCCCGCGATCTGCGTCTGCGTCGCTGGGATCCCCTCTCGGACGCCGATGCTGAGACGTTCCTGCGGGGCTGCCTGGATCCGGAGTTCCAGCGCTGGAACACTCCGCAGCGGCCCATCAGGGACCTTGCGGACGCCCGTGCCGCCCTGGAGAGCAAGGCCGAGGCGGCCGAGGCCGGGACCGGGGTGGCGTTCTGCGTCGAGGACGCGGACAGCGGTGCGCCGCTCGGCCACATCGGCGTGAACCGGATCGACCGCGCCATGCGCTCCGCCATCGTCGGCTACTGGGTGCTGCCCGAGGCGCGCGGCCGGGGCGTCGCCACCCGCGCGCTCGGCGTCACCGCCCGCTGGGTCTTCACCGACCTCGGCCTGTACCGCCTGGAACTCGACCACGCCGTCGGCCACGAGGTGTCCTGCAAGGTCGCCGAGCGGTGCGGCTTCCGTTACGAGGGGACACTGCGCGGCGCGATGTGGCAGGAGGGCCGCCGGGACGCCTTCCGCGACTGCCATCTGCACGCCCGCCTCGCCACCGACCCCGAGCCGGCGGAGGCGAAGAACGGGAGCGGAGCGTGAGCGACTGGTGGATCACCGGTGACCTGGACGCCTTCCTCGACCGCGCCGGCGCCTTCCTGCACTCCCGGCCCGCCGAGCACACCGTCGCGCTGACCGTCACCGACGGGCTGCGCCGCCGCGGCCTGCGGGCCTTCGGCGACGGCGACCCCGTCTTCGGCGTCCTGGAGCGCGCGGGCCGCGTCGAGGCGGCCCTCGTCGCCACGCCCCCGTGGCCGCCCAACCTCACCCGCCTGTCCGAGACCGACGCCGACGCGCTCGCCGCGCACCTGGCCGCCCTCGGCCACGAGCTGTCCGGTGTCTCCGCCGAGCGGGACACGGCCGCCGCGTTCGCCGAAGCCTGGCAGCGCTACACCGGCGCGAAGGCCGAGCCGCACCAGCGGCAGCGGCTGTACCGCCTGGACGAGCTGACCGTCCCCGACCCGCTGCCGCCGGGCCGCGCCCGCGTCGCCGAAGCCGCCGACCGGGACCTGCTCGCCCGCTGGTTCGCCGAGTTCGCGCGGGACGTCGGCGAGGAACGCGTGGGCGACACCGAGGCGTGGGCCGACTCCCGTCTCGCCTACGGCGGCGTCACCCTCTGGGAGGCCCCGGACGGCACCCCCGTCGCCATGGCCGGCGTGACCCGGCTGATCGCCGGACAGATCCGGGTCGCCCCCGTCTACACCCCGGCCGACCTGCGCGGCCGTGGCTACGGCGGCGCCGCCACCGCCACGGTCAGCCGGGCCGCGCTCGACGCCGGCGCCGACGAGGTGCTCCTCTTCACCGACCTCGCCAACCCCACCAGCAACGCCCTCTACCAGCGGATCGGCTACCGCCCGGTGGCCGACTTCGAGGTGTGGGAGTTCACGGCCACAGCAGCCGGCTGACCCAGGTGCCGTCGTCGGAGCGCCGGTACACCAGCCGGACGTGCCGTCGCGCCTCGTCGCCCTGGAAGAACTCCACCTCCTCGGGGAGCAGCCGGTACAGCGTCCACGTCGGTGCCTCGGCGTCCGGCTCGCGCCGGGCCCGGTCCCACGCGGCCTGCGAGGCGCGGTGCAGTTCCTCGACGGACTCCAGCGGCTCGCTCTGCCGGCCGGTCAGCGCGGCCGCCAGCGCCCCCGTGGAGCGGGCGTGCAGATCCGCCCGCGCCTCGGCCGGCGGCGCCACGGTGACGGGGCCGCGCACCCGGACCTGCCGGCCCAGCACCGGCCAGTAGAAGCAGAGGGCGGCATACGGCCGCTCGGCGAGCTGGCGGCCCTTGCGGCTGACGGAGTGGGAGGCGAAGGCCCAGCCGTCGGCGTCGGCGCCGTGCAGCATCACGATCCGCGCGTCCGGGCGGCCCTCCGCGTCCGCGGTGGCCAGCGCCATGGTGTGCGGTTCCGGCTGCCCGGCCGCCACCGCTTCCGCGAACCACTCCTGGAACAGGGCGACCGGGTCGGCGGGGGCGGCGGCCGGGTCCAGCGGCGGCAGCCGGGTCACCTCCGGGGCCCACACCCGCAGTGACCTCAGCAGCTCGTGCAGTTGGGTTGCCATGGGGGGAGGGTATCCGCGCCGTACGTGACTACAGTGACCTGCCGGAACAGCGACTGTAGGAATCTATGAAGGACCGGTCCCGGCCTGCTGACTCATTCATGTCTTCCGTTCCTAGCTCGCGCCACCGGGTTGGCTGTGTACTCCTCGTACCAGTTGCAACGGCCACAGACACGTTGCGACGACGCAAGAAATCAGTGCCGCACAGCTGCTCGATCCTAGGCACGAACACGTCTGCGCCGTCCAGCCGCGTCGATCCCGTCGCGGGTGCCCGCCTCCTCGGCGGCGCCCCCGGCCCCCGTCTGCCGAGAACAAGGAGAGACCATGACCGCGCACGCCCAGGAAACCAGCGTCGAGGACTTCGAGCGCGCCTGGATGGATGAGGCCATCGGGCTGGCCACCAACAGTGTGGCCAACGGCGGCGGACCGTTCGGCGCCCTGATCGCCAAGGACGGCGAGATCGTCGCGCTCGGGCACAACCAGGTCACCGCGAACCTGGACCCCACGGCGCACGCCGAGGTGAGCGCCATCCGCGCCGCCTGCCAGAAGCTCGGCACCTTCTCGCTGGCGGGCTGCGTCCTGGTCACCTCGTGCGAGCCGTGTCCGATGTGTCTGTCCTCGGCGCTGTGGGCGCGGGTCGACCGTGTCGTCTTCGCCGCCGACCGGGACGACGCCGCGGTGGCCGGCTTCGACGACCGCGCCTTCTACGATCTGTTCGACAAGAAGCCCGCGTCGCTGTGGCCCATGCCGGTCGACCGCCTGGAGATGCCGAACCGCACGGCGCCGTTCGACGCGTGGCTGGCCAAGGCCGACCGCATCGACTACTGACGGGCGTCCTCGTCGATACAACGGGCGTCCTCGATACAACGGACGTCTTCGATACAGGCGCAGGGCCGCTCACGGGGGCGGCCCTGCGGCGGACGCGGCCCCAGGGGGGCGGCCGCACGGCGGGGGCAGGTCCCACACGGGGGTCTGCCCCCGCCGCGTTCGCAGCCCTCCCGCCGTCTTCGGAGCCCTCCAGCAGGGTCTCGGTTCAGTCCCGTCCCAGCACCACCGTCCCGGACGAGCAGAACCAGCCGCCGGTGCCCGAGGCCACCCCCAGCCGGGGCGGGCCCTGGTCCGGGCCGCGCACCTGGCGGGCGCCCGCCTCCCCGCGCAGCTGCCGTACCGCCTCCACCAGCAGGAACAGCCCCCGCATCCCGGGGTGCAGGGCCGACAGACCGCCGCCGTCGGTGTTCACCGGCAGCGCGCCGCCCTCCACCCGCAGCCGGCCCTTCTCCACGAACGCCCCGCCCTCGCCCTTGGCGCAGAAGCCGAGGTCCTCCAGGGTCACCAGGGTCATGTAGGTGAAGGCGTCGTAGATCTCGGCGAAGTCCATCTCCTGCGGGCGCAGCCCGGCCCGCGCGAAGGCGAGCCGGCCGCTGACCGCCGCCGGGGAGACGGTGAAGTCGGGCCACTGGGACATCGCGGCGTGCGAGACGTGCTCGCCGGTCCCGAGCACCCACACCGGGGCCGTACGGCAGTCCCGCGCGTACTCCTCCGAGGCCAGCAGCACGGCCGCGCCGCCGTCGGAGCGGATGCAGCAGTGCAGCCGGGTGAACGGGTCGGCGATCATCGGCCCGGACAGGACGTCGTCCACGGTGATCGGGTCGCGGTGCGTCGCCTCCGGGTTGAGCGCCGCGTTCGCCCGGGCCTGGACCGCCACCTCGGCCAGCTGCTCGATCGTCGTGCCGTGTTCGATCATGTGCCGGCGGGCGGCCATCGCGTACTTCGCGATCAGCGTGTGCCCGTACGGCACCTCGAACTGCAGTGGCCCGCGCGCCCCGAAGGACAGGTCCCCGGTGCGCCGGCCGGCCCGGATGTCGGCGCGGGCGGTGGAGCCGTACGCCAGCAGCACGGCGTTCGCGTGCCCGGCGGCGATCGCGTCGGCCGCGTGGGCCGCCATGACCTCCCAGGTGGCACCGCCGACGGAGGTGGAGTCGACCCAGGTGGGGCGCAGCCCCAGGTACTCGGCCACCTCCACCGGGGCCAGCGTGCCGAGCCCGGCCGAGGCGAAGCCGTCGACCCGGGACCGGTCCAGGCCGGCGTCCGCGAGCGCGCGGCGGGCGGCCCGGGCGTGCAGGGTGTACGGGGTCGCGTCGTCCACGCCGCCGCAGTCGGAGAGGGCCACACCGACCACGGCGACCTTCCTGTTCCCTGTCGAGACCATGAATCTGACGGTATATCAGTTCCCTCTCCCCGCACACCGCCCTAACATGACGGCCCGTCAGATCACTTGGAGAGGGGCCGCCCATGGACGCCCGCCTCACCCCCGCACGGGACGTCGACCGCCCCGCCCTGCGCGCCCTGCTGGAGCAGCAGCGCGGCCCCGCCGGACCCGGCCCCGGCTTGTGGACCGCCCTGGCCGACCGGTTCGGCCTGCCCGCCCTGACCGTCCCGGAGACCTATGGCGGCCGGACCGTCCCCGGGACCCGCGGCGGCCTCGGCGGCCTCGGCGGTACGGCGACGCTGCTCGCCCTCGCCTGCGAGGAGACGGGCCGCGCCCTCACCCCGACACCGCTGCTCGCCACCAGCGTGCTCGCCGCCCCGCTGGTCCTGGCCCTGGGCACCGACGCCCAGCGCGCCGAGCTGCTCCCGGCGCTCGCCTCCGGCACGCTCACCGCGACCCTCGCCGCCCCCGGCCCCGGTCTCGCCACCGCGCTCGCGCTGACCGGCCCCAACGACGGCGACTGGGCCGGCGGGGGCCGGGCGGGCGGCGTGCAGGCCCGGCGGGACGGCGACGGCTGGCTGCTGTACGGGCAGGCCGACCGCGTCCTCGACGGAGACGGCGCCCACCTCCTGCTGGTCGCCGCGCACACCGGCGGCTTCGCCCGCTCCCGCACCCTGCTCTACCTGGTCCGCGCGGACGCCACCGGCCTGCACAGGTCCCGACAGCCCGCCCCGGACGGCACCCGGCCGCAGGCCCGCGTCCAGCTGCGGGACGTACCGGCCGAGCTGCTCGGCGACGAGCACGCCGACGTCCTCGCGGCGCTCGCCGCGACCGGCGACACGGTGGCCGCCGCCGTGGCCTGCGAGGCGGTGGGTGCGGCCGGGCGGGCGCTGGAGCACGCCGGGGCGCCGGATGGTCCCGGGGACATACCGCTGCGGGTGCGGGCTGCCCGCGCGGCCGCACGCCACGCGGCGTGGGCGAGCGGCGGTGAGGCGGACGGGACCGGGGCCAAGGAGGCGGTGGCCGACCGGCTCGGTGTTCTCGCCCTCGCACAGGCCCTGGACGCCCTGCGGGGCGCGGCGGCGGAGGCCGTGCACGCCTCCTGCGGCCGCGGTTTCGCCGCCGAGCGCGAGGCTCACCTGTACATGGGGCGGGCCGCCGGGGACGAGGCGCTGTTCGGGCCGGTGCACCGGCTGCGGGAGCACGGGGCGGGACCCGGTGCCGAGCCGGCGGAGGTGATCGTATGAAGGCGCCGGGGGAGCGGCTGGTGCAGAAGGTGTCCTCGACGCGCGCCTTCGCCCGGATCGCGCCGCACGTCGTGCCCGCCCTCGACCGGGCCGTGCACCGGCTCAGCCGGGGCCGGACGCTGCTCAGCACGCTGATGCTGCCGGGCCTGGTCCTCACCACCACCGGAGCCCGCAGCGGCCTGCCCCGCCGCACCCCGCTGGCCTGCCTGCCGCAGGACGACGGCTGGCTCCTGGTCGGCTCCAACTTCGGCCGACCCGGCCACCCCGCCTGGACCCACAACCTCCTCGCCCACCCGGACGCCCGGATCAGCTTCCGGGGCGAGGAGATCGAGGTGACGGCGCGGTTGCTGCGGGGCGAGGAGCGCGCGGCGGCCTGGCGCGCGGCCCTCGCCCTGTGGCCGCCGTACGCCGCCTACCAGGCGCGGGTGGAGCGGGAGATACGGGTGTTCAGGCTGGTACCCGGACAGCCGCCGCGCTGAGGCGGCTAAGGGGCCTCAGCGCGACGACACCTGGAAGCAGGCCACGTCGTACTGGGAGACCGACTTGGGGTTGACGGAGTTCTGCGGCTGGGTGCCGGCGTACTTGGAGTCGGCGGTGCCGCCGGAGAAGGCGGAGCCGGGAGCGGTCCCGGCCTTGCCGGGGGTGCGCGGCTGGTCCTCGCAGGACTGGCTCGGCTGGCCGTGGGAGCCGGTGGAGTCCGCGAAGGCGGGGGCGGCGGCCAGGCCCGCGGCGCCGGTCACCAGGGCGAGGGAGGCCACGGCGAGGCCGGCCCGCTTCAGGAGTTTCATGATCGCCTCTCCTTTCGGAAGGCGTGCGGGCGGCGCCCCCCTCCGCGGAGGCCGTCTCCCGCGCTGCGGAGGGTGTTCGCCTGTGGATACGTACGCCGCCTGGGCCGCGTTCACAGTGTCGCCAGGCGCTCCACCAGCAGGAACGCGCCGATGCCGAGCATGGCCGCGCCCGAGGTGCGGGTGACCGCGCGGGCCGCGGCGGGCCGGGCGCCGAGCACCGCGCGGGCCAGCAGACCGACGGCGAGGTAGACGGCGGCGCAGCACGCCATGTGCAGCAGGCCCAGCACGGCGGTCTGTGCCGGCACCGGCAGCCGGGCGCCGCGCACGGCGAGGAACTGGGGCAGGACGGAGAGGTAGAGCAGCAGTCCCTTGGGGTTCAGCCCGCTGATCGCGGCCCCGCGCCCGAACACCCGCAGCCCGCTCTGCGCCGCCACCGTCTCCCCGGCGTCCGGCACCGCGGGCCGCCGCAGCACGCCCCAGCCCAGCCACACCAGATAGCCCGCCCCCACCACGGTCAGCGCCGTCAGCAGCGCCGGGGAGCCCGCGACCAGCACCGCGAGCCCCGCCGCCGCCAGCGCCGTGTGCAGCGCGTACCCGGCGACCAGACCGGCCACCGCCCAGCCCACCGAGCGGCCGCCGAGCCCGGCGGCGATGGCGTACGCCCAGTCGGCGCCCGGCACGCAGACCAGCAGGAAGTCCAGGGCGAGGAAGGAGAGGAGGGTGGCGGAGTCCATACCGGGCAGATTAGGCGCGATCCGGCCGAAAGTGTTTCCGAAGTTTGCGGGTGCACTCGCACTGTGGGGGAAGATCTGCCTCATGGACGACGTGGACCGGAAAATCCTTGCCGAGCTGCAGCAGGACGGGCGGCTGACCGTGACCGAGCTGGCCGCGCGGGTGCGCCTGAGCGTCTCGCCCTGCCATCGGCGGCTGCGCGAGCTGGAGCGGTCGGGGGCGATCAGCGGCTACCGGGCGGTGGTGGAGCCGGCGGCCGTGGGGCTGACCTTCGAGGCGCTGGTCTTCGTCTCGATGCGGCAGGAGGACCGGGAGACGGTCGCCGGGTTCGAGCAGGCCCTGGGAGAGGTGCCGGAGGTGGTGGAGGCGCAGCGGCTGTTCGGCGAGCCGGACTATCTGCTGCGGGTGGTCGCCGCGGACCTGGCCGCCTACCAGCGGCTCTACGACGACCGCCTGGCCACCCTGCCGGGGGTGCAGCGGCTGACGTCCACGCTGGTGATGAAACACGTGGTCAAGGACCGCCCCCTTCCGGCGTGAACGCTCCGCTGGGCGGGCCCGGGAGCGCGTGTGCCGTCGTTCGTCTGCGGCGCCGTCTCGGCTGGTCGCGCAGTTCCCCGCGCCCCTTGGGGGCGCTCCCCGGCGGATACGCAGCAGGCGGTGGTCCACCTGGGTGGACCACCGCCTGCCAGACAGGACTTGGGGGCCTGGGGCAACAGGCCGGACGGAGTGCCGGGGCCTACCTCGACGGCTTCTTGCCGGTGACGCCCAGGTGCACCAACAGCGCCAGGTTGGGCTTGAGTTCGGCCTGCTTCACGCCCCAGGACGTGAAGCCCTTCTGGTGCGAGGCGACCGCCGCGAGCATCGCGACGAGCGAGCCGGCGATGGCCGCCGGGTTCACGTCCTTGTCGATCCTGCCCTTGGCCTGCAGCTCGGAGATCGCCTCGGACAGGGAGTTGTTCACCGAGTTGAGGATCTTCATGCGGAGCTTGTAGAAGCGCTTGTCGCCCTCGGCGGCACCGAGATCGACCACGCGCAGGATCGCGTCGTTCTTCCGCCAGAACTCCAGGAACCCGTCGACGAGTTCCTGCGCGGTCTGCCAGCCGGCCTTGCCGGTCCACGACCGGCCCTGGACCAGCTCGGTCAAGACGGCGCCCTCGGCGGCCATTTGCTCGGCGATCTCCAGGACGGCGCCTTCGACGTCCGGGAAGTACTGGTAGAACGTCGCGGGCGAAGTGCCCGCCTTCCGGGCCACGTCGATGACCTTGACGTCCCGGTACGGAGAGGAGCTGAGCATCTCGCTGAGGCAGTCCAGCAGCTTCTGCCGTGTCGCCTGCCCGCGCCGACCGGCCACGCGGCCGTCGACGGTACGCACTTGTCCTGTCATGCCGTCAGCTTACCGAGGGGGGATCGGAGCGCGATTCGGCCGACTGCAAATGGGGTGCACGGGGGCAGCGAGGCTGGTGTGCCTGGTCTGCGCGGTGCGCGCGGTCCCGCTACGTTGGCCGCATGGCCGAAAACAGGGCATCCGCGTATACAGAGGGCGTCCCGTGCTGGGTGGACGCCCAGCTGCCGGACCTGGAGGCGGGCAAGCGGTTCTACGGTGAGCTCTTCGGGTGGACCTTCGAGCCCGCGCACGCCGAGACGGTGTGGGCCCGGCTGGACGGGGAACCGGTCGCCGCGCTCGCTCGCAAGACCGACGGCCGGCTGCCCACCGTCTGGACCGTCCACTTCGCCACCCCCGACGCCGAGGCGCTCTCCCGGCGCATCCTGGCGGCCGGCGGGCAGGTGGTCACCGCCCCGCTGCCGCTCGGCGAGCTCGGCGTCACCGCCCTGGCCGCCGACCCCGAGGGCGCCGTCTTCGGCCTGTGGCAGCCCGGCAGCCACCCCGGCTTCGGCCGCCGCCACGCCGAGGGCGCGTTCGTCTGGGTCGAGCTGTACGCCCGCGACACCGCCGCCGCCAACACCTTCTACGGCGGCCTCTTCCACGACGCCCTCTTCGGCCCCGACGCCGAGCCGGACTTCGGCCGCGCCCCGGTCTCCGACGTCTTCCCGGCCGAGATGCCGCCCCACTTCCTGGTCCACTTCCGGGTGGCGGACTGCGCTCAGGCCCTGGGCCGGGTGCAGCGCCTGGGCGGACGGGTGCAGGCGGAGCCGTTCACCACCTCCTACGGCACGGTGGCGGTGGTCACGGACGACCAGGGCGCGTCCTTCGCGGTGCTGGAGCGGTCGTAGAACGGGCCCGAGCTGCCCTTTGTGTCCTGAAATAATGCGAGACACCCCTCCTGTCGCCGGGTTCGCAACCAGTGCCCGGGCCAGGAAGAATCGGGGTGCGTGCCGCCGCGGCGGTGCGGTGGTGAGACGCTGCACTTCGGCCGCGTACACACATAGGTGGCGCGGCTCGAACGGGGAGGTGGCAGGCAAGTGGTGGATCAGCTGACGCAGCACGATCCTCGGCGGATCGGGCCGTTCGAGGTGCTGGGACGGCTGGGTGCCGGCGGCATGGGGCTGGTCTATCTGGCGCGCTCGGCGTCCGGGCGGCGCGTGGCGATCAAGACCGTCCGCACCGAGCTGGCCGAGGACCAGCTGTTCCGGGTCCGCTTCACGCGCGAGGTGGAGGCGGCCCGCGCGGTCTCCGGCTTCTACACGGCGGCCGTCGTCGACGCCGACCCGCGTGCCGCGGTGCCCTGGCTGGCCACGGCGTACGTGCCCGCGCCCTCCCTTGAGGAGATAGTGAACGAGTGCGGGCCGCTGCCGGCCCAGGCGGTGCGCTGGCTGGCGGCCGGCGTCGCCGAGGCGCTGCAGTCCATCCACGGAGCCGGCCTGGTCCACCGCGACCTGAAGCCGTCCAACGTCCTCGTCGTGGAGGACGGCCCCCGGGTGATCGACTTCGGCATCGCCTCGGGTGTCTCGAACACACGTCTGACCATGACGAACGTCGCCGTCGGCACCCCCGCCTACATGTCCCCCGAACAGGCCAAGGACTCCCGCAGCGTCACCGGCGCGTCCGACGTCTTCTCCCTCGGTTCCACCCTCGTCTTCGCGGCCACCGGCCACCCGCCCTTCCACGGCGCCAACCCGGTCGAGACCGTCTTCATGCTGCTGCGCGAGGGCCCCGACCTGGAGGGCCTGCCCGACGAGCTGCGCCCGCTGATCGAGTCCTGCATGCAGAT
>NZ_PQSS01000073.1 GCF_002920535.1 Streptomyces sp. Ru71 | reverse complement strand
CCTCGACGCGCTGCGGGCCCAGGGGGCGACGGTGCTGCGGACCGACCGGGACGGCTCCCTGGCCGTACTGGGCTCGGCGGGCCGGGACGCCTCAGGGGCGACGGGGAGCTGCGGGTGGCGCCAGACTGAGGGCATGGACTCCGCACAGGCCGATGCCTATCTCCGCCGGCTGGGCACCCAGCGCCCGGCCCGGCCCACCGACGACGCCCTCCGTGACCTGCATCTGCGCCATCTGCGCACCGTGCCCTTCGAGAACCTCTCGATCCACCTCGCGGAGGAGATCGTGCTGGAGGAGAAGCGGCTGGTGGACAAGGTGGTGGCCGCGAGGAGGGGAGGTTTCTGCTACGAACTCAACGGCGCCTTCGGGGCGTTGCTGACGGCGCTCGGGTTCGATGTGACGCTGCTGGCGGGGCGGGTGTACGGGGAGGGCGAGCGGCCCGGCATCCCCTACGACCACCTCGCGCTGCGGGTGCGCACGGTGGACGGCGGTGACTGGCTGGCCGACGTCGGGTTCGGGGCGCACAGCCACCTTCCGCTCAGGCTCGCCGAGCGGGGCGAACAGCCGGACCCGGGAGGGGTGTTCCGGATCGCGGAGGCGGGGCCGGACGCGGCCGGCGTGCGCGGGGGCGACCGGCGGCCGGGCGGGGCGGCCGACCTGGACGTGCTGCGGGACGGCCGCCCGCAGTACCGGCTTGAGGTGCGTCCGCGGGTGCTCGGTGACTTCGTGACCGGGGCCTGGTGGCACAGCACCTCGCCGCGCTCGCACTTCGTGCAGTCGCTGGTGTGCTCCCGGCTCACCGAGGACGGCGGGCGGGTCACCCTGAGCGGGCGCCGGCTGACCACGACCGCGGCCGACGGCGCGCGCCGGGAACGGGAGCTGGGCGAGGACACGGAGGTGCTGGCAACGTACCGGGAGGTGTTCGGGATCGAGTTGGACCGGGTGCCCTCGGTGCGTGACCGCTGAGGGCACGCCTGCCCCCCCGTTCGGGCATCCCCCGCTCGCCTGCCCGCCGTTAGGGCATCCCCCGCTCGCGTCCCGGGCGTCGGACCGGCGTTCCCAATTCACCCCACACCGGGTTACTCGTGCGTAGTACCGGCACATGCGCTGGTTTCCCGCGATGTGGTCCCGTGTTGCCTCGAATGCCGCGTCAGTGATCGAATGGATCTTCGGCAATGCAAACGTCGAGGCGTACAGGGGTGTCAAGGGATGTTCGGCCGCTGGCTGGGAAACCGAACGAACCAGGTGCAGCGGACCGGTCCCCTGGCGGCCGTGCAGACGCCACCCGACGCCGGGGTGCTCAGCTGCCGGGTGACGGACCCGGTCAACGAGCCGGTGCGGCACGCGGAGTTCTCGGTCAGCGACACCCTGGGGCGCAAGGTGGTCAGCGGCGGGACGGACCCCTACGGCGCGTTCGTGGCCACGGTGCCGGCCGGGGAGTACCGGCTCGCCGTGTCGGCCGAGGGCTACACGCCGTACCGGGCGAGCGCCACGGTCACCGAGAACTCGCTCGCCTCGCTGGGAAACGTCACCCTCCAGGTCGCCCGGCCGCCGGAGCTGCCGGCGCCGGGGGACTGGGAGATCGACCCGGCGCATTCCTCGGTGGCCTTCACCGCGCGGCACATCGGGCTGGCCCGCGTCCACGGGCGGTTCAACTCCTTCGCCGGCGTGGTGCGGATCGCCGAGCGGATCGAGCAGTCGCAGATGCACATCGTGATCGACGCGGCGTCCATCGACACCAACGTCAGGATGCGCGACGACCATCTGCGCTCCGCCGACTTCCTGGACGTGGAGCGCTACCCGACGCTGGAGTTCTACAGCGACCGGTTCACGCACAAGGGCGGGACGCGGTGGGCCGTCACCGGGGCGCTGTCGCTGCACGGCGTGACGCGGACGGTGACCCTGGACACGGAGTACCTCGGGATCGGCAACGGCATGGAGGGCGAGGTGCGGGCCGCCTGCCGCGCCACCACCGAACTGCACCGGGACGACTTCACGGTGAGCTGGCAGACGATGCTGGCGCGCGGCATCGCGGTGGTCGGGCAGAGCATCCGCATCGACCTCGACGTGCAGATCGTCCCCAAGGGCTGACCGGTGTCCGGGCCGCCTCCTGGGTGCCGGAAAATGTCCACGTGAGCGATGTGAGACATGTGCTGGTGCTGCCCGACCGCGATGCCGCCCACGAGGCGGCGGAGGCGCTCGGGGAGCGGTTCGGGATCGACGAGGAGCCGCGGATCGTCCGGGACGCGCTGGCCGGGGAGGACGACGCGGAGGACGCGCAGTGGCTGGTCGTCCTGCACGACGAGGACGAGCGGCTGGACCCGCGCGAGCTGGACGCGTTCGCGGGGGAGTGGGACGGGTGGCGCGAGGAGCCGTGAGCTGCCGGTCGTCGGCCGTGAGCCCCGTTGTCGGTGCCGCGTGCCATGCTTGTCCCGATGGCCAGGAAGACTGCGAATGACGACCCCCTCGCCCCGGTGACGATCGCCGTGGGCCAGGAGGACCTGCTGCTCGACCGTGCCGTGCAGGAGGTGGTGGCCGCCGCGAAGGCCGCCGACGCCGACACGGACGTGCGGGACCTGACCCCGGACCAGCTGCAGCCGGGCACGCTCGCCGAGCTGACCTCGCCGTCGCTCTTCGCCGAGCGCAAGGTCGTGGTCGTACGCAATGCGCAGGATCTGTCGGCCGACACCGTCAAGGACGTCAAGGCGTATCTGTCGGCGCCCGCCGAGGAGATCACGCTGGTGCTGCTGCACGCCGGCGGTGCCAAGGGCAAGGGGCTGCTGGACGCGGCCCGCAAGGTGGGGGCGCGCGAGATCGCCTGCCCGAAGATGACGAAGCCGGCGGACCGGCTGGCCTTCGTGCGGCAGGAGTTCCGGGCCGTGGGGCGTTCGGCCACGCCGGAGGCGTGCCAGGCGCTGGTCGACGCGATCGGAAGCGATCTGCGGGAGCTGGCGTCAGCGGTCTCCCAGCTGGTCGCCGATGTGGAGGGGACGATCGACGAGGCCGTCGTCGGCCGGTACTACACCGGCCGGGCCGAGGCCTCCAGTTTCACCGTCGCCGACCGCGCGGTGGAGGGGCGGGCGGCCGAGGCGCTGGAGGCGCTGCGGTGGTCCCTGGCCACGGGCGTCGCGCCGGTGATGATCACCAGTGCGCTGGCGCAGGGTGTGCGGGCGATCGGCAAGCTGTCCTCCGCGCGCGGGGGTCGCCCGGCCGATCTGGCCCGTGAGCTGGGTATGCCGCCGTGGAAGATCGACCGGGTCCGTCAGCAGATGCGCGGGTGGACGCCGGACGGGGTGGCCGTCGCGCTGCGGGCGGTGGCCGAGGCGGACGCGGGCGTGAAGGGCGGCGGGGACGATCCCGAGTACGCCCTGGAGAAGGCCGTGGTGACCATCGCTCGGGCCGCTCGCTCCCGAGGGCGCGGATAGCCGGGCCCGGGAGGAGAATCGGGCTTGTCAGCCACATCGCCGAACACGGAAGGTGGCGATCGCCATGGCTGAACACCCGCACGCAGCGCTGATCCGCAGGGGCTACGAGGCCTTCAGCCGGGGTGACATGGACACCCTGCGGGAGCTGTTGACGTCCGACTGCACGCAGCATGTGCCCGGCAGTCACATGCTCTCGGGCGACTACAAGGGCCAGGACGCGATCATCGAGATGTACGGCCGGCTGATGCAGGAGACGAACGGGACCATGCGCGTCGAGCTGCGCAACGTCTTCGTCGACGGTCGCGGCCACGCGGTCGCCGTGCACCACACCACCGCGGAACGCAACGGCAAGCGGTTCGACGGGGACGAGGTGATCGTCTTCCGGATCGTCGGGGACAAGGCGAGCGATCTCGACCAGTGCAGCATGGACCTTGATGAGGACAACGACTTCTGGTCGTGACCGGCAGACGCCGACGGCCCCGCCGCCCGCCCGGGGAAGGGCGAGGCGACGGGGCCGTCGGGTGAAGATGCTGAGCCCGTTCCCGCGTGGCGAACGCAGGCCGCGAACGGACTCGGGTGCCGGACGGGAGCGGATGAGAGAGGGCCCGCTCGGGTCCCTCCGGCAGTCACATCGAAGGGTCAGCCCTGCAGGGACGCGACCTTGGAAGCAAGCGCCGACTTCTTGTTGGCGGCCTGGTTCTTGTGGATGACGCCCTTGGAGACGGCCTTGTCCAGCGCACGCGAGGCGGCGCGCTGCAGCTCGACGGCCTTCTGGACGTCACCGGCGGCAGCGGCCTCACGGGCCTTGCGGATCGCGGTCTTCAGAGAGGACTTGACGGCCTTGTTGCGCAGCCGGGCCTTCTCGTTGGTCTTGATCCGCTTGATCTGGGACTTGATGTTCGCCACGAATGAGCCTTTTCAGGTTCAGGCACGGAGCCGGGAGGATTCCACAGCGGAACCCAGGGTCCCGTACCGGTGATTTCTTGGAGACGTGCCTCGCGCTGAGAGGGCATGAGACACAGCCCCCTACACTACCAGCGGCCCTTCGAGTGGCCCAAACCGGTCGCCGCGCCGCACCCGTGGGACCATGGAAGCTACGTATCGATCCGACCCGAGGCATAAGGCGCCTCAAGAGACAGGACCCTGCGTGCCCGCGACCCCTTCCCATGTGCCCGAGCCGAGCCGTACCGACCCGGCTCTGATCCGCAATTTCTGCATCATCGCGCACATCGACCACGGCAAGTCCACGCTCGCCGACCGGATGCTCCAGCTGACCGGCGTCGTCGAGCAGCGGCAGATGCGTGCTCAGTACCTCGACCGGATGGACATCGAGCGCGAGCGCGGCATCACGATCAAGTCCCAGGCGGTGCGTCTGCCGTGGGCCCCGACCCACGACAAGGGCAACACGCACATCCTCAACATGATCGACACGCCGGGGCACGTCGACTTCACCTACGAGGTCTCGCGCTCGCTCGCCGCCTGCGAGGGGACCATCCTCCTCGTCGACGCCGCCCAGGGCATCGAGGCGCAGACCCTCGCCAACCTCTACCTGGCGATGGAGAACGACCTCACGATCATCCCCGTGCTGAACAAGATCGACCTGCCGGCCGCGCAGCCCGAGAAGTTCGCCGAGGAGCTCGCGAACCTCGTCGGCTGCGACCCGAGCGACGTGCTGAAGGTCTCCGCCAAGACCGGCCTCGGTGTGGAGGCGCTGCTGGACAAGGTCGTCGCCGAGATCCCGGCCCCGGTCGGCGTCAAGGACGCCCCGGCGCGGGCCATGATCTTCGACTCGGTCTACGACTCCTACCGCGGTGTCGTGACCTACGTCCGTGTCATCGACGGCCAGCTCAACAAGCGTGAGCGGATCAAGATGATGTCGACGGGCGCCACGCACGAGCTGCTGGAGATCGGCACCAACTCGCCTGAGATGCTCCCGGCCGACGGCCTCGGCGTCGGCGAGGTGGGCTACCTCATCACCGGTGTGAAGGACGTGCGCCAGTCGAAGGTCGGTGACACCGTCACCAGCCAGCACAAGGGCGCCACGGAGCCGCTCGGCGGCTACAAGGACCCCAAGCCGATGGTCTTCTCGGGCCTGTATCCGCTGGACGGCTCGGACTACCCCGAGCTGCGCGAGGCCCTGGACAAGCTGCAGCTCAACGACGCCGCGCTGGTCTACGAGCCGGAGACCTCCGCCGCGCTCGGCTTCGGCTTCCGCGTCGGCTTCCTCGGCCTGCTGCACCTGGACGTGATCCGCGAACGCCTGGAGCGCGAGTTCGGCCTCGACCTGATCGCGACCGCCCCCAACGTGGTCTACCGCGTGATCATGGAGGACGGCACCGAGGCCACCGTCACCAACCCGAGCGAGTTCCCCGAGGGGAAGATCGCCGAGGTCTTCGAGCCGGTCGTGCGGGCGACGATCCTCGCGCCCACCGAGTTCATCGGCGCGATCATGGAGCTGTGCCAGACCCGGCGCGGCACCCTGCTCGGCATGGACTACCTCTCCGAGGACCGCGTCGAGATCCGCTACACGCTGCCGCTCGCGGAGATCGTCTTCGACTTCTTCGACCAGCTGAAGTCCAAGACCCGCGGGTACGCCTCGCTGGACTACGAGCCCACGGGCGAGCAGTCCTCCAGCCTCGTCAAGGTCGACATCCTGCTGCACGGCGACAAGGTCGACGCCTTCTCGGCGATCACCCACAAGGACCAGGCGTACGCGTACGGCGTGCGGCTCGTCGCCAAGCTCAAGGAGCTGATCCCGCGGCAGAACTTCGAGGTGCCGGTGCAGGCCGCCATCGGCTCCCGGGTGATCGCCCGCGAGACCATCCGCGCCATCCGCAAGGACGTCCTCGCCAAGTGCTACGGCGGTGACATCTCCCGTAAGCGCAAGCTGCTGGAGAAGCAGAAGGAAGGCAAGAAGCGGATGAAGATGGTCGGTTCTGTGGAGGTTCCGCAGGAGGCCTTCATCGCCGTCCTGTCCAGCGATGACAGCGGGGCATCGGCCAAGGGCAAGAAGTAACCGCCGGTTACAGGCTGCCGCCCCGGCAAATCCGGTCACACAGGGGTCCGTCGTACGAAAGTGCGCCGGGCCCCTGTGTGTTCCTTCCGTTCCCCTGGCGGGGTAACGACCAGGCGTCAAGCCCTTACGCAGGCGGCGGTCGGGCTCTACTCTGTCCCTGCCCGATAGTTACTCGCGAGTTAAACAACGTCTCGTGGGTAGGAACCAGCCGCACTGTCGCGCCAGCCGCACTGTCGCGGGCCCCGGAGGATGTCGTGAGCGACGCAACTACCCTGATCGAGAACCGTCCGCCGTCCGTGGCGGCCCTCTTCCTGGAGCGCGTGGCGGCAACGCCGGACGCCGAGGCCTACCGCTATCCGGTGCCCCCGGCCGCCGGTGAGGGCCCGGACGAGTGGAAGTCGCTCAGCTGGGCGCAGGCGGCCGAGCGGGTCCACGCGATCGCCGCCGGACTGATCGAACTGGGTGTCCAGCCGGAGCAGCGCGTGGCGCTCGCCTCCTCCACCCGGATCGAGTGGATCCTCGCCGACCTCGGCATCATGTGCGCCGGCGCCGCCACCACCACGATCTACCCGCAGACCAACGCCGACGAGTCGGCGTTCATCCTCTCCGACTCCGAGTCCAAGGTGCTCGTCGCGGAGAACGCCGCCCAGCTCGCCAAGGCGGTCGAGAAGCGCGCGGAGCTCCCGGACCTCACGCACGTCGTCGTGATCGACCCGGCCGGCGTGGAGAGCGACGACTTCGTCCTCACCCTCGCCGAGCTGGAGCAGCGCGGCGCCGCCCGCCTCGCCCAGGAGCCGGAGCTGGTCAAGGACCGGGTCGGCAAGATCACCCGCGACCAGCTCGCCACTCTCATCTACACCTCCGGCACCACCGGCCGCCCCAAGGGCGTGCGCCTGCCGCACGACAACTGGGCGTACATGGCGAAGGCCATCGCCGCGACCGGGCTGGTCGGCCCGGACGACGTGCAGTACCTGTGGCTGCCGCTGGCGCACGTCTTCGGCAAGGTGCTCACCTCCGGCCAGATCGAGGTGGGTCACGTCACCGCCGTCGACGGCCGGGTCGACAAGATCATCGAGAATCTGCCGGTCGTGCAGCCGACGTACATGGCCGCCGTCCCGCGCATCTTCGAGAAGGTCTACAACGGCGTCGCGGCCAAGGCGAAGGCCGGCGGCGCCGCCAAGTACAAGATCTTCCAGTGGGCCGCCGAGGTCGCCCGCGAGTACGCCAAGGTCTCCCAGGACAACTTCCGGCGGACCGGGACCCACTCCGTGCCGTTCGGCCTCGGGGCCAAGCACAAGGTCGCCGACGCACTGGTGTACGCCAAGATCCGCGAGGCCTTCGGCGGCAACCTGCGCGCCTGCGTGTCGGGCTCCGCCGCGCTCGCGCCCGAGATCGGCTACTTCTTCGCCGGCGCCGGCATCCACATCCTGGAGGGCTACGGCCTCACCGAGTCCTCCGCGGCCTCCTTCGTCAACCCCGGCGAGGCCTACCGCACCGGCACCGTCGGCAAGCCGCTGCCCGGCACCGAGGTCCGCATCGCCGACGACGGCGAGATCCTGCTGCGCGGCCCCGGCATCATGCAGGGCTACCACAAGCTGCCCGAGAAGACCGCCGAGGTGCTGGAGAGCGACGGCTGGTTCCACACCGGCGACATCGGCGAGCTGTCGCCCGACGGCTACCTGCGCATCACCGACCGCAAGAAGGACCTGATCAAGACCTCCGGCGGCAAGTACATCGCGCCCGCCGAGGTCGAGGGCCAGTTCAAGGCGATCTGCCCGTACGTCTCCAACATCCTGGTGCACGGCGCCGACCGGAACTTCTGCACCGCGCTCATCGCCCTCGACGAGGTCGCCATCCTCGACTGGGCGAAGGAGAACGGCCTGGAGGGCAAGGCGTACGCCGAGGTGGTGGCCGCGCCGCGGACGGTCGAGCTGATCGACGGCTACGTCAAGCAGCTCAACGAGGGCCTGCAGCGCTGGCAGACCATCAAGAAGTTCCGTCTGCTGCCGCGCGACCTCGACGTCGAGCACGGCGAGATCACCCCGAGCCTGAAGCTGAAGCGGCCGGTGGTGGAGCGCGAGTACAAGCACCTGCTCGACGAGATGTACGACGGCACGCGCGAGGCGTAGCCCCTCGCCGCCGGGACGGGCACGGCACGGCCCGGGTGCCGCCCGGGCGGGCACGGCACGGCCCGGGTGCCGCCCGGGCGGGCACGGCACGACCAGGTGCCGCGCGGACCGGCACGACCGGTGCCGCCGGGGACGTGCCTGGCATAGTCCAGCGGCGGACGGTTTTTGAGCGCGGGATGCCCGGATCCGGACCCTTTCTGTCCGGATCCGGGCATCCGCGTACCCCGGTTCTCACTCATCGCGACCCAGTTCGGTAACTCGACGCTTATGCGCCGGTTCGGTCTGTCACGCTGTCGGCATCGATCGCAACGTATCCAGCCGAACCGTTCGGGGAGTTGTCGATGGGGGTCGTTCCGACGCAGCGGGAGACCGAGGCACCGGCCGGTGCCGAGGCGCTGACCGGTGCCGCGCCCGCGCACGCCGACAGCCGCGCGCGGGCGCACACCACCCTGCCCGGCAGCTCGCTCGCGCCCGGCTCCGCCCGCGCCCTGGTCCGGGCGGCCCTGACCGAGTGGACCGCCCTCGCCCTGCCCGGCGCCGACCGGCTCACCGAACGGCTCACCCAGGACCTCACCCTGCTGGTCAGCGAACTGGTCACCAACGCCGTCGTGCACGCCGGCACCGACGTCGACCTGCACTGCCGGCTGGAGCCGGCCGGCGCCGTCGTCGTCGAGGTCACCGACCACCACCCCGCCCGCTCCCCGCAGGACACCGAGGGCGACGCCGAGGCGTCCGAGTACGGGCGCGGCCTGCGGCTGGTCGCCACGCTCGCCGAGTCCTGGGGGGTCACCTACCGCCGCACCGCCAAGACCGTGTGGGCGCGGCTCACCCCGGACACCGAGGACCGCGCGAGCGGGGAGGACGCCGCCCACCACGACGACCCCGTCCTCGACGACGCCCTCCGGCTCGCCGGGATGCTCGCGCCCGAGCCGCGCGGCACCGACGGCGAGCGGGACTGGCTCGGCCGCGGCGCCCTGTCCTTCCTCGCCGAGGCCTCCGACCTGCTCGCCGGACAGCTCGACGAGGACCTCGTCGCCTCCCTCACCGGCCAGCTCGTCGTGCCCCGCCTCGCCGACTGGTGCGCGGTGTGGCTGGAGGACGAGATCACCGGCCGCGGACCGGGACTGCGGCCGGCCCGGGTGTGGCACGGCAGCGAGCACCTCGTCGAGGAGCTGCGCCAGGCCCTGGAGAAGGAGCCGCCGCACCCGCCCGACACGGCCTGCCCCGGCCCCCAGCCCTACCCGTGGCCCGCCGCCGCGCTCGGTGCGCACGGCGCCGCCCTCGCCTACCGCCTGATCGCCGGGGGCCGCCCGCTGGGCACCCTCGTCATCGGCCGCACCGGACTGCTGCGCTTCCCCGACGAGGTCACCGGACTCGTCGAGGACCTCAGCCGCCGGGTCGCCCTCGCCATCGGCGCCGCCCGGCAGTACGCCCGCCAGGCCACCATCAGCGCCGTGCTCCAGCGCGGCCTGCTGCCCGGTGCCGTCGCCCGCATCCCCGGCGTGCGCACCGCGCTGGTCTACGAGCCCTGCGACAAGGGCGGTCCCAGCGGTGACTTCTACGACGTCTTCCCGGCCGGTCACGGCCGCTGGTGCTTCGCCGTCGGCGACGTCCAGGGCAAGGGCCCGGAAGCGGCCGTCGTGATCGGCCTCGCCCGGCCCTGGCTGCGGCTGCTGGCCCGTGAGGGCTACGGCGTCGCCGACGTCCTGGACCGGCTCAACCAGCTCCTCCTCGACGACGCCACCGAGGCCGCCGACGCCGCCGCCCGCGCCTTCGCCGGACCCGTCACCGCCGCCGACGGCCCGCAGACCCGCTTCCTGTCCCTGCTCTACGGCGAGCTGATCCCGTACGAGGGCGGAGTGCGCTGCACGCTCGCCTCCGCCGGGCACCCGCTGCCGCTGGTCCTCGGCCCCGACGGCACCGTCCGCACCGCGGCCCGCCCGCAGACCCTGCTCGGGGTCGTGGAGGACGAGACCTACGCCAGCGAGACCATCGAGCTGCGGCCCGGCGACACCCTGCTGTGCGTCACCGACGGGGTCACCGAGCGGCGCAACGGCACCGCCCAGTTCGACGACGGCGACGGGCTGGCCCGCGCGTTCGCCGGGTGCGCCGGCCTGGACGCCGAACTGATCGCCGAGCGGATCAGCGCCCTGGTGCACGACTTCGGCGGCCGTCCGCCCGAGGACGACCTGGCGCTGCTGGTGCTCCAGGCGGAGTGACGCCGGCCGTCCTGGTCCGTCAGGCGGAGTAACGCCGTCCGTCCTGGACAATGGGAGACATGCCTTCCGCACTCCCCGACGGCGAGCCCGTCCCCGACGACGGCGCGCTGCCCGCGTCCGCCCTCGCCGGCGCCGCCGAGCGGCCCCTCGGGTTCTATCTGCACGTCCCCTACTGCGCGACCCGCTGCGGCTACTGCGACTTCAACACCTACACCGCCACCGAGCTGCGCGGCACCGGCGGAGTACTGGCCTCCCGCGACAACTACGCCGACACCCTCACCGACGAGATCCGCCTCGCCCGCAAGGTGCTCGGCGACGACCCGCGTCCCGTGCGCACGGTCTTCGTCGGCGGCGGTACGCCCACCCTGCTGGCCGCCGGGGACCTGGTGCGGATGCTGGCCGCGATCCGCGACGAGTTCGGCCTGGCGCCGGACGCGGAGATCACCACGGAGGCGAACCCGGAGTCCGTCGACCCGGCCTACCTCGCCACCCTCCGGGAGGGCGGCTTCAACCGGATCTCCTTCGGCATGCAGAGCGCCCGGCAGCACGTGCTGAAGATCCTCGACCGCACCCACACGCCGGGCCGCCCCGAGGCGTGCGTCGCGGAGGCGCGCGCGGCCGGCTTCGAGCACGTCAACCTGGACCTGATCTACGGCACCCCCGGCGAGTCCGACGACGACTGGCGGGCCTCGCTGGACGCCGCGATCGGCGCCGGACCGGACCACGTCAGCGCGTACGCGCTGATCGTCGAGGAGGGCACCCAGCTCGCCCGGCGCATCCGGCGCGGCGAAGTCCCGATGACCGACGACGACGTGCACGCCGACCGCTATCTGATCGCCGAGGAGACCCTGTCCGCGGCGGGCTTCGACTGGTACGAGGTGTCCAACTGGGCCACCTCCGAGGCCGGCCGCTGCCTGCACAACGAGCTGTACTGGCGCGGCGCCGACTGGTGGGGCGCGGGACCCGGCGCCCACAGCCACGTCGGCGGGGTGCGCTGGTGGAACGTCAAGCACCCCGGCGCCTACGCGGCGGCCCTCGCGGCGGGCCGCTCCCCGGGCGCCGGACGGGAGATCCTGAGCGACGAGGACCGCCGCGTCGAGCGCGTCCTGCTGGAGCTGCGGCTGCGCGAGGGCGTACCGCTGGACCTGCTGAAGGCCGCCGGCCGCCGCGCCGCCGACCGGGCCCTGTCCGACGGACTCCTCCAGCCCGAGCCGTACACCGAGGGCCGCGCGGTCCTGACCCTGCGCGGCCGCCTGCTCGCGGACGCGGTGGTGCGGGACCTGGTGGACTGAGGGGGATGACCCCCGCGTCGGCGGGGAGCACGAGCTGCTCGGCCAGGTCGACCAGCTCATCGACGGACCACCTCCGCAGCGGCGGAGAGCATCCACCAGGCCCACTGGATCAACGACCAGGCAGGTCTCAGGGCACGGTCACGTGGTCGATGAGGCGCTCGACACAGCCCAGCAGCTCCGGCTCCAGGTCCTTGTACGACCGCACCCGGCCCAGGATCGCCTGCCAGGCCGCCCCCGTGTTCTCGGGCCAGCCCAGCGCGCGGCACACGCCCGTCTTCCAGTCCTGGCCGCGGGGGACCACCGGCCAGGCCGGGATGCCCAGCGTGGCCGGCTTCACCGCCTGCCAGATGTCCACGTACGGGTGCCCCACCACCAGGGCGTGCTCGCTCGTGACGGCCTCGGTGATACGCCACTCCTTGGTGCCCGGCACCAGGTGGTCCACCAGGACGCCGAGCCGGGCGTCCGGCCCCGGCGCGAAGGACTCCACGATCGCCGGGAGGTCGTCGACGCCCTCCAGGTACTCCACGACCACGCCCTCGACGCGCAGGTCGTCGCCCCACACCTTCTCCACCAGCTCGGCGTCGTGCCGGCCCTCGACGTAGATCCGCCCGGCGCGGGCGACACGCGCGCGAGCGCCGGGCACGGCGACCGAGCCGGACGCGGTACGACCGGGCCGTACCGGAGCCGCCGGGGCGGGCCTGACCAGGGTCACCACGCGGCCCTCCAGCAGGAAGCCGCGCGGCTGCAGCGGGAACACCCGGTGCTTGCCGAAGCGGTCCTCCAGGGTGACCGTGCCCGCCTCGCAGCGGATCACCGCGCCGCAGAAGCCGCTGCCGGGCTCCTCCACCACCAGGCCCGGCTCGGCCGGCACCTCGGGCGCCGGGGCGGGCTTCTTCCAGGGCGGGGTCAGGTCGGGGGAGTACTGGCGCATTCGAACGACGATAGGAACGGACCGGTGCGTGATCAGCGCGACACGCCGAAGCGGGCGGCCAGCGCGTCCCGCTGCGCCCGCACGAACGCCGCGTCCACCACCGCTCCGTGACCGGGCACGTACAGCGCGTCCTCACCGCCGAGAGCCAGCAGCCGGTCCAGCGCGTCCGGCCAGTGCGACGGCACGGCGTCGGGGCCCGCCTGCGGTTCGCCGGACTCCTCGACCAGGTCGCCGCAGAACACCACCTCCCGCTCGCCCGGGACCAGGACGGCGAGGTCGTGGGCGGTGTGCCCGGGGCCGACGTTGGCGAGCAGCACCTGCCGGCCGCCGCCGAGGTCGAGCGTCCACTCGCCGCTGACCAGGTGGTCGACCGGCAGCGGCGCGGCGGCGGCCTCCTCGGCCACCTTCGCGTCCAGGCCGCCCGCCACCGCGTCCGCCCGCAGCTCCTCCCGGCCGCGCGGGGTGAAGGCCGACTCGATGCCGACCGCGCCGAAGACCTCGCCGGCCGCGACCGAGGAGGCGCCGAGGACGTGGTCGAAGTGGGGATGGGTGAACGCGAGATGGATCACACCGTGTCCGGTGAGCCGCTCGGCCTCGGCGCGCAGCCGGGCGCCCTCCGCGAGGCTCGACCCGGCGTCGACCATGAGTGCCGTGCCGGCGCCGATCACGAGCCCCGTCGTGCAGTCCCAGCCCGGCAGCCGGCACCGCCCGACCCCGGCCGCCAGCCGTTCCCACCCCAGCTCTTCCCAAGTAACCGTCATACCGCGACGCTAGCGGTACGCGACCACGCGGTATGACCAGCCTTGCCGGGGGCGTACCCCACCGCCGTACACTGGGCCGGGGACGTCTGGCACTCGCACGCGCAGAGTGCCAGGGCAGGTGCCGAGGGAAAGACTTCTGGAGGTGTGCGCGATGCTGAGTGAACGACGGCTTCAGGTGCTGCGCGCCATCGTCCAGGACTATGTGGGCACCGAGGAGCCGGTCGGTTCGAAGGCGCTCACGGAGCGGCACAACCTCGGCGTCTCCCCGGCGACGGTCCGCAACGACATGGCGGCCCTGGAGGACGAGGGGTACATCGCGCAGCCGCACACCAGCGCGGGGCGCATCCCCACCGACAAGGGCTACCGGCTGTTCGTCGACAAGCTGGCCGGTGTGAAGCCGATGACCGGACCGGAGCGGCGGGCGATCCAGAACTTCCTGGAGGGCGCCGTCGATCTGGACGATGTCGTCGCGCGGACGGTGCGGCTGCTGGCGCAGCTCACGCGGCAGGTGGCGGTCGTGCAGTACCCGTCGCTGACCCGCTCGACCGTGCGGCACGTGGAGCTGCTGTCGCTCGCGCCCGCGCGGGTGATGCTGGTGCTGATCACCGACACCGGCCGGGTCGAGCAGCGGATGGTGGACTGCCCGGCGCCCTTCGGTGAGACGTCGCTGGCGGATCTGCGGGCGCGGCTGAACAGCCGGGTCGCCGGCCGCCGGTTCACGGACGTGCCGAGGCTGGTCGAGGACCTGCCGGACGCCTTCGAGCCGGAGGACCGCGGCACGGTCTCGACGGTGCTGTCCACGCTGCTGGAGACGCTCGTCGAGGAGAACGAGGAACGGCTGATGATCGGCGGCACCGCCAATCTGACCCGGTTCTCGCACGACTTCCCCCTGACGATCCGGCCGGTGCTGGAGGCCCTGGAGGAGCAGGTCGTCCTCCTGAAGCTGCTCGGCGAGGCGAAGGATCCGGGCGTGACCGTCCGTATCGGTCACGAGAACGCCCACGAAGGACTCAACTCCACGTCCGTCGTGTCGGTCGGCTACGGTTCGGGCGGCGAGGCTGTCGCCAAGCTCGGCGTGGTCGGACCGACCCGCATGGACTACCCGGGAACGATGGGAGCGGTACGCGCAGTGGCACGGTACGTCGGACAGATCCTGGCGGAGTCGTAGGTGGCCACGGACTACTACGCCGTACTCGGCGTGCGCCGCGACGCGTCGCAGGATGAGATCAAGAAGGCGTTCAGGCGGCTCGCACGCGAGCTGCACCCGGACGTCAACCCCGATCCGAAGACGCAGGAGCGGTTCAAGGAGATCAACGCCGCCTACGAGGTGCTGTCGGACCCGCAGAAGAAGCAGGTCTACGACCTCGGCGGCGACCCGCTCTCGCAGTCCGGCGGCGCCGGCGCGGGCGGTTTCGGCGCGGGCGGCTTCGGCAACTTCTCCGACATCATGGACGCGTTCTTCGGTACGGCGTCGCAGCGCGGGCCGCGCTCGCGCACCCGCCGGGGCCAGGACGCGATGATCCGGGTCGAGGTCGAGCTGGACGAGGCGGCCTTCGGCACCACGAAGGACATCCAGGTGGAGACGGCCATCGTCTGCTCCACCTGCTCCGGTGAGGGCGCCGCGCCGGGCACCACGGCGCAGACCTGTGACATGTGCCGGGGCCGTGGTGAGGTCTCGCAGGTCACCCGGTCCTTCCTGGGCCAGGTCATGACCTCGCGGCCGTGCCCGCAGTGCCAGGGCTTCGGCACCATCGTGCCGAACCCGTGCCCGGAGTGTGCCGGTGACGGCCGGGTGCGCTCGCGGCGGACGCTGACGGTGAAGATCCCGGCCGGTGTCGACAACGGCACGCGCATCCAGCTCGCGGGCGAGGGCGAGGTCGGGCCCGGCGGCGGCCCCGCCGGTGACCTCTACGTCGAGATCCACGAGCTGCCGCACCCGGTGTTCCAGCGGCGCGGCGACGACCTGCACTGCACGGTGACGATCCCGATGACGGCGGCGGCCCTCGGCACCAAGGTGCCGCTGGAGACGCTGGACGGCATGGAGGAGGTCGACATCCGGCCCGGCACCCAGTCCGGCCAGTCGATCCCGCTGCACAACCGCGGTGTCACGCATCTGCGGGGCGGCGGCCGGGGCGACCTGATCGTGCACGTCGAGGTGCAGACCCCGACCAAGCTCGACCCCGAGCAGGAGCGCCTGCTGCGCGAGCTGGCGAAGCTGCGCGGCGAGGAACGGCCGCAGGGCCAGTTCCAGCCGGGGCAGCAGGGTCTGTTCTCGCGGCTGAAGGACGCCTTCAACGGGCGCTGAGCCGGACGTTTCCGGTGGCCTATGCCAACCGGACGGTTGGTTTCGGACTTGTGCGGAGGACGTGACACCATGCGGTCATGTCCTCCGCACTGACCGATCTCTTCCCGCATCCGATCGTGCAGGCTCCCATGGCGGGCGGCGTCTCCGTGCCGCAGCTCGCCGCCGCCGTGTCCGAGGCGGGCGGCCTCGGCTTCCTCGCCGCCGGGTACAAGACCGCCGACGGCATGTACCAGGAGATCAAGCAGCTGCGGAGCCTGACGGGACGCCCCTTCGGAGTCAACGTCTTCATGCCGCAGCCGGAATACGCCGAGTCCGGTGCCATCGAGGTCTACGCCCACCAGCTGGCCGGCGAGGCCACCTGGTACGAGACCGAGCTGGGCGACCCCGACAGCGGGCGGGACGACGGCTTCGAGGCGAAGCTCGCGGTGCTGCGGGACGACCCGGTGCCGGTGGTCTCCTTCCACTTCGGCGTACCGAGCCGTGAGGTCGTCGACTCCCTGCACCGCGTCGGCACGTTCGTCATGGTCACCGCCACCACCGCGGACGAGGCGGTGGCCGTGCAGCGGTCCGGTGCGGACGCGGTCGTCGCGCAGGGCGTGGAGGCCGGCGGGCACCAGGGCGCGCACCGGGACGCACCGGAGAACGACGGCTCGGGGATCGGGCTGCTGGCCCTCCTCGCCCTGATCCGGGAGAGCGTGTCGATCCCGGTGGTCGCCGCGGGCGGGCTGATGCGGGGCAGCCAGATCGCCGCGGTGCTCGCGGCGGGGGCGAGCGCCGCGCAGCTCGGCACGGCGTTCCTGGCCACCGCGGAGTCCGGGGCGCACGCGCTGCACAAGGAGGCGCTGACCAACCCGCTGTTCGTGCGCACCGAGCTGACCCGGGCCTTCTCCGGGCGTCCGGCGCGCGGGCTGGTCAACCGGTTCCTGCGGGAGCACGGGCCGTACGCGCCCGCCGCCTACCCGGAGATCCACCACATGACCGCGCCGCTGCGCAGGGCCGCCGCCAAGGCCGGGGACGCGCAGGGGATGGCGTTGTGGGCGGGGCAGGGGCACCGGCTGGCGCGGGCGCTGCCGGCCGGGCAGCTGGTGGAGGTGCTGGTCGCCGAACTGACCGCGGCCCGGACGGCGCTGCCGGGCGGCGCTCAGGGGGGTGGCGTCCGATGACCGCGCCGGTGTTCGTCGTCCCCCACTTCGACTCCGACAGTGGCGGGCGCTACGTCCTCGACGGGCCCGAGGGGCGGCACGCGGTGTCCGTGAAGCGGCTTGAGGCGGGCGAGCCCGTCGTGCTGACCGACGGCCAGGGGCGCTGGGCCGAGTGCGAGGTGCTCGGCACGGAGGGCAAGGACCGGCTCGTCGTGCACATGGCCGCGGTGCTGGAGGAGCCCGTGCCCGCGCCGCGGATCACGGTCGTCCAGGCGCTGCCCAAGGGCGACCGGGGTGAGCTGGCCGTGGAGACCATGACCGAGGTCGGTGTGGACGCGATCGTGCCGTGGCAGGCGGCCCGGTGCATCACCCAGTGGAAGGGCGACCGCGGGCTGAAGGCGCTCGGCAAGTGGCGCGGCACGGCCCGGGAGGCCGGCAAGCAGTCCCGGCGGGTGCGCTTTCCCGAGGTCGCGGACGCGGCCACGACCAAGCAGGTTGCGGCACTTTTGGCCAAGGCCGATTTCGCGGGGGTGCTGCACTCCGACTTCGAGCACGCGAGCGAGCCGCTGGCGACCGCGCAGCTGCCCCGCGAGGGGGAGATCGTGCTGGTCGTGGGACCTGAAGGGGGCGTGTCCCGGGAGGAGTTGGCGCTCTTCGAGGAGGCCGGGGCGAAGGCGTACGTGCTCGGACCCAGCGTGCTGCGCACATCGACCGCCGGGACGGCCGCAGCGGCGCTGCTGCTGGGCCGTACCGGCCGCTGGTCCTGACATCGAGGGAATGTGGGGGAACGTCATGGAACTCGCTCAAGTCCGGCTGCTGGTCACCGACTTCGCCGCCTGTTACCGCTTCTACGCCGATGTGCTCGGCCTGAAGCCGCAGTCGGGGGCGGTCGAGGGGCCGTACGAGAAGTTCAGTCCCGCGGTCGGCTCCGCGGGGATCGCGTTGCAGGACCGGGGGATGATGGCCTCGGTGCTGGGCGAGTTGGGGGAGACGGCCACGGGGCACCGGTCGCTGGTGGTGCTCCGCGTGGACGACCTGGACGCCTACTGCGCCGAGATCACGGCGCGGGGCGCGGTGCTGGCGCACGGCCCGGCCCCCATGACCGACCGCATGCGCGTCGCCCACCTCAAGGACCCGGAGGGCAACCTGGTGGAACTCCAGGAGTGGCTACTACTGCGAGGCTGACGTGCCCTCAAGCGGCGCCGCCCTCGCGGCTTGAGCGAACGGCACGGTGGCCACCCCAGGGGCGCGGGGAACTGCGCGAGCAACCACAACGCACCCGCACCCGCACCGACCACCCCACCCCACCGTGGCCGTATGCGCTCTACCGCCCACCGCCAGGTGATGGCACGCTGCCCTGCATGGACGTGTCGAGGCGTGTCCGGGGGACGAGGGTGGCCGGCGCGGCCGGACTGGTGGTCGTGGCCGTGGGCTCGGTCGTGGCCTGTGATCCCGCCGGCCTCAGTTCCGCCACCGTCGCCTACACCACCGACCAGACCGCGACCAGGGAGCTGGAGCGGCAGCACGTGGACGTGCGGTGGCTGACCTGCACCGCCGACTACGGGAACAGGGTCTCCTCGCCGTCGGCCACCGAGGACACCGTGGCCACCGTCGACTGCCGGGGGCAGACCGGGGACGGCAAGGACATCACCGTCAAGGGAAAGGTGACGCGGGCCGTCCAGGGCGCGTGCGTGCGCGGGGACCTGACCGCCACTGTCGGCGGCAAGGAGCTGTTCCACGTGCGCGGCCTGGGCAACTGCAACGCCACACCGTCCCCGGTGCGGCCGCCCGGGAACGGACCGCAGCCCACCGTCACGGTGACGGTGACCCGGACCATCTGGTGCCAGGGCGATCCCACCTGCTGGCCCGTCCAGGGCAAGTGAGGGCGCCCGCACTGTCGCTACGATGCCTCCGTACGTGATCAGCCCGGCGCGAGGAGGCACACGCATGGCAGGGGAGCCGCAGGACGACTGCTTGTTCTGCAAGATCGTCGCAGGTACGGTCCCGGCGACGATCGTCCGCGAGACGGAGACGACCGTCGCCTTCCGTGACATCAACCCCCAGGCGCCCACCCACGTCCTGGTGATCCCCAAGGCGCACCACGTGAACGCGGCCGCCCTGGCCCAGGAGGCGCCCCAGCTGGCCGCTGACGTGCTGCGCGAGACGCAGGCGGTCGCCGACGAGGAGAAGCTCGACAGCTACCGCGTCGTCTTCAACACCGGCAGCGGCGCCGGCCAGACCGTCTGGCACGCGCACGCCCACGTCCTCGGCGGGCGCGGGCTGAACTGGCCCCCCGGGTAAGCAGCCGTGTCCGTACGCGAACTCGTGGTCCTCGGCACCGCCAGCCAGGTCCCCACCCGGCACCGCAACCACAACGGCTATCTGCTGCGCTGGGACGGCGAGGGCATCCTCTTCGACCCCGGAGAGGGCACCCAGCGGCAGATGCTGCGCGCCGGGGTCGCCGCCCACGACCTGAACCGGATCTGCGTCACGCACTTCCACGGGGACCACTCGCTCGGCCTGGCCGGGGTGATCCAGCGGATCAACCTCGACCAGGTCCCGCACGACGTCACCGCCCACTACCCGCGCTCCGGGCAGCGCTTCTTCGACCGGCTGCGGTACGCCACCGCCTACCGGGAGACCGTGCAGCTCGTCGAGGCGCCGGTGAGCGAGGACGGGGTGATCGCGGCGACCGACGGCTACACGCTCCAGGCGCGCAAGCTGTCCCACCCCGTGGAGTCCTACGGCTACCGGCTGGTCGAGCACGACGGGCGCCGGATGCTGCCCGAGCGGCTCGCCGCGGCCGGGATCAAGGGGCCGGACGTGGGGCGCCTGCAGCGCGAGGGCGTGCTGGGCGGGGTGCGTGTCGAGGACGTCAGCGAGGTGCGGCGCGGGCAGCGGTTCGCATTCGTCATGGACACCCGGTTGTGCGAGGGCGTGCACGCGCTCGCCGAGGGGTGCGATCTGCTCGTCATCGAGTCGACCTTCCTCGACGAGGACAGGGCGCTCGCCGAGGACCACGGGCATCTGACCGCCGGTCAGGCGGCGGCGGTGGCGCGGGACGCGGGCGTGCGGCACCTGGTGCTCACCCACTTCAGCCAGCGCTACACGGAGCCGGAGGAGTTCGAGCGGCAGGCGCGGGCCGCCGGGTTCGAGGGCGAGCTGACCGTGGCCCATGATCTGCTGCGGGTGCCGGTCCCGAAGCGCCGGTGACAGCGCCGTAAAATGCTGTGATGTCACTGCCCAAAGCCGAACTGCACCTGCACATCGAAGGCACCCTGGAACCCGAGCTGGCCTTCGCGCTGGCCGGGCGGAACGGTGTCCAGCTGCCCTTCGCCGACGAGGACGCCCTGCGGGAGGCGTACCGGTTCGAGGATCTGCAGTCCTTCCTCGATCTCTACTACGCCCTCATGGCCGTCCTGCGCACCGAGCGGGACTTCGAGGACCTCGCCGACGCCTACCTCGCCCGCGCCGCCGCGCAGGGGGTGCGGCACGCGGAGATCTTCTTCGACCCGCAGGCCCACCTGGCCCGCGGCGTGTCGATGGGCACGGTCGTCGAGGGGCTGTGGCGGCCGCTCGGCAGCAGCGAGGCCCGGCACGGGGTGTCCACCCGGCTGATCATGTGCTTCCTGCGCGACGAGTCCGCCGAATCGGCCCTGGAGACGCTCGACGCGGCCAAGCCCTACCTGGACCGGATCACCGGCATCGGGCTGGACTCGGCCGAGGTCGGGCACCCGCCGGCGAAGTTCCGCGAGGTGTACGAGGCCGCCGCCGCGCTCGGGCTGCGCCGGGTGGCGCACGCCGGTGAGGAGGGGCCGCCGCAGTACATCACCGAGGCCCTGGACGTCCTCGGCGTGGAGCGCGTCGACCACGGGCTGCGCTGCGTGGAGGATCCGGCGCTGGTGGAGCGGCTGGTGCGGGAGCGGGTGCCGCTGACCCTGTGCCCGCTGTCCAACGTGCGGCTGCGCACCGTGGACGTCCTCGCCGAGCACCCGCTGCCCGCCATGCTCGACGCCGGGCTGCTGTGCACGGTGAACTCCGACGACCCCGCCTACTTCGGCGGCTACGCCGGCGACAACTTCGACGCCGTGCGGCGCACCCTGGGGCTGAGCGAGGAGCGGCTGCGCGAGCTGGCCCGCAACTCCTTCCTCGCCTCCTTCCTGGAGGACGACGAGGAGCGCCGGGCCCGGTATCTCGCCGAGGTGGAGGCGTACGTCTTCCCGGCGCAGGCCGGCTAGGCCCTGCCAGACCCCGCGACGCCGGGATGATCCAAACGACAGGGCCTAGGCCGCCGGCGTCGTCTCGCGGGCCAGGGTGGCCGGGGTCTCCACGGGGATCTCGACCACCGGGAGCGGGCGCCGGCCCGCGATCCGCGCGACCGCCGTCATCGGTACGGCGATCACCAGCAGGCCGGCCGCCAGGACCGCGCCCATCATCGGGAAGCCGGCCTGGGCGGCCAGCACGCTGCCGGTCAGCGGGCCCGCCGCGGTGCCGAGGGAGGAGGCCGAGCCGACCAGCACCGCCCAGCGGCCCTGCGGGTCGAGGGAGGCGGCCAGGCCGATGAGGTACGACAGCACGATCGGGTAGACCGTGTTCCAGGCGATCTCCCCGGCCGCGAAGGACACCGGGCCGGTCGCCGACGCGCTCAGCGTGATGCAGGCCGCGATGAGGGCCGTCCCCAGGCCGATGGGCAGGGCCCGGCCGAACCGCGGGCCCAGTGCCCCGGCGCCTGTCACGCCCAGCAGTCCCGCACCCAGCGCGACGGCGAACACCGCGCCGACCGTGGACTCCGTCAGATGCGCCTGCTCCAGGCCGATCCGGCCGCTCACGCCCCACAGCGCGTTCTGCGCGAGGGACCAGCAGGGCATCGCGGCGGCGAGCAGCAGCCCGGCCCCCAGCTGGGGCAGGCGGCCGGCCGGGGCGCGGTGGGCGCGCGGGGCGGCGGCCGTGGGGGCGGCGAGGCGCCCGGTGAGCGGCCAGACGGCCAGTGCCGTGAGCGCGATGGCGGCCAGCGGCTGGGCGTGGCCCGGACCGAGGTGGGGGATCGTCAGACACAGCGCGCCCGCCAGGGCGGAGACCCCGAGCAGCCCGAGCGTGGTCGTGCGGTGCGGGTCCCGCTGCGCTGCGATGCCGGTGGCGGCGACCGCGGTGACGGTTCCCGAGCCGAACCCGCCGATCACCGCGCCCGCCACGACGGCCGGTACGGCGGTGGTGAGCGCCGCGCCGCCGTAGCCGAGCACGGCGAGGGTGAGCCCGAGGCGGGCCACGAGACGGGCGCCGATCCGTTCCACCCGGGAGGCCAGGGCGAAGCCGGCGCCGGCCGAGCCGAGCAGCAGGGCGCTGCCGACCGCGCCGGCCTGAGTGGCCGTCAGCGGCAGGCCGGAGTCCAGGCGGCCGACGGTGGTCGGGAGCAGGTAGGGGGCGAGGTACCCGGCCGTGAAGAGGGCGACGAGGGGCCAGGGCGTGGTGCGGGGGGCGGACACGGGCGTTCCCAGGGCATGCGAAAGACAGGCACGAAAAGGGGGGAAGGGCGACGACCGTCGACGGACAGGAACGCGCGCAGAATTTGTATCAAGCGCGACGTGCCGGAAGAAGCCCGGGGGGTGTGATCTGCGGCACGTTGGGTTTGGCGGGGGTGAGGACGGGTAAAAGAGCGCGCTGCCGCGCGGGTGAGGGGGGTGAGCGAGCCCGCTTTCGGGGGCGCTACCGCCAGTGCGGGGCGCCGCTCGCGGCGGGGGCGGTGGCCTCGATCTTCGCCCGGATCTCCCGCATCACCGCGACGATCCGCTCCTCGTGTTCCGCCGTCAGCCGGGCCACCGGCACCGAGCAACTGACCGCGTCCTGCGCAGGGGTGTCGTAGCGCAGCGCGAAGCCGAAGCCGACGATGCCGAGCACGCCCTCCTCGCGGTCGACGGAGTAACCGCGCGCGCGGGTCGCGGCCAGGTCGGCGGCCAGGGATGCCCGGGTGGTGTGCGAGTGCGGGGTCAGCGCCTCGTACGGGCCCTCGGGGAGTTCCTCGTCGGGGCGTTCGGCGAGCAGCGCCTTGCCCAGGGCGCCGGCGTGCGCCGGGAGGCGGCGGCCGACGCGGCTGATGGTGCGCAGGTATTCGTGCGACTCGCGGGTCGCCAGGTAGGCCACGCTGTGCCCGTCCAGCCGGCCCAGGTGGATCGTCTCGCCCAGTGCGTCCGACGCCTCGTCCAGATAGGGGCGGGCCAGGCGCACACGCGGGTCGGAGTCCAGATAGCTGGTGCCGGTCAGCAGGGCGTGGATGCCGATGCCGTAGAGCGAACCGGTGACGTCGGTGCGCACCCAGCCGCGCGAGATCAGGGTCTGGAGCAGGGCGTACATCGAGCTGCGCGGCACGTCCAGCGCCTCGGCCAGCTCCTGCAGCCTGGCCGGGCGGTCGCCGCGCGCGGCCAGCAGTTCCAGCAGTTCCACCGTGCGCGCCGCCGACTTCACCTCGCGGACGCCGCCGCCTGTCTCCGCCATGTGCCGATCGTAAGCGGCTCGCGTCGGCCCATTGACGCCACCTGTTCGCCTCAATAATCTCTGTCTTCATACGTGGATGACATCTACATGGGGAGATGAGATCGGTGGTCGACGACCGGCGCACGCAGGACGTGGCGCGCAGGCTGCGGGACGGGATGGCGGGCGGGGTGCTCTCCTTCCCGCTCACCGCCTTCCACGACGACGGCACCCTCGATGCGGACGGCTGCCGGGCCCACCTCGCGGCCCAGCTCGCCGCCGGCCCCGGCGCGCTGTTCCCCGCCTGCGGCACCGGGGAGTTCTTCTCCCTCGACGAGGACGACTACCGGCAGGTCGTCGCCCTGGCGGTGGAGGAAGCCGCCGGCCGCGTCCCCGTCGTCGCCGGGACCGGCTACGGCTGGGCCCAGGCCACCCGCTTCGCGCGGATCGCCGAGGAGTGCGGCGCCGACGCCCTCCTCGTCCTGCCGCACTACCTGGTCGACGTCCCGCAGGACGGGCTCGTCGCGCACCTGGAGCAGCTCGCCGCCCGCACCTCACTGCCGCTGATCGCCTACCAGCGCGGCCAGGTCGCCTACACCGCCGCGTCCCTGCGCCGCATCGCCGGGATCCCGAACGTCATCGGCCTCAAGGACGGCCACAGCGACCTGGACCGGCTCCAGCGCCTCACCCTCGCCGCCCCCGAGGGTTTCCTGTTCTTCAACGGTGCCGCCACCGCCGAGATCCAGGCCCGCGCCTACGCCACCGTCGGGGTGCCCGCCTACTCCTCCGCCGTCCACGCCTTCGCCCCCGAGATCGCGCACGCCTTCCTGACCGCCCTGCGGGCCGGCGACGACGGAGCTGTCGACAAACTGCTGCGCGGCTTCTACGTCCCCCTCGTCGAACTGCGCGACCGTGTCCCCGGATACGCCGTGTCCCTGGTGAAGGCGGCGGCCCGGCTGCGCGGCGCACCCGTCGGCCCCGTGCGCGCCCCGCTCACCGACCCCTCGGCCGCAGACCTCGCCGACCTCAAGAACCTGCTCACCGCCGGACTGGACCTCGTAGGAGCCGCCCTGTGAACCTCACCGTCGCCGACGTCCGCCTCACCCCGATCCTGGTCGCCGACCCGCCGCTGCTGAACACCCAGGGCGTCCACCAGCCGTACACCCCGCGGCTGATCGTGGAGGTCGTCACCGCCGACGGCGTCACCGGCGTCGGCGAGACCTACGGCGACACCAAGTACCTGGAGCTGGTCCGGCCGTTCGCCGAGCGTCTGGTCGGCCGCCAGGTGAGCGATCTGAACGGGCTGTTCACGGTGGCCGACGAGATCGCCGTGGACGCCTCCCGGGTCTCCGGCCAGGTCGACGTCGGCGGCCTGCGCGGTGTGCAGACGGCCGACAAGCTGCGGCTGTCCGTCGTCTCCGGGTTCGAGGTCGCCTGCCTCGACGCCCTCGGCAAGACACTGGGCCTGCCCGTGCACACGCTGCTCGGCGGCAAGGTGCGCGACGCCGTGGAGTACAGCGCCTACCTGTTCTACAAATGGGCCGAGCACCCGCAGGGCGTGGCCGCCGAGAAGGACGACTGGGGGGCTGCCCTGGACCCGGCCGGGGTCGTCGCGCAGGCGCGGATCTTCACCGAGCGCTACGGATTCACCTCCTTCAAGCTCAAGGGCGGTGTCTTCCCGCCCGACCAGGAGATCGCGGCGATCCGCGCGCTGGCCGAGGCCTTCCCCGGGCACCCGCTGCGGCTCGACCCCAACGGCGCCTGGTCGGTCGAGACCTCGCTGCGGGTCGCCGAGGAACTCGGGGACGTCCTGGAGTACCTGGAGGACCCCGCCCTCGGCACCCCGGCCATGGCCGAGGTGGCCCGCGCGACCCACGTGCCGCTCGCCACCAACATGTGCGTCACGACGTTCGCCGAGATCAAGGAAGCCTTCACGCGCGACGCCGTGCAGGTCGTCCTCTCCGACCACCACTACTGGGGAGGGCTGCGCAACACCCAGCAACTCGCCGCGCTCTGCCGCACCTTCGGGGTCGGGGTGTCCATGCACTCCAACACCCACCTCGGCATCTCGCTGGCCGCGATGACCCATGTCGCGGCCACGGTCCCCGATCTGCACCACGCCTGCGACTCCCACTACCCCTGGCAGTCGGAGGACGTGCTCACCGAGCGGCTGACGTTCGAGGGCGGCCGCGTCGCCGTGTCCGACGCGCCCGGCCTGGGCGTGGAACTCGACCGCGACAGGCTCGCGTTCCTGCACCGGCGCTGGCTGGAGGACGACGGCCGGCTGCGCGACCGCGACGACGAGGCCGCCATGCGTGTCGCCGACCCGGAGTGGGTCACCCCGTCGGTCCCGCGCTGGTGACTCCCGCCGCCTCTCGCTGAACCCCGCTGAACCCCCGCTGTTCCTCCGCTGCTCACTCACCTTCCCCGCTCACGATCGGAGCCGCTCGTGCCGGCAGCAGTCCCCGAGGTACACCCACCGGCCGTACAGTCCGCCATCCGCAAGATCTTCCGCCGTGTGGTCCCGCTCTTCTTCGTGATGTTCGTGGCCAACTACATGGACCGCGTCAATCTCGGCTTCGCCCAGGACGAGCTGCGGGCCGACGTGGGCCTGTCCGGCGCGGCCTTCGGGCTCGGCGCGGGCATCTTCTTCATCGCGTACGCGATCTTCGAAGTCCCCTCCAACATGCTGATGGAGCGCTTCGGCGCCAAGGTCTGGCTCACCCGGATCATGATCAGCTGGGGTGTCGTGGCGACGGCGATGGCCTTCGTCGACAGCGCCGGCATGTTCTACGCCCTGCGCTTCCTGCTCGGCGTCGCCGAGGCCGGGTTCTTCCCCGCCGTCATCTACTACTTCAGCCGCTGGCTGCCCGACTCCCACCGCGGCCGCGCCACAGGAGTCTTCCTGATGGGCTCCGGCACGGCGACCGTCGTCGTCGGCCCGGTCTCCGGGGCGCTGCTGGAGATGCACGGCGTGTGGGGGCACGCGGGCTGGCAGTGGATGTTCTTCGTCGAAGGCGTGTTCTCCGTCGTCCTCGGCTTCGTCGTCTACCGCTTCCTGGACTCCGGCGTGGAGACCGCCGACTGGCTGACGGCCGAGGAGAAGACCGCGCTGGTGGAGGTCATCGACGCCGAACAGCGGGGACGGGACACCGCGGGTGCCCGGGTGTCCCGCTGGAAGCTGCTCGCCGACCCGCAGATGCTCGTCTTCCTGTGGATCTACTTCGCCATCAACGTGGCGCTGTACGCGGTGACGTTCTGGCTGCCGTCGATCGTCGACGACATCGGCGGGCTCAGCGAGTTCCAGGTGGGACTGCTGACGGCGGTGCCGTGGCTGTGCGCCATCGCCGCGGTGTACGTCAGCGGGCGGATCTCGGACCGGCTCGGGCGGCGGCGCCCGGTGCTGGTGGCGCTGCTGCTCCTGGGCGGCGCCGGGACGCTGCTGGCGGTGTTCGTCTCGCCGTGGCTGGGACTGGGCGCGCTGTGCCTGGCCGCGATGGGGTTCAAGCCGGCCTCGCCGGTCTTCTGGACGATCCCGCAGAGCTACCTCGACGCCCGTGCCGCCGCGCCCGGCATCGCCCTGATCAACTCCATCGGAAATCTGGGCGGGTTCGTCGCGCCGACCGCGTTCGGGCTCATCGAGGACGCGACGGGCTCGACGAAGGGCGGGCTGGTCGGCCTCACCGCCGTCGGCTTCCTCGCCGCGCTGAGCGTGCTGCTGGTGCGGGGCGGCGGCCGCAACGACCGGCGCCGCGTGAAGGCCCGGCCCGCCGTGACCCCGGCGGCACCGGAGACGACGCCGGGAGCCGCGCGGGTGGCGGGACGCCCCGGGGCGGCGCCGGCCTGACGCGGGCTCCGGCCGGGCGGTCGCGGTGAGTTGCCGGACGGAAGCGGCGGGTTGTCAGGGGCGTGGTGCACACTGGCCAGATCCGCACCACGTCAGGGAGCGCACCGTGACCGCGTCCACCGGAGCCATGGGATCGATGGGATCCCTGGGAGGCCACAGCCGGCCCCAGATCGACCCGCTCGCCGCCCTGCGCACGGCAGGCGATCCGCCCTGGGACGTCTTCCTGACGGGCACGGTCTTCCTCGACATCATCTTCACCGGCCTCGACTCCGCACCGGTCCGGGGGACGGAGTCGTGGGCGCGGGGGATGGGCTCCAGCCCGGGCGGCGTCGCCAACATGGCCACCGCGCTCGCCCGGCTCGGGCTGCGCACCTCGCTGGCCGCGGCCTTCGGCGACGACCACTACGGCGAGTACTGCTGGGACGCGCTGGAGCAGGGCGAGGGCATCGACCTCTCGCCGTCGCGCACCGTGCCCGGCTGGCACTCGCCGGTCACCGTCTCGATGGCCTACGAGGGGGAGCGCACGATGGTCTCCCACGGACACGAGCCGCCCCCCGAGGAGGCCGCCCCGGACCATCCGCCGCACGCCCGCGCCGCCGTCGCCTCCCTCACACCGGGCCGACGCGCCCCCTGGATCGCCAAGGCCGCGAGCCGCGGCACCCGCATCTTCGCCGACGTCGGCTGGGACGACACCGGGGCGTGGGACCTGGCCGGCCTCGCCGACCTCGAACACTGCGAGGCGTTCCTGCCCAACGCCGAGGAGGCGATGCGCTACACCCGCGCCGACTGCCCGAAGGCCGCCGCGCACGCGCTCACCCGGCACGTACCGGTCGCGGTCGTCACGCTCGGCGCGGAGGGGGCGTACGCGGTCGACCGGCGCACCGGTGAGTCCGCCGAGGTGCCGGCGATCGCCGTGGAGGCCCTGGACCCGACCGGCGCCGGGGACGTGTTCGTCGCGGGCTTCGTCACCGGCACGCTGGCCGGCTGGCCGCTCGCCGACCGCCTCGCCTTCGCGGGCCTGACCGCCGCGCTGTCGGTGCAGGAGTTCGGCGGCTCCCTGTCGGCGCCGGGGTGGGCGGAGATCGGCGCCTGGTGGCGCAAGGTCCGCTCGGTGGACGGCCAGGACCCGACGGCCCTGAACCGCTACGCCTTCCTCGACGGCCTGGTCCCCGAGGAACGCTCGGCCTGCTGGCCGCTGCGGCGGGCGGTCCCCACGATCGGCTTCCGCCGCCCGGCGTGAGGAGGGGCCGCGCACCCGGCGTCCTGCACACCCGCGGACGAAAACGGTCCCGGCGCCCCGCGCACCCGCCCTCGAAAAGCCCTTCGGCACAGTCCGCCCCGCGTCGTACCCTGGATATCGCGAGGCCGCTCGAAGCCATGCGCGGCCGTGACGAGGAGGAACCGCAGGCGCGCGGCGCCGGCCCATGACTCAGACACCCACAGCTCACACCCCCGCGCAGGGGCAGGCGAAGGCACAGTTCACCGTCCCCGCCCAGCACCCCATGGTGACCGTGCTGGGTTCCGGCGACTCCCTGCTGCGTGTGATCGAGAAGGCCTTCCCGGCGGCCGACATCCATGTCCGGGGCAACGAGATCAGCGTCGTCGGCGCCCCCGTGGACGTCGCGCTGATCTCGCGCGTGCTGGAGGAGATGTTGCTGGTGCTCCGCACCGGGCAGCCGATGACGGAGGACGCAGTGGAACGCTCGATCGCCATGCTCAAGGCGAGCGAGGCCGGGACGAACGACGGGCCGGAGACCCCGGCCCAGGTGCTCACGCAGAACATCCTGTCCTCGCGCGGCCGCACCATCCGCCCCAAGACCCTCAACCAGAAGCGGTACGTCGACGCGATCGACAAGCACACGATCGTCTTCGGTATCGGCCCCGCCGGTACCGGCAAGACGTACCTCGCCATGGCCAAGGCGGTCCAGGCCCTGCAGTCCAAGCAGGTCAACCGGATCATCCTCACCCGCCCCGCCGTCGAGGCCGGCGAGCGGCTCGGCTTCCTGCCCGGCACGCTCTACGAGAAGATCGACCCCTACCTGCGCCCGCTCTACGACGCGCTGCACGACATGATCGACCCGGACTCGATCCCCCGGCTGATGGCCGCCGGCACGATCGAGGTCGCGCCGCTCGCGTACATGCGCGGCCGCACGCTGAACGACGCCTTCATCATCCTCGACGAGGCCCAGAACACCTCCCCCGAGCAGATGAAGATGTTCCTCACCCGCCTCGGCTTCGACTCGAAGATCGTGATCACGGGTGACGTGACGCAGGTCGACCTGCCGGGCGGGACGAAGTCCGGTCTGCGTCAGGTCCAGGAGATCCTGGAGGGCGTCGAGGACGTCCACTTCTCCCGGCTGTCGTCGCAGGATGTCGTCCGGCACAAGCTGGTCGGCCGTATCGTCGACGCGTACGAGATGTACGACAGCAAGCACGGCACGGAGAACGGCGGGCACAAGCCCGGCCGGGGCAAGTCCGCGCACAAGGGGAAGTAGACACACACAGCACCATGTCGATCGACGTCAACAACGAGTCCGGAACCGAGGTCGACGAGCAGGCGATCCTCGACATCGCCCGCTACGCACTCGCACGGATGCGCATCCACCCGCTCTCCGAACTCTCGGTGATCGTCGTGGACGCCGACGCCATGGAGCAGCTCCATGTGCAGTGGATGGACCTGCCCGGGCCCACCGATGTCATGTCCTTCCCGATGGACGAGCTGCGGCCCCCGGCCAAGGACGACGACGAGCCCCCGCAGGGCCTGCTCGGCGACATCGTGCTGTGCCCGGAGGTCGCCGCCAAGCAGGGCGCCGACGCGCCGACGCGGCACTCCATGGACGAGGAGCTGCAGCTGCTCACCGTCCATGGTGTGCTGCACCTGCTGGGCTACGACCACGAGGAGCCGGACGAGAAGGCCGAGATGTTCGGCCTGCAGGCGGCCATCGTGGACGGCTGGCGCGCGGAGCGGGGCCTGACCGGCCCGTCCCCGGCGCCCACCGTCTCGTAGGCCATGAGTCCACAGATCGTCCTCGGCGCCATCGCCCTGGTCGTGATCGCCTGGCTCGCCGCCTGCGCGGAGGCGGGCCTGGCGCGGGTCTCCAGCTTCCGCGCCGAGGAGGCCGTCAAGTCCGGCCGCCGCGGCAGCGCCAAGCTCGCCCAGATCGCCGCCGACCCCACCCGTTACCTCAACGTGGCGCTGCTGGTCCGCGTCGCCTGCGAGATGGCCGCCGCCGCCCTGGTCACCTACGCCTGCCTGCAGGAGTTCGAGGGCACCGCCGCCGCGCTGCTGGTCGCGATCGCCGTGATGGTGCTGGTGTCCTACGTCGCCGTCGGGGTCTCCCCGCGCACCATCGGCCGCCAGCACCCGCTGAACACCGCGACCGCGGCGGCGTACGTCCTGCTGCCGCTGGCCCGGATCATGGGCCCGATCCCGTCGCTGCTGATCCTCATCGGCAACGCCCTCACCCCCGGCAAGGGCTTCCGCCGCGGCCCGTTCGCCTCCGAGGCGGAGCTGCGCGCGCTGGTCGACCTCGCCGAGGCCGAGTCGCTGATCGAGGCCGAGGAGCGCCGCATGGTGCACTCGGTGTTCGAGCTGGGCGACACGCTGGTGCGCGAGGTCATGGTGCCGCGCACCGACCTGGTCACCATCGAGCGGTACAAGACGATCCGGCAGGCCCTCACGCTCGCCCTGCGCTCCGGGTTCTCCCGCATCCCGGTGACCGGGGAGAGCGAGGACGACATCGTCGGGATCGTCTACCTCAAGGATCTGACCCGCAAGACGCACATCAGCCGGGACGCGGAGAGCGAGCTGGTCTCCACGGCCATGCGCCCGGCGGTCTTCGTCCCGGACACCAAGAACGCCGGCGACCTGCTGCGCGAGATGCAGAAGGAACGCAACCATGTCGCCGTCGTCATCGACGAGTACGGCGGCACGGCCGGCATCGTCACCATCGAGGACATCCTGGAGGAGATCGTCGGTGAGATCACCGACGAGTACGACCGTGAGCTGCCGCCGGTGGAGGACCTGGGCGCCGACCGGTTCCGGGTCACCGCCCGCCTGGACATCGGCGACCTCGGCGAGCTGTACGGTCTGGAGGCCTTCGACGACGAGGACGTGGAGACCGTCGGCGGCCTGCTCGCCAAGGCCCTGGGCCGCGTCCCCATCGCCGGCGCCTCCAGCGTCGTCGAACTGCCCGACGGGCGCCGGCTGCGGCTGACGGCCGAGTCCGCGGCCGGGCGCCGGAACAAGATCGTCACGGTGCTGGTGGAACCGGTCGCCCCGGCGGACGAGCCCGACGGCGAGAAGGAGGTACCGGAGTGACCCCCAAGGAGCTGCGCGCCTTCTGCCTGTCCTTCAACGCGGCCGAGGAGGACTTCCCGTTCAACCCGGAGGTCTCGGTCTTCAAGGTGCTGGGCAAGATGTTCGCCCTGACCCACCTGGACGGGCGGCCCCTGACGGTCAACCTCAAGTGCGACCCCGAGGACGCGATCCGGCTGCGCCGCGAGCACGAGGGGATGATCGTGCCCGGCTGGCACATGAACAAGCGCCACTGGAACACGGTCACCGTGGACGGCGACCTCCCCGACCGCCTGGTCCGCGAGCTCATCGAGGACTCCTACGACCTGGTGGTGGCGGGCCTGCCGCGGGCCGAGCGGCTCCGGCTGGACCGGGGCTGAGCCGGCCCCGCCCACGGCGTCCGGCCGGACCGGGCCCGTGACCGGCCGGGCCTGTTCGTATGCTCGGGGCATGACTGACAGCAACGCCCTCGACCCCGAGGACCGCAAGATCGTCACCCTGGCCCGCTCGGCCCGGGCCCGCAACGGCGTGCCGGAGGGCGCCGCCGTCCGCGACGAGACCGGCCGCACCTACGTCGCCGGGACCGTGGCGCTGGACTCGCTGAAGCTGAGCGCGCTGCGCACGGCCGTCGCCATGGCGGTGGCGTCCGGCGCGAAGTCGCTGGAGGCGGCGGCGGTGGTGACCGAGGCCTCCTCCGCGACCGCGGAGGACCTGGCCGCCGTACGCGACCTGGGCGGCGCGGGCACGCCGGTACTGCTGGCAGGCCCGGACGGAGAGGTACGGCAGACCGTCTCCGCGACCTGAGCTAGAGCGCGTCGGGTCCGCGCTCGCCGGTGCGGACCCGGACTACCGTGTCGACGGGCAGCGCCCACACCTTGCCGTCGCCGATCTTGCCGGTCTGCGCGGCCTTCACGATGGCGTCGATGACGTCCTCGGCCAGCGCGTCCTCGACGACGACCTCGATACGGACCTTGGGCACCAGGTCGATCTGGTACTCGGCGCCCCGGTACACCTCGGTGTGGCCGCGCTGACGGCCGTAGCCGCTGGCCTCGCTGACGGTCAGGCCCTGGATGCCCAGCTCCTGCAGAGCGGTCTTGACCTCGTCGAGGCGGTACGGCTTGACGATCGCGGTGATGAGCTTCATGCCTGGGAGGTGACCTTCCGGTCGGCGGGGACGAGCGAGTGGGCGACCGGGGCGCCATGGCCCAGGACGCCGTGATCGTATGCCGTCTCCGCGTGCACCGTAAGGTCCAGGCCCGTGTGCTCGTGCTCCTGGTCCGCCCGCAGGCCCATCACCTTGTCGAGCGCCTTGCCGAGGCCGTACGTCACACCGAAGGCGTACAGCGCGACGACGATCACGGCGAGGAACTGCTTGCCGAGCGGGGCGAGCCCGCCGCCGTAGAACAGCCCCTGCACACCGCCGGTCATCGCCTTCTCGGCGAACAGGCCGATCAGCAGGGTGCCGATGATCCCGCCGACCAGGTGGACGCCGACGACGTCCAGGGAGTCGTCGTAGTTCAGCTTGAACTTCCAGCTCACCGCGTAGGAGCAGACCACGCCGGCGGCCAGGCCCACGACGAGCGCGCCGAGCAGCGAGACGGTGCCGCAGGACGGGGTGATCGCGACCAGGCCGGCGACCGCGCCGGAGGCCGCGCCCAGCGTGGTCGGGTGGCCGTCGCGCTTCTGCTCGACGAAGAGCCAGCCGAGCAGGCCGGTGCAGCCGGCGGCGAGGGTGTTGAGGAATGCCTCGGCCGCCAGGCCGTTGGCGCCGAGCGCGGAGCCGGCGTTGAAGCCGAACCAGCCGAACCAGAGCAGGCCGGCGCCGAGGATCACCATGGGCAGGTTGTGCGGGCGCATGGCGTCCTTCTTGAAGCCCAGGCGCGGGCCGAGGACCAGGCACAGGGCGAGACCGGAGGCGCCGGAGGTGATCTCCACGGGCAGACCGCCGGCGAAGTCGAGCGCGCCGAGCCGGTTTGCGATCCAGCCGCCGGGGCCCCACACCCAGTGGGTGACGGGAACGTATACGACCAGCGTCCACACCGGCACGAAGACCAGCCAGCCGCTGAACTTCGTCCGGTCCGCCACCGCGCCGCTGATCAGCGCGGCGGTGATGATCGCGAAGGTGAGCTGGAAGGTGGCGAAGAGCACGGTCGGGACGGTGCCGTGGACGCTGTCCGGGCCGAGGCCGTCCATGCCGAGGTGGCTCAGGCCGCCGATCAGTCCGCCGAAGGCGTCGTCGCCGAAGGCCAGCGAGTAGCCGGCCGCCAGCCAGACCACCGTGACGAGGGCGATCGACACGAAGCTCATCATCAGCATGTTGAGCACGCTCTTCGCGCGGACCATGCCTCCGTAGAACAGGGCCAGACCTGGGGTCATCAGCAGGACGAGGGCGGTCGCGGCGAGCAGCCAGGCGGTGTCGCCGGTGTCGACGTGCGCGGCGGCGAGGGTCACGGGAGTCTCCAACGGTGTGGGGGCTGCGTCAGAGGTTCACCCGCCCGCGTTTCCGGTCGCGTACGGGTGTGTTTCCGTGACGTTTCATTGCCTGAGCGTTACCGGAAGCTCACGGTGCGGCGGGACCTCGTGGATCAGGGACAATGAACGCCATGAGTGTTCGTACCCAGTCATCCGAGCAGTCGGGCGAGACCGTCCACCGCGCCGGCTTCGCCTGCTTCGTGGGCCGTCCCAACGCGGGCAAGTCCACCCTCACGAACGCTCTGGTGGGCCAGAAGGTGGCGATCACCGCCAACCAGCCCCAGACGACGCGGCACACGGTCCGGGGCATCGTGCACCGGCCGGACGCCCAGCTGATCCTGGTGGACACCCCGGGGCTGCACAAACCGCGCACGCTGCTCGGCGAGCGGCTCAACGACGTCGTCCGCACCACGTGGGCCGAGGTCGACGTGATCGGCTTCTGCCTGCCGGCGAACGAGAAGATCGGTCCCGGTGACCGCTTCATCGCCAAGGAGCTGGCGGGGATCAAGAAGTCCCCGAAGGTCGCGATCGTCACCAAGACCGACCTGGTCGACTCCAAGGCCCTCGCCGAGCAGCTGATCGCGATCGACCAGCTCGGCAAGGAGCTGGGGATCGAGTGGGCGGAGATCGTCCCGGTGTCGGCGACCGCGGGGAAGCAGGTGGACCTGCTGGCCGACCTGCTCATCCCGCTGCTTCCCGAGGGCCCGGCGCTCTACCCCGAGGGCGACCTGACGGACGAGCCCGAGCAGGTGATGGTGGCCGAGCTGATCCGTGAGGCGGCCCTGGAGGGCGTCCGCGACGAGCTGCCGCACTCCATCGCCGTGGTCGTGGAGGAGATGCTCCCGCGCGAGGACCGCCCGGCGGACAAGCCCCTGCTGGACATCCACGCCAACGTCTACATCGAGCGCCCCAGCCAGAAGGGCATCATCATCGGCCCCAAGGGCAAGCGCCTGAAGGAGGTCGGCATCAAGTCCCGCCGCCAGATCGAGGCCCTGCTGGGCACCCCGGTCTACCTGGACCTCCACGTCAAGGTCGCCAAGGACTGGCAACGAGACCCGAAGCAACTCCGCAAGCTGGGCTTCTGAGCAGGGGCTCCGCCGCGAGCACCGGCTTTCACCGCTGCCCCCGCAGCAGCTCCCGCAGCCAGTTGTACGACGCCTTCGGGGTTCGCTGCTGTGTCGCGTAGTCCACGTGGATCAGGCCGAAGCGGCGGGTGTAGCCCTCTGCCCACTCGAAGTTGTCCATCAGCGACCAGACGAAGTAGCCGCGGACGTCCACGCCGGCGGTCAGGGCCGTGTGCAGGGCGCGAATGTGGGCGTCCAGGTAGGCGATGCGGTCCTGGTCGTCGACGCCCTCGTAGCTGCAGCCGTTCTCGGTGATGACGATCGGCGGGAGGCGGTCGCCGTAGCGCGTCCGGAAGGCCGTCAGGAGCTCGGTCAGGGCCTCGGGGACCACCGGCCAGCCGAAGTCCGTGACCGGGGCGCCTTCGATCTCCCGGAGGGAGAAGGGGAGTTCGGCGGGTATCGGGACGCCGCCGAACTCGGTCGGGGCGGACTGGGGGGCGCCCACCCGCGTGGGGGCGTAGTAGTTCACGCCGTAGAAGTCCAGTGGGGCGGCGATCAGCTTCAGGTCCGCGTCCACGTCGCCCGGCATCAGGTCGCCCAGGCCCTCCGGGTAGGTGCCCAGCAGGACCGGGTCCGCGAAGAGGCGGTTCAGGAGGACGTCGTAGACGTCGGCCGCCGCCCTGTCCTCCTCCGCTTCGGAGGCCGGCCAGGTCGGGCCGTGCGAGTTGGCGATGCCGACGGAGGTGGCGCCGGAGGCGTGCAACGCGCCGACCGCGAGTCCGTGGGCGAGGAGCTGGTGGTGGGCCGCCGGGAGCGCGTCGAACAGCAGCCGCTTGCCGGGGGCGTGCACGCCCAGCGCGTGGCCCAGCAGGGTGTGCTCGGCGGGCTCGTTCAGAGTGATCCACTGGTCCACGCGGTCGCCCAGGCGGTCGGCGACCGTCGTGACGTACTCGGCGAAGCGGTACGCCGTGTCCCGCCGAAGCCAGTCCAGGCCCAGCGGGAGGTCCCAGTGGAAGAGGGTCGGCACCGGGCGGACGCCCGCCGCGCACAGCTCGTCCACCAGACGGTCGTAGAAGTCCGCACCGCCCGGGGAGGTCACCCGGGGCCAGGAGACCGAGAAGCGGTAGGCGTCCACGCCGAGGCCGGCCAGCAGCGCCACGTCCTCGCGGTAGCGGTGGTAGTGGTCGCAGGCCACCGCGGCCGTCGAGCCGTCCTTCACCCGGCCCGGCTCGGCGGTGAACGCGTCCCAGACCGAGGGGGCGCGTCGGTCGGCCGCCCCCTCGATCTGGTGGGCGGACGTCGACACGCCCCACTGGAAGCCGGACGGGAACTGCGGCATCGGATCCGTCGCCATGCGCGGATCATCCGTACCGGCGGTAACTCCCGTCAACACCCCTGCACGGCAAGGGCGTTCACGCCCCCTCCTTCAGCACCCGCGAGATCAGCGTGCGCTGCTCCTCGGTGAGGTGGGGATCGGCGACGTACACCGTCTTCCCGTCCACCGTGATCCGGTAGCTGAAGCCGTCCGGCACCCCGGCCGGCGGGGCGGCCCGGCCCGCGGCCAGCGCCCGCTCGGCCAGGGAGCGCCACTCGGCCGCGTCAGGGCGGCCCGCGGTGTCCACCTCGCCCTGCCGCTCGATGCCCGCGAAACCGCCCGTGCGCCGTACTCGAATACGCATGGGGGAATGTCTAGTACGGAACCAA
>NZ_PQSS01000072.1 GCF_002920535.1 Streptomyces sp. Ru71 | reverse complement strand
ATCCCGCCCGGGGCAGGCATCCCGACGCCGGTCGGCGGGCCGCCGTGGCCCATCCAGTCGATGCCGTCCTGGGGCCGCTGCTCCTCCCGCCACCGGGCCAGCGCCCGCTCGCCCAGCGGGAACGACTGCAGCTGCACGCCGCCCCACACCTCCTCGCCGGTGACCTGCCCCTCCACGGTCGCGCCGAGGCCGAGCGGCACCGCGACGAACTGGCGCACCGTGCCCCTGCCGGAGTTGATGCCGTCCAGCCAGGGCTGGCGGGGCAGGACGACGTAGTTCTGCGGGCCGCGGGAGAGCCGGCCGGTCCACGGCTCGCCGGAGACCGCGCACACCTTGCCCACGCCGACCTGGAGCGCGGCCGGCTCGGTGCTGCCGGCGAAACTCAGCCACATGGCCTCGCGCAGATACACCGGCAGCATCACGCCACCGCGCGCCCGCCATTCCTCGGGCACGGTGTCCGGGAAGTCCGCGACCCGGCGCACCGGGAACTCGCCGAGTCCCGGAGGCAGCGCATGGGTGCCCGACTCGGGCAGCCGCAGGGTACGGATGAACCGCACCGCCACACCGCCCGGCAGCCGCAGGGTGTTCCCGTCGATCCGCACGCCACCGCTCATCCGCACGCTCCTCGTCCAGTGCCTTTTCGGACACCGAGCACACGGTGTCGTCACGAAGAACGCCGGACCGCCGCCTCGCGGTTCCGCCGCAGCCGCGCCGGGATGCGCGCGCGCAGCCGCCGGCCGCCCCGCCGCAGCCGGCGCGGCAGGCCCAGGCGCTCGCGCAGCCACGCCACCCACGGCAGCCGTTCGCGCTGCTCGCGGGTGTGCCGGTCCAGTTCCTCCAGCAGCCGGCGCGAGCGGTGCTCGGTGTCCAGCTCGTCGAGCATGCGGTTGACCTCGGTCAGCACGGCGCCGCTCAGCTGCCAGTTGCGGGGGTCGTGCCGCACCTCGTCCAGCAGCAGCTGGGCCACCTTGTCCCGGGTGGCCGCGGCCTGCCGCAGCTGGGCGGTCAGCCGCTCCTCCGCCGACTCGGCGCTGTCGCTGGTGTGCGTGGTGACCAGCACCGCGAAGCTGACCACGGCGTCGGCGACCTCGGACAGCAGATCCTCGATCGCCGCGCCCGTGGCCTGCGGGAACAGTGGCTCGGGGTCGCGCTCCTTGGCCAGGTCGGTCAGGGTGCGCGCGAGCACCCGCAGCACGACGGTGCAGATCTCCAGGGTGTCCAGGCCGGTGCGCAGCACCACCCGGTGCAGCAGTCCCTCGCGCACCCGCGGGTTGAAGCGCAGGCTGTCCTCGGCCTGCCGCAGGGCCGCGTCCACCTCGGCGATGGCGTGGTCCAGGCGCCGCGCCTCGTGCAGCCGGGCCGCCGCGAGCTCGTAGGAGGGGCGCCCGGCGGCCTGCTCGCCGACGCGGATCATCATCTGCCGGATCCGCCGCGCCAGGTCGTCGATGGACTCGCCCGCCTCGTCCACCCACACCGGCGGGGCGAGCAGCAGGTTGAACCCCATGCCGACCACCGCGCCGATGAGCGTCTCCAGGACCCGCGCCCAGGCGGTCGCGCCGTGCGTGGTGACGCCGAGGATCAGCATGGCGCTGATCGCGACCTCCTGGACGTACTCCTCGACGCGCACCAGATGGCCGACCGCCAGCGCGGCCACGATGACCAGGGCGAGGCTCCACCAGGTCAGGCCGACGAGCAGGCTGAACGCGATGGCGACCAGCACACCGGCCACCACCGCGTTCACCCGGCGGATGCCGTTGGTGAGCGTGGCGTACAGGGTCACCTGGACGACCAGCAGCGCGGTCAGCGGGGCGGTCAGCGGGGCGGGTTCGGGACTCAGCCGCACCGCGACGACGTAGGCGACCGTCGCCGCGGCCGCCGACCGCAGCGCCTGCACGACCGCGGGGTCCCGACGCAGCTGCCACAACCGCGCGAGGGCCGGCGTCCACTCACGTACATCTCGCATCCCTTGGCCTGTTCCCGTTCCTCTCGCGCATCGAACGCCCCATGGCCGAAACCGAGCGCCACGGCCCACCGGGCCGCCGGCTCAGGAACGGAGCTTGTCGAGGAAGGTGAAGAGATGGTCCGTGGCGCGGGCGATCTGCTCCTCAAGGGTCAGGCTCTCGTCGAACCGGGTGCCGCTCTGCGGGATCTTCTTCCCGCGCAGATAGAGGGAGCAGGCGAGGTCGGTGCACATGTACAGGCCCACCGAGTTGCCCTCCCGGCCGGCCGCGCCCGCCTTGCGCGCGGTCATCAGCGACACCCCGCCGCGCGGATGCGAGGTCAGGCACAGCCCGCACAGGCTGCGCTGCATGATCGCGCGCTGCGCGGGCGGGAAGCGGAAGGCGACGCCGACCAGCTCTCCGTCCCGCTCGGTGACCAGATAGCTGCGGTCGGGTGCGCCCGGATCGCGCCAGCCGAGGAAGTCCAGGTCGTCCCAGGGGCGTACGTCGAGATCCCGTGGCACCGCCAGACGCTTCGCCTCGCCTTTGGAGCAGTTGATAAACGAGTTGCGGATGTCCCGCTCGGTGAGTGATCTCATGAGTGCTTCCTGGTCACGGAACCTAGGGGCCCTAGGTTTTCTCCTAGGTTAGGCAGGCAGGACGAAAGGGCGCCAATGGATTTCCATGACATCACCGCACCGCGGGCGCGCGCGGCCCTGGGGTACGTCGCGGCGCGCTCGGCCGGCCCGGCCGTCCCGGCGGATCTCCGCATCACTCTCAACTTCCACCCCGACCGGCTGGTCCACGGCGTGCCGATCCTGCGGGCGCTGGCCCGGGACGGCGCCTACCACTCCCAGTTCGTCACCGGCACCAGCAACGGCGGCCTCACCGCCCACCCCGGCGGCGACCGCTGCCGATGGGAGAGCCGCATCTTCGGCGGCGCCTACGACGACGCCGACCCGCACGAGCGGCCCGTGTACGGCGCGCTGGACTTCCGCCGCCAGGTCGTCGGCGCAGCACCCCGCTTCGGCTCCGCGCACCTGCGGCTCGTCCCGGACGCACTCGCCCGCGCCACCTTCTGCTACCCGGACAGCGCGGCCGAGCCCGCCGACTTCGGCGTCGCGGCCGGCATGCGCCTGATCGCCCTGGCCGAGGACGACGACCAGGACCCGCTCAACGACTACATCGAGGCCCAGGTGCACGGGGGCGTCCTCCTCGCCCGGGACGCCGAGGCGCTGGTCCTCGACGCCTGCTACCGCGGCACCCCCGTGGAGGCGGCCGCCCGGCTGCTGCCCTGCCCCCTTGAGTGGCACCCCGGCTACCGGCTCACCGTGGCGGAACTGCACCGCCACGCCGACTACCGGGGCGCCGAGTACGCCCGCCTCGGTGCCCGCATCGCCCGGGACGGCGTGATCGACCCGCGGGTCCTCGGCGACGCGGCCCGCACCGGCCGCTACGACCTCCAGGACCTGAAGATGGTGTGGCACACACTGGCCCGCTTCGGCGCACCGGAGGGCGCCGGTACCGCCTGCTCGGCGGCCGGCGTCGGCGGCCGGACCCCGGGTGTCAGCACTCCCGACGCGTAGGCGCGCGCGACCAGTTCCGTACGGTTCGCCGCGCCCCAGCGGGCCGACAGCCGCCGCAGGTGGTACGTCACCCCGTCCGCCGTCAGGCCCGTCTCCCGGGCGGCGTGGGCGGTGGTGGCGCCCCCCGCCGGCAGCGCGAGGCAGCCGTGCCGCGAGGCCTTCCGTGTCGACCACTCGGTGCCGGTGGTCCTGGTCGCCGCCGGAACCGGCCTCGCACCCTTCCGCGGCGCCGCCGCCGACCGGCTGGCCGCCCTGGCCGAGGGCGCCGAACTGCCGCCCGGGCTGTGCTACTTCGGCTGCGACGCTCCCGACGCCGACTTCCTGCACGCCGAGGAGCTGATCGCCGCCGGGCGGTACGTCGAGGACGTGTACGCGGCGGGGTGAGCGGAGGCCCATCGGCGGTGGCCGGGGGCCGGAGGGCTTACCTTTGTCCATGAACTAAGGGATGGGGAAAGTGCGGATCCGGCCCTTCGGGGGATAGGGTGCAGGTCGGCAGGGGCGGAAGGGAGCCACATGGCGGGGCGGAACGGGCGCACGGTACGCGATCTGAGGCGGGCCAACCGGACGGCCGTGCTCCAGCGCCTCTACTTCGACGGGCCGCTCAGCCGCTTCGAGCTCGGCCCGGCCACCGGGCTGAGCTCCGGATCGGTCAGCAACGTCGTCGCCGACCTGATCGCCGACGGCCTGCTGGAGGAGGCCGGCAGCGTCGACTCCGACGGCGGCCGCCCCCGCACCCTGCTGCGCGTCGCCCCCGGCAGCGGCCACATGATCGGCGTCGACGTCGGCGAGACCCGGGTGCGGGTCGAGTTGTTCGACCTCACGCTCACCGAACTGGCCCGCGCCGAACGGCCCCTGGAGCGCCAGGGCTACGCCGTCGAGACGATCGTCGGCCACATCCGCGACGGCATCGCCGAGGTGCTCGCCGCCTCCGGCATCGACGCCCAGCACCTGCTCGGCGTCGGCATCGGCGTCCCCGGCATCGTGCAGCACACCCCGGAGCGGGGGGCCGTGGTGCACGGCCAGACCATCGGCTGGGACGCCGCCCCGCTGGAGGCCCTGCTGCGCGACGGTTCCCCGCTGCCCGGCACCGTCCCGTACTTCATCGACAACGGCGCCAAGACCCTCGGCCAGGCCGAGATGTGGTTCGGCGGCGGACGCGGCGCCGGCAACGCCGTCGTGGTGCTCTTCGGCTCCGGCGTCGGCGCCTGCCTGGTCACACCCGATGTGGAACACGGGCGGGCCGTGGAGTGGGGCCATCTGACCGTACGGGTGCGGGGACGGCGCTGCCGGTGCGGCGCCCTCGGCTGCCTGGAGGCCTACGCCGGCGCCGAGTCCCTGCTGGCCCGCTGGGCGGAGGAGGGCGGCAGCATCCCGCCGGGCACCGACGAGGAGGCGGCCCTCACCGCGATGCTCGCCGCCGCCTACCCGCCCGAGGGCGCCGATCCCGACCCCGTCGCGCTCGCCGTACTGGAGGAGACCGCCGAGTACCTCGGCGCCGGGCTGTCGGACCTGATCAACCTCTTCCAGCCCGAGCGCATCCTGATCGGCGGCTGGGCTGGACTCCAGCTCGGCCCCCGTTTCCTGCCCGCGGTGCGCCGCCACGCCACCGCCTACGCCCTGCGGCATCCGGCGCAGAAGGTCACCATCGAACTCGGCCGGCTCGGCCCCGACGCGGTGACCGTCGGCGCGGCGATCCTCCCGCTGGCCGACTTCTTCGCCCGCGGCGGCCGCGGCCCGGAACCGACGGCGGCGGGCCCGGCACCGGCCTGGCGCACGGCCCTGCAGGAACGGGCGCCGCGGTAGTCCCGGTCGCGGTCCAGCGGCCGGCTCCGCTCAGCCCGAGGGCTCGTCGGGTACCGGCTGGTCCGGGTTGACTCCCGCCGCGTGCGGGGCGCCCTCGCGGCCCGTGCCGGCCTCGTCGGTGTCGGGCACGTCGGGCTCGTCGCCTGTCCCGGCGTCCTCGCCTGCCGGGCCGGCGTCCCAGGGGTCCTCGCCGGCGTCGGCCTGCTGGTCGGGCAGGTCGCGCGGGACCGGGTCGGCCCGCTCGCCGGGCTCGTCGTCACGATGTGCGGCCACGACATGCTCCCTTCCGTTCGTCCGGCCCCCGCGAGTACCTGCGGGCCCGCCCTCGAAACCCGCCTCGGCGATCAAGGACACCCGGCCGAGCAGCCCGCGGGGAGCCGTTCATCCCACCTTGCGTCCCGCCATCGGGGCCGTTCGCGCGCCCGCGCCCTGCTGCAGGCCCTCCAGGAACTCCTGGATCACGTCCGTCGCCGCGCGCTCCGGCAGCCAGCCCAGTTCCACGCGGGCCCGGGTGCAGTCCATCAGCGGCAGCCGCAGCACCGCGTCGAACAGGTGCGGGGAGGCCGGGAGCAGATGCAGCCCCCACGCGGCGGCGATCGCCGACCGGGCCGCCGTACGCGGCAGCCGCACCGGCCGCGCGCCCAGCAGCTCGCCCAGCACCCGGGCGTCCAGGGGCGGCTCGGCCGCCAGGTTGAAGGCGCCGCGCGCGTCGGAGGTCACGGCGAGCTGGTACGCCCGTGCCGCGTCGTCGGTGTGCAGCGCCTGCACCCGCAGACCCGGGACGTCCGGCAGGAACGGCAGCAGTTCGGGCCGGGCCAGCGGGCCCGGCAGGAACCGGCCGCCGAAGATCCGCCGCTGCTCGCTCGCCGACTCCCGCTTGAACAGGAACGCCGGCCGCATCCGCACCACCCGGGTCTCGGGGTGCTCCCGCTCGAAGGTGTCCAGCGTCCGCTCCAGGTACGCCTTCTCCCGGCAGTACGCGGCGTCCGGCCAGCCGTGCGTGGGCCAGGACTCGTCCACCGCGTGGTCCTTGGGCCCCGGCGAGTACGCCCCGACGGAGGAGGCGTGCACCAGCGCGGGCACCCGCGCGGCCGCCACCGCCTCGAACACCCGGATGCTGCCGAGCACGTTCGTCCGCCAGGTGGTCGCCGGGTCGTGCGTCGGCTGGAACGCCCACGCCAGGTGCACCACCGCGTCCGCGCCGGCGAACCGCTCGGCCAGTCCCGCCCGCTCCGAGGCGAGGTCGACGGCCGACCACTCGGTCTTCGGCGGCGACCAGTCCGGCACCCGGCGGGCCAGCCCCAGTACCGACCCGACCTGGGGATCCTCCGACAACAGTCGCACCACGCTGGTGCCGACATTGCCGGTGGCGCCCGTGACGACGATCCTGCTGCCCGAGGTGCTGCTCACCTTCGGCTCCCTTCCTCGCCGCGGCTGGACGACCCGGGTACCCGGGGCCCGGCCGGGCACGCAACCACGCCGGACCGCTGCCGGCCGGGGATGCGTTTACAGCGTCAGTTGACAGGCATAGCGTGGAAGGGCACGGCGCTCACCGCTACGGGAGGAGGCGCGGGAGCCATGGGATGGACGATCTCCGGCAACTACGTGGCAGGGTGTTCCTGCGCGGTGCTGTGCGGCTGCCCCTTCGACGGGCCGCCGCTGGACAAGGACGGAAACGTCGGCTGCCTGGGCTCGGCGGTGTTCCACATCACCGATGGGCACCTGGACGACATCGACCTGTCCGGGGTGGACTTCGCGTTCTACAACGAGTTCCCGTCCAATCTGACCTCCGGGAACTGGAAGATCGGGCTGGTCGTGGACAGCGGCGCCGACGACGAGCAGGCACAGGCGCTGGAACGCATCCTGTCCGGCCGTGAGGGCGGCCCGTTCGGCGCGCTGTCGCAGTTCTACGGCGAGTACCTGGGCATGGAGCGGGCCGCGGTGTCGGCGCAGGACGACGGCAAGCCCGCGGTGAAGGTGGAGGGGCGCACCGATCTGACCTACGAGCCCCTGAAGGGACCCGACGGCACGCCCACCACCGTCAGGAACGCGATGTTCGGCTTCGCACCCGAGTTCGGGGTCGGCACGGCGACGGGCACCTCGGACGCCTTCGGGCTGAGCTACCAGGCGGCGTACGGCGAGGCGGCCGACTACGCGTTCAGCAGCGAGGAGGAGGGAGAGGGCGCGGCCAGGGGCCGTGCCTGACGGCGGCGGACCGGCGGCGAGCGCCGCGCACGGGGGCGGCGCCGCCGGTCACATCCCGCCCATCGACGGGGCCGCGTGCTGCAGCCCCGGCAGCAGTCCCGGGTGGAACGGCGCGAGCACCGCCAGCACGAGGAAGGCGACGCCCAGCGCCCGGCCGAGCAGCACCCCCCACGGCCACAGCTTCTCCGCGAAGATCACCACCGCGAGGCCCGCCATCGCGGCCACGTTCATCACGCCCAGCGGGATCAGCACCACCATCAGGCCCGCGCAGCAGCCCACGCAGTACGCGCCGTGGTGCACGCCCACCCGCAGGTCGCGGGCCGGGGAGCGGAAGGCCGCGTAACGCATCAGCTGGCTCATCGGGCTGCGGCAGTGCCGCAGGCAAAGGTTCTTCAGCGGGCCCAGCTGGTAGAGGCCGGCCAGCGCGAACGCGGCGGTGCCGATCCAGCGGCCGGCGGCGGGATGGTCGTCCACCAGATGCCCGGTCCACGCGAGCGCCGCGTAGGCGAGCAGCCCGAACGCCGTCCACACCAGCAGATAGCCGCAGACGAACTCCGTGGTGCGCGCCGCGCGGGTCCAGCCGGACGAGCGGCGGCCGATGGAGCGCGCCCAGGTGATGGCCACGGGCGCCATCGACGGCAGCATCATCGCCGCCATCATCGTCAGCCACAGCAACAGGAACAGCGGCAGTGCCATGCCCATGGTGCCGGGTTCGACGCCCATGTCGCGGGCCTGGCCGACGGTGAGCACCCAGGCCAGCGCCGCGATCAGCACGATCAGGGACCAGGCGAGCGCGAGGTCCCGCGCGGGGAGCAGCGGCCTGTCCGGTCCGGTCGGCCCGGCAGGGGAGGGGCGGGTGGAGAACGAGTGGCCCATGACGCCTCCCGGGGACCCCTCCAGCACATCACCGCGCCGCGGCCGTCGCCACCGGGCGGGCATGACGTCCGGGGTAATCGACCCCCGTCCGGGCCCACGCCACGATGAGGGACGTACCCGCCCACCGGATCGCAGGAGGACGTCCCATGCCGTACTTCGCCAGCCCCGTCGACGGCACCCGGCTGCACTTCGTCGACCACGGACCGGCCGACGGGCCCGTCATCGCCTTCGTCAACAGCGCCTACTTCGGCACGGAGATGTGGGAGGCGCAGATGAACCCGCTGGCCGAGGAGGGCTACCGGTGCGTCGGCCTGGACCGGCGCGGGCACGGCCGCTCGGACGACGCGTGGGACGGCTTCGACCTGGACAGCCTCGCCGACGACGTGCAGGGTCTGCTCGACCACCTCGACCTGCGCGACGTCACCCTCGTCGGCCACTCGGTCGGTACCGTCGAGGCCGTGCGCTGCCTGACCCGGCACGGCACCGGGCGGGTCGCGCGGCTCGTCCTCGTCGCGGGCGTGGCGCCCGGCCTGGTCCGCTGCGCCGACCACCCCGACGGCCTGGCCCCGGAGGCGATGCGGGAGGCCAACGAGACCGTGCGGCGGGACCGGGCCGCCTTCTTCGAGTCCGGCGCGGACTCGTTCTTCGCCCGGCACCTGCCCGGCAACGAACTCTCCGACGCGTACGTGCAGTCGATGGTCCGCGCCTGCCACGTCTCCACGCCCCGCGCCGGCATCGCGCTGCGCGAGCTCATCGCCGGACTGAACGTGGCCCCGGAGATCGCCAAGCTCGACCTGCCGGTCCTGGTGATCCACGGCACCCACGACACCTCTGCGCCGCTGGAGCCCACCGGCCGCCGTGCGGCGGCGCTGGCGCCGGACGCCACGCTGAAGGTGTACGAGGGCGGCGGCCACGGCCTGTTCGCCACACACGCCGAACAACTCACGGCCGACCTCCGCGAATTCGCCTCCACCGCCTGAGCCGCCGGACGCCACGGGACCGACCACCCGGACGGCGGGTGAGCGTCTCGCCCCACGGCGCGTCGCCCTCGGCGGGGCGCTCCCCGGCGGGGCGCTCCCTGCGGGGCGGGGCGCTGCCTGCGTGGGCCCCGCGGACGGGCCCCGCGGAGGGGCGCCCCCCGCCGCACGGCTCTCAGGCCGCGAACGCGTTCACACCCGTCAGTTCTGCGGACAGCGTCCACAGGCGGGCCGCCTCGGCCGGGTCGGTTGCCCAGGCCTTGACGCCGGTGGTTCCGCCGTCCACGGCGGGCTCGGCGATGTCGCAGTCCTCCAGGTACACCCCGCCCATGCCGTCCAGCTGCGGCGAGGTCGCCGCCCACACCTGGGTGGCCGCGCCCTGCGCCGGGGTCTTGAAGCCCTCGGGGTTGAGTACCGTGCCGTGCTCGTCGATCCAGCCGCGCTCGATCATCTCCTCCTTGGGGATGTGCCGCTGGAGCGGCGTGATGATGCCGCCCGGGTGCAGGGAGAAGGCCCGCACGCCCCGGTCCCGGCCGAGCCGGTCGAGGTGGACGGCGAACAGCACGTTCGCCGTCTTGGCCTGGCCGTAGGCCTGCCACTTGTCGTAGCCCTCGCGCCAGTGCGGGTCGTCCCAGCGGATGCCGGAGAAGTGGTGGGCGCGCGAGGAGACGGAGACGACGCGGGCGCCGCCCCGCTCGATCGCCGGCCACAGCCGGTTGACCAGCGCGAAGTGGCCGAGGTGGTTGGTGGCGAACTGCGCCTCCCAGCCGGGCCCGACCCGGGTCTCGGGGCAGGCCATGATCCCGGCGTTGTCGATGACGTAGTCGAGGCTGCGCCCGGAGGCGAGGAAGCGCTCGGCGAAGCCGCGCACGCTGTCCAGGTCACCGAGGTCGAGGTCGTCCACCTCGACGCCGTCGATGCCGGCCAGGTTCTCCTGCGCGGCGGCGGGGCGCCGGGCGGGCACCACGACCCGGGCGCCGGCCTTGGTCAGGGCCCGGGTGGTCTCCAGGCCGAGCCCGGAGTAGCCGCCGGTGACGAGGGCGAGCTTCCCGGTGAGGTCGAGGCCGGCCAGGACGTCGTCCGCGGTGGACTCGGCGCCGAAGCCGGAGCCGATCTTGTGCTGTGCGGTGATCATGCTGTCGCTCATGACCGGCACGCTATGAATTGGAGCGCACTCGAAGTCAAGCGCCACTCTCGGACAAGGGAAAGCCCCGACCGGACGGGGGGATCGCGGTCGGGGCGGTCTGTGGTGGGCGCGGAGGGCGGTCGCCTCTCGGCGAAAGGCTCCACAGGGCTTCAGCCGAACGATCGTCCCTGTGGGCAAAAGGTGAGGCCCGGGGACACTGTCCCCTCCGCACCCACGGCTGGTTCAACGGTCCACTACCGGCCGGTGTTCCCCGGCTTGTCACCGTTCGAGGTGATCTGCGTCACCGGCTCCGGCTCGCCCTCGTCACCGCCGTCCGGCCGGGGCACCGCCTCCGCCCAGATGTTCTCCGCCTGGAGCAGCAGCGTGCCCAGCACCGTCGCGACCGAGGCCCCGAGCCCCACGTGCTCCTGCAGACTCTTCTGGAGCCGGCGCCGCAGCTCCTCCATCTCCTCCTCGCGCCGCGCGTCGCCCGCCGACGGCCCCGCGTGCGGATCGCCGAGCCGGTCCGCCTCGGCACGGCAGGCCTCGCCGATCAGCTCCAGCAGGGCCGCGTACAGGCGCAGCGCCTCGCCCTGCGGCGGGGCGGGGCTGCGCGCGTCGTCGGCGGCGACCGCGAGCGCCCGGGTCAGCGCCGTGACATGCCCGGCGACCCGGCCGAAGCGCTCGTCCTCCGCCCGGGGCGGCACCGCCTGCGGCACCCGGTGCAGAGCACGCAGCGGTGCGGACGTCAGGCGCAGGCTCTCCTCGCTCCAGGCCCGCGCCGAGCCCAGCGCCCGGCACCGCCGCTGCAACCGGTCGGCGGCGCGCGACCACTCGGCGGTCAGCGACGCGTCCCAGTCGCCCTCGCGCAGCCCGGACGCCACCAGGTGCAGCGTGTCGCCCGCCTCCCGGGCCAGCGCCGACAGGTTCTCCCGAACGTCCCGCAGATGCACCGGCGGCAGTACCAGGGCGTTGACCGCGACCCCGATCACCGCGCCGAGGGCCGCCTGGCCGATACGGTGGCCGACCGTGGACGCCGACACCGAGCCCGCCGTCAGTGTGAAGATCGCCGTGGTGGCCGCGTAGACGCCCTGGTCGCCGAAGCGCGGCCAGTTCGCCAGCAGCATCAGCAGCGGCAGCGACAGGGCGAGCGCGCCGGTCGTGTCGTCGGTCACCGCCTGCGCCGCCGACGCGATCAGCGCGCCCGCGCAGATCGCGGCGAACTGCTGGGTGCCGCGCCGCAGCGAGCTGTACACGGTCGCCTGGACCAGGACGACGGCCACCCAGGGCGCCATCAGCGCCATCGGGTCGTTCAGCCAGATCCGCGCCACCACCCAGGCCAGCAGCGCGGCCGCCGCCGCCTTCAGTGACTGCACCACCAGGTCCCGCTCGCGGCCCGGGCCGTGCACGGCCGCGCGGACCGCCCGGCCGACGGCGCGGGCCTCACCCCGTACGGCGTCCGTCGCTCGTGTCATGCGCGACGGGTATCCGCCTCGCCGCGTCGATCACGCCGAGGGCCGCTCACGCCAGCGGGCTGTCGTCCAGGTGCGCGAGCAGGTCGGCCGGGTCGGCGTAGACCGACCGGGCGCCCGCCTCCTCCAGATCGGCGCGCGGGATGCCGCCGCACAGGACGCCCACGCAGTGCACCCCGGCCCGCCGGCCGGCCCGCATGTCCCACACCGTGTCGCCGACGAACACCGCCCGCTCGGCGCTCACCCCGGCCAGCTCCAGGGCGTGCTCCACCGGCTCGGGCGCCGGCTTGCCCTGCTCGACGTCGTCGGAGCTCGCGGTCGCCGTGATCGCGTCGTCGGCGTCGATGGCCCGGCGCAGCGCGTCCAGTTCGGGGCCGCTCGCGGAGGTGGCCAGCACCACCGCCCAGCCGTCGCCGTGCAGCCGTTTCAGCAGCGCCCCCGCCTCGGGCAGGGCGGGCAGCCGGTCGAAGTACTGGCCGTACAGCGCGGTGTGCGCCGCGCTCAGCTGCGCGTCCTGGTCCTGGTCGCGGTCCTCGCCGAGCAGGTGGGCGATCAGATCCGTGGAGCCCAGGCCGACCGCGCGGTGCACGGCGTGCATCGGCACCCGGTGACCCGCCTGCCGCAGAGCCTCCCACCAGGTGACGACATGCAGGTGATTGGTGTCGACGAGGGTTCCGTCGACGTCGAAGACGGCGGCACGCTCCATACGGTGATCCTTTCTCTCGCGACCGGCACGGGTACCACGTCAGCCGCCCGCCACGCCGGACGGCACACGGCCGGTGCGGGTCCAGGCGAGCAGCTCGTCGACGGACCAGGTGGTGACCACGCGTTCGGCGCTCACCCCGCACTCCTCGGCCCGTGCGCAGCCGTTGATCTGCCAGTCCAGCTGCCCGGGCGCGTGCGCGTCGGTGTCGATGGAGAACAGCACGCCCGCCTCGACCGCCCGGCGCAGCAGCCGGCGCGGCGGGTCCAGCCGCTCCGGGCGGCTGTTGATCTCCACGGCCGTGCCGGACTCGGCGCACGCCGCGAACACCTCCTCGGCGTCGAACTGCGACTCCGGGCGGCCCCGGCCGGTGACCAGGCGTCCGGTGCAGTGCCCGAGGACGTCGGCGTGCGGATTGCGTACGGCGGCCACCATCCGGCGGGTCATCGCGCGGGCGTCCATGCGCAGCTTGGAGTGCACCGAGACGACCACCACGTCCAGTTCGGCCAGCAGGTCGGGCTCCTGGTCCAGGGAGCCGTCGTCGAGGATGTCGCACTCGATCCCGGTGAGCAGCCGGAACGGCGCCCAGGTGCGGTTCAGCTCCGCCACCACGCCGAGCTGCTCGCGCAGCCGCTCGGGAGACAGGCCGCGGGCCACCGTCAGGCGCGGGGAGTGGTCGGTCAGCACGGCCCAGTCGTGGCCGAGCGCGGCGGCCGCCCGCCCCATCTCCTCGATGGGGCTGCCGCCGTCGGACCAGTCGGAGTGCAGATGGCAGTCGCCGCGCAGCAGCGCCCGCAGCCGCTCCCCGCCGCGCACGGGCGGCGGCTCGCCCGCCGCCTCCTCCAGCTTGCGCAGGTATCCGGGCACCTGACCGCTCAGCGCCTCCCGCACCACCTGCGCGGTCTTCGGCCCCACGCCCTTGAGGGACTCCAGGGTCGGCGCCCGCTGTCGCAGCTCGTCCTCGGGCAGCTCCTTGACCACCCGCGCCGCGGTACGGAAGGCCCGCACCCGGTACGTCGGTTCCTGGGACCGCTCCAGCAGGAACGCGATCCGCTCCAGAGCCGCCACGGGATCCATCGCCACCTCCTGCCCCCAGGGTTCCCCAGCGCCGCGGACCGTGCACGGCGACGGCCCGGCCGCGCGGGGCCGCCGTTTGCCCGCCCCGCACCCGGGTACTGCGATGGCTCGACATCGCCACGAGGAGGCCTGCCATGACCGGCCCGACCCGGACCCGCGGCAGGGTCGCCGTGATCACCGGCGCCGACTCCGGCATCGGCCGGGCCACCGCCGTACGGCTGGCGCGGGCGGGCCTGGACGTCGGGATCACCTGGCACGAGGACCTCAAGGGCGCCGAGGAGACCGCCGAGGAGGTCCGCGCGCACGGGCAGCGGGCCGCCGTCGAGCACCTGGACCTCACCCGGCTGCCCACCGCCGCGGGCACGATCGACGAGCTGTGCGACCGGCTCGGCCGGCTCGACGTCCTGGTCAACAACGCCGGCACCGGGACCATGACGCCGTTCCTCGACCTGGAGCTCGCCACCGTGCGCGAGGTGCTGGAGGTCGATCTGATCGGCCCGTTCCTGTGCGGGCAGAAGGCGGCCCGGCACATGATCCGGCAGGGCGACGGCGGGCGGATCGTCAACGTGACCTCGGTGCACGAGCACCAGCCCCGGGTCGGCGCCGCCCCCTACTGCGCCGCCAAGGGCGGCCTCGGCCTGCTCACCCAGGTGATGGCGCTGGAGCTGGCCGAGCACGGCATCACCGTCAACGCGGTCGCGCCCGGCGAGATCGCCACGCCCATGACCGGCCAGGAGGACACCGACGTGCACCGGGAGTCCCGGCCCGGCGTCCCGCTCGGCCGCCCCGGCGACGCCCGCGAGGTCGCCTCCGTGATCGCCTTCCTGGCGAGCCCCGACGCCTCCTACGTCACCGGCGCCTCCTGGAGCGTGGACGGCGGCATGCTGCGCATGGGACCGCAGGCCGGCTCGCACCTGGACAGCGACGACTGGCGCCGGCCCTGAGCGGCCGGCCGTGCGACTGCGTACCGTCTCCTGCGACCGGCCCGGCTTCCGGCGCGTCCGCCACGGCCGGGGTTTCCGCTACCTCGACCGGCGGGGACGACCGCTGACCGACCCGGAGCAGCTCGCCCGCGTCCGCGCCCTGTGCTGGACGAGGCGGCCGGATGACCCGTTCGTCCCGGTTCCGCTCTACTCTCGATGACATGACCGAAGTCGCGAGCCCCCACATCTCCCAACCGCGCATCCTGGTGCTCGGAGTGCAGCCGGGCACGCCGCCGTTTCGCATCGTGGAAATCGACGGTCAGGTCGTGGGTGAGGCGAAGAGCGTCACCGACGTCCTGGAGGCCGCCGCCGCGTACGGCATCCTGGTCCACGACCTGGACGACCCCGACGTCGTCCGCTGGGTGGGCGGCGACAAGTTCACCTGGACCACGCACCGCCGCCGCTGACGGCCGGGCGGCTCAGCCGAGCGTCCACTTCTGGTTCGCGCCACCCGTGCAGGTCCAGATCTGCAGGCGCGTTCCGTTGGCGGAGCTGCCGCCGGTGGCGTCCAGGCACTTGTCCGCCTGTGGATTGACGATGTCGTGCGCCGCCGTGACGGTCCACCTCTGGTTGGCGCCGCCCGAGCAGTCCCACAGCTGCACCGTGGAGCCGTCCGCCGTGCCGCGGTCGGTCACGTCCAGGCACTTGCCGAGCGCGCGCAGCGTGCCGTCCGCGCCGGCCGTCCACGCCTGGGCGGCGGTGCCGTTGCAGTCGTAGAGCTGGACGGGGGTGCCGTTGGCGGGGTTCGCCCCGGCGACGTCCACGCACTTGCCCGCCAGACCGCGGATCGGCACGGCGGCGGCCGAGTCGCCGGTGGTCACCGACACGTGATCGACCACCAGCTGCTGCGGGAAGACGGTGGAGCCGTCCGGGTCGCCGGGCCAGTAGCCGCCCACGGCCAGGTTCAGGATGAGGAAGAACGGCTTGTCGAACACCCAGGTCCGACCGCCCAGGTCGGCCGGCGTGCGGCGCTGGTAGACGGTGCCGTCCACCGACCAGGTGATCGAGCCGGGCGCCCAGTCCACGGCGAAGGTGTGGAAGGCGTCTGCGAAGGCCTGGCCGCCGGGCAGGGTGTAGGCGGCGCCGATGCCGCCGGAGCCGGAGTAGCCGGGGCCGTGGATCGTGCCGTGCACGGTGGACGGCTCGAAGCCGACGTTCTCCATGACGTCGATCTCGCCCGAGTCCGGCCAGTTCACCGGGGTGCCCAGCATCCAGAACGCCGGCCACATGCCCTGCCCGCGCGGGATCTTCATCCGCGCCTCGACGTGCCCGTACTGCGCGGTGAACTTCCCCGCGGTGTTCAGCCGGGCCGAGGTGTACTGGCAGGTGCCGTACCAGCACTGGTAGCCGGCCGGGTTCTCGCGCCGGGCCGTGATCACCAGATGGCCCTGCCCGTCGAGCGCGGCGTTCTTCGTGCCGGACGTGTAGTACTGCCGCTCGTGGTTGTTGACGTTGTCGCCGGTCTCCAGCTGCCACTTGGCGGAGTCCACCGCAGCGCCGGCGGGTCCGTCGAAGGTGTCGGAGAAGGTCACCGCCGCCGCGGCCGGCTCGGCGCTGCGGACCTGTGCCGGGGCCGTCGCGTCGGTGGTCTGCGCCCGTGCGGGGGCCACCACGGCGGACGCGGCGAGCAGGGCGGAGGCGGCGGCGAGCAGACATCGGCGGAGCGTGCGTGGACGGACCACGGTTTCTCCCTTCCGTCCGGCGGCCCGTGTGCGCGGGCGGGCCGGACCGAGGTGGGGGGTGGGGGAGCGGTGCGTGTCGCCTCTTGATTCAAGGCGTGAAGTAAGTGGCCGTCAAGCCCCTGGTGCAGACCAGGAGTTGACCTCAGGCCCGGCTCGCCCTGGCGTGCACCGCCCGGCCCAGCCGCCGCCCCAGGAGCAGGTAACCGGCCAGCGCGCCCGCCGTGTTGAGGATGACGTCGTCGATGTCGAAGGCCCGCCCGGTCACCATCGCGCCCTGCACCAGCTCCACCAGCAGCATCACCACCGCCGTGAGCACCAGCACCCGCCACACCCGCCGGGCCCGGGGCGCCACCAGCGGCACCAGCACCCCGAACGGCACCCCCAGCAGCAGGTTCCCGCCGATCTGCTTCACGGCGTCGCGCAGCGCCGGCTGGTCGAGATACGCCCGCAGGGAGCGCCCCGGGTGCAGATTGGTGTGCGTGAACGCCTCCGACGCGGGGGAGGGCCGCAGCGTCAGCCTGGCCAGCACCACGGCGAACGCCACCATCAGCACGAACGCCGCCACCGACACCAGCAGCCGCACCACCAGCCGCAACGGCCCCTGACGCTCCTTCACCTCCCGCGCGGGGGCCGCCCTGCGAAAGGCGGGCCACCGGCGCCCCGCCGGCCGGTCGGACGCCGCCCTGCCGAAGGCGGGCCACCGGCGCCGCGCCCGCCGCTCGGGCGCTGCCCTGCCGAAGGCGAACCACGGGCGTCCCGCCCTGCTCCACGTCAGCCGGGTCATGAGGGTCTTGCTCCAACCTCCTTGCATGGCAGGCCGGTTACCCGCGATCCGCCCGGCCAGTCCGGCTCCGGCCCCGGGCCGGGGCGGCCGGCGGCGGTTTCCGTTCCTGCGGTCGGGGCACTCCGGGTGCAGGCCCGCGCGTGCCGCCGCCCACCACGGCGTGCGCGGTGCTTGGATGCCCCGCAGACGACGGCACGGGCGAGGGCGACGGCGGGCGGCGAGGAGGTGGCGGGTGGACCGGCGTACGACACTGCGCGCCACGGGCGAACTCCTCGCCTGGTGGGCCGCGCTCGCCGTGCTGTGGCTGGTGCTGATCAGCACCGTCTACCCGCTGGAGCTCGCGGTGGGCGGCGGCGCCGCGGCGGTCGGCGCGCTCGCCGCCCGGGCCGCCCGGCGGGCGGTGAACGACCGGTGAACGGCTGGCTCCTCGCGGCGGCCGTCGTCCTGGCCGGCGGGGCCGGGGCGGCGCTGTGGGGCGTGGCGACCGGCCCGCTGCGCCGACGGGCCGTCGCACAGAACCTGTCCACCGCGCTGGTCTGCCCCGGCCTGCTGCTGCTCTCCCAGGGCTACCAGCGCACCTCCTACGTCGACCTCGCCCTGCTGCTCGCGCTGCTGGGCCCGGTCGGCACCCTCGTCTTCGCCCGGCTGCTCGCCGACGACCTCGCCGACGACCCGCCACGCGCCCGGGCCGCGACCTGGGCGGCCGCCGGTGTCGGGGCGGTGAGCGTCGTCGCGCTGTGCGTGGCCACCGGCCCCGGACGGGCCATGGTGAAGCTGCTGGTGATCGGGGCGCTGCTGGTCGGCGGCAACCTGGTCGCCTCCCGCGCGCTGTCCGGCGGGATCACCGGGGTGCGCGGTGGCTGACACCCGCCGCCCCACGCGGGCGGCCGTTGCCGTCGAGGAGGTGGCGCTCCGGTGACCGACGCCGTCATCGTCGTCGCGCTGCTGCTCGTGGCCGCCGCCGCGACCGCCGCCGTGGCCACCCGCGACCCGGTGCGCCAGTCCCTCGTCCTGGCCGTGCTCGGCGTGGTGCTCGCGGTGCTGTTCACCGTGCTCCAGGCACCCGACGTCGGCCTGTCGCAGCTCGCCGTCGGCGCCGCCGTCACACCGCTGTTGCTGCTGCTGACGGTCCGCAAGGTGCGCCGCCGCGCCCGGCCCAAGGACGGTGGACGATGAGCCGGCGCGTACGGCTGTGGCTCGTCGCGCTGGGCGGCGCGGGCCTGGCCGCCCTGCTCGTCGCCGCCTGCCTGGACCTGCCCGCCTTCGGCGGCGACCGCCACCCCTACGGTGACCGCGCCGTGCACGCCGCGCTCACCCGGCGCACCGCCAACACCATCGCGTCCGTCAACTTCGACCAGCGCGCTTTCGACACGCTCGGCGAGATGAGCATCCTGTTCGCCTCCGTGCTCGGCTGCGTGGTCCTGCTGCGCCAGGCCCGCGACGAACACCGCGCCGCGCCCCAGCCCGCCGAGGTCGCCCGCCCGGTGCGCCGCTACGCGCTCGTCGTGCTGCCCGTCGCCGTGCTCACCGGACTCTATGTGATCGCGCACGGGCAGCTCAGCCCCGGCGGCGGCTTCCAGGGCGGCGTCGTCACCGCGACCGCGCTGCACCTGCTCTACCTCGGCGCCGACTACCGCGCCCTGGAACGCGTCCGCCCGATCGGCCTGTACGAGGCCGGCGACGCGCTCGCCGCCTGCGCCTACCTCGTCACCGGCCTCGCCGGCGTCCTCGCCGGCACCGCCTTCCTGGCCAACACACTGCTGCCGTACGGCACCTTCAACACACTCTCCTCCGGCGGGCTCGTCCCGCTGCTGAACGCGGCCATCGGCATGGAGGTCGCCTGCGCGATCGTCGTGCTGCTCGCCAACTTCCTGGACCAGGCCGTGGAGATCGTCGAGGAGAACGGACAGGGGAGGGAGAACAGATGAGTGCCGTCCTGCACGTCCTGCCGTACCTGGTCGCCGCCTGGGTGTTCCTGGCCGGCGCCTACGGCCTGGCCACCAGCCGCAACCTCATCCACGCCGTCGGCTGCCTGTCCGTCTGCCAGGCCGGGACCTACGTCCTGCTGCTGGCCGTCGGCTACCGCGACGGCGCCACCGCGCCCGTGTTCTCCGACATCCCACCCGGCTCGCGGCCGGTCGTGGACCCGGTGGTGCAGGCCCTCGCGCTGACCGACGTCGTCGTCGGCGCCACGGTCACCGCCCTGCTGCTCGCCCTGGTCGTGCAGATCGCCAAGCGGCACGACACGGTCGACCCCGACGAACTGTCCGAGCTGCGCGGCTGATGCACCATCTGATCCCGCTGCTGGTCGCCCTCCCGCTGCTCGGCGCGGGTGCGCTCGTCGCCGCAGGCCGCCGGCTGCCCCGCGCCGCCGCCGAGTCCGTCGGCTGCCTGGTCTCCGCCGGCACCGGCGCCCTCGCGCTCGTGTTGCTGCTGAACTCCTCGCCGCCCATGGTCGAGTGGGTCGGCGGCTGGCTGCCGGTGAACGGCGAGAGCGTCGGCATCGTGGTCGTCGGCGACGGGCCCGGCCTCGGCCTCGCCGCGCTCGCCTCCCTGCTGACCCTCGCCGCGCTGGTGTACTCCTGGCGTTACTTCGACGAGCCGCCGCGCCGCCACGCCGGGTCCTTCCCGGCGCTGATGCTGGTCTTCCAGGCCGGGATGTGCGGGTTCGCGATCGCCGGGGACCTGTTCAACGCGTTCGTGTTCTTCGAGCTGATGAGCGTCGTCGCCTACGCCCTGACCGGGTACCGCATCGACGAGCCGAGGGCCGTGCAGGGCGCGCTGACCTTCGCCGTCGTCACCTCCCTCGGCGCGTACGCGATGCTGATGGGCATCGGCCTGCTGTACGGGCGGACCGGGGAACTGGCCATGACCGGCATCGGCCGCGGCCTGGACGCGCACGGCACGCCGGACGCGCTGGTCCTGACCGCGTTCGTGCTGGTGCTGACCGGGCTGCTGGTCAAGGCGGCCGCCGTGCCGTTCCACTTCTGGCTGCCCGACGCGCACGCCGTCGCACCCACCCCCGTGTGCATGCTGCTGTCCGGTGTCATGGTCGAACTCGGCGTGTACGGCGTGTGGCGCGTGTACTCCACCGTGTTCTCCGGTCCCGGCGGGGTGCCGGTGGCCGACGCCGGGCACGCGCTGGCCGTGCCGGGCGCCCTGAGCGCGGTGGTCGGCGCGGTGATGTGCTGGTACCAGCGGCACGTCAAACGGCTGCTGGCCTACTCGACCGTCGCCCACACCGGCCTGTTCCTGCTCGGCGTCGGACAGCTGACGCCCGAGGCCGACGACGGGGTCGCCCTGTACCTCCTCGGGCACGCCGGAGTGAAGGCGGCGCTGTTCGCCTGCGCGGGCATCCTCCTCGACCGCTACGGCTGCCTCGACGAGCACGTGCTGCACGGCCGGGCCCGCGGGATGCGCCCGGTCGCGGTGATGTTCGCCGTCGGCGGGCTCGCCCTGGCCGGGCTGCCGCCGTTCGGCACCGGACTCGGCAAGGCGATCGGCGAGGAGGCCGCGGGCGGTCCGCTCACCGCCCTGTACGTGGCCGTCTCCGCCGTCACCGCCGGGGCGGTACTGCGGCTGACCGCACGGGTGTTCTTCGGACTGGGGCCGAGGCCGCGGGAGAGCGCGGAGTACGAGACGACCGGCGCGAGCGAGCGGCCCGAGACCGAACGCCGGCTCACCCGCGTCCCCGACACGATGACCGCGGTGCCCGCGGTGCTGCTGGCCGCCGCGTTCGCCGTCGGCGCGGTCCCCGGCTTCGCCGGGGTGGTCGCCGACGCCGTGAACGAGGCCGGCTCCGGCGGCGTCCGCACCGACGTGCACTGGACACCGACCGGTGTCCTGCTGGGCCTGCTGTCCACCGCGCTGGCCGTGGCCCTGGCCGCCGTCGCCGTCACCCGGCCGGCCTGGCTGGCCGCCCCGCGCTGGGCGCTGCCCCTGCGCCGCCTGCAGTCCGGGCACATCGGCGACTACGTGGCGTGGGTGCTGGCCGGCACGGTCCTGCTGGGCGCGCTCGCGCTGCCGGGTGTCCTGGGCGGCTGATCAGGTGCCGTAGGAGACACGCACCTCGGTGAAGCCCAGCGAGCGCAGCAGGCCCGTCAGCATGGCCGTGGTGTTGCTCTCGGCGCGGCTGGTCAGCCCGCTGTCGCGGGCGGCCTCCCCGATGTGCCGGGCGGCCAGTCGCTGCACGGCCTGCTCGCTGTTGGGGTTGTCCGAGAAGAGGTCCCCGAGCCGGTCGAGCAGACCGCGCTGCTTGGAGACCGCGTAGGAGTGGTCCGGGTCGAGGGCGGGGCGGCCCAGCCGGGCGTGCGGCAGCCGCAGCGTCGCCGCGGTGCGGTCGCCGTTCACCGTCACGTCCCGCTCGCCGACCCGCCCGAGGTCGACGTAGGCGTCGACGGTGCCCGCACCGACGTACAGGGTGCGGGTGCCGCGGATGGCGTCGGGCAGGAACTTGGCGTCCTTGTCCAGGTCGACCACGACCTGGAAGGTGCCGGACGCCGCGTCGTAACGGCTGATGTCCCGCACGGACTTCAGCAGGGCCGGGCCCGAACGGTCGTGGGTCTCGGTGCCGAACACCTCCCGCAGGCCCGGCAGCACGCTCAGCCGCAGCCCCGCGAAGAACACGGCGAGCACCAGCACCACCGACAGCAGCAGCTTGGCCCAGCCGGGCAGTCGGCGCGGCCGGGCGGGGCCGGGGGCATCGGTGTGACGGCGGGGGGAGTCCGTGTCAGAAGTCGTCATGGCGACCGTCCTCCTTCCTTCCCTCCGCATGCCCCCCGATCGCCGGGTCAGGCGGGCGCGTCGGGGTTCAGCGGGCGGGCCGGTCGCCCGAGGGGCGCGACCACCACACCCCCTCCCCGTGGGTGAGCCCCGGAAGCCGCAGCTCCACCTCGCGGGTGCGCCGGGCCGGCAGCTCGCCCCTGATCACCCAGCCGGCCGGCGCCGGGGCGGTCTCCTCGACGTCGGCCTCGCACACCGCGAGCTGCGCGCCGACCGCGGCGAGCGCGTCCGGCGGCACCTCCGCCTCGAAGGCGTGGTACGGCTCGTACAGCCGCGTGCCGGCCCGCTGCAGAGCGCGGCGCAGCACGATCGGCGTCAGGCCGCGGAAGTCGCGGGCCGTGCTGACCGGGGAGCAGAACCCGGAGCGGATCAGGGTGACCCGGTAGTCGGTGACCTCCCTGCCGTGCGGTCCGGCACTCATCGTCGCGTGGACGGTGTCCTCGATCGCCTGGTGGAAGGCCCGGGGCAGCGCCCCCAGTTCCGTCTCATGGGTGAACACCCCGCCGGAACCGGGCGGCCCGGGCTCCACCCGCAGCCCGACCGTCGCCCAGTACCGGGTGTTGTCCAGCCACGGCATCTCCTCGCACGCCTGCCCGGTCCCGGCGGGCCGCTCCAGCGTCCGCACCCGGCCCGGCGCGAAGTCGGCCTCGATGCCGAAGTCCTCGGCCAGGGTGGCCGCGAGCACCTCCATCTGCACCTCGCCGTACAGCAGCAGCGCGGTCTGCCCGGCCTCGGCGGGCCGGGCGTGCAGCAGCGGGTCCTGGTCGGCCAGCGCCAGCAGGGCCGCCCGCAGCGGCGCCGCCTGCTCGGGGCGCCGGGCCCGCACCACGGTCTCCAGCGTGGGCGGCGCGAACTGCGGTGCGCGCTCGGTGAGTTCACCCAGGCGGTCGCCGACCCGCAGCCCGGGAACGCCGCCGAGGGCGGCGATGTTTCCTGCGGTGAGCGCCCCCGTGCGGCCGGTCACCGTCAGCCGGTTCGCCCGCCCGCGCACCTCGCGGGCCCGTCCGTCCGCCGCACGGCGCAGAAAGGTCAGCCGCTGACGCGGCCTCACCTCACCGTCGTACAGGCGCAGATACGCGGTCCGCTCGCCGCCGGGGCCCGGACGCACCGCGAACACCGTGCCGCGCGGCCCGCCGGCCCCGGACGGCTCGGGTACGGGGACGAGGTCGACGATCCCCCGGACCAGCTCGGGGACGCCCTGGCCGCCGAGCGCGGAGCCGAAGAACACGGGGTGGAAGGAACCGTCGCCGGTGCGCGCGGCCAGGGCGGCGCGCAGCTGCCCGCTGGTGGGCGCCGGTCCGTCCACGACGGCCGCCAGCACCTCGGAGTCGACGTCGGCGAGCGCCTCGACGGCCTGCTCGTCCAGCGGACACGGCCGTACGGCGGCCTGTGCGGTGCCGGCGCCGGTGACCGAGGTCAGCGGGGCGATGTGCGGGGTGAGCCGGCGGCGGACGTCGCTGAGCAGGGCGTCGGTCCGGGCACCGGTGCGGTCGATCTTGTTGACGAAGACCAGCGTGGGCAGCCGCAGCCGCTTCAGCGTGCGCATCAGCACCCGCGTCTGCGCCTGCACGCCCTCCACCGCCGACAGCAGCAGCACCGCGCCGTCCAGCACCTCCAGGGCGCGCTCGACCTCGGCGATGAAGTCGCAGTGGCCCGGGGTGTCGATGAGGTTGATCTGCGTGCCGTGCGCGGTGAAGGAGGCGACGGCCGAGCGGACGGTGATGCCGCGCCGGCGCTCGATCGCCCCGTCGTCCGTCCGGGTGTCGCCGGCGTCGACGCTGCCGAGGCGGTCGATCGCCCCGTGGTCGAACAGCAGCCGCTCGGTGAGGCTGGTCTTACCGGCGTCGACGTGGGCGAGAATGCCGATGTTCAGGGTGTGCACGCGTGGTGGTGTCCTCGGGAACCGGGAGCCGGAAGGTGGGCTGGGTGATTCCGAGGAGTCGGCGCATGCGGGGGCTCCGGAGGTGCGGGAACACGGACGCGGCCATCATGACGGCACACCCGCGAGTGACCGCAACCGGATTTCCGGCTCTCAGCCCGTCACCGTGCGCGGGACGACCTCCCGGACCACGTCCATCAGGGCGCGGGCGCGGGCCGTCTGGCGCAGGCCGGACGGGCGGGCCAGGACCAGGCTCAGCGGCGGGTGCTCGTCCGCCAGCTCCAGCGCGACCACCTCGCCGCCGCCGTAGGTCTGCCGGGTCGCCGGGCGCTGGTTGAGCAGCGAGAAGCCGTGGCCGCGCGCGACCATCGAACGCACGGCCTCGTAGCTCTGCGCGCGGTGGCGGACGTCCGGCGCGGCGCCGGTGGAGGCCACCAGGGAGCGGAAGTAGTCGCGGCTGTGGGGCAGGTCGAGCAGGATGAGCGGCTCCTCGGCCAGCTCCGCCAGCCGGACCCTGCGCCGGCGGGCCAGCCGGTGGTCCGCGGCGACGATGGCGTGCGCGGGCAGCGAGGCGAGCGGCTCGCGCACCACGTCGTCGCCGAAGCCGAGGTCGTAGCTGAGCGCGAACTCGATCCGGCCCCCGCGCAGCGCCTGCGCCAGCTCCGTCGCCTCCGCCTCCAGGACGCCCACCTCGACGCCGGGGTACCGCCCGGCGAACTCGGCCAGCAGGGACGGCAGATGGAACGGGGCCAGGGTCACGAAGCAGCCCATGCCGACAGGGCCGGTCAGCGCCGCTCCGGTGCCCTTGGCCTCCTCGGCGACCTCCCGGGCGTGCGCGAGGAGTTCACGGGCCTGGTGCAGCAGCCGCTCCCCGGCGGGCGTGGGCGTCAGCCCCTTGGCGCGGCGCCGGATGAACAGCTGCACCCCCAGTTCGCGTTCGAGGTTGGTGACGGCGGCGGACACCGCGGACTGCGCGATCATCAGCCGGTCGGCGGCGGCCGTCAGGGAGCCGGTCTCCGCGGCGACGGAGAAGTACCGCAGCTGCACGAGAGTGAACCCCACCGCATCGGACATGGTCAGGCGCCTTCCTCTGTTTTTTCGATGCTTCTAGCCTAAAAGCTCTGCTTTACCGAGGAACAGGGGTGCGCCCATAGTGAGGTCACGGCCGGCGCCGGCCGCCTCCCTCGATCCCACCCCCATGACCCCGGGAGGGGTGCATGACATGAGCCTCGCCCCGCACCACCTCGACACCCCGACGGACGACACCCGCCGGCAGTTCGTCGCGGCGATGGGCAACGCCGCCACCGGCGTCACCGTCGTCGCCACGGACGGCCCCGCCGGCCGCCTCGCCCAGACCGTCAGCGCCATGTGCTCGGTCAGCGCGGACCCGCCCTCGCTGCTGGTCTGCGTCAACCGGCGCAGCCCCCTGGTGGCCGCCGTCCGGCGCAACCAGGTCTTCTCCGTGAACGTGCTGAGCACCGGCCAGGCGCACGTCTCCGACACCTTCGCCGGCCGGCCGGCCGCCGGCGAGCCCTACGACTTCGGCTGCGCCCACTGGCACCGGCTGGACAGCGGGGCGCCCGGACTGACCGGCGCCGCGGCCGTGTTCGACTGCCGGCTCGCCGAGGCCCGGCCGCTCGGCACCCATGTCGTCCTCGTCGGCTCGGTCCTCGCCAGCCGCTGCACCGACCTCATGCCGCTGACGTACCACGCACGGTCCTACGGCGCCCACCACCCCATCGACCCGCAGCAGGGAGCACAGCCACGATGATCCGCACGGGAGAGCAGTACCGGGAGTCGATCCGCGACGGACGGCAGATCTGGATCAACGGCGAGAAGGTCGACGACGTCACCACCCACCCCGCGTTCCGCCCGCTGGTGGACATCCGCGCCCGCATCCACGACATGGCCCACGACCCCGCCACCCGGGACACCCTGGCCTACGCCGACCCGGAGACGGGCGAGCTCAACGCCGTCCAGCAGAAGCCGCCGGTCACCCGGGACGACTGGGACGCCAAGCGGGCCGCCACCGACGCGGTGCTCAGCGACGTCGGCGGGGTGGTGACCCGGGTCGGCGACGAGACCATCGGCGAGATGTGGTCCCTGATCGACGGGCAGGACGTGCTCGACGCGATCAACCCGGCCTACAGCGACAACGTCCGGCGGCACATCCGGCAGGCCTGCTTCGGTGACCCCTTCCACGTCTCCGCCAACACCGACCCCAAGGGCGACCGTTCCAAGCGCCCGCAGGACCAGGACCCCGACATGCTGCTGCACGTCGTGAAGGAGACCGACTCCGGGATCGTGGTGCGCGGCGCCAAGTACGAGACCGCCGCCGCCTACGCCAACCAGGCCTTCACCAAGCCCACCATCGCCAACTGGGGCGACAGCGAACTGTCCGACTACGCCCTCGGGTTCATCCTCGACATGGGGGCGCCGGGCCTGAAGTACATCTGCCGCACCGGGTTCGCCGGCCGCGCCCCCGCCGAGGACTACCCGCTCGCCAACCGCTTCGACGAGGTCGACACCCTGGTCGTCTTCGACGACGTGGAGATCCCCTGGGAGAACGTGCTGTTCTACCGGGACACCCGGGCGGCCACGTTCATCCGCGCCACCCTGCACCGCTACAGCGCCTTCGCCTTCACCCAGCGCAACCTCCGGCTCGCCGACCTGATGATCGGCGCCGCCCTGTGGAACGTGAAGCAGACCGGCCTGGAGCGCCAGCAGGCCGTGCAGGAGAAGCTCGCCGCGCTCGCCTGCTACCGCGAGGGCGTCAACGCCCACCTCACCGCCGCGATCGCGCTCGCCGAGCGAAGCCCCGGCGGGCTGCTCATGCCGAACCAGTCGCTGCTCTACACCGGCCGGGTGCTGGCCTGCTCACAGCTGCACGAGATGATGCACATCGCCCGCGAACTGTGCGGCGGGCAGATCTGCGTCACCCCCGACAAGGCGTCCTTCGACCACCCGGACACCGGCCCCTGGCTGGAGAAGTTCTACTCCGTCAACGAGCACTGGGTCGCCGAGGACCGCCGCAAGCTCCTCGCCTACGCCCGCGACCTGCTCAACTCCGACTACGCGGGCCACCGGCTCACCTTCCAGCTGTTCGCCCAGTCCCCGCCCTTCGCCCATCTCGCCGCCGTCTACCGCAACTTCGACTTCTCCGGCCCCCTCGACCTGGTCAAGGACGCCGCCGGCCTGTCCGACCGGGTGCTCGGCACCCTGGGGAGGCGGGCATGAGCCACCACCGCGTCCGGCGCTTCGACACCGCCGAGACCTACCCCGAGCAGAACCTCTCCAACGACCTCGCCCAGGCCGTCGTCGCCGACGGCACCGTCTATCTGCGCGGGCAGATCGGCCAGGACCTCGACACCCGCGAGAACGTCGGCGTCGGCGACGTCGAAGCGCAGGCGGAGCGGGCGATGGCCAACATCGCGCTGCTGCTCAAGGAGTGCGGCAGCCGCCTGGACGACATCGTCAAGATCACCGTCTGTCTGACCGACATCCGCCACCGTGAGCCGGTCTACCGCACCATGGGCCGCTGGCTGAAGGGCGTCCACTACGTCTCCACCGGCCTCGTCGTCTCGGCGCTCGCCCGCCCCGAGTGGCTGGTGGAGATCGACGCCACCGCCGTGATCCCGGCCGGGCGGCGGGCCGAGGCCGAGCGGCTGCGGCGGGCGAGCGCCGCCGAGCGGGGGGAGGAGCTGTGACCTTCTCGATCGCCGCGCGCTGTCCGCACACCGGGCAGTTCGGCGTCGCCGTGGCCTCCTCCAGCCCCGCCGTCGCCGCCCGCTGCGCCCACGTCAGGGCCGGCGTCGGAGCGGCCTGCACCCAGAACGTGACCAACCCCGCCCTCGGCCCCCGGCTGCTGGACCAGCTGGCCGGCTGGCCCACAGGCGCCGCCGAGGCCCTGCGCCGTACGGTGGCGGGCGAACCGCACCGCGCGTGGCGGCAGTTGACGGTGATCGGCGCCTCCGGGGCACCCGCCGCGCACTGCGGGAACCGGGCGCTCGGCCGCTCCGGTCACGCCGTGGGCCCCGACGCCGTGGCCGCCGGCAACCTGCTGGCGCACGAGGACGTGCCCCGGGCCATGCTCGACGCCTTCGCCGCAGACCCCGAGGCCCCGCTCGGCCGGCGGCTGCTGGACGCCCTCGCGGCCGGGCTGGCCGCCGGGGGAGAGGAAGGGCCGGTGCACTCGGCGGGGCTGCTCGTCGCGGACCACGTGCCCTGGCCGGTGACCGACCTGCGGGTGGACTTCGGCGACGACCCGGTCGCCGGGCTGGAGCGGCTGTGGAAGCTGTGGGAGCCGCAGCAGACGGCCTACGTGACCCGGGCCCTGGCCCCGGACGAGGCGCCCTCCTACGGCGTGCCGGGGGACGTGTGACCAGGGACGTGCGGGCCGCCGTGACCCGGGCGGTGGCCGCCGCCGAGAAGCCGCTGCTCGCCCTCAGCCACCGCATCCACGCCCACCCGGAGGTCGCCTGGGAGGAGGAGAAGGCCGCCCGCTGGACCGCCGAGGCGCTGGACGCGCTGGGCTTCCGGGTCACCCCCGGGGTCTGCGGCCTGCCGACCGCCTTCGCCGCCACCGCCGGCTCGGGCCCGCTGCACCTGGCCCTGTGCGCCGAGTACGACGCCCTGCCCGGGCTCGGCCACGCCTGCGGGCACAACGTGATCGCGGCGGCCGCCGTCGGTGCCGCCGCCGGACTCGCCCCGGTCGCCGACGACCTCGGGCTGACCGTCACCGTGCTCGGCACACCCGCCGAGGAGGGCGGCGGCGGGAAGATCCTCATGCTGGAGCGGGGCGCCTTCGACGGCGTGCACGCCGCGATGATGGTCCACCCCGGCCCGGTGGACGTGGCCGAGGCCGAGCCGTTCGCCGTCGCCCACCTCGGCGTGCGCTACACCGGCCGCGCCGCGCACGCCGCCGCCTACCCGGAGCGGGGCCGCAACGCCGCCGACGCCTTCACGCTCGCCCAGGTCGCCATCGGGCTGCTGCGCCAGCAACTCCCGCCGAGCGTGCGCGTCCACGGCCTGCTCACCCGGGGCGGGGAGGCACCCAACGCGATCCCCGAGCGAACGGAGGGCCGCTGGTACGTGCGGGCGGAATCGCTGGAGGAGCTGACCGGCGTGCAGCCGCGCGTCGAGGACTGCTTCCGGGCCGGCGCCCTGGCCACCGCCTGCGAGCTCGTCATCGAGCCGGAGAGCCCGCCGTACTCCGAGTTCCGCAACGACAGCGAGCTGTTGGCGGTCTACCGGCGCAACGCCACCGCGCTGGGGCGGGACTTCGCCGCGCCCGGTGATCCGGCCGGCCGGATGAACCGGGCCTCGACCGACATGGGCAACGTCTCCCGGGTGCTGCCCGCGATCCACCCCTACCTCGGGATCGGCTCGCTCCCGGCGGTCAACCACCAGCGGGAGTTCGCCGCCCACTGCGTCACGGCCGCCGCCGACCGCGCGGTCCTGGACGGGGCGGCGGCGCTCGCGCTGACCGCTGCGGACGTCGCGGGCGACCCGGAGCAGCGGCGGCGGCTCCTGGCCGGGCGTCAGAGCCGGGGGCAGCCGGTGGCCGAGCGGGCGTAGCCGAGCAGCAGGCGCAGCGCCGTCGCGCGGTCCACGGCGGCGTTGCGGCTGACGATGTGCAGCCCGTAGCCGTCCTCCAGCGTGACCAGGTTGCGGGCCACGTCCGCCACCGGCTCGGTCAGGCTGAAGTCCCCTGCGGCTACGCCGAGTTCGAGGACCGTCGCGTACAGGGCGGTCTCCCGGGCGAAGAGCGAGCCCATCAGCGCGGCGTGCGCGGTGCTGCGGTCGGCCAGGCCGTGCAGCTCGTACAGCAGCCGGTGGCCGGCGTCGTCGGCGTCGGCGGGCAGACCGGAGGAGGCGGCCGCGCGCAGCCGCTCGACCGGGTCGGGCAGGCCGTCGGTGACGGCGTGGCGCCGGGCCAGGAACCGCTCGACGGCGCCGCTGTGCACCTCGAACACGAGGTCGTCGAGCTCCGGGTAGTAGTACAGCACCGATCCCGCCGAGACGCCCGCCTCGGCGGCGATGTCCTTGATCCGCAGCGCGGCGATGCCCCGCTCGGAGATCGCCCGGCCGGCCGCCTCGATCAGCGCCTCCCTGCGCGCGCCCTGGTTCTTCGGTCTCGCCATGCCCGCCATTCTTTACCGGCTGGTTCGAGTAATTCAAGTTGCCCGGGACCAGAGCATTGACATGACCGAGGCCCATTGTTTGACTCCGAATTCAAAGAACTGGCCCAGGCCGCCGAGGAACGCCCCCCGCAGGAGAGGCGCCGGCGCCCGCCTCTTCCGCGCCGCAGCCCCCCGAACCGACCGCCCCGCCCGGAGGACCCTCATGCTCACCCGCGACGACTGGCAGCACCGCCGCGACACCCTCGCGCCCCGCACCCGGGCGTTCATCGACGGCCGCTGGACCGATGCGGCCTCCGGCGAGGTGTTCGCCACCGTCGACCCGGCCACCGGCAAGACCACCGCCGAGGTCGCCGCCTGCGCGGCCCCCGAGGTCGACGCGGCCGTCCGCGCGGCCCGCACCGCCTTCGACGACGGACGCTGGTCGAAGCTGGCGCCCGCCGACCGCAAGAAGCGCCTGCTGCGCCTCGCCGGGCTGATCGAGGCGAACGGCCCCGAGCTCGCCCTGCTCGACAGCCTCGACATGGGCAAACCCGTCGCCGAGGCCCTCGCCGTCGACGTCCCCGGCGCCGCCGGCTGCTTCGCCTGGCACGCCGAGGCCGCCGACAAGCTGTACGACGAGATCGCGCCCGCCCCGCCGGGGAACCTCGCCCTGGTCCGGCGCGTCCCGCTCGGTGTCGTCGGCGCCGTCGTGCCGTGGAACTTCCCGCTGGACCTGGCCTCCTGGAAGCTCGCTCCCGCCCTCGCCGCCGGCAACAGCGTCGTCCTCAAGCCCGCCGAGCAGTCCCCGCTGTCCGCGCTGCGGCTGGCCGAACTGGCGGCCGAGGCGGGCATCCCCGACGGCGTGCTGAACGTCGTCCCCGGACTCGGCGAGGACGCCGGGCAGGCCCTCGGCCGCCACCCGGACGTCGACGTGCTCGCCTTCACCGGCTCCACCGCCGTCGGCCGGCTCTTCCAGTCCTACGCGGCCGAGTCCAACGGCAAGCAGGTCTGGATCGAGGCCGGCGGCAAGAGCCCCAACCTGGTCTTCGCCGACGCCGACCTGGACGCGGCCGCCGAACGGGCCGCCTGGGGCTTCGCGTTCAACGCCGGGCAGGTCTGCTCCGCCAACACCCGGCTGCTCGTCGAGGCCTCCCTGGCCGAGGAGTTCACCGCCCGGGTCGTCGCGCACGCCGCCGCCTACGTCCCCGGCGACCCGCTCGACCCGGCCACCCGGCTCGGCCCGCTGGTGGACGAGGCGCAGGCGGTCCGCGTCCTGCACGCCGTGGACCGGGCCCGCGCGCAGGGCGCCCGCGTCCACTGCGGCGGTATCCGCGAGCGGGCCTACGTCCACCCGACCGTCGTCTCCGGCCTCGGCCCCCAGGCTCCCCTCGCCCGGGAGGAGCTGTTCGCGCCGGTGCTCACCGTGCTGCCGTTCACCGACGAGGCCGAGGCCGTGCGCATCGCCAACGACTCGCCGTACGGGCTCGCCGCCTCCGTGTGGACCCGTGACCTTGCCCGCGCCCACCGCGTCGCCGACGCCCTGCACGCGGGGACGGTCTCCGTCAACACCGTGGACGCGCTCAGCCCGCTCACCCCGTTCGGCGGCTTCAAGCGGTCCGGCTACGGCCGCGACCTCTCCCCGCACGCCGTCGCCAAGTACACCGGCCTGAAGACGACGTGGATCACCTACGCATGACCCACGCGCCCGACACCCCCCCGACCGCCCGACCGGAAGGAACGCCCCCCGATGAGCCGCACCCCCCTGCCCGCGTCCGCCGCCGAGCTCGCCGCGGCCGACCGCGCCCGCATCATCCACCCCTACCTGCCCGGCAGCGTCGAGGAGCGCGTCGTGATGACCGGCGGCTCCGGCTGCCGGCTCACGGATGCCGAGGGCCGCTCCTACCTCGACGCCACCGGCGGGCTGTGGCTCGCCCAGATCGGCCACGGCCGCGAGGAGCTCGCCCGGGTCGCCCACGACCAGATGGCGAGGCTGGAGTACTTCACCAGCTTCTGGGAGTTCTCCAACGACCGGGCCGTCGAACTCGCCACCCGGCTCACCTCCCTCGCCCCCGAGGGCCTCGGGCACGTCTACTTCACCTCCGGCGGCTCGGAGGGCAACGAGGCCGCCATCAAGATGGCCCGCTACTACCACCACCGGCGCGGCGAGCGAGACCGCACCTGGATCCTCGCCCGGCACAAGGCGTACCACGGCATCGGCTACGGCGGCGGCTCGGCGACCGGCTTCCCGGTCTACCACGAGGGCTTCGCCCCGATGATGCCGCACGTCAGCCACCTCACCCCGCCGTGGCCGTACCGGCAGGAGCTGTACGGCGGCGAGGACCCCACCGACTTCCTGATCCGCGAGCTGGAGGAGCGCATCGCCGAGATCGGCGGCGAGAACATCGCCGCGATGATCGGCGAACCCATCATGGGTGTCGGCGGCATGCTCGTCCCGCCGGACGACTACTGGCCCCGGGTGCGCGAGGTCCTCGACCGGCACGGCATCCTGCTGATCCTCGACGAGGTCGTCACCGCCTACGGCCGGGTGGGCACCTGGTTCGCCGCCCAGCACTTCGGGGTGCGGCCGGACATCGTGGTCACCGCCAAGGGCATCACTTCCGGCTACATCCCGCTGGGCGCGCTGCTGGTCGGCGACCACGTCGCCGAGGTGCTGCTGCGTGAGAACGGCTTCCCCATGGGCTACACCTACAACGGCCACCCGGTCGCCGCCGCCGTCGCCCTCGCCAACCTGGACATCATCGAGCGGGAGGGCCTGCTCGGCCGGGCCGTGGACATCGGCGCGCACCTGCACCGCGAACTTGAGGAGCAGCTCGGGGGGTTGCCCGTCGTCGGCGAGATCCGCTCGGTCGGCATGATGCTGGCCGTCGAACTCGTCGCCGACCGCGGCACCCGGGCCCCGCTGCCCATGCTCCAGCCCCTGCTGCCCGACGTCATCCGCCGCGAGACCGGCGTCATCGTCCGCGACTGCGCGCACAGCCTGGTGCTCTCCCCGCCGCTGGTCATGACGGAGGCGGAGGCCAAGGAGACGGTCACCGCGATGCGCTCCGTCCTCGAACGCGCCCTGCCCACCGGCGAGATCCGCCGCTGACGACACCGGGCCGGGACCACCAGGGCCCCGGCCACCTTCCCGCCCCGGCCCCTCATTCCTCCCCGCGCTGTCCCGGGCGCGTCCCCTCAGGAGGCCTCCCCGTGTCCGCAACCCCCGTCCCCGCCACTCCCGTTCCGCACCTGCGGCGCAGTCTGCGCCGGTTCGACATCATGGCCATGGGCATCGCCGCCGTGATCTCCTTCGACGTCGTCGGGCAGATCGCCACCGGCGGCGGTGAGGCCCTCACCTGGACGGCCGCGCTCGCGCTGCTGTTCCTCCTGCCCTACGCCCTGCTGTTCGCCGAGACCGGCGCCGCGTTCCCGCAGGAGGGCGGGCCCTACGTCTGGGTCCGGCTGGCCTTCGGTCCGCTGGCCGCCGCACTGACCACCCTCTTCTACTGGGTCACCAACCCCGTCTGGCTCGGCGGCTCCCTGGTCTTCGCCGCCGCCGGCGCCTTCGACACCTACGTCGTCCACCTCGGGTCCGGCACCGTCGCCGACTACGCCTTCAAGCTCGCCTTCATCTGGATCTCCATCCTCACGGCCGTGGTGTCGCTGCGCCGCGGCAAGTGGATCACCACGGCCGGGGCCGTCGCCAAGGTCGGCCTGGTGCTGCTGTTCACCGGCACGGCGGTCGTCTACGGCCTGCGGCACGGCTTCGACGGACTCCAGCACGCCCGGACGGCACCGAGCACGGCCGGATTTCTCGGTCTGGTGCCGGTGCTGCTGTTCGCCTACGTCGGGTTCGAGGCGCCCAACGCCGCCGGCGACGAGATGCACAACCCCAAGCGGGACGTGCCCGTCTCCATCGGCGTCTCGGGCGTCGTGGCCGCCGGCTGCTATCTGCTGCCCGTGCTGGCGATCCTCGCGGTCGTCCCGGCCGACAAGGTCACCGGCATCGGCGGCTTCCTCGACGCCACCTCCCTGGTCTTCGGCGTCTACGGCGGCTTCAGCGGCGCGCTGACCACCACCGCGGCCGTCCTGTTCGTCTTCGCGCTGCTGACCCAGGGCAGCGCCTGGATGATCGTCAGCGACCGCATGCAGGCGATGGCCGCCGCCGACGGCACCTTCTTCACCCGCTCCCTCGGCGCCTTCCACGACCGGCTCGGCACCCCGGTGCGGATGAACCTGGTCTCCGGTGTCACCGCGACCCTGTTCATGCTGGCGGCGATGACCCTCGTGCACGGCGACACCGCCGCCGTCTTCGACGTCGTGCTGACGGTCGCCATCACCACGCTGCTGCTGTCCTACCTGGTGATCGTGCCCGCGCTGTACGTCCTGCGGCGCCGGTACCCGCACGTGCCCCGCCCCTACACCGTCCCGTTCGGCAGGGCCGGCTTCCTGGGCTGCGCGGTGCTGGTCCACCTCTGGATCGTGCTGGGCTCGTTCAGCGCCCTGTTCCCCGGTGTCCTGGAACCCCTGCTGGGTGTCGGCTACGACTTCCACGAGACCTGGGGCGTCACGCGCACCACCTTCGAGGCGTTCACGCTGGGCACGGTGGTGCTGCTGCTCGCCGTCGGCGCACTCGGCCGGGCGCTCGGCGCGGCCCGCGACCGCCGGGCGGCGGGCACCGGGGGTCCGGCCGCCGCACCGGCCGCCGGCAGCGCGGTGCGGTAGGACTGCGGCCTCGGATCCACCGGGTACACCAGTCGGCGGGGCCGTTCGGCCGGACCGGCCCGGGAGGAGACCGAGGTGCGAGAGATCGCCGTGTTCAGCGGAAGCGCCCACCCCGAGCTGGCCGAGGAGGTCTGTGCCCAGCTCGGGGTTCCGCTCAGCGGGACCCGGGTGAGCCGGTTCGCCAACGACTGCCTGGAGGTGCAGCTGCGGGCCAACTGCCGGGAGCGGGACGTCTTCCTGATCCAGCCGCTGGTCAGGCCCGTCCAGGAACACCTGGTGGAGCTGCTGCTGATGTGCGACGCCGCCCGCGGCGCCTCCGCGGCCCGTATCAACGTCGTCCTGCCGCACTACTCCTACGCGCGCTCCGACAAGAAGGACGCGCCGCGGATCTCGCTGGGCGGGCGGCTGGTCGCGGATCTGCTGGTGGCGGCCGGCGCCGGGCGGGTGCTGGCGATGACGCTGCACTCGCCGCAGGTGCACGGGTTCTTCTCGGTCCCGGTCGACCATCTGCACGCCCGGCGCGAGCTGGCCGCGTACTTCCGGCGCTACGACCTGACCCGCACCACCGTCGTCTCGCCGGACCTCGGCAACGCCAAGGAGGCGGCCGCCTTCGCCCGGATGATCGGCGCGCAGGTGGCCGCCGGGGCCAAGCAGCGCTACCCGGACGACCGGGTCAGCATCAGCTCGGTCATCGGGGACGTCGCCGGACGGGACGTGATCGTCCTCGACGACGAGATAGCCAAGGGCAGCACGGTGCTGGAACTGCTGCAGCGGCTGCGGCAGTCGGGGCCGCGCTCGGTGCGGGTGGCGTGCACGCACGGGCTGTTCGCGGCGGGCGCGCTCAAGCGGCTCAGCGAACAGCCGGACGTGCTGGAGATCGTGTGCACCAACACCGTTCCGGTACCGGCCGAGGAGCACACCGACAAGCTGCGCGTCCTCACCGTCGCCCCGGCGCTCGCCGAGGCCGTGCGGCGCATCCACAACGGCGAGTCGGTGAGCGCCCTGTTCGACGCGGAGCGCGCGATGCCCTGACCCCTCACAGCGAGCCGGACGCGGCCTCGGGCCGGTCCAGGGCCGCCTCCCGCGTCGGCTGCGGCGGCAGCAGCCGGGACAGCCCGGTCAGCCGCAGCATCCTCAGTGTGAGGGGGTGCGTGCACACCAGGCGGATACGGCCGTCCCGCTCCAGCACCCGGCGCCGGGCCCGGTACAGCAGACGCAGCCCGGAGCAGTCGAAGAACTCCACACCGCTCAGGTCGATCACCACGCGCGGCGTGGGACCGGACGTGGCCCGGTCGAGGTGCGGGGCGATCTCGGCCGCGGAGGCGATGTCGATCTCGCCGTGGAACTCCAGCACCGTGTGACCACGGTCGGCGCGCACGCGCAGATGAGCCGTGGGCGGCGCAGGGTCCTGCTGCACGACGGCATCGCCTCCAACCCGCTGCGTGGACGGAAGCCCCAAGTGGGGCTCCTGCCCTGCAAGTTACCCTCGGCCGACAGCATTTGAGCATGTTCGATTGACATATGTCGTTGATTTACGACCGAGTTTGATCGGGAGGGTGGCTGGAGAGGTACGGCTCCGCCCCGGCCAGGGCGACACGGATCGGTCCCCGGCCAGGGGGCACGGCTCGTTCCCCGCCGAGGCGGACACGGCTCAGTCCATCACCAGGACGAGCTTGCCCGTGGTGCGCCCGGTGTCGCCCAGCCGGTGCGCCTCGGCGGCCTCGGCGAGCGGGAAGGTCGCCGCGATCTCGGCCCGCAGCTTCCCGGCCTCGGCCAGCTCGGCGATCTTCCGCATCCCGCTGTGCGAGGCGTCGACGAGCATCCGCACCGCGCGCACACCGAGCCGCTCGGCCTCCTGGTGGAAGTCGTCCGAGCCCACCGGCAGGATCGAGACCACGATCCCGCCCGGCCGCAGCACCCGCAGCGAGCGCACCGAGGTCTCGCCGCCGAGCGTGTCCAGCACCACGTCGACGTCCTTGACCGCCTCCGTGACGTCGCGCTCCCGGTAGTCGAGGGGCTCGTCCACGCCGATGGAGCGCAGGAAGTCGTGCTTGCCGGCGCTCGCGGTACCGATGACGTACGCGCCGAGCTCCTTGGCGATCTGCACCGCGACGTGCCCGACCCCGCCGGCCGCCGCGTGGATCAGCACCCGCTGCCCCGGGCGCAGGCCGGCCGTCTCCACCAGGGCCTGCCACGCCGTCAGCGACACCAGCGGCAGTGCCCCCGCCTGCACGTGGTCGATCCCGGCGGGCTTGAGGGCGAAGGCGCGGGCCGGGCCGGTGACGTACTCGGCGTGCGAGCCGTGGCCGTAGGGGTAGGGCAGCATGCCGAACACCTCGTCGCCCGGCCGGAAGCGGGCGACGCCGATGCCGACCGCCTCCACCACGCCCGAGACGTCCCAGCCGAGCACGAACGGCGGCCGGCCGAGGAAGGCGCCGAGGGCGCGGTGCTTCCAGTCGGTCGGGTTCACACCGGCCGCGCGTACCCGCACCAGCACCTGGTTGGGGCGCGGCGCGGGCCGCGGGAGTTCGATCACCTTCAGCACCTCGGGACCGCCGAGGACGTCCTGACTCACGGCACGCATGGTCGTGTTCGCATCGCTCATGGTCCACCAGCCTGTCGTCCGCCCGGCGCCGCGGCAATGGCATGAAGGCCACCCTTCGATAGGATCGTGCCATGAGTGCCGTGCCACCGCCCGAGCGAGTCGTCGTCCTGGCCCTCGACGGCGTCTACCCCTTCGAGCTGGGCATGCCCAGCCGCATTCTCGGCCCCACCGGCCGCTACGAGGTGCTGACCTGCAC
>NZ_PQSS01000071.1 GCF_002920535.1 Streptomyces sp. Ru71 | reverse complement strand
GCTGGCGCTGCTCGGGTGGCTGGCGGGTGTGTCGGTGAACGCGTCGCTGTCCGTCCTCGGCTTCGACGCCTTCGGCGCCGGGGTCGAGCTGCGGGAGCGTGTGGGTGTGGCGTTGCTGCTGGGCGCCGTATGGGGAGCGGGCGCGGGCGCCGCCGGTGGGCTGTTGGCGTACGTCAGCGGGGCGGCCGGGACGTGGGCCGTGCGGTGGGCGGCATCGCCGTATCCGCAGGGGGAGGCGTCGGGGCAGCCCGGGCGCGGTGAGACGGCCGCGGCCGGCCCCTACGGCCCGACGGCGTCCCACTCTGCGCCGGACCCCTGGCTCCGGGGCCCGGAGATCAGGCCCGAGTCGGCGGACACGCCTCCGCCGGCGCAGCGCCACGCACCGCCGCCGGACATGTACGGCGCTCCCACGGTGGCCGGTCCGCTCGGACCACCCGCCCCGGCGCCGAAGGACCGGAGCCGGAGGCGGCCACCCTCCTGGCCCGACGAGGTCCCGCCACCTCCGCCTCCCCCACCCGCTCCCCCGCCCCGCGGGCCGAAGGGCCCCCGCTGAGCCCCAGCCCCGACCGCAGCTCGGCGGCGCGGGCACCGAGAGGGTGCACAGCGGCGAGCCCACCTCACCTGCCGGCTCCCGACCCGCCACCTTCCACTGACTGAACCGACTCCGGACACCGGCCCCCGCCCGCCACCCTCCACACATGACCCAAGAGCCGCGCCCCCGACCGCACAGCCCGGCGGCACGAGCACCAGGAGGGCGTGCACCCCGGCGCCCCCACTCCCGACACCGGCCCCCGTCCCCCACCTCCCGCAAGCCCGAGCGCTAGCCCCACCCCGATCCCGGCCAGGTACCACGGGGCGCCCGGAGAGCCCACAGCCGCGAGCCCAACCTCGGACGCCGGCTCCCGCCCGCGCCTCCCCCCAAGGGCGCCCCCCAAGCTCCCCGGCAGACACCCGCCACCTCCCCGTCGTCCCGCCGTCATCCCCCCGTCGCGCAGTGTTCCGTGTCCGTCAGGCGGACCTCGGGCGCGCGAGGCACTGGGTGCCGGATACGGTGGGAACACCATGAGCGCTTCGCAGACCTCGACACCCGGGACTCCCGAGATCCCCGAGTACTCGGACGTCCCCACCCTCCTCGTCAAGATCTTCGGCAAGGACCGGCCGGGTATCACGGCGGGACTCTTCGACACCCTCGCCGCCTACTCCGTCGACGTGATCGACATCGAGCAGGTCGTCACCCGTGGCCGGATCGTGCTGTGCGCGCTCGTGACGCAGCCGGCGCACGCCCTGGAGGGTGATCTGCGGGCGACCGTGCACAGCTGGGCCGAGTCGATGAAGATGCAGGCCGAGATCATCTCCGGTCGCGGCGACAACCGTCCGCGCGGACTCGGCCGCTCCCTGGTCACCGTGCTGGGCCACCCGCTGACCGCCGAGGCCACCGCCGCCATCGCCGCGAAGATCACCAAGGCCGGCGGCAACATCGACCGTATCTTCCGGCTGGCCAAGTACCCGGTCACAGCGGTGGAGTTCGCGGTGTCCGGCGTGGAGACCGAGCCCCTGCGCACCGCCCTGGTGACGGATGCGGCGGCACTGGGTGTCGATGTCGCGGTCGTGGCGGCCGGTCTGCACCGCAGGGCGCAGCGGCTCGTGGTGATGGACGTGGACTCCACCCTGATCCAGGACGAGGTGATCGAGCTCTTCGCCGCGCACGCCGGCTGCGAGGACAAGGTCGCCGAGGTGACGGCGGCCGCGATGCGCGGCGAGCTGGACTTCGAGCAGTCGCTGCACGCGCGCGTGGCGCTGCTGGAGGGCCTGGACGCCTCCGTCGTGGACAAGGTGCGCAGCGAGGTGCGGCTGACGCCGGGCGCGCGCACCCTGATCCGTACGCTGAAACGACTCGGCTACCAGGTGGGCGTCGTCTCAGGCGGGTTCACCCAGGTCACCGACGATCTCAAGGAGCGCCTCGGCCTCGACTTCGCGCAGGCCAACACGCTGGAGATCGTCGACGGCAAGCTCACGGGCCGGGTCACCGGCGAGATCGTGGACCGGGCCGGCAAGGCGCGGCTGCTGCGCCGGTTCGCGGCGGAGGCGGGCGTGCCGCTGTCGCAGACGGTGGCGATCGGTGACGGCGCCAACGACCTGGACATGCTGAACGCGGCCGGTCTCGGGGTGGCCTTCAACGCCAAGCCGGTGGTGCGGGAGGCCGCGCACACCGCGGTGAACGTGCCGTTCCTGGACACGGTGCTGTATCTGCTCGGGATCACCCGGGAAGAGGTCGAGGCGGCGGACACCGTCGGCCTGGAGTAGCGCAGCGCATGGGGCAGGGGCCCGGCACCGTGACGGTGCCGGGCCCCTGTCGTGTACGAAGGGTCGGGTCGGTGCCGCGGGTCAGTCGGCCGGGGCCCAGTAGTCGACCAGCGTGGCCACGCCCGGCTCCAGGGACTTCCAGGGGGCGTCGAAGGTCAGACCGGCGAAGGCGGCGGCCGGGAAGCCGCGTCGGCTCATCCGCGCGCGGGCGTCGTCCTCGGCGGCGCCGGCCAGGATCTCGGCGAGCCCCTGCACGCCCGGGTTGTGCCCGATGAGCAGCAGGTTGCGCACCTCGTCCGGCGTCTCGTTGAGCAGGGCGATCAGCTCGCCCGGGGAGGCGTCGTAGATCCGCTCCTCGTAGACCGTTTTCGGCCGGTGCGGGAACTCGTGCGCGGCGAGCTTCCAGGTCTCGCGGGTGCGGGTCGAGGTGGAGCACAGGGTCAGGTCGAAGGGGACACCGGTGTCGGCCAGCCGGCGTCCGGCCTCGGCGGCGTCCTTGCGGCCCCGTTCGGCGAGCGGCCGCTCGTGGTCGGGCACCGGTGGCCAGTCGGCTTTCGCATGCCGGAAGAGGACGATCCTGCGGGGTTCTGCGACGCTCATGAGTCCCAGCTTCGCATGAAACAGGCCACGGGGCGCAGGGAGTTGACGGGGCTTCCCACCATGGGATTCCTAGCGGGCGAGGAGCGCCTGGAGGTGCTGGAACAGGTGGGCGATCGCGGGGCCGCCGCCGGCCGCCTCCGCGTGCACCGGGTTCAGTATCAGCACGAGCAGGGTGATGAAGGCGAGGGTGGGCAGGGCGAGCGCCCACCAGGGCAGCCGGGCCTGGACGCCGCCCGTGGTCGCCGGGTGGGGCCGGGGGTGCGAACGGGCCGACATGGGTGCCTCCGCGGTCGTCGAGCGTGCCGTGCACGGGGTGGGTGATCCGCCGTTCGGCGGCCACGTCTCGACGCTACGGAATCCGCGGGCCCGGGCCCATCCGGTGATCCACCCACTTGACCCTGACCCTCACCCCCTAGGGGACGGTGGGGGTAGCCCCACCACCGGCCGGGGCGGGGCTCACGCTCACGCTCACGCTCACGGGGAGGCGATCGTCGCGACGATGGCGATGATCACGAAGATGGCGAGGAACGAGCCGAAGACGATGAGCATCTTCTTCTGGCCGTTCTGGGGGTTCGGTTCGAGCACGGGCATGGGCCCAGTCTCGCACCTCGGCCCGCCATCCCCCGCCGCAGGGGTCAGGCGGCGCCGGCGGCCTCGTCCTCCACCGTGCGGTCGCGTCCGGCGAGGAAGCCCACGGCCATCTGCGGCACCATCAGCGCGGCCATCAGGGCGATCGGCAGGCCCCAGCCGCCGCTGCTCTGGTAGAGCACGCCGACCAGCAGCGGGCCGGGGATGGACAGCAGGTAGCCGGTGCTCTGCGCGAACGCGGACAGCTGGGCCACTCCGGGGCCGCTGCGGGCGCGCATGCCGACCATGGTCAGGGCGAGCGGGAAGGAGCAGTTGGAGATGCCGAGCAGCACCGCCCAGGCCCAGGCGCCGCCGGCCGGCGCGAAGTACAGGCCGGCGTATCCGGCCAGCCCGCACACGCCGAGGGCGAGCACGATGGGGCCCTGGTGGGGCAGCCGGGTCGCGAGCCGCGGGATCACGAAGGCGAGCGGCACGCCCATCACCATCGTGACGGCGAGGAGCAGTCCGGCGGTGCCGGCGGAGACACCGGAGTCGCGGAAGATCTGCGCCATCCAGCCCATCGTGATGTAGGCGGCGGTGGCCTGGAGGCCGAAGAAGACGGCGAGCGCCCAGGCGGTGCGGCTGCGGGTGATGCGCAGCGCGGGCGCGGGCTCCTGGGCGGGCCGCCCGGTGTCCGCTGCCTCGGTGGGCGCGCTCTCGCGCGGTGCGGCGGGCTCGGCGCCGGCCCGGTCGCGGCGCAGCACGGGCAGCCAGGGCACGACGGCCGCGGCGGCCAGGACGGCCCACACGGTGAGCCCGGACTGCCAGCTGTCGCCGAGGGCGCGGGTCATCGGCACGGTCGCGGCGGCGGCGATGGAGGTGCCGAAGGCGAGGAACATCGAGTACAGGCCGGTCATGGAACCGACCCGGTCGGGGAACCAGCGCTTGACGATGACGGGCATGAGCACGTTGCTGACCGCGATGCCCATCAGGGCGAGGGCGCTGGCGGCGAGGAAGCCGGCCACGCTGCCTGTGTACGGCCGGACGAGGAGGCCGGCGGCGATGGCGGCCATGCCGGCGCACACGACGGTGGCGGGGCCGAAGCGGCGGGCGAGCCGGGGGGCCGTCACGCCGAACACGGCGAAGCACAGGGGCGGCACCGAGGTGAGCAGGCCGGCCACGCTGCCGCTCATGCCGAGCCCGTCGCGGACCTCCTCCAGGAGGGCGCCGAGGCTGGTGATGGCCGGGCGGAGGTTGAGTGCGGACAGCACGATGCCGACGACGACCAGGCGTGTCGCCCACGCGCGTGGCGCGGCGGTGCCGGTCTTCCGGGTCGGTGCGGGCTGGGTCGGGGTCGTTATCGTCCGGGTTTCCTCACGTGCCATGAGGCCCATCATAGAATCATGGGATGATTGGTTGTCCATCCCGGGCGGCCGGCCCCGGCCCCTCGCCTGCGAAGGTGTCCCCATGCCCCTGAGCCATCCCCGCCGCTCTGCGCTGTCCGAGCAGGTCATCGCCGAGTTGCGTAACCAGATCACCTCCGGCGAATGGCCGGTGGGCTCGCGCATCCCGACCGAACCCGAGCTGGTCGAGCAGCTCGGTGTGGCCCGCAACACCGTCCGTGAGGCCGTCCGCGCCCTCGCGCACAACGGCCTGCTGGACATCCGCCAGGGCTCCGGCACCTATGTCGTGGCGACCAGCGAGCTGGCCGGCGTGATGCACCGCCGGTTCGCCGGCGCCGATCCGCAGCACATCGCCGAACTGCGCTCCACGCTGGAGTCCAGCGCGGCCAGGCTGGCGGCCGAGCGCCGTACGGAGAAGGACCTCAAGCAGCTCGACGCGTTGCTGCTGCGGCGGGAGGAGGCGTGGGACACGGGCGACGCGGAGGCGTTCGTGGCGGCGGACGCCACCTTCCACCTGGCCGTGGTCTCGGCGTCCCACAACGACGTGCTCACCGCGCTGTACGCCGACCTGGGCGAGGTGCTGCGGGACTGGCTGCGTGAGGACGTCGGCGAGAAGCTGACGCCGGAGACGCACATGGACCACCGGCGGCTGGTCGACGCGCTGCGCGCGGGCGACGCCGACCGGGCCGCCGAGGAGGCCGCGAGCTATCCGTTCCTGTGCCGCCCCGGGCGGGTCACGCCTTCTCGTGACTGACCCACACCGAGCGGACCTCCTTCCAGCACCGCCCGGTCAGCACCACGGTCGTGGCCGGCCCGGCGTCCACGGGGGCGCTGTCGGTGTCGAGGTCCCACCATCGGGCGCACTCGATGTGCAAAGTGACGCGATCGGTGTCGACATAGGGGTTGTGGCAGTGGGCGACGACCTTCGAGCCGTGGACGCTCGCACGGCACTCGGCGCCGAAGGGCTCCTCGGCGGCGGGGCGTGCCACACGCGCGTGCGGCAGCGCGTCGTACGGCAGGCACAGGACGACGGCGGCGGCGACGGTCACTGGGGCGAGGCTGCGGGACAGGCGCACAAGGGGACCTCCTCGGCCGTACGGCTACGGGGCGGTGCCCTTCCAGCGTGCGCGGTGAGGGCCGCGGTCCGCCCGGCCGGTGAGCCGAACGGGTGACACGGAAGGGCCCGCACCCAGGTGGGTGCGGGCCCTTCGCGGGTCGGCCGTGATCAGGCGCCGATGGCGTGCAGACCGCCGTCCACGTGGACGATCTCGCCGGTGGTCTTCGGGAACCAGTCGCTCAGCAGGGCGACGATGCCGCGGCCGGCCGGCTCGGGGTCCTTCAGGTCCCACTCCAGCGGGGAGCGGTTGTCCCACACGGAGGCCAGCTCCTCGAAGCCCGGGATGGACTTGGCGGCCATGGAGCCGAGCGGGCCCGCGGAGACGAGGTTGCAGCGGATGTTCTGCTTGCCCAGGTCACGGGCGATGTAGCGGCTGGTCGCCTCCAGGGCGGCCTTGGCCGGGCCCATCCAGTCGTACTGCGGCCAGGCGAACTGCGCGTCGAAGGTGAGGCCGACGACCGAGCCGCCGTTCTGCATCAGCGGCAGGCAGGCCATGGTCAGCGCCTTCAGGGAGTACGCCGAGACGTGCATGGCGGTGGCCACGGACTCGAACGGCGTGTTCAGGAAGTTGCCGCCGAGCGCGTCCTGCGGGGCGAAGCCGATGGAGTGCACGACGCCGTCGAGGCCGCCCAGCTCCTCGCCGACCAGGTCGGCCAGCCGGTTCAGGTGCTCCTCGTTGGTGACGTCGAGCTCGATGACCTTGGCCGGCTTCGGCAGCTTCCTGGCGATGCGCTCGGTCAGCGTGGGCCGCGGGAACGCGGTCAGGATGACCTCGGCGCCCTGCTCCTGGGCCAGCTTCGCGGCGTGGAAGGCGATGGACGCCTCCGTCAGCACACCGGTGATCAGGATGCGCTTGCCGTCGAGAATTCCGCTCATGATCAGTGACCCATTCCCAGTCCGCCGTCAACGGGAATGACGGCTCCAGTGATGTACGAGGCGTCGTCCGAGGCGAGGAACCGCACCGTCGCGGCGATCTCCTCCGGCTGCGCGTAACGGCCGAGCGGCACCTGCGACACGATGTTCTGGCGCTGCTCGTCGGTGAGCGCCTTGGTCATGTCGGTGTCGACGAAGCCGGGCGCGACGACGTTGAAGGTGATGTTGCGCGAGCCCAGCTCACGGGCGAGGGAGCGCGCGAAGCCGACGAGGGCGGCCTTGGAGGCGGAGTAGTTCGCCTGCCCCGCCGAGCCGAGCAGCCCGACGACGGAGGAGATGAGGACGACCCGTCCCTTCTTGGCGCGCAGCATGCCGCGGTTGGCACGCTTGACGACCCGGAAGGTGCCGGTGAGGTTGGTGTCGATGACCGAGGTGAAGTCCTCCTCGGTCATGCGCATCAGCAGCTGGTCCTTGGTGACGCCGGCGTTGGCGATGAGCACCTCGACCGGACCGTGCTCGGCCTCGATCTCCTTGTAGGCCTGCTCCACCTGCTCGGGATCGGTGATGTCGCACTTGACGGCGAGGAAGCCGGCCGGCGGCTCCCCCGAGCGGTACGTGATGGCGACCTTGTCGCCGGCGTCGGCGAACGCACGGGCGATGGCGAGGCCGATGCCCCGGTTGCCTCCGGTGACGAGAACCGAGCGGCTCAACGGATCACCCTTTCGATAGCGGTTCTGAACACCCGCCCGAACAGCTGGATGACAGGCGGCTTCCCGGAAAACCTATCGGTCCGCCGGGGCCCGCGGACATTCGGGCACCGACAGCGGCATACGGAACTGACTGTGGGGTCCCTACAGAAAGGCACGCACGTCCGCCGCAAACGTGTGGTCCCGGGCCCGGCCGGCACGACATGATCGGGGCAACCACAGGTCACGACGGCATGTCACGACGACAGGAGAGACCTCGGTGCCTCATACGATCGACGAAGCCTTCACGGCACTCCCCCTACGCGCCCTCGCCGACGCCGCTCTCGCACGCGCGCGTGCGCTCGGGGCCGAGCACGCCGACTTCCGGCTGGAGCGGGTGCGCAGCGCGTCCTGGAGGCTGCGGGACGCCAAGCCGGCCGGGTCGTCGGACACGACCGATCTCGGGTACGCGGTGCGGGTCGTGCACGGCGGGACGTGGGGGTTCGCCTCGGGGGTGGACCTGACGATGGACGCCGCCGCCCGGGTCGCCTCCCAGGCCGTGGCCATGGCCAAGCTGTCCGCGCAGGTCATCAAGGCCGCCGGGTCCGACGAGCGGGTGGAGCTGGCCGACGAGCCGGTGCACGCCGACAAGACGTGGATCTCGGCGTACGAGATCGACCCGTTCTCCGTGCCGGACGAGGAGAAGACGGGGCTGCTGGAGGAGTTCAGCCGGCGGCTGCTGAACTCGAACGGGGTCGACCATGTCGACGCCTCGCTGCTCACCGTGCACGAGAACAAGTTCTACGCCGACACCGCGGGCACCGTGACCACGCAGCAGCGGGTCCGGCTGCACCCCGTGCTGACGGCCGTGTCGGTGGACGGCTCCAGCGGCGAGTTCGACTCCATGCGCACCCTGGCGCCGCCCGCGGGGCGCGGCTGGGAGTACCTGACGGGCACCGGCTGGGACTGGGACAAGGAGATCGCCGAGATCCCCGGGCTGCTCGCCGAGAAGATGCGGGCACCGAGCGTCGAGCCGGGGCCGTACGACCTGGTCGTCGACCCGTCCAACCTGTGGCTGACGATCCACGAGTCGATCGGGCACGCCACCGAGCTGGACCGCGCCCTCGGCTACGAGGCCGCCTACGCCGGCACCTCCTTCGCCACCTTCGACCAGCTCGGCAAGCTGAGGTACGGCTCCGAGCTGATGAACGTCACCGGCGACCGCACCGCCGAACACGGGCTCGCCACGATCGGCTACGACGACGAGGGCGTCGCGGCGCAGTCCTGGGACCTGGTGAAGGACGGGACGCTGGTGGGCTACCAGCTGGACCGGCGGATCGCGAAGCTGACCGGGTTCGAGCGCTCCAACGGGTGCGCCTACGCCGACTCCCCCGCCCATGTGCCGGTGCAGCGCATGGCCAACGTCTCCCTGCAGCCGGACCCGGCCGGGATGTCCACGGAGGATCTCATCGGGTCCGTGGACCGCGGGATCTATGTCGTCGGGGACCGGTCCTGGTCGATCGACATGCAGCGCTACAACTTCCAGTTCACCGGACAGCGGTTCTTCAGGATCGAGAACGGGCGGATCACCGGGCAGCTGCGGGACGTGGCCTACCAGGCGACGACCACCGACTTCTGGGGCTCCATGGCGGCCGTCGGCGGCCCGCAGACGTATGTCCTCGGCGGCGCCTTCAACTGCGGCAAGGCCCAGCCGGGGCAGGTCGCGGCCGTCTCGCACGGCTGCCCGTCGGCCCTGTTCAAGGGCGTCACCATTCTGAACACCACCCAGGAGGCCGGTCGATGAGCGCCGCGACGAACAAGCCGCACGAGATCGTCGAGCGGGCCCTTGAGCTGTCCCGGGCCGACGGCTGCGTGGTGATCGCCGACGAGCGGTCCACCGCCAACCTGCGCTGGGCCGGGAACGCGCTCACCACCAACGGCGTCACGCGCGGGCGCACGCTCACCGTGATCGCGACCGTGGACGGCAAGGAGGGCACCGCCTCCGGGGTGGTCTCCCGCTCCGCGGTGACCGCCGACGAGCTGGAGCCGCTGGTGCGGGCCGCCGAGGCCGCCGCGCGGGGCGCCGGGCCGGCCGAGGACGCCCAGCCGCTGGTCGGCGGGGTGCCCGAGGCCGCCGACTTCGCCGAGCCACCCGCCGAGACCTCCTCGGCCGTCTTCGCCGACTTCGCGCCGGCGCTGGGCGAGGCGTTCGCACGCGCGCGTGCCGGCGGACGCGAGCTGTACGGCTTCGCCAACCACGAGCTGGTCTCGACGTACCTCGGCACCTCGACCGGGCTGCGGCTGCGGCACGACCAGCCCACCGGCACGCTGGAGCTGAACGCCAAGTCCCCGGACCGCACCCGCTCCGCCTGGGCGGGCCGCTCCACCCGGGACTTCAAGGACGTCGACCCGGCCGCGCTGGACGCCGAGCTGGCCGTGCGCCTCGGCTGGGCCGAGCGGCGGGTGGAGCTGCCCGCCGGGCGCTACGAGACGCTGCTGCCGCCGACCGCCGTCGCGGACCTGCTGATCTACCAGCTGTGGTCGGCGTCGGGCCGGGACGCCGCCGAGGGGCGCACGGTGTTCTCCAAGCCGGGCGGCGGCACGCGCGTGGGCGAGAAGCTCACCGACCTGCCGCTGACCCTCCGCAGCGATCCGCACGCGCCGGGTCTGGAGTCGTCGCCGTTCGTGATCGCGCACTCCTCCGGCGGGGACCAGTCGGTGTTCGACAACGGGCTGCCGACCGGGGCCACCGAGTGGATCAGCCGCGGTGAGCTGAGCCACCTGATCACCAGCCGGCACAGCGCGGCCCTGACCGGGCTGCCGGTGGCACCCGGCGCGGACAACCTGATCCTGGACGGCGGTGACGAGCGCTCGCTCCAGGAGATGGTCGCGAGCACCGAGCGCGGGCTGCTGCTGACCTGCCTGTGGTACATCCGCGAGGTGGACCCGGCGACGCTGCTGCTCACCGGGCTGACCCGGGACGGCGTCTACCTCGTCGAGAACGGCGAGGTGACCGGCGCGGTGAACAACTTCCGGTTCAACGAGTCGCCCGTGGACCTGCTGGGGCGGGCGACGGAGGCCGGGCGCACCGAGAAGACCCTGCCGAGGGAGTGGAGCGACTGGTTCACCAGGGCCGCGATGCCCGCCCTGCGCGTGCCGGACTTCAACATGAGCTCGGTGAGCCAGGGCGTCTAGGCCCCGTGGTTCACCGGGACGGACCCTGGGTGTCGGCGGTCCCCCATAGACTGGCCGGGACACCCTTTCGTATCTCTCAAGGAGACAGACGACCGTGACGGACATCGTCGACGAGCTGAAGTGGCGCGGGCTGTTCGCCCTGTCCACTGACGAGGACGCTTTGCGCAAGGCGCTCGCGGACGGTCCCGTCACGTTCTATTGCGGCTTCGACCCGACCGCGCCCTCGTTGCACGTGGGGCACCTGGTGCAGGTGCTCACGGTGCGCCGGCTCCAGCAGGCCGGGCACCGGCCGCTGGCGCTGGTCGGCGGCGCGACGGGCCTGATCGGCGACCCGCGCCCGACCGCCGAGCGCACGCTGAACGACCCGGAGACGGTCGCCGGCTGGGTGGACAAGCTGCGCCGCCAGATCGAGCCGTTCCTGTCCTTCGAGGGCGAGAACGCCGCGATCATGGTGAACAACCTGGACTGGACGGCGGGCCTGTCCGCGATCGAGTTCCTGCGTGACATCGGCAAGCACTTCCGCGTCAACAAGATGCTCACGAAGGACTCCGTGGCCCGCCGCCTGGAGTCCGACCAGGGCATCAGCTACACCGAGTTCAGCTACCAGATCCTGCAGGGCATGGACTTCCTGCAGCTCTACCGGCGCTACGGCTGCACGCTCCAGCAGGGCGGCAGCGACCAGTGGGGCAACCTCACGGCCGGTCTGGACCTGATCCACCGCCTGGAGCCGGACGCCACCGTGCACGCGCTGGCGACGCCGCTGATGACCAAGGCGGACGGCACCAAGTTCGGCAAGACCGAGGGCGGCGCCGTCTGGCTGGACCCGGAGATGACCACGCCGTACGCGTTCTACCAGTTCTGGCTGAACGTGGACGACCGGGACATCTCCCGGTACATGCGCATCCTGTCCTTCAAGTCCCGCGAGGAGCTTGAGGAGCTGGAGAAGCAGACCGAGGAGCGTCCGCAGGCGCGTGCGGCGCAGCGTGCGCTGGCCGAGGAGCTGACGACGCTGGTGCACGGCGCCGACCAGACGGCCGCCGTGATCGCCGCGTCCCGGGCGCTGTTCGGCCAGGGCGACCTCGCCGACCTCGACGAGCGCACGCTGGCCGCGGCACTCTCCGAGCTGCCGCACGTCCAGGTCGCCGAGCCGGCGCCGGTGGTCGACCTGTTCGCCGAGGTGGGCCTGGTGGCCAGCAAGTCGGCCGCCCGGCGCACGGTCAAGGAGGGCGGCGCCTACGTGAACAACGTGAAGGTCGCCGCCGAGGACGCGGTCCCCGCCAAGGAGGACCTGATCCACGGGCGCTGGCTGGTGCTGCGGCGCGGCAAGAAGAACCTGGCCGCCGTGGAGGTCACCGGCGCGTGAGCGACGCCGGGCCCCGCACTCCTGAGCAGGGGTGCGGGGCCCGCCGTGTTCACGCCCGCTGACGCATCTTCTTGTTGCCCCACAGGGCCATGTACGCCATGTCGCCGACCGCCACGATGATGATCGCTGCGATCAGCTGGAACAGGTGCCGCCACCAGTCGATGCCGGAGGTCGCCTCGACGCCGGCGGCGCGGGCCACCGCGTTGCCGACGATGGCGCCCAGCATGCCGAAGATGGTCGTCAGCCACAGGGGGCTGTGCTGCTTGCCCGGGATGATCGCCTTGGCGATCAGCCCCAGCACGAATCCGACGATGATCGCCCACAACCAGCCCATTGGCTGCCTCCTCGTCCGGCTCGACGTGAGCATTACTGCGAGTCTCGGCCCGTACGCCGTACGGCGCATGCCGGGTACCGCCGTACGCGCTACGGCCCAGGTCGTGCGCCCGTGAGGCACCCACCCGGTCTCGTGGGCGGCTCGGCCGCGGCGTAACGTTGACGTGTCGGGGGAGTCCGAGCCGCGGATGGTGGAATGTGATGCGGAAGCTGCAGAGCGGGGGGAACACCGAGGTGTTCCGGATCACGGGCGCTCGCACGGGGCTGCGGGAGGACGTGCGCGGCAGGCAGCGGCGCTATGTCATCTCGATGACGATCCGCACCCTGTCGGTGATCCTCGCGGTCTCCCTGTGGAACGTGGAGCGCCATGTCGCGATCGCGGCGCTGGTGCTGGGTGCGGTGCTGCCCTATATCGCGGTGGTCATCGCCAACGCGGGGCGGGAGAACGCGCCGGGGCTTCCGTCCACCTTCGTGACCACGCCGCTGCGGCCGATGATCGCACCGCCGCGGGCCGAGGAGCCGTTCGAGGAGGGCTTCGCGGAACCGGGAGCGGAGCGCACGGTCAAGGAGCCGCCGGAGCCTCAGGTGTGAGTGCCCCGCGCCGCCCCGCGCGCCGGGGTGCGCGGCCCGTGCGCGAAAGCTCAAGAAATGCTCAGATCAATCAATCCTGTTGTTCGGCTGCCCTGGGGCCGGTGGGTCGTGACATACTGCGTACGCGCTCCGCATCCCCCGTCGGAGCGACGGACCGACGCCGGGCAGCTCCCCCCGTGGCTGCTCGGCGTCGCCTTTTGTTCGGCCCTTCGCCGTGAGCGGCCCCTTTTTGCGAGACGAAGCTGTGAGTGACGAGACGCCGATCTGTTCCGCCAAGGGCTGCCGTGCCGACGCCGTGTGGGTGCTGGCGTGGAACAACCCGAAGATCCACACGCCGGAGCGGCGCAAGACGTGGCTGGCGTGCGAGGAGCACCGCGAGCATCTGTCGCAGTTCCTCGGGGTGCGCGGGTTCCTGAAGGACGTCGTGCCGTTCTCCGAGTGGGAGTCACGCGAGGCGTGAGCCCGCCGCGGCACAAGCTCAAGAAAAGCTCAGATCAATGGCGTTGTTCCGCTGCCCGGCGGCAGATGGCCCGTGGCATCCTGTGCAGCGCCGGGCCAACGGCCACCGGGCAACTCCGGGCTTCGGCGCCTCAGTTCGCGGCACAGGGCCGCGCGCAACGGACGCCACGGAGGAGCACATGGACGATGGACGGCACGGAAGGGAAAAACGCTCAGCCCAGGCTGTCTGGCCGTTCCTGATGGGGCTGCTGGGCCGCGTTGTCGGCGCCGCCCTCAGCGCCTGGTGGAGCGACCGGCACAGCCTGTAGCTGAGCTCCGGTGTAACACCAGCTGACCGTTGCCGCGGTCAGTCGGCCGGTCCTCGCGGTCCGGCCCGAGTGGGGTCGTGCCTGCCAGGGCGCGGCCCCACATCTCGTGGAGCACTCTAGGCGCGTCGATCCCCTGTCGCCTAGTCCTGCCGTTCGGGCCGGGGCGGCGTCGCGGGGGCTAGCCCCCGATCGCCGACATCGGGCGGTCCGGCTGGACGAAGCTCGGGTCGTCCAGGCCCGCTCCTGCCTTCTTGCCCCACATCGCCAGGCGCCAGATGCGGGCTATCTCCTCGTCGGGGGCGCCGGAGCGCAGCGCGGCCCGCAGGTCCGTCTCCTCCGTGGCGAACAGGCAGGTGCGCACCTGGCCGTCGGCCGTGAGGCGGGTGCGGTCGCAGGCGGCGCAGAAGGGGCGGGTGACCGAGGCGATGACGCCGACGACATGCGGGCCGCCGTCGACGAGCCAGCGTTCGGCCGGGGCCGAGCCGCGCTTGTCCTGGCCCTCGGGGGTGAGGTCGAAGCGGGTGCGCAGGGAGGTGAGGATGTCCCCGGCGGTGATCATGCCGTCGCGCTTCCAGCCGTGCTGGGCGTCCAGCGGCATCTGCTCGATGAAGCGCAGCTCGTAGTCGTGCTCGATGGCCCAGGCCAGGAGGTCGGGGGCCTCGTCGTCGTTCAGCCCGGGCATCAGGACGGAGTTGACCTTGACGGGGGTCAGACCGGCGTCGCGGGCCGCGGTGAGGCCTTCGAGGACGTCCTTGTGGCGGTCGCGGCGGGTGAGGGTCTTGAAGACGTCGGGGCGCAGCGTGTCCAGGGAGACGTTGACCCGGTCCAGGCCGGCCGCCTTCAGGGCGGCCGCGGTGCGCTTGAGGCCGATGCCGTTGGTGGTCAGCGACATCTGGGGGCGGGGTGTGAGCTCGGCGACGCGCTCGACGATGCCGACCAGGCCGGGGCGCAGCAGGGGCTCGCCGCCGGTGAAGCGGACCTCGGTGATGCCGAGGGAGGCGACCGCGATGTCGATCAGGCGGACGATCTCGTCGTCGGTGAGGAGATCGGGCTTGGCCAGCCACTGCAGGCCCTCCTCGGGCATGCAGTACGTGCACCGCAGGTTGCAGCGGTCGGTCAGCGAAACCCTCAGGTCGGTGGCCACCCGGCCGTAGGTGTCGATGAGCACGTGGGCCCCCTCCCTCGTCACGGATCGGCGGATCATTCGTCTGCCCTCATCTGTGAGCCTACGTGACACCACTGACAGCTACACCAGCCCGATCCCACGACGTGGGACGCGGCCGCGTCGTAGGTACCTACCAGGCACCCACGCCACGGCCGCTCGGAGGATGTGACGGGCCGGGTTCAGTGCGCTCCGGTGCCGGTGAGCGAGCGCACCTCCAGTTCGGCGTACTTGCCGGTGTCCGGGGTCTCCTTCGACAGCAGGGTGCCCACGATCCCGAGCAGGAATCCGACGGGGATGGAGATCAGGCCGGGGTTCTCCAGCGGGAACCAGTGGAAGTCGACGTCCGGGAACATCGACGTCGGTTTGCCGGAGACGACCGGGGAGAACAGCACCAGGCCGACCGCGGTGACCAGGCCGCCGTAGATCGACCACAGCGCCCCGGCGGTGGTGAAGCGCTTCCAGAACAGGCTGTAGAGGATCGTCGGCAGGTTGGCGGAGGCGGCGACGGCGAAGGCGAGCGCGACCAGGCCGGCGACGTTCAGGTCGCGGGCGAGGGCGCCGAGGACGATGGAGACGGCGCCGATGCCGACGGTGGCCCAGCGGGCCGCGCCGAGCTCCTGCTTCTCGGTGGCCTGGCCCCTCTTGATGACGTTGGCGTAGATGTCGTGCGCGAAGGACGACGAGGACGCCAGGGTCAGGCCGGCGACGACGGCGAGGATGGTGGCGAAGGCGACCGCGGAGATGGAGGCCAGCAGGATCGCGCCCCAGTTGGAGTCGACGCCGCCGAGGTGCAGGGCGAGCAGCGGGGCGGCGGTGTTGCCGGCCTTGTTGGAGGCGATGATCTCGTCCGGCTTGATCAGCGCGGCGGCGCCGAAGCCGAGGGCGAGGGTCATCAGGTAGAAGGCGCCGATCAGGCCGATGGCCCACAGGACGGACTTGCGGGCGGCCTTGGCGGTCGGGACGGTGTAGAAGCGGATCAGGATGTGCGGCAGGCCGGCGGTGCCGAGCACCAGGGCGATGCCGAGGGAGAGGAAGTCGAGCTTGGTGGTGCCGGTGGCGCCGTACTTCAGGCCGGGCTCCAGGAAGGCCGAACCCTTGCCGCTGTTGTCGGCGGCCGAGCCGAGCAGGTCGGAGATGTTGAAGTCGAACTTCAGCAGCACCAGGAAGGTCAGCAGCAGGGCGCCCAGGACGAGCAGGACGGCCTTGACCATCTGCACCCAGGTGGTGCCCTTCATGCCGCCGATCGTGACGTAGACGATCATCAGCACGCCGACCAGGGCCACGATGCCGATCTTGCCGCCGTCGCTGGTGATGCCCAGGAGCAGGGACACGAGGACGCCGGCGCCCGCCATCTGCGCGAGCAGGTAGAAGATCGACACGACGATCGTGGAGGTGCCCGCTGCCGTGCGGACGGGCCGCTGGCGCATGCGGTACGCCAGGACGTCGCCCATGGTGTAGCGGCCGGAATTGCGCAGCGGCTCGGCGACCAGGAGCAGGGCGACCAGCCAGGCCACGAGGAAGCCGATGGAGTACAGGAAGCCGTCGTAGCCGAAGAGGGCGATGGCGCCGGCGATGCCGAGGAAGGACGCGGCGGACATGTAGTCGCCGGAGACGGCGAGTCCGTTCTGGAAGCCGCTGAACTGCCGGCCGCCGGCGTAGAAGTCGGCGGCGTCCTTGGTCTGCCGGCCGGCCCAGACGGTGATGACGAGGGTCGCGGCGACGAACACCGCGAACAGGGTGATGATCAGCGTCCGGTGCTCGCTCGCCTCGCCGGCGGCCAGCAGGGTCTGCTGCGCGGGGCTCATTCTCCGCCCTCCATCCGGGACTTGATGGCCTCGGCCTTCGGGTCGAGCTTGGCGGCGGCGTGCCGCGCGTACCACCAGGCGATGAGGAAGGTGGTGAGGAACTGGGCGAGGCCGAGGGCGAGGGCGACGTTGATGTTGCCGAACAGCTTGGTGCCCATGAAGTCGCCCGCGTAGTTGGACAGCAGGACGTACAGCAGGTACCAGGCGATGAAGGCGACGGTGAGCGGGAAGGCGAAGGAGCGGTGGGAGCGGCGCAGTTCGCCGAACTCCGCGCTCTGCTGCATCCGCGCGAACTCCTCCGTGGCGGGGAGCGCGGTGGGGGAAGGGGAGGGGGGCGGTGTCTCGGTGGCCACCTGGTTCTCCTCGCATCGGGGACGGTTGGGGCCGGGGATCCCGATCGTGCTGGGACTCCCCATTCAACGTCACGGCGCCGCGCTGGGAGCGGTTCAGTAAGCGGTTTTCTTCAGAAGCAGCGTCATGAGTCATTGCTGGCCCGCGAGGTGGCGGGATAGCTTCGGCCTGCACCACCCGTCATGTACCTGCCCGAGGACCACCTGTGTCTCGGGCCGGTTTCGTTTCAGGATGATGTGGAGACCCCATGGCTCATCTTCGTTCCAGACGCCGTCTCGCCCTCGCCGTGCCCGTCGTGCTGTCGCTGACCGCCTCGCTCGGCTTCCTGCCGTCGGTGGCGTCGGCCGCCCCGCGCGTCGCGGCCGACGCCGCGGCGGACTCGGCCGGGACGCTGTCGTACGTCGTCAACACCAGGACCGACCACGGCACGATCGCGTCGGTGCAGCGGGCGATCACCGCGCACGGCGGGACGATCGTGGCGACGTACGCGCGCATAGGCGTGTTCGTCGTGCACTCCGCCAACCCGGACTTCGGCAAGGAGATACGCGAGGTGCGCGGCGTGCAGTCGGCGGGCGCCACGCGCACGGCCCCGCTGAGCGCCGCGGGCACCACCGAAGAGGGCGCGGTGCAGTACCTGTCGCAGGCCCAGGCCGCGCAGGTCACCCAGGGCGCCGCCGCGGGCGAGGAGCCGCTGGAGGCCGACCAGTGGGACCTGCGGGCGATCGGCGCCGACAAGGCCGCGAAGACCAACCCGGGTAGCAGGAACGTCACGGTCGCGGTCATCGACACCGGTGTGGACGACACCCACCCGGACCTCGCGCCGAACTTCTCCCGGTCCCAGTCGGCCAACTGCGTCGGCGGTGTCGCGGACACCAGCGAGGGCGCCTGGCGGCCGTACAACCCGGCCGAGGACTACCACGGCACCCATGTCGCCGGTGAGATAGCCGCCGCCCGCAACGGCATAGGCGTCGCCGGTGTCGCGCCCGGCGTGAAGGTCGCCGGCATCAAGGTGAGCGACCCGAAGGACGGCCTGTTCTACCCGGAGAACGTGGTCTGCGCGTTCGTGTTCGCCGCCGACCACGGCGTGGAGATCACCAACAACAGCTACTACGTGGACCCGTGGCTGTACAACTGCATGGACGACCCCGATCAGCGGGCCATCGTCGACGCGGTCAACCGGGCGCAGCAGTACGCCCAGCGCAAGGGCACCCTGAACGTCGCCTCGGCGGGCAACTCCAACGACGACCTGGACTCCGACGCGCTGGTGGACGACTCCAGCCCGGACGACGCGACCCCGGTGACCCGCACGATCGACCCGCACGAGTGCTTCGACGTGCCGACCCAGCTGCCCGGCGTGGTCACGGTGAGCGCGACCGGCGTCACGGGCGCCAAGTCGTACTACTCCAGCTACGGCCTCGGTGTGGTGGACGTGGCGGCCCCGGGCGGCGACAAGTACAAGATCCCGGACACCCCGTCGAAGAACGGCCGCATCCTGTCGACGATGCCGAACAACCAGTACGGCTTCCTCCAGGGCACCTCGATGGCCTCCCCGCACGTGGCCGGTGTGGCCGCGCTGCTGAAGTCCGCCCACCCGCACGCGACCCCGGCCCAGCTGCGGGCGCTGCTCAAGGCGCAGGCGGACAACCCGGGCTGCCCGGCCGGTCCGTACGACGGTGACGGCGACGGCGTGGTGGACGCGACCTGCGTGGGCGGCGAGCGCGTCAACGGCTTCTACGGCTTCGGCATCGTCGACGCGCTGCGCGCGGTCGAGTGACCGGGTTCTCCCGGCACGTCCGCACGGCCCGCTCGTACCGCGAACGAACTGGAGACATTCACATCATGACAGCGCCTCACCCGCGCCACCGCCGCCTGCTCGCGATCCCGGCCGGCATGGCCCTGGCGACGGCTCTGGCGTTCCTGCCGAACGTCACGGCCTCGGCCGCGCCGCAGCAGGCGGCTCCCGCGGCCGCCGACTCGACAGCGCTCAGCTATGTCGTCAACGTCGCCCCGGGGCACGGCGTCTCGGCCCACGTGAAGAAGGCGATCGCCGAGGCCGGCGGGACGATCGTGACCTCGTACGACCAGATCGGCGTGATCGTCGTCCACGCGTCGAACGCCGACTTCGCCAAGACCCTGCGCACGGTCGCGGGCGTTCAGTCGGCGGGTGCCACGCGCACCGCGCCGCTGCCCGCCCAGTCGACCGGCGACATGGGCACGCCGAAGGTGCTCACCGCCGAGGAGGTCGCCGACGCCCAGGCCGCCGCCGGGCAGGACCCGCTGGAACCGCTGCAGTGGGACCTGCCGGCCATCAAGGCGGACAAGGCGCACGAGAAGACGCTGGGCAGCCGGGACGTCACCGTCGCCGTGCTCGACACCGGCGTCGACGACACCCACCCGGACATCGCGCCGAACTTCGACCGGGCCGCCTCCGTCAACTGCGTGGCGGGCAAGCCGGACACCGCCGACGGGGCGTGGCGGCCGAGCGCGGCGGAGAGCCCGCACGGCACGCACGTGGCCGGTGAGATCGCCGCGGCGAAGAACGGCGTCGGCATGACGGGTGTCGCGCCGGGCGTGAAGGTCGCCGGCATCAAGGTGGGCAACCCGGACGGCTTCTTCTACACGGAGGCGGTCGTCTGCGGTTTCGTCTGGGCGGCGGAGCACGGCGTCGACGTGACGAACAACAGCTATTACACAGACCCGTGGTACTTCAACTGCACCGACGACCCCGACCAGAAGGCTCTGGTGGAGGCCGTAACGCGCGCGTCGCGGTACGCGGAGAAGAAGGGCGCGGTGAACGTCGCGGCGGCCGGCAACGAGAACTACGACCTCGCCGCCGACGAGATCACCGACCCGGTCTCACCGAACGACTCCACCCCGGGCGACCGGGTGATCGACCCGTCCAAGTGCTTCGACATCCCGACCCAGCTGCCGGGTGTGGTGACGGTGGCGGCGACGGGCGCGAAGGGGATCAAGTCGTCCTTCTCCAACCACGGCCTGGGCGTGATCGACATAGCCGCCCCGGGCGGCGACTCGACCCGCTTCCAGACCCCGGCCCCGCCGGCCACCAGCGGCCTGATCCTGGGCACGCTGCCCGGCGGCAAGTGGGGTTACATGGCGGGTACGTCGATGGCGACGCCGCATGTCGCGGGGGTGGCCGCGCTGATCAAGTCGACGCACCCGCACGCCCCGGCGGCCCTGGTGAAGGCCCTGCTGTACGCCGAGGCCGACGCCACGCCGTGCACGGACCCGTACGACATCGACGGCGACGGCAAGGTCGACGCCGTGTGCGAGGGCACGAAGAACCGCAACGGCTTCTACGGCTGGGGCATGGCGGACGCACTGGACGCGGTCACCAAGTGACCCGGGGGATCGAACCGATTCCGTCCATATATTGATTGAGTCAATACTGCATCATTGCAGTCATGACTTCCATCAAGTCCGCGTGGTCCGCGCTGGGCGGCGATCCCGCCCTGCTCGCGCGGACGTCGACCGTGGTGCGGGAGGGCGCGCTCGCCGCGCGCCTTCCCGTGCGGGAGCTGGCACGCGCGTGCGTCGGGGCGTGCGCGCTGGCCGGCGCCGAACTGGGCGCACACCGGGCCGCCCTGCCGCAGGTGCCGGCCGTGCGGGTGGACGACGGTGCCGTGGCGGCCGCCTTCCACAGTGAGCGGCTGCTGCTCGTGGACGGGCGGGCACCCGTCTCCTTCGCACCGTTGTCCCGGCTGTGGCGCACGGCCGACGGGTGGGTGCGCACCCACGCCAACTATCCGCACCACCGGGAGCGGCTGCTGCGTGCGCTGGGCGGCGTGGAGCCGGACGTCAGCGCAGTCGAAGCCGCACTCGCCGGGCGGGCCGCCGTCGAGGTCGAGGAGAGCGTGTACGCCGCCGGCGGGCTCGCCGTCGCCCTGCGCACCCCCGAGGAGTGGGCCCGCCATCCGCAGGCCGCCGCCCTCTCCGGGCGGCCCCTCGTCGAACGGGAGCGGCTGGACGACGCCCCCGCGCGGGTGCTCGCACCGCTGGACGCCACTCCCCTGCTGCCCGCCGCCGGGATACGCGTGCTCGACCTCACCCGGGTCCTCGCCGGGCCCGTCGCCACCCGCACGCTCGCGCTGCTCGGCGCCGACGTGCTGCGGATCGACGCCCCGCACCTGCCCGAACTGCCCGACCAGCACGCCGACACCGGCTTCGGCAAGCGGTCGGCGCTGCTGGACCTGGCGGCGGACCGGGCGGCGTTCGAGGAACTGCTGGCCGACGCGGACGTCGTCGTCACCGGGTACCGGCCCGGCACTCTGGACCGGTTCGGGCTCTCCCCGCGTGCACTGGCCGAGCGCCGGCCCGGGATCGTGGTGGCGCAGGTGTCGGCGTGGGGCGCGTACGGGCCGTGGGCCCAGCGGCGCGGCTTCGACAGCCTGGTGCAGGTGGCGACCGGCATCGCGGTCACCGAGGGCTCGGCGCAGGCGCCGGGCGCGCTGCCCGCGCAGGCCCTCGACCACGGCACGGGGTATCTGCTCGCGGCGGCCGTGCTGCGGGCGCTGACCGAGCAGACGCGGCAGGGCGGCAGCCGGTGCGTACGGCTGGCGCTGGCCCGGACGGCGGCCTGGCTCACCGGCGGGGGCGCCACGGACACGGCCGGCCCGCACCAGCCGTACGACGGGCCCGAGCCCTGGCTCGCCGAGACCGACAGCGCGCTGGGCCGGCTGCGCTATGCCCGGCCCGCGGTGTCGTTCGCCGACGGGCCCGCCGACTGGGCCCGGCCCTCAGGACGCTGGGGCGCCGACCCCGCGCGCTGGGCCTGAGCCGGCCGGCGGCCGAAATCGTACGGAGGGGCGGAATGCCGTCCAGCCAGTTGTTTTCCTGGACTTGCCCGGTTCTGGGCGGCTGGCCAAGATCTTGAGGTGACCTTGACACGACCGACCACCGAGGTCGCCGACGCGGGCGGCTCCGGGCGGCGGACCGGCGCGGGCCGGATTGCCGCCGTCCTCGTCCTGGTGACCCTCGGGGCGCTGATCCCGCTGCTCGGGCCGTCCGCCGCGCTGCACGAGACCGGGGAGGCCGCCGCGCCCGGTGCCGGGGGCATCGCGCTGCTGCGGGCCGTGCTGTTCGCGGCGCTGTCCGTGCCGGTGGGCGAGCTGTTCGTGGACCGGCTGGCCCACCGGGTGCCCGGCGCGGCGGACGTACGGCCGCGCAGCTGGGCGCCGTACGCCGCGGCCGCCGGTTTCCTCGCCGCGCTGGCGCTGGCCTCCGTGGTGGCCACCGGCAACCTGGTCCCGCACAGCCTCGGCGAGATCGACGTCGGCGGTCTGTACCGGTCCCGGGACGGCAAGCTGGCCCTGCTGGAGGTGAACGCGTTCCTGGTGGCCGGCCTGTGTGCCCGGCCCGGCACCCGGGTGTGGCCACTGGCCGCGGTGATCGTCGCCGAGGCGCTGCGCGCCCACCCGACGACCGAGCACACCCCGCTGCTCGGATCCGCGCTCACGGTGGTGCATCTGACCTGCGCGGCGCTGTGGACGGGCGGACTGCTGTACGCGCTGCGCACCCTCCGCCGCTGGGGCGGCGGTACGGCCGGGGCCGCCCTGCTGGGTCTCTACGCGCGCGTGGCCGTCGTCCTGCTCGCCGCGATCACCGCGACCGGGGTGTGCAGTTCGCTGCGCCGCATGCCGCCGGAGACGGTCGTCGAGCAGCTGACGACGACGGCGTACGGGCGCGTGCTGCTGGCCAAGGTGCTCCTCGTGGCCGTCGCCGCGGTGCTGGCGCTGATCGCGCGGACGCGGCTGCGGCGGGCCGCCGACCCGCTGACCGCGTGCGCGCCCGCGCGGGCGGAGGTCGTCGCACTGGGCGCCGTGGTCGCGGTGTCGGGGCTGCTGACGGCGCTGCCGCTGCCGATCCGCTGGAGCTAGCGGCTCACCGGTCGTTGGTGACGAGCACCTTCAGCGCGGTGCGCTCGTCCATGGCCTTGTAGCCGGCGGGCACGCCCTCGATGTCGACCGTCATGTCGAACACCGGCGACGGGTCGACACGGCCGGACAGGACGTCCGGCAGCAGCTCGGGGATGTAGGCGCGGACCGGGGCGACACCGCCGCGCAGGGCGATGTTGCGGTCGAACATCACACCGAGGTCGAGGCCGGTGCCGCTGCCGTGCGGCACGCCGACGAAGCCGATGGCGCCGCCGTCGCGGGTGATGTGGACGGCCGTCTTCATGGACTGCTCGGTGCCGACGGCCTCGACGACGGCGTGCGCGCCCTGACCGCGGGTGAGTTCGCGCACGGCCTCCACGGCGGCCTCGCCGCGCTCGGCGACGACGTCGGTGGCGCCGAAGCGGCGGGCGATGCCGGTGCGGACCTCGTGCCGGCCCAGCGCGATGATCCGCTCGGCGCCCAGCCGCTTGGCCGCGAGCACCGCGCACAGGCCGACCGCGCCGTCGCCGACGACGGCGACCGTGGCGCCGGGGCGGGCGCCCGCGCCGAGGGCCGCGTGGTGGCCGGTGCCCAGCACGTCGGACAGGGTCAGCAGGGCGGACAGCAGGTGGTCGTCGGAGGCGGCGTCCTTGGGGAGCTGCACGAGGGTGCCGTCGGCGTAGGGGACGCGCACGGCCTCGCCCTGGCCGCCGTCGTAGCCGACCGAGCCCCAGAAGCCGCCGTGCTCGCAGGAGGTGGTCAGGCCCTCGCGGCAGTGGTCGCAGACGCCGTCGGACCACATGAAGGGCGCCACCACCAGGTCGCCGCGCCGCACGGTGCTCACCTCGGAGCCGGTCTCCTCGACGACGCCGAGGAACTCGTGGCCGATGCGCTGGCCCGGCTGCCGGGCGGCCTCGCCGCGGTAGGCCCACAGGTCGCTGCCGCAGATGCAGGCGCGCAACACCCGCACCACGGCGTCGGTGGGGAGCTGCACCACGGGCTCGGGCACGTCCTCCACGCGCATGTCGTAGGGGGCGTGGATGGTGGTGGCGCGCATGGCGAGGATCTTTCTCGTACGGGGCGTGGGGTGCGCTCAGGGGTGGCGAGCGCACTTCACGGTACGCCAGTGACCTGGGCGTCCGCCCCTTCAGGACCCTCTGGCCCCTCCTGGCCCGCCCGCCTGGCCCCGTCAGACCCCGGCCGCGCCGAGCAGCGTCCCCGCCGCGTACGTCACGCCCATGGCCAGCGCGCCGCCGGCGACGTTGCGCAGGACGGCCCGGGTGGGGCGGGCCGCCCCGAGGCGTGCGCTGCTGAAGCCGGTGAGCACCAGGGCGGCCAGGACGGAAACGACGGTCACCGCGAGGCGCCAGCCGGCCGGTGGCAGCACGATGGCCAGCAGCGGCAGCAGCGCGCCGACCGTGAACGCAAGGAAGCTCGCCCAGGCCGCGTGCCAGGGGTTGGTCAGCTCGTCGGGGTCGATGCCGAGCTCCACGCGCGCGTGCGCGCGCAGCGCGTCGCGTTCCGTCAGCTGCTCCGCCGCCTCCCGGGCCACCTCGTACGACAGCCCGCGCTGCTGCAGGAGTTGGGCCAGTTCCTCCAGTTCGGCCTCCGGCCGCTCCCTCAACTCCCGCTTCTCCAGGGCGAGGGCGGCGAGCTCGGAGTCCCGCTGGGTGGAGACCGACACGTACTCGCCGGCCGCCATCGACATGGACCCGGCGAGCAGTCCGGCCAGGCCGGCCGTCAGCAGCGACGCGCGGTCGTCGGTGGCGCCGGCCACGCCGACGACGAGACCGGCGGTCGACACGATGCCGTCATTGGCGCCGAGCACCGCCGCCCGCAGCCAGTTCAGCCGCTCCCCGAGCGCGCCGCCGTGGGCTTCGTCATGGTTGGAGTCGGTCACGTGCGGAGCATGGCACCCGGCGCGGCGGGCGTGGCGGCCGACCCGCCGCGGGGTGACGCCGGCCCGCGACGGCGAAACCGGGCACATACACCCAACCCGGGCAGGTGGGGCGGGACCTGACGGGCAGCACTGTCAGTGGCGGCCCGTATCCTCAGGGACCATGCTCGAAGACCGCACGACCGCTCTGTCCTCCCCCACCGAGTGGCCGGCCGCGTATCCCCAGGGATACGCGGTCGTTGACGTGGAGACCACCGGACTGGCCCGGGACGACCGCATCATCTCCGCGGCGGTCTACCGGCTGGACGCGCGCGGCGAGGTCGAGGACCACTGGTACACGCTGGTCAACCCCGAGCGGGACCCGGGGCCGGTGTGGATCCACGGCCTGACGAGCGAGGTGCTGGAGGGGGCGCCGCTGTTCCGGGACGTGGCCGAGGAGTTCGCGGCACGGCTGGCCGGGCGGGTACTGGTGGCGCACAACGCCGTCTTCGACTGGCAGATGATCGCCCGGGAGTACGCGCGCGCCGAGAGCGAGGCGCCGGTCCGGCAGCGGCTGTGCACCATCGCGCTGTCCAAGGAGTTGGGGCTGCCGCTGCCCAACCACAAGCTGGAGACGCTGGCCGCGCACTTCGGTGTCGTCCAGCAGCGGGCGCACCACGCGCTGGACGACGCGCGCGTGCTGGCGGAGGCGTTCCGGCCGAGTCTGAGGGCGGCGGCGGCGAGCGGGGCTCGGCTGCCGCTGCAGGAGTGCCGGCCGCTGACCGAGTGGCGGGACGGGCCGGCGCCGCTCATCGGGCGGCAGGCGCAGGGCGGTTACGGCGGCTACCGGCCGGGCAGTTGGCGCCCCTCGCGCAAGAGGCCCGCCTGCCCGTATCCGAACCCGGGCCGGTACGAAGAGGGCAAAAGACTCAAGCAGGGCATGCGGATCGCCTTTTCCGGTGACACGTCGGTCGACCGGGAGCTGCTGGAGGACCGGGCCACCGAGGCCGGGCTGCATGTGGCGACCAGCATCTCCCGGCTGACCAGTCTGCTGGTCACGAACGACCCCGAATCGGGCACGTCGAAGGTGGTCAAGGCCCGGCAGTTCGGGACGCCGGTCGTCGACGAGGCGGCGTTCGGTCAGCTGCTGGCGGATGTGGAGCCGGCCGACGGGTGACCCGTACGGACGGGTGATTGCGGCGCGACTCGCCCGGCGCCCGCTCGCCCCGGTCCGGTCGACGGCTCACCCTGTGGCGCATGGCGAGATGCGAAGTTTGCGGCAATGACTACGGAATGACCTTCGAGGTCCACGCCCAGGGCGCGGTGCACGTCTTCGACTGCTTCTCCTGTGCGATCCACCGCATGGCCCCGATCTGCGAGCACTGTCGTGTCCAGATCATCGGCCAGGGGGTGGAGGTCGAGGGCCACTGGTACTGCGGCGCCCACTGCGCCCGCGCGGAGGGGAAGGCGGGCATCGTCGACCGGGTCTGAGCCGCCCCGGGACCGCACCCGCGGCCACACCCCCGGGCAGCCCCCGACCACACCCCCCTGTACCAACCCCGACCACACCCCTGTGCGAGCACCCCACGGCCCGAGATGTACCGTCGTGGGGTGTACCGCTTCCTGTTGACCCGCCAGTGGGTGATCCTCACCGTCGTCGCGATCGCGCTGATCCCGACGATGATCCGGCTGGGCTTCTGGCAGATGCACCGTTACGAGGAGCGCAGCGCCCGCAACCAGCTGGTGTCCGACGCGCTCGGCTCCCGGCCGGTGCCCGTGGAGCGGCTGACCTCCCCGGGACACACCGTCACCACCGACCAGCGCTACCGCAACGTGACCGCCACGGGCCGTTTCGAGCCCGACCGCGAGGTCGTCGTGCGGCGGCGGGTCAACGACTCCGGTGAGGTCGGGTTCCACGTCCTCACCCCCTTCGTCCTCACCGACGGCAAGGTCGTCCTGGTCAACCGGGGCTGGATCCCCGCCGACGGCCCCACCCAGACCGCGTTCCCGAAGGTCCCTGCGCCGCCGGGCGGCGAGCTCACCGTCACCGGGCGGCTGATGCCCGACGAGACGACCGCGGCCAGCGGCATCAAGGACGTCAAGGGACTGCCCGACCGGCAGGTCATGCTGATCAACAGCGAGCAGCAGGCGCGGCGCCTGGGCGCCCAGGTGGTCGGCGGCTACCTGGCGCTGAGCGCGCCGCAGCCCAAGGGCGGCAGCCCCGAGCTGATCGGCGGCAAGCCCGGCATGGAGGACTCCGCGCTGAACTACGCCTACGCCATCCAGTGGTGGCTGTTCTCCGCCTGTGTCCCCGTCGGCTGGGTGGTCTTGGCCCGCCGTGAGATCCGGGAGCGGACCCAGCGGGCCGCGCAGGAGAGGGCCGAGGAGACCGCCCCCGCGGCGGTGTGAGCGGCCGGGTCTCACTCCCCCGGCGCACCCGCTGATTGCCGTATCACCCCTGCGGGAACCCGGACGGCGTGTACCCGCGCATCTCCGACTACGCCCTGATCGGCGACGAGCAGACGGCGGCCCTGGTGGGCCGCGACGGCTCCGTGGACTGGCTCTGCCTGCCCCGCTTCGACTCCGGCGCCTGCTTCGCCAGGCTGCTGGGCGACGAGGACAACGGCCACTGGCGCATCGCCCCGAAAGGGGTCGACGGCCCCTGCACCCGCCGCGCCTACCGCCGCGACACCCTCGTCCTCGACACCGAGTGGGACACCCCCGACGGCCGGGTCCGCGTCACCGACCTGATGCCGCAGCGCGACCGCGCACCCGACCTGGTCCGCGTCGTGGAGGGCCTGGAGGGCCGCGTCACGATGCACAGCACGCTCCGGCTGCGCTTCGACTACGGCTCGATCGTCCCCTGGATGCGCCGCTCGCGCGACCACCGGGTGGCCGTCGCCGGTCCCGACTCGGTGTGGCTGCGCAGCGAGCCGGCCGTCCGCACCTGGGGCGAGGACTTCGGCACCCACTCGGAGTTCACCGTCGGCAAGGGCGAGAAGGTCGCGTTCGTGCTGACCTGGCACCCCTCGCACGAGCCGCGCCCCCCGCTGGTCGACCCCCACGAAGCACTGCGCAGCAGCGTCCGCGGCTGGCGCGGCTGGGTGGCGCGGTGCCGCTACGACGGCCCGCACCGGGACGCCGTGGTCCGCTCGCTGATCACCCTCAAGGCGCTGACCTACGCCCCCACCGGCGGGATCGTCGCCGCCCCCACGACCTCGCTGCCGGAGGAGATCGGCGGCGTACGCAACTGGGACTACCGCTACAGCTGGCTGCGCGACTCCACGCTCACCCTGGAGGCACTGATCACGGCCGGCTACCGGCGGGAGGCCGAGGAGTGGCGCAACTGGCTGCTGCGCGCGGTCGCGGGCGACCCCGCCGACCTGCAGATCATGTACGGGCTCGCGGGCGAGCGGCGCCTGCCCGAGATGGAGCTGCCGTGGCTGTCCGGCTTCGCCGACTCCGCGCCCGTCCGCATCGGCAACGACGCCGTCAACCAGCTCCAGCTCGACGTGTACGGCGAGGTGATGGACTCGCTGGCACTGGCGCGCAGCGCGGGGCTGTCCACCAAGCCGCACATGTGGTCGATCCAGCGGTCCCTGCTGGACTGGCTGCGCGACCAGTGGCGGCAGCCGGACGAGGGGCTGTGGGAGGTGCGCGGCGGGCGCAAGCACTTCGTGCACTCCAAGGTGATGGTCTGGGTGGCCGCCGACCGGGCGGTGCGCGCACTGGAGGAGCACAAGGAGCTCGACGGCGACCTGGACGGCTGGCGGGCCATGCGCGACGAGGTGCACCGCGAGGTGTGCGAGAAGGGCTTCGACGCCGAGCGCAACACGTTCACGCAGTACTACGGGTCGAGCGAGCTGGACGCCGCGCTGCTGCTCATCCCCCGCGTGGGTTTCCTGCCGCCGGACGATCCGCGGGTGCTCGGCACCGTCGAGGCGATCCGCGAGGAGCTCGGCCATCACGGCTTCCTGCGCCGCTACAGCAGCGACGGCACCACCGTGGACGGGCTGCCCGGCGAGGAGGGCACGTTCCTGGCGTGCTCGTTCTGGCTGGCGGACGCCCTGCACGGCGCGGGCCGGCGCAAGGAGGCCCAGGAGCTGTTCGAACGGCTGGTCGGCGTGGCCAACGACGTCGGGCTGCTGTCCGAGGAGTACGACCCGGTCGACGACCGCCTGCTGGGCAATTTCCCGCAGGCGTTCAGCCATATCGGTCTGGTCAACACCGCCCTCGCCCTCTTCGGTGGGCAGGAGGCAGGATAGGGGCCATGGATCTTGGACTGAAGGACCGGGTGTTCGTCGTCACCGGTGCCACGCGCGGCCTGGGCAACGCCAGCGCGCGTGAGCTCGTCGCCGACGGTGCGAAGGTCGTCATCACCGGGCGGGACGAGAAGCGGGTCGCCGACGCGGCCGCCGAGCTGGGCGAGAACGCGGTCGGAGTGGCCGTGGACAACGCCGACGCGGACGGGCCCGAGCGGCTCGTCGCCGCCGCGCGGGAGCACTTCGGCGGCTTCGACGGCATCCTCGTCAGCGTCGGCGGGCCGCCGCCCGGCTTCGTCGCCGACAACACCGACGAGCAGTGGCGGGCCGCGTTCGACTCCGTCTTCCTCGGCGCGGTGCGGCTGGCACGGACGGCGGCGGCCGAGCTGGAGCCGGGCGGCGTGATCGGCTTCGTGCTGTCCGGGTCGGTGCACGAGCCGATCCCTGGGCTGACCATCTCCAACGGGCTGCGGCCGGGCCTGGCCGGGTTCGCCAAGTCCCTCGCCGACGAGCTGGGGCCGCGCGGCATCCGGGTCGTGGGCCTGCTGCCGGGCCGTATCGACACCGACCGGGTGCGCGAGCTGGACGCCCTGTCGGCCGACCCGGAGGCGACCCGTGCGGCCAGCGAGTCCCGCATTCCGCTGCGCCGCTACGGCGCCCCGGAGGAGTTCGGCCGGGCGGCCGCCTTCCTGCTCTCGCCGGCCGCCTCGTACATCACGGGCGTGATGCTCCCGGTGGACGGCGGCACCCGGCACGGCTTCTGACCGGCGGCCCCTGAACCGGCGGGGGGAGCGCCAGGCCAGGGTGCCTCAGCTGACCCTCTCCGCGCGGTGTTTGACGCTTCGTAGTCTCACGTCGGCCGGCAGGGACTTCAGGCCCGCCGCGTCGCGGGCGTGGGTGAGGGTCTGGTCGGTGAGGTGGTGGAGGGCCGTCTCCGGGTCCACATGGGGTTCCAGGTGGAGACGGATGCGCGCCGCCGGAGCGGTGCGGTGGCCCGTGAGGTGGGCGTTGGCGCGCGCCGCCCCGTCCAGCGTGGCCGCGTCGCCGGCCAGGACCTGCTCCAGCGCCCGGCCGCGCAGCAGCGCCCCCTCGCCGTCGCCGGTGTCGACGAGGACCGCGGAGAGCCGGCGGCGGCGCACCACCGCGGTCAGCCACCACAGGGCGAGCAGCAGCAGGACGGCGAGCGCGGCGATGACCGCCGGCCACCACCAGCCGGCGTCCCGCCAGTGGGTGCGTTCGCCGTCGCTGAGCAGCACGTCGTGCCGGTTCTCGTGGATCCACCAGGAGGGTGACGGCGCACCCAGCCCCACGGCGAGCACCGAGCCGCCCACCGCCAGCAGCACCAGCCCGACCAGGGCGAGCAGCACCCGGTTGACCGTTGTGAGCACCCTGCTCACCCCTTCCGTCCGGGTCGCCGGACGCGCACGGCGAGGCGGGGTGGCCGAGCGAGCCCCAGTCCGCGCACCGCGTCGCCGAGCACCGCGTCCAGATCGTCGTGTACGTCGTCCAGGTCACGGAAGTGCGACAGCGCGCGGACGTCCGCCTTCCTGCGGCCCACCCGCACCCGTGCCGACTGCACACCGGCCACCTCCATGGCCCGGTCGCGCAACGCCAGGGCGGCCGCGTCCCGGTGCAGTCCGGCGCGCACGTCGGTGTGGGCCCGCCGCATCGGCAGCACGGCCCGCAGACCGGGCGTGAGGGCCAGCACGATCAGCCACAGCCCCACGGCGGCGGCGACGCCCGCGCCCAGCAGCACCCAGATGTCGTCCAGGGGCCGGGTCGCGAGCTGCTCGGCGAGGACCTTGCGCCACCGCATCGCCGAGTGGCCGGCGCGGACGGCCACGACGTCGTACAGGAAGAGACCGAACGCGGCCAGGAGCAGCGCGGCGACGATGCCGGCCGGGACGCGGCGGGCCGACCAGTAGCGTCGCGCGTGCGGCTGCGCGCCCTCCTCGGGTGCCGGGGCGGGCTCCTCCTTCTCCAGTACGGGCAGCCGCTGGGTGGTCCCCTCGGGTTCACTCATGGCGTCCTCCCCTGTGGCTCGCCGTGTGCCGCCGTCAGGTGCAGCCGTTCGACGTGGACGGCGACCTCCGGAACCTCCATGCCCACCAACTCGCCTACCCGTTCGGCCACATGACGACGCACCGCGCCGCAGCGGGCGCCGATGTCGGTCGGGTAGTCGAGTTCGAGATGCAGGCGCAGGTGCGCCGCGTTGTGGTGGACGGCCACCGTGGCGTGCGGGGTCGTGGCCTCCTCGGGCAGCGACCCGATCGCCTCCCGCGCCGCCTGCGCGGCGATCTTGGCGACGACCCGGTCGGCGATCCGTGTCGCGCCGCGCTCACCGGGCGCCACGACGGCCCGGGACCCACGGAGCTCACCGGCTCCACTCGTCACGGAGGTCACCGCCGTCGGTCACCGCGGGTACGGAAGAAGTCGGCGAGATCCAGGTCGCCCTCCAGGAAGCGGCCGACCACGAAGCCGATGGCGCCCAGGGCCGCCACCAGCACGAAGGCGCCGAATCCGCCGAAGTACCCGGCGAAGGCGAGTGCCATGCCGGCGATCATGCCGGCCACGGCCATGCTCATGCTGTGCTCCTCAGATCGTCAGCCCGCGCGATGGTCGGTTCGAGTGCCGTCACTGGATCCGGGGCTGCTCCTGCTCCTCTTCCTCCTCCTCCGGGAGCTTCACGTCGCTGACAGCGATGTTGACCTCGACGACCTCAAGTCCCGTCATCCGTTCGACGGCCGCGATGACGTTTTCCCGCACATCGCGCGAGACCTCACCGATCGACACGCCGTACTCGACGACGATCTCCAGGTCGAGCGCGGTCTGCACCTCGCCGACCTCGGCCTTCACACCGCGGGTCACGGACTTCGAGCCGCCCGGCACCCGGTCGCGCACGGCGCCGAGGGTGCGGGACAGCCCGCTGCCCATCGCGTGCACGCCCGGCACATCACGGGCTGCGAGACCTGCGATCTTCTCGACGACGCCGTCCGCGATCGTCGTCTTGCCGCGCGTGCCCGGGTCACCGCCGCCGCGCCGCGTGGTCTGTGAATCCTTGTGAAGCTCGGACGTACTGGCCCGGGTTCCGGCCGTCATGTCGGTCATCGCCGTATCCTTCCGCATCGTCGTCCTTCGACCACCGTAAGTGCGGTTCCGCGATCGCGCGCCTGTGATGCGGCAGGCTGGAGGAATGACAGCGGAGCGGTGGACGCGGGACGTACGGCAGCGGCTGGGACTGGGCAGGTTGCTGCCACTCGGCGGCCCGCTCGACGGTGCGTGGCTGGCGGAGACGGCGGCGCGGGAGTTCCTCGGGCGGGCCTGTGCGGACCTGCCGGGTGTGCTGCTGGGCGGGGTGCGGATCGGGCTCGCCGATCCGGCGGACACCGCCGAGCCGGTCGTGCCCGCTCCGCCGAGCGCGCTGCCGCCGGGGCCGCTGCGGCTGACGGCGGAGTTCTCCGCGACGGCGGCCGAGCCGCTGCCGGCTGCCGCGGACCGTCTGCGCGCGGCGCTCTCGGCGGCGGCGACGGAGGGGCTGGGGCTGGCGGTCACCCAGGTGGACCTGCGGGTGGTCGCCCTGCTGGACGAGGACCCGCGGGGAGCGGAGCCGGAGTCCGCGGACGGGACCCGGCCGGCCGCGGAGCCCGCCGGTGATGGCGGGGCGTGGGCGGCGGGCGGCGATGACACCGGTGGTGGCGCGGCGTGGGCGGCGGGCGGCGGCGACGCCGGTACCGACGAGGCGCGGGCCGCCGCCGCGGCGCTCGCGGTGCCGGGCGTGGCCCGCCTGACCAGTTCACTGGGCGGGTTGGGCCGTCCGGTGGCCCTGGTGGAACGCGGGCACGACGGCACGGCCGCCCTGCCGCGCCTGCACGCGCGCGTGGAGATCGCCGTGCACGCCGGCCACCGGCCCGTGGACGTGGCCCGGGCCGTGCGCACAGCGGTCACCCAGTCACTGCCGGAGCGCCCGACGGTGGCGGTACTGGTGACGGCGGTCGACTGAGAGGCCGGGGGCGGGCGGGCCGAGAGGTCGGCGCCGTGGTCGGCCAGGACGCCGTTGCGCTACGACGCAGCGGCGGAGACGTCGGTGTGCGGGCCGGCCGTGACATCGGCGCCGAAGCCGGCCGAGACAGCGGCGCCCCAGGCCCGCGGCGTCCCGCACCGCCAAGCGCGCGTGGGGCAGCGCCGTACGGACGCGGCCCTGGCGGCGCCGGCGGAACAGCCGGCCGGGGCGGCGCCGGCCGCGGCGGTCGGCTGAGGCGTCGGTCTGCGGGCCGGGCGGGACATCGGCGGCGTGAACCCGAGACATCGGCGCCGTAGCCGGCCGAGACAGCGGCGCCCTACTGGCCCGCGGCGCACCCGTACCGCCACGCGCGCGTGGGGCGGCGCCGCACGGGCGTCGTCCGGGCGTGGCGGCGTTACTCGCCGAGGCCGGCCAGGTCGCGCAGGCGGCGGGCCTGGGCCTGGCGTTCGGCCGCGCGCTGTTCGTCGTAGGTGCGGTCCACCGCGCCGCGCAGCAGGGTCTTGGTCTCGATGACCGCGTCGCGCGGAGCGGCGAGCAGGGCGGCGGCCAGGTCCTTGACCGCGCCGTCGAGCTCCTCGACGGGCACGGCGAGGTTGGCCAGGCCGGTGTTCACCGCCTCCTCGGCCAGGACGAAGCGCCCGGTCGCGCAGATCTCCAGCGCGCGGGCGTAACCGACCAGGCCGACGAGCGGATGCGTGCCGGTGAGGTCGGGGACCAGCCCGAGGCTGGTCTCACGCATGGCGAACTGCACGTCGTCCGCGACGACACGCAGGTCGCAGGCGAGCGCCAGCTGGAAGCCCGCCCCGATGGCATGCCCCTGCACGGCGGCGATGGAGACGATGTCGTTGCGCCGCCACCAGGTGAAGCCCTCCTGGAACGAGGCGATCGCCGCGTCCAGATCGGCGTCGCTGCTGCGAGCGAGGTCGATGAACGACGGCTCGCCCTCGATCCCGTCGGGCGTGAACATCTGCCGGTCGAGGCCGGCGGAGAAGGACTTGCCCTCGCCGCGCAGCACGACCACCCGGACGGAGCCCGGCAGCCGCCGGCCGGCCTGGGCGAGCGTCCGCCACATGGCGGGGCTCTGCGCGTTGCGCTTGGCCGGGTTGGTCAGCGTCACCGTGGCGATCGCGCCGTCGACGGTGAGCCGTACGCCGTCCTGGTCGAGCAGGGGAACGAGTTCCGGGCCGGGCGTGGCCATGGGGCGCCTCCGATGCGTGCGGTCACTGCGGACGCCCCTGTGGGCATCCGTCGGCCGGATGCCCGAACGGGCCATCCGTAAGTGACTGCACAGTAACCACCCGGCCGACTGGTCGACCGACCGGGTGGCCACCATCGGAGCCGAGGGGCCACCCGGGGATCAGGCCGACTGGGCCTTCTTGCCCCGGGTCGCCCCGCCGCGTCCACGCAGCGTGACGCCCGACTCGCTGAGCATGCGGTGCACGAAGCCATACGAGCGGCCGGTCTCCTCGGCCAACGCCCGGATGCTCGCACCGGCGTCGTACTTCTTCTTCAGGTCTGCCGCGAGCTTGTCGCGCGCGGCGCCGGTCACCCGGCTGCCCTTCTTCAGAGTCTCGGCCACCCGTGCCTCCTCATGGGAAGTGCGCTCTGGTCTCCTCATGATCACCCCTCCGGCGCGGGTTGGCCACCCATTCGGCAAGGTCTGTGCGACACCGTTGTGACGACAGGAGCGCGTCCCCACAAACGGAGGCGCTGATTCCGCACCCGGCCGTCCGCAGGACCGAACGAGCGCTCAACGGAAACGGCAGGTCAGAGACGCGCGACGGCCACTCGTCCGACAAGCGGAAGAGCGGCCGTTATATGCATGTAGGACACACCTCGATACGAGGAGATCTCACACAGATGATGGATCACGGATCGGCCGAATGATCCATACCCAGTGGATCACTCATTCGATCAAGCCAGGGCGACGAGATCCGCGTAGTCCGAGCCCCACAGGTCCTCGACGCCGTCCGGCAGCAGGATGATCCGCTCCGGCTGGAGCGCCTCCACCGCGCCCTCGTCGTGGGTGACCAGGACGACGGCGCCCTTGTAGGTGCGCAGCGCGCCGAGGATCTCCTCGCGGCTGGCCGGGTCGAGGTTGTTGGTGGGCTCGTCGAGCAGCAGGACGTTCGCCGAGGAGACCACCAGGGTGGCCAGCGCCAGACGGGTCTTCTCACCGCCGGAGAGGACACCGGCCGGCTTGTCGACGTCGTCGCCGGAGAACAGGAACGAGCCGAGCACCTTGCGGACCTCGACGAGGTCCATGTCGGGCGCGGCGGAGCGCATGTTCTCCAGGACCGTGCGGTCCGGGTCGAGGGTCTCGTGCTCCTGCGCGTAGTAGCCGAGCTTGAGGCCGTGGCCGGGGACGACCCGGCCGGTGTCCGGCTGCTCCACGCCGCCCAGGAGGCGCAGCAGGGTGGTCTTGCCGGCGCCGTTGAGGCCCAGGATGACGACCCGGGAGCCCTTGTCGATGGCCAGGTCGACGTCGGTGAAGATCTCCAGGGAGCCGTACGATTTCGACAGGCCCTCGGCCATCAGCGGGGTCTTGCCGCAGGGGGCGGGCTCCGGGAAGCGGAGCTTGGCGACCTTGTCGGACTGGCGGACCGCCTCCAGGCCGGAGAGCAGCTTGTCGGCACGCCGGGCCATGTTCTGCGCGGCGACGGTCTTGGTGGCCTTGGCCCGCATCTTGTCGGCCTGCGCGTTGAGGGCGGCGGCCTTCTTCTCGGCGTTGGCCCGCTCGCGCTTGCGGCGCTTCTCGTCGGCCTCGCGCTGCTGCTGGTAGAGCTTCCAGCCCATGTTGTAGACGTCGATCGTGGAGCGGTTGGCGTCCAGGTAGAACACCTTGTTCACGACCGTCTCGACCAGGTCCACGTCGTGGCTGATGACGATGAAGCCGCCGCGGTAGGTCTTGAGATAGTCCCGCAGCCAGATGATCGAGTCCGCGTCGAGGTGGTTGGTGGGCTCGTCGAGGAGCAGCGTGTCCGCGTCGGAGAACAGGATGCGGGCCAGCTCGATACGGCGGCGCTGACCACCGGAGAGAGTGTGCAGCGGCTGGCCGAGCACCCGGTCGGGCAGGTTCAGCGCGGCGGCGATGGTGGCGGCCTCCGCCTCGGCGGCGTAGCCGCCCTTGGTGAGGAACTCCGTCTCCTGGCGCTCGTACTGCTTGAGGGCCTTCTCCCGGGTGGAGCCCTTGCCGGTGGCGATGCGCTGCTCGTTCTCGCGCATCTTGCGGATCAGTACGTCGAGGCCGCGCGCGGAGAGGATGCGGTCGCGGGCGAGGACGTCGAGGTCGCCGGTGCGGGGGTCCTGCGGGAGGTAGCCGACCTCGCCGGAACGGGCCACCTGGCCCGCGGCGGGCAGCGCCTCACCGGCCAGGACCTTGGTGAGAGTGGTCTTGCCGGCGCCGTTGCGGCCGACGAGCCCGATGCGGTCGCCCTTGGTGACGCGGAAGGTGGCGCTCTCGATGAGAACGCGTGCGCCGGCGCGCAGCTCGATACCGGAGGCGGAGATCACGGGGTCAAACTCCTGGGCTGAGAGAGGTGACGGTGGACGACTTGAGGACGGTCCTGCCGTCTAATGCGCGAGGAGAATGGCCATGGACCCAGTCTAACGGGCGCGTGCAACCAGTTTTTCCGGGCGAGTACGCGGGCTGGACGCCGCGCGGCGGGCCGAAGCGGCAGGGCCGGGCCGCGGGCGCCGGGGGCAAGGGCCGCAGGGCCGCAGGGCCGCAGGGCCGCAGGGCCGCAGGGCCGCAGGGCCGCAGGGCCGCAGGGCGAGCCAGGCACGGGAGGCTGGGCCGGGGCAAGGGCTCGGGGCCGAAGACCGAAGCCGGTCGGCGCCGCGCCGTGGGCGGGGCCGGAGGCTAGGCCGGGGCAAGGGCTCGGGCCCGTAGACCGGAACCGGTCGGCGCCGCGCCGTGGGCGGGGCCGGAGGGTGGGCCCCGGGCCAAGGCCGGGCACCGGGAGCCAGGGCCGGCGGCGGCCCGAGGCCGAGACAGGGGGCCGGGCCAGGGGCTGGGGGCAGCGGACCGAGGCCGCACGTCGCGTCAGGGGGCGAGGCGACGGGCCCTTGGCCGGCGGCGGTCGGGCAGGGGCCCGTGCTGGCGCCCGGTGTTCAGTTGCCTCCCGTGTGGACCTGGAACGCTGCTCGGCGGACCGCCTTGGCCAGGGCCGGGTCCGGGTGGGCGGCGGCCAGGGCGACCAGGACCTGCACCGTGCGCGGGTGGCCGACGGCGCGGACCTCGTCGAGCAGGGCCGGCACGGTGGGCTGCACGGCCGACTCCAGGTGCCGTACCAGCATCGGGGCCTCCCCGTGGTCGGCGACGGCGGCGGCGGTGTCGACCCACAGCCAGGTGGCCTCCTCACGGGTGAGCGCCTCGTGGGCGTCCTCCGGGTCCACGCCGTCGTGCTCGGCCAGCCAGAGCAGGGCGTACGGCCGCAGCGTCGGCTCGTCGACGACGGCACGGACGTCCGGCTCGGCAGGGGCGCCGACGACGCGCAGCGCCTCGAAGGCCAGGCCGCGCAGCAGGGCGTCGTCACCGCGGGCGGCGTCGAGCAGCTCGGTGACAGCGTTGCCCACGGGGCGGGCGGCCAGCCAGGCCCGGTACTCGGCGCGGGCGGCGTTGGGGCGCAGCTGGGCGCAGCCGCGCAGCATGTCCTCGGCGGACTGCTCGATGTTGCCGGCCGGGCTCTGCGCGGCGACGCAGATCTGCTCCAGCTT
>NZ_PQSS01000070.1 GCF_002920535.1 Streptomyces sp. Ru71 | reverse complement strand
CGAGGTGCTCGCGCAGTGTCCCGCCCGGGTAGAAGGTGCGGAACAGCCCCCGGTGCTGGAGCACCGCCACCGTGCCGTTGACCAGCCGCTCCAGATCCCGGCGCGGCTCGACGGGCAGCAGGTGGAAGCCGTCGACGGCGCCCTCCGCATGCCATACGGCGATCAGCTCGGCGAGGTCGACGGGCCCGCCCCGGTACAGCGGGCCCTGCGCGGTGGGCCGGGGACCGCCGCCCCCGTGGCCGGGCTCGGCGGCGCGCTCGCCGTCGCCGAGGTCGACGCGCAGGCTCGCCAGCACCCGTATCTCCCGTGGGTCGCGGCCGTACTCCGCGGCCCGCGCGGCCAGTTGACCGCGCAGCTCGGCGGCGTGCGCCGCGCTGACCGCCCGCACCAGGGCCACGTCGGCGTGGCGGGCGGCCAGGGACGCCGGTTGCCGGTCGGTGACGTCGACGCAGCACACGGGGTCCGCCGGTAAGGGTCCCGGCGCGTCCACGCCGTGGGTGAGCAGGCCGGCCCGCCCGCCGCTGACCCAGTCCAGGCCGGCGACGGCGCCCGGCTCGCGGCCGGCGACGGCGGTCACCGCCGGCACCAGGCCGATCCTGCTCGTCTCGGGCGCCACCCGGGCCAGCACGCCCGCCGTGTCGAGTCCGGGCCCGGCGAAGGCACCGTCCAGCGTCACGAAGTCCAGCCCGCCGCGCTCGGCGAGCCGCGCCAGCTCCACATAGGCGCCGGCGTCGTACGCGTGTGGCTGGTCGATCGCCACGCCGAGGTGCAGCAGCCCTCCCATGCCGGAACGCCCCCGCACCCGCTCACAGCACCTTCGACAGGAACGCCCGGGTGCGCTCGTGGCGCGGAGCGTCCAGCACCTCGCCCGGCGGGCCCTGCTCGACGATCCGGCCGTCGGCCATGAACACCACGGTGTCGGCGACCTCGCGGGCGAAGCCGATCTCGTGCGTGACGACGATCATCGTGGTGCCCTGCTGGGCCAGGTCCTTGATGACGTCGAGCACCTCGCCGACCAGTTCGGGGTCGAGCGCGGAGGTCGGCTCGTCGAACAGCACCAGCCGCGGCTCAAGGGCGAGGGCCCGCGCGATGGCGACGCGCTGCTGCTGGCCGCCGGACAGCTGCCGGGGGTAAGCGCCTGCCTTGTCGGCGAGTCCGACCCGGTCCAGCAGTCGGCGGGCGGTCTCCTCGGCCTCCCGGCGGGAACGTTTCAGCGCGGCGACCGGCGCCTCGACGACGTTCTCCAGGACGGTCAGGTGCGGGAAGAGGTTGAAGTTCTGGAAGACGAAGCCGATCCGGGTGCGCTGCTTGAGGATCTCGCGCTCGGGCAGTTCGTGCAGCCGGTCGCCGGAGCGGCGGTAGCCGACCAGCGCGCCGTCGACGCTGATCGCGCCCCGGTCCACCTTCTCCAGATGGTTGATGGTGCGCAGCAGCGTGGACTTGCCCGATCCGGAGGGGCCGAGGACGACGGTGACCTCGCCGGTGCGCACCTGAAGGTCGATGCCGTCCAGCACCTTCAGCGGTCCGAAACTCTTGTGGACGGACCGGATGTCGACCATGACGCTCATGGGGGGTTCCTTCGGTAGTCGCGAAAGGGTGTCAGGCGGCGGCGCGCTCGGTGAGCGACCGCAGGAAGGCCAGGGCGGAACGGGCGGTGGCGTCGTTCTGCCGGAAGGCGGGGCCGCCGGTGCGCGGCCGGGTGAACGCGCCGGAGGAGCGGGCGTCGGTGTACGGGCCGAGCGCGAAGCGGCGCGGGTGCGGCCGTCCGGCCCGGTCGAGGACGCGCCCATCGGCGGGGTCCACGCGCAGCAGCCCGTCGGGGGTCTCGGCCGCGCCGTCGGCGTGCAGTTCGCGCAGCAGCCCGTCGCGGCTGCGCCGGACCGTCGGTGCGGGCAGCCGTGCCTCGACCAGCGCCCGGGCCTCGATGCTCAGGCCCGGCACGGTGGGGCTGGAGGCGCGGAACACGCCGTCCTCGGCGGCCACCCGCATGTCGGCGCCGACGAACCGCACGATCCCGGCGCGGGACAGCGCGAGGAGCTGCCGCAGCCGGGGTCCGGGCGGACCGGAGGCGAGGTAGCTGAAGAAGCCGTGCCACCAGGGCCCGACGTCGCCGAGCCGCACGAGCTGCCCGTAGACGGACAGCAGCGCGAGGAACACGGCCAGGTCGGGGCTGTGCGCCGGGTCGTGCCGGCGGCTCAGGTCCTGCTCGACGTACGCCCGCAGCCCTTCCTGGAAGGCCTCGTGCGAGGTGTACCGCACACCGTCCAGCGGGCGGTCCAGGGCGGCGAGGTCGAGCCGGTCGCGCGGGTCGGGAACGGCCGCGGCGACCAGGGCGTCGAGATCGGCGCCGTCGGCCGCGGCGTACTTCTCCTCGAAGGCGGCCCAGGACGCCGCCGTGCGTTCGGGGTGGGCGGTGAACAGCCGGTGGTAGTGCGCGAACCCGAGCTCCTTCGCCACCAGCGGCCACACGTCGCGCCGGAAGTCGAACCCTCCCGGCCGGGCGAGCAACGCGTCGATCTGCGCCGGGCCGAGGAAGCGCGGCAGCGGCGGCCGCTCCCCGCCGAAGTCGTAGCCGATCTTGGAGTGGTACGGCACTCCGCGCCGCGACCCGACGTACAGCACCGGCTCCCGCCCGGACGGGACGTAGACGTCGCCGTCATAGCGACCGCCTCGGCCCTCGGTGAGCAGCACCATCAGGTCGACGAAGGCCAGTCCGAAGCCTCGCACCAGGACGTTCTCGCCGGGCGCGAGCGCGGACAGGTCGCTGTCGGCGGTGTAGTCCGGCGGCAGGTGGACCAGGCCGTGGTCGCGGGCGTACGAGGCCAGTGCGCGCTGCTCGTCGTCGAGTTCGGCGTCGAGATGGCCGACGGTGAGCACCACCAGGTCGGCGAGGAGCGGCCGGGGACGGTCCTTGAGCCACACCTGCTGGCGGCCGTCGCGCGGTCCGCTGACGCGCAGGGCGCGGCGCCGGTGGTGGTGGACGGTGATCCCGGGCGGCAGCGCGGCCAGGACCTGCTGGTGCACCCAGCGCAGATAGCCGCCCTGCAGCTGCCGGTCGGCGAAGGTGCGGCCGTCGATGCCGGCCCATTCGTGCAGAGTGGGTCCGGGGCGCACGGGACCGGCCATGTCGACGGTGTCGTCGGTGAACATGGTGATGTCGGCGGCGTGCGAGTTCATCCACAGCAGGGGTGACTGGGCGGTGCGCCAGATGCGTCCGGCGCCCGGCGGGTGCGGATCGACGAGGTGGATGTCGAGGCCGGAGCCGGCGTACAGCTCGGGGGCGTTGGCGGCGATGCGTTCGATGACACCGGTCCCCCGCGGACCGGCGCCGACGATGACCAGGGAGGGCCTCATCGCCGCGGCTCCGTTCCGCGGGCGTAGCGCTTCTCCACGTAGTACTGGCCGATGCCGAGCAGCGAGGTGACGACGGTGTACCAGAGGGTGGCGACCATCAGCAGCGGGATCACCTGGTAGGTGCGGTGGTAGATCAACTGCGTCGAGAACAGCAGGTCGTTGACGGCGATGACGCTGACGATGGAGGTGCCTTTGAGCGTGCCGATCAGCATGTTCCCGGCCGGAGGCACGATGGAGCGCATCGCCTGTGGCAGCACGATCCGCCACCAGCGGCGCCGCCGGCTCAGGCCGAGCGCCTGGGCGGCCTCGATCTGTCCGCGGTCCACGGAGAGGATGCCGCCGCGCACCACTTCGGCGGCGTACGCCGCCTCGTGCAGCGTCAGGCCGACGACGGCGACGGCGACCGGGCCGAGCAGGTCGACGGTCCGCACGCCGAGGATGCGCGGGTAGAGCGCCCCGATGTTGAACCACAGCAGCAGCTGCACCAGGATCGGGATCGACCGGAACAGCCAGACGTAGCCCCGGCTCACCCAGCGCAGCACGGGGTTGGCGGACAGCCGGGCCGCGGCGAGCAGGGTGCCGAGGGCGAAGCCGAGCGTCATGACGACGGCGGTCAGCCACAGGGTGAGCCACAGGCCGCGCAGGACGGAACCGGTGGTGAAGTACTCGGCGACGACGTCCCACTGGAAGGCGTCGTTGCGCAGGATCGAGGTGAGCGCGAGGCCGAGCAGGACGAGGACGACGACGGCGGCCGTCCACTGGCCGTAGCGGCGGCGGGGCACGATCCGCGGCACGTCGGCCTGTTCGGGTATGCCGGGTGGAGCGGGGACTTTGGCGAGGGTGTCGGAAGACATGCGAAGGCTCCGTGACCAGAAGGGTCGAAAACGGGTGGTGCCTTCACACGGGACGCGCCGGAAGGGCGCGGTACGGCCGAGCCCCTCAGCAGGGCCGTCGGTCGACTGTACGGGTCGGTTTGCCCTCGCTGTCAAGGGTGTCCAGAGTATGAGCCGTACGTCTCACGTCAGTTGACGCGAAACCGGAGACCTGTTCCACTTGGCCCATGCATCCGCAGCAGTGGCTGGTCTCGCGCTCCCACATCGACCTCGGTCGTGTGTGGTCCTGTTCCTGTTGAGCTGACCCCCTGCGCGCCCTGACGCCCTGATCCGGCGGGCGCCGTTTCGCGTTCTTCCTCCGCACGCCTTCACACGCTCACGCGCTCCCCTCGCGCTCTTTCACGTCAGTTCTGCTGCTCTCAGGAGACCGCACACCATGCGTACGTCCACGCGTACCCGCTTGAGGCATTTCGCCCCCTTTGCCCTGATCACCTCTGCCGCGCTGCTCCTGAGCGCGTGCGGCTCGGGCTCCGGCGGATCGGCGAACGCCGCCGACGCGGCCGCGGCCGCCGACAAGGTCCCCACCACGGACGTCGTCTCCGCTGTCCACAAGGACGAGGCGGCCGCGCGACTGCTGCCGGCCGGCGTCACCGGGCTCAAGGTCGCCGTCAGCGTCGGCGGCACCCCGCCCGGCACCACCTACCTGGACGACGGAAAGACGCTGACCGGCCAGGACGTCGACTTCACCAAGGCCGTCGCGAACGTGCTCGGTATCCGGCTGAAGGTGGAGCAGGCCGGTTTCGAGGCGATCCTGCCCGCGCTGGACAGCGGCAAGTACGACTTCGGCGCCAGCAACTTCGGGGTCACCGACGAGCGCCGCAGGACCATCGACTTCGTCACCTACATCAACGACGGCCAGGGCTTCGCCACCCGCGAGGACAGCGACCTGGGGAAGATCACCGACCTGACGCAGCTGTGCGGCCTGAACGTCGCCACCGGAGCGGGCACCACGTTCGAGGCGACCCTGGAGAAGAACAAGCACCTGTGCACCGACGCCGGCAAGAAGGCGTACAAGGTGCAGACCTACGGCGAGCCCAGCGCGATCTGGTCGTCGGTGCAGCAGGGCCGCAGCGACGTCGTGATGTCCACCATCAACGGCCTGCGCTACGCCGTCGCCCACCAGCCCGGCCTGAAGTTCCTGAACGAGTACCACCGCCTCGACGTGGGCTTCGCCTTCAAGAAGGGCACGAAGCTCGCGCCCGCGTTCCAGGCGGCGGTCAACAAGCTGATCGCGGACGGCACGTACGAGGCGATCCTGAAGAAGTGGGGGACGACGGGCTCGGCGATAGCGACGTCGCGGATCTCGCCGCCGGAGCTGAAGAACTGACGGACCTGCGGGTCTCAGCAGTTGCAGCCGCAGTCACAGCCGTCGCAGCCGCAGTCGCAGCCGTCGCCACAGCAACTGCAGCACTCGCAGCAGTCACCGCAGTCGCTGCAATTGCCGCAGTCGCACTGCTCGCACAGCCCCTCCCGGCGCTGCCGGGTCCACGGGTCCTCGAAGGTGCCGCAGCACATCTGGCACGTGCAGGCCAGCCCCATCCACACCGCGCAGCCCGCCAGCAGGCCCCGCCGGTTGCGCGGCGGCTCGGGCGGCAGGGGGGCACCCGGTCCGCCGGGCGGCGCGTACGGCCCGGCGGCCTGCGGGCCGTGCGCGCAGGCGGCGCTGCCGAAGGCCCGGTCCACCGACGCGGGCAGTTCGTGCACCAGCAGCCGGTGCGCGAGCTTGCCGTCGGCGAACTCCACGTCCCTCAGCGCCAGCCGGATGCCGTGCACCGCGTCGTCGGCGAGCCGTCGGGCCTCGGTGAGCGGGGTGCCGGTGGCCGTCAGCGGGTTCCAGGCACCGGACGCGGCGTCGGCGCCCTGGTCCTCGACCGCGTCGAGCAGGTGGGCGAGGCGTCCGAACAGCCGCCCGGCCTCGGCGAGCGGTGCCGCGTTGCCGGGGCGGCCGGCCAGCACGGCGGTGTGGGCGAAGGCGGCAGCGGTGGCCGTCTCGGTCGGTTCGGTGACCGTCAGCACCGGGGTGCCGGGCCCGGCCAGCGCCTCCAGACCGGCCTGCCGGTCGACGGCGTCGACGAGGATCGCGGCGTCGAAACCGACGGCGGCCCCGCCGCGTTCCCCGGCACGTCCCCAGCCCGCGGCGACCCGTCGGGCGGCGAGCGCCACCGGGCGCCGGGCCAGCAGCCCGTCACCGTCGGCGACATGGTCGCGGACCTTGGCCGAGGCCAGCACCAGCGACACCGCGGCGGCCAGCCTCGCGCCCTCACCCTGCGCGACGGAGGCGGTGCGCATCCCGCGCAGCGGACACGGTCCGGCCGTACGGCGTCCGCCCGCCACAGCAGCGGTCTGAGCGTCCGTCAGAACCGAGAGCAGCAGCCCGTCGTAGTTGGTCACCACACGGGCCAGCTGACCATGGTCCTTGCGCAGTGCGAGACACAGCCCGCACAGGTGGGCCATCCACTCCACGCGCAGCCGCTCACCGAGCCGGTGCCGGCACGGCCTGACGATCCCGAACACCACGCGCCCCCGTTCACCCGTACGCCCCGCCCGTCACCCGGACGCCAGGAAGAATCATATTTCACTCACAGTCAGCAGCCGTTCGTGGCTGGACCCTTGGGAATCGCGGGCTCTCGACGGACCGCCTGTGCACCAGTAGCGTCACAAACCCCCCGCACGGCGCCTATCCACTTGGCGCGACATCCGCATGATGGACGACCATGGGGAATGCGGAAGACAAGACAAGGCCGCTGTGAGAGGAGGCGTCCATGGGATCGGTGCGCAAGGCGAGTGCGTGGCTCGGCCTCGTCGACGACAACGATGACGAGCGCTACTACGACGACGACTACACCGAGGGGACCGACTCCGGGGACGTCTGGGTCACCGACCCCCGGGTGAAGGTGGCCTCGGACACGGCCGAGGAGAAGGGCCGCCGGATCGGCACGGTCACCCCGGACAGCTTCCGGGACGCCCGCGCGATCGGGGAGCTGTTCCGCGAGGGCGTCCCGGTCATCATGAACCTCACGGCCATGGAGCCCGGCGACGCCAAGCGCGTGGTGGACTTCGCGGCCGGGCTGATCTTCGGGCTGCGCGGCTCGATCGACCGGATCTCCACGCGCGTGTTCCTGCTGTCGCCGGCGGACACGGAGATCATCAGCGGCGAGCCGGCCGCGCACCGCTCGGACGGCTTCTTCAACCAGAGCTGAGGCAGGGCCGCTCACCGGCCCCGCCTCATCTCGGGGTCCGTCATCGGAACGCGTCGAGTCCGGTGAGCGCCTTGCCCAGCACGAGCTGGTGCATCTCCACGGTGCCCTCATAGGTGAGCACCGACTCCAGGTTGGTCGCGTGCCGCATCACGGGGTACTCCAGCGAGATCCCGTTCGCGCCGAGGATCGTGCGCGCGGTACGGCAGATCTCGATCGCCTCCCGTACGTTGTTGAGCTTGCCGAAGCTGACCTGCTCGGGACGCAGGCGGCCGGCGTCCATGCGCCGCCCGAGGTGATGGGCGAGCAGAATCCCCTTGTGCAGCTCGACCGCCATGTCGGCGAGCTTGGCCTGAGTGAGCTGGAAGCCGCCGATCGGCCGCCCGAACTGCTCCCGGGTCTTGGCGTACTCCAGTGCGGCCTCGAACGAGGACCGGGCCGCTCCCATCGCTCCCCAGACGATGCCGTACCGGGCGTGGCTCAGACAGCTGAGCGGTCCGCGCAGCCCGGTGACCTCCGGCAGCACGGCGTCGGCGGGCAGCCGTACGTCGTCCAGGACCAGCTCGCTGGTGACGCTGGCCCGCAGCGACCACTTGTGCTTGATCTCGGGCGCGGAGAAGCCGGGCGTGCCGGTGGGGACGACGAAGCCGCGGATGCCGTCCTCGGTCTGCGCCCACACGACGGCCACCCCGGCGACGGAGCCGTTGGTGATCCACATCTTGCGGCCGTTGAGGACCCAGTCGGAGCCGTCGCGCTTGGCGTGGGTGCGCATGGAGGCCGGGTCGGAGCCGTGGTCGGGCTCGGTCAGCCCGAAGCAGCCGATGATCTCGCCGGCGGCCATGCCGGGCAGCCAGGTCTGCTTCTGCTCCTCGGAGCCGAACCGGTGGATGGCGTACATGGCGAGCGAGCCCTGCACGGACACCAGGGACCGGATGCCGGAGTCGGCGGCCTCCAGCTCCAGGCAGGCGAGGCCGTACTGCACGGCGGAGGCGCCGGCGCAGCCGTAGCCGTCGAGGGACATGCCGAGCGCGCCGATGGAGCCGAGTTCCTTCGCGAGCTCGCGGATGCCGGGCAGCTCGCCCTTCTCGTACCACTCGGCGATGTGCGGCAGCACGCGGTCGGCCGCCCAGCTGCGGACGGTGTCCCTGATGGCCAGGTCCTCGGGCTCCAGCAGGTCGTCGATTCCCAGGGGATCGGTCGGATCAAAGGACATGGCGCATCCTCCGGCGGGGACGAAAACTAGCACCGCTAGTTACGATTGGTGCCGCCGACGTTACGACGCGCCGTGTCCCGCGTCCAGTCCCCTCCCAGGTCATCGCGGAAAACGGTCACGCCGTGACGCGTGAGCGCTCCGCCTCCCGGGGCGCCGGAAGCTCCACCGGCTCGCTCTCGCCGCACTGCATCACCCGCGGCAGGCGCAGCGCCATCACCGCGCCCAGCAGCAACAGCCCGGCGCTCACCAGCAGCGTCACATGGAGCCCGTGCACGAAGGAGTCCCGCGCCGCCGACCGCAGCGCGTCCCCGGCCGTGCCGCCGAGGCGCGCGGCGACGTCGTACGCCTCGCCCAGCGAGTGCCCGGCCGCGCCCGACGCCTCTCGCGGCACCCCGGGGACATCGGCCAGGCCCGGCTTGTACGCCGCGTTCATCACGGTGCCCAGCAGCGCGATGCCGATCCCGGCCCCCAGCTGGTAGGACGTCTCGCCGATCGCGGCCGCCCCGCCCGCCTGCTCGGCCGGCGCCTCGCTCAGCATCGACTCGTACGCCCCGAAGAGCGTCGTCTCCAGGCCGAAGCCCAGCAGCACGAAACCGGCCAGCAGCAGGGGGAAGTCGTCGGCCCCGCCCATCGCCGTCAGCGTCACCACGGCGGCCGCGGTCAGGCAGAACCCGGCGCACACCATGCGCCGCGGCCCGAACCGGCGCAGCATCCGGGCCCCGAGCAGGCCCGCCGCCATCGCCGCGAACGTCAGCGGCAGCAGCCGCAGCCCCGTCTGCAGCGGGGACAGGCCCAGCACCAGCTGGAGGTACTGCGCCGCGATCAGTTCCAGACCGACCAGCGCGAGCATCGCCAGCACGATGCATCCGACGGAGGTGCTGAAGGCCGGGCGGGCGAACATCCTCAGATCGACCAGCGGATGCCGGCGCCGCCCCTGCCGCCGGACGAAGAGGACGAGCAGCACCGCCCCGGTCAGCAGCGGCAGCAGGGTGAGCACGCTGCCCGCCCCTTCGCCGCCGCCCAGCCGCTTGACGCCGAACACCACGCCGAACAGACCGGCCGCGGCCATCAGCGCGCCGACGACGTCCCAGGGACCCTCGCCCTCGCCGGTCGACTCGGGCAGCAGCAGCCGGCCCACCGGAAGGCTGACCAGCATCAGCGGGATGTTGACGAGGAAGACCGCCCCCCACCAGAAGTGCTCCAGCAGGAAGCCGCCGAGCAGCGGCCCCACGGCCGCGCCGACCGCGGCCACCGCGCTCCACACGCCGATCGCGAGCGCCCGCTCGCGCCGGTCGGGGAAGACCTGCCGCAGGATCGACAGCGTCGCGGGCATGATCATCGCGCCGCCGACGCCGAGCAGCCCCCGCGCCAGGATGAGCACCTGCGCGTTCGGGGCGAAGGCCGCGAGCGCGGAGGCGACGCCGAAGAGGGCGTAGCCGAGCAGCAGGACGCGTCTGCGGCCGACCTTGTCGCCGAGCGTGCCGAACAGGATCAGCAGCGAGGCGCAGACGAGCGGATAGGTGTCGACGATCCAGAGCAGTTCGATGGCGCCGGGCCTGAGGTCCTCGGTGACGGCGGGTACCGCCACGTGCAGCACGGTGGCGTCGACGGCGACCAGCAGCAGGCTGACGCAGAGGACGACGAGGACGACCCAGCGATTGGCACCGGCCCCGGCCGCCCGACGGCGCAGCGCGGCGGCCGCGGTCGTCCCGGACATGTACGTACCTCCCAGATGAACCTCGCGCCCGGCGGGCTCACGGGGGTGGGGACTCCCCCGCGACTCGGCCGGAGAGGAGCGGTCGTCTCCGGCCCACGCAGCGAGCGCGAGTGACACGTCAGCGTACGCGAGTTCGTTCGCCGCTCGCGTGGCGGACGTCTCACCGGTTCCGGTGAACCCATGTGGCGTACGCCACTCCGTCCGGGTCCGGCGGGCCCGGCCGCTCACCGGCTGCCATCACGCTGCGACACGGCCGGACGGCGAAATCCCGGCAGGTCCGCGGTGAACGCATTCCCACGCGCCATAAAACCCGGTCCGGAATGATCAAAGGAATTGCAGGGCCGGGTGTTCCTGGATTGCGGATTCACAGGAATTAAACCCCCTGTTGAGAGGAATCCCACATCACATCGTCATCACAAAGCCGTGGATTCGCACGGGTTGCGCACTCACTCGCTGTAACGTCGATTGAGTGCGTACCGAACCGAACCTCACCCGTCTGGACCGGGTGTTCGCCAGACTGGACCGGGAGCCGGAACGGCCGGCCCACATCGACGTACCGCGGATGACGCGGCACAGGGTCGTGCTGTTCGGCTCGACCCTGGCCTTCTACGCGGCGATCGTGTGGCTGGTCGTGACCACCTCGTGGCTGGTCCGGCTCGACTGGCAGGTCATGTTCTTCCGGCCCTACCAGCAGTGGGCGCAGATCCACTGGTTCGTCGACTACTACGTGGTGCTCGGCCAGCGCGGCCCCACCGCCGTGATGGTCGCGGCCTGGCTGGGCTGGCGCTCCTGGCGGCAGCACACGCTGCGCCCCCTGCTGACGCTGGGGGCGTCTTTGCTGCTGCTGAACATCACGGTGGGCGCGGCGAAGATCGGCATGGGCCGACTCGGCCCGCACTACGCGACCACCGTCGGAGCCAACGAGATGGGTCTCGGCGGCGATATATTTCCCAGCGGCCACACCGCCAACGCCGTCGTGACCTGGGGAATCCTCGCCTATCTGGCCTCCACCCCGAGGGCGCGGCGCTGGCTGTCCGCGCTGTCGGCGATGACCGCGCTGGGCGTCGGCATGTCGACGGTCTACCTCGGTACGCACTGGCTGAGCGACGTGCTGCTCGGCTGGGCCGCCGGCCTGCTGATCCTGCTGGCGCTGCCCTGGTGCGAGCCGCTGATCGCCCGCGCCGAGAACGGACTGTTCGACCTGCGCGACCGCTGGCGCGCGCGTCGCGCCGGTACGGCACCGGCCCCGGCGCCGGCCGCCCCGCTCACCCCGCCCGCCCTGGTGCCCTCGCGCCCGGCGGCGCAGGAGGAGGCCCCGGCGGGCCGGGCGGCGGCCGGTTCGGGCCGTGCCGCGAGAGCGCCCGTCTACCTGGCCCCGGGCCCGCACACCACCCGCGCGGAACGCACCCCGGTCACCCCGGCGGGCAGCCGCCGGCCGCCGCATCCGGACCGCCTCCCGCGCGGCACCAGCCCGGCGGCCCGTCCCACGGGCGGCTGAGCGGCGAGGACGACATCGCGGGGCTTGTCGGTACGCACACCCCCTCCCCGCGGCGAAGGCCCCGGTTCCCGGGCGGGAACCGGGGCCTTCGTGCTGTCCGCGCGCGTCAGCCCTTCCAGCAGCGGGCCACCCTGCCGTCCTTCACCTCGAAGTTCAGCCGGCCCACGCGGTACTCCATCGTGATGACCGCCCCGGGCGGCAGCGAGCGCACGGTGGACCACCCGCGTTCGCGCGCCAGCTGCCCGGCCCGTTCGGCGTCCAGGCCGACGTAACCGTCGGGACTGTCCTGCGGCTCTCGTGACTCAGCGGGAATCGGTGCCATACCGCCACGCTAGGCGGTGTCACACTTCTGTCACAAGATCACACCGTCGGCTTTGACCGCGTCTCGTCATGCGCAGGAGTGGGCCGGGGGCGTCTTCATTACGCCTTCCGCGTGTATTTCCGGGCTATTCCCGCGCGCCGGATCGCCCCGTCGTGCAACCCGCCGGAAAATGCCCCGGAACAGCACCGGCGACCCCCTTTCCCGGTCCGATTTCCGGTGGGACGCACCCGTCGGCGTCCCAGCGAAATACACGCTTTCACCACACAACCTCCGTACGCCCCCTGTCGCGGCGCGCGGCGCCGCGCGCATCATGGCGCCAGGCCCGCGCCGCTTGCGCCGCGGGCCCCGAGCGGACCCGGGACGCGACAGGCGAAGGGGCGAGCGAACGATGGGCACTGAGACCGTGGCGGCGGCACGGCCCCCGCGGAGCGGGCAGCACGGCCGGGTGGTCGTCGACTGGCTGACCACCACCGACCACAAGAAGATCGGCCACCTCTATCTGATCACCGCGTTCGCGTTCTTCCTGATCGGCGGGGTCATGGCGCTGCTGATGCGCGCGGAGCTGGCCCGGCCCGGCCTGCAGATCGTCGACAACCACGAGTTCAACCAGCTGTTCACCATGCACGGCACGATCATGCTGCTGCTCTTCGCCACCCCGAGCTTCGCGGGGTTCGCCAACGAGCTGATGCCGCTGCAGATCGGCTCGCCCGACGTCGCCTTCCCCCGGCTGAACATGCTGTCGTACTGGCTGTTCCTCTTCGGCGGGCTGATCCTGCTCAGCTCGCTGCTGGTGCCGGACGGGCCGGCCGCCTTCGGCTGGTTCGCCTACGCGCCGCTCAACGGCTCCGTGCACTCCCCCGGCATCGGACCCGACCTGTGGATCATGGGGCTGGCGCTGTCCGGCTTCGGCACCATCCTCGGCGCGGTCAACTTCATCACCACGATCGTCGGGATGCGCGCTCCCGGCATGACGATGTTCCGGATGCCGATCTTCACCTGGAACACGCTGCTGACGTCGATCCTGATCCTGATGGCGTTCCCGGTGCTGGCCGCGGCCCTGCTGGTGCTGGAGTCGGACCGGCGCTTCGGTTCGCACGTCTTCGACGCGGCCAACGGCGGGTCACTGCTGTGGCAGCACCTGTTCTGGTTCTTCGGCCATCCCGAGGTGTACATCATCGCGCTGCCGTTCTTCGGCATCATCACCGAGATCATCCCGGTCTTCAGCCGCAAACCGATCTTCGGCTATCTCACCCTCGTCGGCGCGACGATCTCGATCACCGGTCTGTCAGTGGTGGTGTGGGCGCACCACATGTTCGCGACGGGCGCGGTGCTGCTGCCGTTCTTCTCGTTCATGTCGTTCCTGATCGCGGTGCCCACGGGCGTGAAGTTCTTCAACTGGACCGGCACCATGCTCAAGGGCTCGCTGTCCTTCGAGACGCCGATGCTGTGGGCCACCGGCTTCCTGGTGACGTTCCTGTTCGGCGGGCTGACCGGGGTGATCCTGGCCTCGCCGCCGATGGACTTCCACGTCACCGACTCCTACTTCGTCGTCGCGCACTTCCACTACGTCGTCTTCGGCACGGTCGTCTTCGCGATCTTCGGCGGGCTGTACTTCTGGTGGCCCAAGTTCACCGGGAAGATGCTCGACGAACGGCTCGGCAAGATCCAGTTCTGGACGCTGTTCGTGGGCTTCCACACCACGTTCCTGGTGCAGCACTGGCTCGGCGCGGAGGGGATGCCGCGCCGCTACCCGGACTATCTGGCCGCCGACGGCTTCACCGCGCTGAACACGGTGTCCACGATCGGCGCGTTCCTGCTCGGCCTGTCCACGCTGCCGTTCCTGTACAACGTGTGGAAGACCGCCAAGTACGGCCGGCGGGTCGACGTCGACGACCCCTGGGGCTACGGCCGCTCCCTGGAGTGGGCCACCTCCTGCCCGCCCCCGCGCCACAACTTCACCACGCTGCCGCGGATCCGCTCCGAGTCCCCGGCGTTCGACCTGCACCATCCGGAGTTCGCGGCGCTGACCCCGCAGCCCGAGCCAGCGCCGCATCAAGCCGGTCCCGAGCCGTCCTGATCACATCGACCAGCTCGGCCGGCTCGACCACCTCGAAGGGCACGCCGAGCATCATCACGTGGATCACCATCACGTCCAGGCTCCCGGCCCCGGTGCGCAGCAGGCAGGCGCCGGGGCCGTCGGGCTCCAGGGTCCCGGCGAACGGTGACAGCCGGTCGGCGGCCTCGGCGAGCGGCACGAGCAGCCGGACGGTGGCATGGGCGGCGTACACGCGCGTGGAGACGCCCTGCGAGACGTACGCGGCGAGGTCCTCGGCGGGCGGGGTGCGCGGGGTGAAACGGGGACCGTGCGGCGGCTTCGGCGTGATCCGGTCGACGCGGAAGGTACGCCAGTCGGCCCGCTCCACGTCCCAGGCGACCAGGTACCAGCGCCGCTCGGCGCACACCAGGCGGTGCGGTTCGACGGTACGGCGGCTGGTCGCGCCGTCGTGCGCGCGGTACTCGAAGCGCAGCTGCTCGGCGTCCCGGCACAGGTGCGCCAGCTCGGTGAGCAGGGCCGGGTCGACGGCGGCGTGCCCGGGCCCGCGCAGCACCGGCACGGTGAAGGCGTTCAGCGCGCTCACCCGGCGGCGCAGCCGGGCCGGCAGCACCTGCTCCAGCTTGGCCAGGGCCCGCACCGAGGTCTCGCCGATGCCCTCGACGCCCTGTCCGGCGGCGGTGCGCAGGCCCACGGCGACGGCGACGGCCTCGTCGTCGTCCAGCAGCAGCGGCGGCAACTCGGCGCCGGCGCCCAGCTGGTAGCCGCCCCCGGTGCCGGGGGTGGCGTTGACGGGGTAGCCCAGCTCGCGCAGCCGGTCCACGTCCCGGCGCACGGTGCGGGGGCTGACGCCCAGCCGTTCGGCGAGGTCCGGGCCCGACCACTCGCGGTGGGCCTGGAGCAGGGACAGCAGACGCAGCAGTCGTGCGGAGGTCTCCAGCATGGGGCGAGTCTGCCAGGGCTCGCGGACAGCCCGTGTCCGCGATGCGGACCTCTCAGGGCGTGTAGGGCAGTTGCGGGACGACGAAGCACGTGCGGTTCATGTCGCCCTGCGTCACCCAGCCCCTGCCGTCCTGCCAGCGGGCGACCGACAGGCAGGTCCGGCGGTCCTTCGGCGGCTCGCGCAGGTGCGCGAACTCGACGGGGAGCAACAGGCCGTGGGCGGTGTACCCGTTGCCGTGGGCGCTCAGGTAGGCGTCCACGCACGCGCGCGTGACGCCCTGCCGGGCGCAGGAGCCGGCCGCGTCGGTGAACCACATCGCCGCCGCCCACCCCTCCAGCTGCCACTGGGAGTGCGTCGGCAGCGACGCGGTGGCGTCCCGGAACTCCCGTACCGCGCCGGCGGCGGTGTCCTCGTAGTTGCGGCTCGCGCCGGTCGCCCACAGCGCGTTGCGGCAGTGCGGGGCGTCCTTGTAGTCCTGCGGGACGGTGGAGGTCCAGTTCTGCACATTGGTCACCTTGGCGGTGACCCGCGCCCCGACCTCGTCCATGGCCCGGCACAGCTGCGCGTTGCCGTGCGTGTCGATGGCGTCGAAGACCAGGTCGGCGCCCTGCTGCTTCAGGTCGGCGGCGACGGCGCGGAAGTTGGGCAGCGCGAAGTCGACCTGCTCGGTGACCACCTTGTACCCCTCGGCCTTCAGTCCGCGCTCCACCAGCCGCGCGTAGGCGGCCGACGCCGACTGGTTGTACGACACGACCGCGGCCGTGCGGGCGCCGTGCTCGCGCCTGAAGTACCGGTAGACCTCGGTGCCGCCGTACAGCTTCCCGCCCCAGCCCGGTGTGCCGTTCCTCGGCGCGAGGCTGCCGTAGATGCCGTACAGGTGCGGCCAGGTGTCGTAGGCGGCGCCGATGGGCTGTCCGCCGATGTCGGGCACGCCCGCGTGGGACACCCGCGGGGCGCCCGCGTAGTCCAGGGCGGTGGTGGCGACCAGCGCGACGACCTTGTCCTCGTCGACCAGCTGGTGCACGCACGCGTTGTTGCCGATGCCGCTGCCGCCGTCGTCGCACAGGCGCACCTCGACCCGGCGGCCGGCGATGCCGCCGCGCTCGTCCAGCCGGTCGAAGAAGGCCTTGGCGCCGTCGCGCGGCCCGGTGAAGGCGGAGCCGCCGACCGGGCTGGTGGCGCTGGTGATGATGCCGACCCGGATGGGCACCCCCTCGTTCGGCGCGGGCGTGGAGGCGGGTGTGCCCGGCTCGAAGTCGCGTTCCGGCAGCCGGCTGCCGCAGGCGGCGGTCAGCAACAGGACCAGAACCGCGGCGGCGGCCCCGGCGGTGCGGCTAGCAGCCCGGGATCGCCGACGCGGACGCATTGCCGCTCATCGCGATCAGCGCGCACAGCGTGCTGTCGGAGACCTTCCACGTGCCGCTTTCCTGGATGGCCGTGCCCGAGGCGTTCGGCAGGGCGGTGGCGCCCCGGACGACGAGGTCGTATGTCACGGTCGCCCGGGTCGGCGACGTGAACGTCACCTTCGTGACCTGGGCCTGCGCCTGGCGGCTGCGCTGGTCACCGCTGAACGCCTGGAGCACCGGGGCCATGCGGTCGCCGTTCTGCAGGACGGCCAGCTTGGCCTGGACCGGCGTCGCCGGGTCGAAGAACTTCTGCCAGTTCTCCTTGATCTCCTTCTGCGCCGCGGCCGGGTCGGCGGGGGCCACCGGTGCGGCGCTGGTCGTCCGCGTCGCGGAGGGCGTGGCCTTGCCGCCGCCGTTGTCGTCGCTGCACGCCGCGAGGGCCGGGGCGAGAATGAGAACGAGGGCGGCCGCCACGGCCGTACCCCGTCCCGCCGCCCCCGGGCCGCGCCCCTTGAGTGCCGTCCCCCGCCTGAGGTCGCTTCCCACAACCATCTGGCTCACCACCGGGTGTCGGACCGGGCGATGGACGCCCGGTGCTTTCAGGGTCGGTGCACAGCAGGCATAGTGCAAGCCATCGGCCGTCAGGGACGAACCGGACGGACCGGGCGGCACAGTGACGTGTGGGAGCCAGCGATGCGGACAGCGCGACTGCGGACCGTGCACCCCGTCCTGTGGGCCGGCTGGGCCGCGCTGGCGGCGGGCGCGGTGCTGTGCGTCGTCGGCTGGTACGGCGTCTCCGGCGAGCGGTTCGCCGCACGGCAACTGCCCTATCTCGCCTCCTGCACGGTGCCGGGCGCCGCGCTGATCGTGGCCGGTGCGATGCTGATCGGTCACGGTCAGGGCGCCCGGGCCGCCGCGCGGATGGAGGAGCTGTACGGGCTGCTGGTGAGCTCCGAGGCCGCCGAGGACGAGACCGGCGGGCCGGCCACCGGGCCGGTCGCGGTCAGCGGGCGGATGCTGATGGTGCCGGGGGGCACGCTGTGGCACCGCGCGGACTGCCCGCTGGTCGCCGGGAAGGCGCAGGCGCTGCCGGTGGACGGCCGGCTGCTCGCGGAAGGGTCGCTGGACCCCTGCCCGGTGTGTGAGCCTGACAGCGCGGAGGACTGATGTCCTCCCTCACCTACGACCTCACACTGGCCGGGCTGTCCGTCGGCAGCGCCGCCGCGCTCACCGGGATCGGTCTGATCGTCACCTACCGGGCGACCGGTGTGCTCAACTTCGCGCACGGCGCCATCGCGATGGTCTGCGCCTACGCGCTGCGGCAGTGCGTGGTGGTGTGGGGCTGGCCGCTGTGGCTGGGCGCGGTGGTGACGCTGGTCGTGCTGGCGCCGGGGATCGGCGTGCTGCTGGAGAGGTTCGTCTTCCGGCCGACGGCGGTGCTGGGCGGCGACCCGGCGCAGACCCTGGTGGCCTCGCTCGGGGTGTTCGTGCTGCTGGTCGGCGGGGCGGTGCTGCTGTGGGGGCAGGGCGCCCGGGACGACGCGCCACGGCTGGTGTCGGCCGACCCCTGGGGGCAGCTGGCGGTGGCGCTGCTGCTGGCGGCCGGGGTGTCCGCCGTCATCCGCTGGACCCGGTTCGGGCGGGAGCTGCGGGCCGTGGTGGACGACCGGCAGCTGGCCGTGCTCGGCGGCATCGACGCCGACCGGGTCGCCGCGGCGGGATGGGCGTTCGGGGCGTTCACGGGGGGTCTGACGGGGGCGCTGCTGGCGCCGTACGTGCGCCTGGACCCGTACGGGCTGCCGCTGCTGGTGATGGAGGTGGTCGCGGTCGCGGTGGCCGCGCGGATGCGCAGCCTGCCCGTCGCGGTGGTGGTGGCGCTCGGGATCGGCGTGGCGCAGAGCCAGCTGACCCGGCTGCACCCGGCCGGCTGGGCGCAGCCGCTGCTCCAGGCGGTCGGCGCCAACCTGTTCGTGGTGGCGCTGCTGGTGGCCGCGCTGGTCCTGCCGGGCATCGGCCGCCGTGACGCGCTGCCCCGCCCGGTGACCGCGCGCGCCCCGGCCGCACCGCACGGCGCCTGGATCGTCGCCGTCGTGCTGTTCCTGCTGCCGCTCGGGCTGGCCGGCTCGGACCTGCGCACGGCGGTGCAGGTGCCGGCGCTGGCCATCGTGCTGCTGTCCCTGGTGGTGGTCACCGGGCGGGGCGGTCAGATCTCGCTCGGGCAGGCGGCGTACGCGGGCCTGGGCGCGCTGTTCACGGCGCTGCTGGCGGCGGGCCGCTTCCCGGTGCTGCCGCGCCTGCCGGAGCTGACGGCGCTCGCGGTCGCGGTCGTGCTGGTGGCACCGCTCGGCCTGCTCACCGGCTGGCCCGCGATCGGCCGCCAGGGGCTCGCGCTGGCCCTGGCGACCTTCGCGGTGGGCGTCGGCGTGAGCCGCTTCGTCTTCGCCCAGCCCTACGCCACGGCCGGGCTGTCCCTCGACCGCCCCGCCGGCTTCGACGGCGACCGGGCCTACTACGTCCTGGAGCTGACCCTGCTCGCCCTCGCGCTGCTGGCGACGCGGCTGCTGCGCCGGGGCCGCACCGGGCGCGCGCTGGCGGCCATGCGGGACCACGAGGCGGGGGCGTCGGCCACGGGCGTGCGGGTGCCCTCGCTGAAGCTGCGCGCCTTCGTGTGCGGCGCGGCCCTGGCCGCTCTCGGCGGCGGGCTGCTCGGCATGGGGCTGCGCGCCTTCGACCCCGGCACCTACGACCCGGTGCGCGGCCTGCTGTGGTTCGCGGCGGTGGTCGTGCTGGGCGCCGACAGCACGCTGGGCGCGCTCGCCGCGGCGGCCCTCCTCGTCGGCCTGGACGCGGGCGCGCGCGGCGGGGTGGCGGCGGCACTGGTCGGCGTCCTGGCCGCCTTCGTCGGCCGCTTCCCGGCAGGCCCGTACGACGCCCTGCGCGCGGCGGCGTGGCGGCTGCGGCCCGCGCACCGGGCCCGCCTGACGGCCCTGGGCACCCGGGTACGGGCCCGGCTGCGCCCACCGCCGGAACGGGCCCGGGGCCGGGCGTGCCCGGCGGGGCTGACGGCGGCGTCGGCGCGGGGCGGCGGCCGGCACGACCACCGCACCGCACCACGACCCGCCCCTGCCCGGCCCGGCCCCGTCACGGCTGGTCCGGGCGCGGCACCCGTCCTCACAGCCCGTCGGCTGCGGGCCCGCTACGGCGGTTTCACCGCGCTGGACGAGGTCGATCTGGAGGTCCCCCACGGGCAGGTCACCGCGGTCGTCGGGCCCAACGGGGCCGGGAAGAGCACGCTGTTCCACTGCCTGGCCGGCACCGTACGGCCCGTGCGCGGGCAGGTGCTGTTCGGGCGACGGGACGTCACCCGGCTGCCGGCGCACGCCCGCACCCGGCTGGGCATCGCCCGGACGTTCCAGCAACTGGCCGTCTTCCCGTCGCTCACCGTCATGGAGAACGTCCGGGTCGGCGCCGAGCAGGGCCGTCTCGCCGACCCGGCGGCGGTGGAGCGGGCGCTGCGGCTGTTCGGGCTGGACGGCCCGCTGCGGGCGGCGCCCGCCGCCGGACTGCCCACCGGCACGCTGCGCCGCGTCGAGCTCGCCCGGGCGCTCGCGGGCAGCCCCCGCGTACTGCTGCTGGACGAGCCGGCCGCCGGGCTGGACACCGCCGAGGTGACCGCCATGGCCCGGGTGCTGCGCGCGCTCGCCGCGGACGGCACCGCCCTGCTCGTCGTCGAGCACGACCTCGACCTGGTCGCCGATCTCGCCGACGTGGTGCACGTGATGACGGCGGGCCGGATCGTCGCCTCCGGGCCACCCGCCCGTGTCCTCGACGCCTTCGCCGCCCGCAGCGGACCGGAGGCGGACCCATGACCCTCGCCCTGTGGCACGCGCGCGTGCGCTACGGCCCGCTGGAGGCCCTGCACGGCGTCACGCTCACCGCACCCGGTCCCGGTCTGACGGTGCTGCTGGGCCGCAACGGCTCCGGCCGCAGCACCGCCCTGCGTGCCCTGGCCGGGACCGTGCCGCTGGCCGCCGGGGCCGTGCTGTGGGACGGCACGGACATCACGCGGCTGCCCGCGTACGAGCGGGCCCGGCGCGGCCTGTGCCTGATCCCGGAGCGGCAGGCGGTGTTCGGCTCCCTCACCGTCCGCGAGAACCTCGCCCTGACCGCCGGCGCGCAGGACGCCGCCCTCGCCGCCTACCCGCAGCTGGCGCCCCTGCTCCCGCGCCGGGCCGGCACGCTCTCCGGTGGCGAGCAGCGCATGCTCGCCCTGGCCCGGGCGCTGTCGGCCCACGCGCGCGTGGTGCTCGCCGACGAGCCCACCCAGGGCATGGCCCCCGCGGTGGCCACCCGCACCTACGAGCTGCTGGCCTCGCTGGACGCCTGCGTGATCCTCGCCGAACAGCGGCTGCCGCCCGCGCTGCGCGCCCGCAGGGCGGTGGTGCTGTACGAACTGCGCCGCGGCTCGGTGGTCTTCACCGGCGAGGCGACGGAGCTGGAACGGCGGGACACGGCCGGCTGACCGCACCCGGCCCGCCCACGGCAGGTGCTGCAGTGGCGCCGGACGGCCGGGTGCACGCCGCGGGGCCCCGCGCGGTCGGCGGACCGGGCGGGGCCCCGCGGCGCGGCGGGAGTCGCGCCTTACAGGTGCCGCAGGGCGAGCTTCATGCCCGGCACGATCAGGTCCGGATCGCCGCCGATGACGCCCTGGTTCGCGGCGTAGATCCGCTGCCAGCTGGTGCCCTGGCGCGCGGCGATGCCGCTGAGCGTGTCGCCCTCGCGCACGGTGTAGTCGCCGCCGCGCGCGGAACCGCGGTCGGCGTGGCCGTTCGACCGGGCCGGCGCCTTCGCCGGCTTGGACGGGGCGGACTTCGTCCGCTTCGGCGCCGACTTCGCCGAGGCCGGGCCGGCCGAGGGCGCGTCGCCGTAGGCCCCGGCGCGTGCCGAGCAGACCGGCCAGGCGCCCCAGCCCTGGGCGCGCTGGACCTTGGTGGCGACGGCGATCTGCGCGGACCGCGAGGCCTGGTCGGCGGTCGGCGCGTAGGCCGTGCCGCCGTATGCGCGCCAGGTGCCGGCGGAGAACTGCAGGCCGCCGTAGTAGCCGTTGCCGGTGTTGATGTGCCAGTTGCCGCCGCTCTCGCACTGGGCGATGCGGTCCCACACGCCGCCGTCCGCCGCCGCGGCACCGCCGGCCGAGGCGAGCAGGCCGAGGGGGGCGAGGAGCGCCGCCCCGGCGAGGACCACCGTCGTACGGGCCTGACCCCTGGTCAGGGTCTTGCGAGCGTTGGTGCGGGTGTTATCGGCACATTCGGACATGTAGTTCCCTCTCGAACGACCCGAGGTCCCCCAAGGCGGACCGCCACCCCTCGCGCATCGGCGCGGGGGTCGCGCTCCGCCCCGCCCGCCGGGGGTGGTGCTCCGCGACTCGGCGCGGACCGGCGGACGTACTCGGGCGGTGCTCGTTGCACACGGCGGAGGAATGTAGGGAGCCGGACGGCCCCGCATCAACCAATTCCCTGTCATTCCAGGCCAGTTGACCGTTACCCAGGGTATCGGCGCTTTCCGGCCACCCACTACATCCCTGAATAACAGGACATGTCAACCATCGGACGCGGCCACCTGTGAGCCACTTCACCGATCCAACATCCTTGACGGCTCGAACACTTGACGGTGAGTGACCGATTCCGGCGCGGTGATGACCGTACGCGTCGGATGGTTCGATTCCGTTCCCCCACGTGCGTGACCCCCACCACAGCTCGTCCGTTGTGTTCTTCATGAGCCGGGGACCCACCCGGCCCCGCCAACGCACCGCATCCCGAGGGAGCCACCCGTGCCGCGCATGCTCGACGTCAGCGACGAGGTACGCGCCGAGATCGGCGACGAAGAAGCCGACCGGCTGCTCGCCGGGGAGAACGCCCCCGGCAGTTACGACTGCACTTCCTGCCGCACCCCGGGCGACCCCGAGCACGAACGCACCAGCACCGTGCTGTTCATCGGCGACGAAACCGCCGTGCTCGCCTTCGCCCACGCCGGCTGCCTGCCCTCGCAGGTCGTCCAGGTCACCGAGGAGCAGCTGCAGGGCGCGGTCCGCTCCATCGGCGGCGTCGCGAGCGGCCAGGCCGCCGCCGGGTCCGAGCCGGCGAAGTCGGTGCCGGAACAGGCCGTGCTGGGCGTGACCAGCGGACTGGTGCTGATCGCCGGGGAGCTGCACCCCGCCCTGGTCGTGGAGCCGACCGCGCCGATCGTACGCCCCGGCTCCACCGGCACCGGCGACGACTTCCTGCCGCTGCTGATCGAGCACGGCTTCATGCCGCTGCCCGAACTGTCCGCCGTACCGCAGGTGCTGCACGGCTGGTCCGTGCTGCTCGCGGCGGGGCAGCTGCACGCGGTGCTCCAGCCCGGCGCCGACGGCGGGCAGCCGGTGGCCTGGTGGCAGGCGCACCAGCCGCTGCAGGTCACCGACGGCTGGCGGGCCGCCGCCAACAAGCACCAGCAGGTACTGCTGTTCGCCGGGCCGGTGGGCTCCATCGGCCGGCAGCCCCGGGAAGACCTGCTGCGCGACGCGCTGGACAAGGCGGCGGCGAACGGCCGGCTGGTCGCGGCGACCCTCCCGCTCGCCGGCACCTGACCAGCGAAACGGGGCCCGACCGGCCACGCCCTCCGGCGGCAGCCGACCGGAACGGGCAGCTCGGCCTCGCCCCGTTCCAACGAGAAGCCGACCGGGCCGGCAGGCCGTATCGCTGCACCGCCCCGGACCGGTCGGCCGCATCCCTTCAGGTGCCCCCGTCGTTTGGACTTACGTGCACACTTACGACGTTCCCCGCCGCCAGAGCTTCTCCACGGTCCCCCCTCCGCCGCGGCCGGGGCAGGAGCCGCAGCGCGGCCCATCGGCCACGCCGATCTACGACGCGCTCTACGCCGAGTACGTCAAGTCCTTCCGCTCGCTGCCGGGTGACCGCAGCGGCGAGGAGGAGCTGGGGTTCACCGCGTTCGGGAACATCCCGCACAGCGGCCGGGGCGGCCCCCGGCCGGGGTCGTTCAGCAGCTCGTACAGCGCCTACAGCGCGGGGGCGCACAGTGCGCGGGTCGGCCGGCAGTCGGTGTGGCAGCGCGTGGGACCCGTGGGGCAGCAGGGCGGGGCCATGCAGTACGTCCCGGCGCTGCCGCCCGCCCGGCCCGGCGGCAGCTGACGTACAGCGAAGGGGCGGCCCCCGGTTCCAGTCCGTGGAACCCGGGGGCCGCCCCTTCGGTGTGCCGGTGACCCGCTACTTCTTCCTGCCGCGCTTCTCGCGCACCCGCACGGAGATATGGATCGGCGTGCCCTCGAAGCCGAACTCCTCGCGCAGCCGGCGCTCGATGAAGCGCCGGTAGCCGGCCTCGATGAAGCCGGAGGCGAACAGCACGAACCGCGGCGGCTTGGTACCGGCCTGGGTGCCGAAGAGGATGCGCGGCTGCTTGCCGCCCCGGATCGGGTGCGGGTGGGCGGCGACCAGCTCACCGAGGAAGGCGTTCAGCCGGCCGGTCGGGACACGGGTCTCCCAGCCGGCGAGGGCGGTCTCGATCGCCGGGACCAGCTTCTCCATGTGCCGGCCGGTGCGGGCCGAGACGTTGACCCGGGGCGCCCAGGAGACCTGGCCCAGCTCGGTCTCGATCTCCCGCTCCAGGTAGTAGCGGCGCTCCTCGTCGAGGGTGTCCCACTTGTTGAAGGCCAGGACGAGCGCGCGGCCCGCCTCGACCGCCATGGTGACGATCCGCTGGTCCTGCACGGAGATGGACTCGGCGGAGTCGATCAGGACGACGGCGACCTCGGCCTTCTCCACGGCGGCCGCGGTGCGCAGCGAGGCGTAGTAGTCGGCGCCCTGCTGGAGGTGGACCCGCTTGCGGATGCCCGCGGTGTCGACGAACTTCCAGGTCTTGCCGCCCAGTTCGATCATCTCGTCGACCGGGTCGCGGGTGGTGCCGGCGAGTTCGTTGACGACGACGCGCTCCTCGCCGGCCACCTTGTTCAGCAGCGAGGACTTGCCGACGTTCGGGCGGCCGATGAGCGCCACCCGGCGCGGGCCGCCGATCCCGGCGCCGCCGAACGTCTCGCGGGGCGCCTCGGGCAGCACCTCCAGGACGGCGTCCAGCATGTCGCCGGTGCCGCGGCCGTGCAGCGCGGAGACGGGGTGCGGCTCGCCGAGGCCGAGGGACCACAGGTAGGCCGCGTCGGCCTCGCCGCTGGGGCCGTCCACCTTGTTGGCGCACAGCACGACCGGCTTGCCGGCCTTGCGCAGCAGCCGGACGACCGCCTCGTCGGTGTCGGTGGCGCCGACCTTGGCGTCGACGACGAACACGACCGCGTCGGCGGCCTCGATCGCGAACTCGGCCTGCGCGGCGACGGAGGCGTCGATGCCGAGGACGTCCTGCTCCCAGCCGCCGGTGTCGACGACCTTGAAGCGGCGGCCCGCCCACTCGGCCTCGTAGGTGACGCGGTCGCGGGTGACGCCGGGCTTGTCCTCGACGACGGCCTCACGGCGGCCGATGATCCGGTTGACGAGGGTCGACTTGCCGACATTGGGGCGGCCGACGACGGCGAGCACCGGCAGCGGACCGTGCCCGGCCTCCTCGATCGCGCCCTCGACGTCCTCCAGGTCGAAGCCCTCTTCCGCGGCGAGCTCCATGAACTCCGCGTACTCGGCGTCGCCGAGAGCCCCGTGATCGTGCTCGTGTACGTCCGAGCCGTCGGGCTGGATGTGGTCGTTCATGAAGTCCGTACCTCGTCGTTCATTCGTGGTGATCGGTGGAGCGGGCCGCGGGTGAGCCTGATCCACTACTCAGTGTCGCCCGGCGGCCGGTCAGTCGCCTGGCGTTTTCCAGGTGCTCGGTGAGCTGCTTCTGGATGCGCTCGGTCGCCTCGTCGAGGGCCTTGCGCGTACGGCGTCCACTGCCGTCACCCGCGTCGAACGGGTCGCCGAAGACGACGTCGATGCGCGAGCGCAGCGGGGGCAGCCCCTTTATCAACCGTCCGCGCCGCTCGGAACTTCCCAGCACGGCGACCGGCACGATCGGCGCCCCGGAGCGCACCGCGAAGTACGCGAGCCCGGCACGCAGGGAGGCGAAGTCGCCCTCGCCCCGGGTGCCCTCCGGGAAGATCCCGAGGACACCGCCCTCCTGCAGCACCTGAAGCGCCTGCGTGATCGCGGTGCGGTCGGCCGTGGAGCGGTCGACCTTGAGCTGGCCGATGCCGGTCAGGAAGGGGTCGAGCGGCCCGATGAACGCTTCCTTCTTGATCAGGAAGTGCACGGGCCGGGGCGCCACGCCCATGACCATGGGGCCGTCGATGTTGTGCGAGTGGTTGACGGCCAGGATGACCGGGCCGCGCGCCGGCATCCGCCAGGCGCCCAGCACACGCGGCTTGAACAGGCCGTACATCAGGCCGACGCCGATGCGCCGCCCGACGTCCGCGCCCCGCTCGGACGGTGCGGTCACTTCCCCGCCCGCTTCTCCTCGACGAGGGTGACGACACACTCGATGACCTGGGCCAGCGTGAGCTCGGTGGTGTCCACCTCGACGGCGTCGCCGGCCTTGGCCAGCGGCGAGGTCTTGCGGCTGGAGTCGGCGGCGTCCCGCTTGAGCAGCGCCTCGCGGGTCGAGTGCACGTCGGCGCCCTTGAGCTCACCGCTGCGCCGGGCGGCGCGGGCCTCCGGGGAGGCGGTGAGGAAGATCTTCAGATCGGCGTCCGGCAGCACGGTCGTACCGATGTCGCGGCCCTCGACGACGATGCCGTTCTCGGCGCCGGTCGCGATGGAGCGCTGCAGCTCGGTGATCCGGGCCCGCACCTCGGGCACCGCGCTGACCGCGCTGACCTGCGAGGTGACCTCCTGGGTGCGGATCGGGCCGGAGACGTCGAAGCCGTCGACGGTGATCGTCGGCTTCTCCGGGTCGGTGCCGGAGACGATCTTCGGCTTGCCCGCGGCGGCGGCGATCGCGGCCGGGTCGTCGACGTCGATGCCGTTGGTCACCATCCACCAGGTGATCGCCCGGTACTGGGCGCCGGTGTCCAGGTAGCTCAGGCCGAGCTGCGCGGCCACGGCCTTGGACGTGCTCGACTTGCCCGTGCCGGAGGGACCGTCGATGGCGACGATCACAGGCGGCACAGTCTGGGCGGCGCCGTTTTCCACGGGGGGACACCTTCCTGGTGCGAGGCGGTGAGCGGGGTGCGGGGCGCACGGCCCATTCGGGGACGCCCCGCACAAGGTTACTGGCTCCGCGACGCGCCTCTTACTGGCGGATGGCCCAGCCCCGCTCGCGCAGCGCGGCCGTCAGCACCGGCGCCGCCTTGGGCTCGACCATCAGCTGCACCAGGCCCGCCTGCTGCCCGGTCGCGTGCTCGATGCGCACGTCCTCGATGTTGACCCCGGCCCGGCCGGCGTCGGCGAAGATGCGGGCCAGCTGGCCGGGCTGGTCGTCGATGAGGACGACGACGGTCTCGTAGACGCGCGGGGCGCTGCCGTGCTTGCCGGGGACGCGGACCTGGCCGGCGTTGCCCCGGCGCAGCACGTCCTGGATGCCGGCGGTGCCCTCCCGGCGCTTGGCCTCGTCGGAGGACTGCAGCGCGCGCAGCGCCTGGACGGTCTCGTCCAGGTCGGCGGCCACGTCGGAGAGCAGGTCGGCGACCGGCCCGGGGTTCGCGGAGAGGATGTCGATCCACATCCGCGGGTCGGAGGCGGCGATCCGGGTCACGTCCCGGATGCCCTGCCCGCACAGCCGTACGGCCGTCTCCTCGGCGTTCTCCAGGCGGGCGGCGACCAGGCTGGAGACCAGGTGGGGCATGTGGGAGACCAGGGCGACGGCCCGGTCGTGGGCGTCGGCGTCCATGACGACCGGCACCGCCCGGCAGTGCGAGACCAGCTCCAGGGCGAGGTTCAGCACCTCGGTGTCGGTGTCCCGGGTCGGCGTGAGCACCCAGGGGCGGCCCTCGAAGAGGTCGCCGGAGGCGGCGAGCGGCCCGGACTTCTCCCGGCCGGACATCGGGTGGGTGCCGATGTAGGCGGACAGGTCCAGGCCGAGCGCCTCCAGCTCGCGGCGCGGTCCGCCCTTGACGCTGGCCACGTCGATGTAGCCGCGGGCCACACCCCGGCGCATGGCGTCGGCGAGCACGGCGGCCACATGGGCGGGCGGTGCGGCGACGATCGCCAGGTCGACCGGGCCTGCGGGCGGCTCGTCGGTGCCGGCGCCGAGCGCGGCGGCCGTGCGGGCCTGCTCCGGGTCGTGGTCGGCGAGGTGCACGGTGACACCCCGCTGGGCGAGGGCCAGGGCGGCGGAGGTGCCGATCAGGCCCGTGCCGATGACGAGTGCGGTCCTCACTGGGCGATGTCCTTGCGCAGGGCGGCGGCGGCGCCGAGGTAGACGTGGTTGATGTCGGCGCGCGGCTTGTCCGACTCGATGTGCGCGAGGACGCGCACCACGCGGGGCATGGCGCCCCCGATGTCCAGCTCCTGGGCGCAGATCAGCGGCACGTCGACGATGCCGATCTTGCGGGCCGCGGCGGCCGGGAAGTCGCTGTGCAGGTCGGGGGTGGCCGTGAACCAGATGCTGATCAGGTCGTCCGTGCTCAGTCCGTTCCGTTCCAGGAGGGCGGTGAGCAGGGCCGCGACCTGCTCGTCCATGTGCCCGGCCTCGTCCCGGTCGAGTTGGACGGCCCCCCGGACCGCTCGTACCGCCACGGCGCTGCTCCTTGCGTATCGGCTGTTCTCGCTGCTGGTCCAGCCTAGTCAGCCCGGGCGGCGCGGGCCCGCGCCGCCCGTCCGCTGAGACGGCGCCGTCACAGGGCGTCGCGCCGGATCAGCTCCTCCAGGGAGCCGGCCTGCGGCACCTGCCCGTCCGGGGTGAGCCGGTCGACCGCGTGCGGCAGGGCCTGGGCGAGGTCGTCGGCGGCCTGCGCGGGGCTGACGCCGACCTCGCGGGCGACGCGTTCGAGGAGGTCGTCGCCGAGCGCCCGCTGCAGTTCCTCGCCGGTCACGGACCGGTTCTCGCCGGGGCCGACCCAGGAGCGCGTCTGCTCGCCGAGGCCCGCGCCGGCGAGCGCCCCCACCAGGGTGTCCAGCGGATTGCCGCCGTCGACGGCCTTCAGCAGGGCGCCCACGAGCAGCACACCGCTGCCGGTGCCGCCGCGGCCCCCGAGGACGCCTCCGAGCAGATCGCCGATGTCCTTGCCGCCCATGGTCACGCCTTTCGTCGCACGGCTCCCGGGCAGCCGGGTACCCCCGAGCCGGGCCGCCCGCTCAGACGTCCCAGAGCGAACCGAGGGCCAGCAGCTCGCCGCGGTACTCGATGCGCTCCGCCCACGCGGCCGGCCAGGCGTCGGCGCCGAGGTGGGCCCCGGCGAACGCGCCGGTCAGGCAGGCGATGGAGTCGGAGTCTCCGGCGGTGCAGGCGGCACGGCGCAGGGCGGTCAGCGGCTCGTCGGGGAAGAGCAGGAAGCACAGCAGCCCGGTGGCCAGGGCCTCCTCGGCGATCCAGCCCTCCCCCGTGGCCAGGCACGGGTCGGTCTCGGGCGACACGGTCCGCACGGCGTCCTGGAGCCGGGTGAGGATCTCCAGGCACTCGTCCCAGCCGCGCGCGATGAAGTGCTCGGGCGTGGGGTCCTGGCTGCGGGTCCACAGGTCCCCGAGCCAGGTGTGGTCGTAGTGGGTGCGGTGGTCCAGGGCGTACGACCGCAGCAGCCCGACCAGCGCGGTCGGGTCGGCGCCCTCGGCGAGCAGCCGTACGGCGTGCGCGGTCAGGTCGGAGGCGGCGAGCGCCGTGGGGTGGCCGTGGGTGAGGGCGGCCTGGAGCTGGGCGGCTCCCGAGCGCTGGGCGTCGGTGAGGGCGGGCGCGAGTCCCACGGGGGCGACGCGCATGTTGGCGCCGCAGCCCTTGGAGTGGATCTGGCTGGCGTCCTGCCAGGCGCGGCCCTCCTCCTTGAGGAGGCTGCAGGCCCGCAGGCAGGTGTTGCCGGGGGCGCGGTTGTTGTCCGGCGAGTGGTACCAGTCGACGAACTCCTCACGCACGGGCCGCTCCAGCCGCTTGGGCGCGAGGTACCCGCGGTCCATGGCGGTCCTGAGCCCGCGTCCGAGGGCCAGGGTCATCTGGGTGTCGTCGGTGACGAGGGCGCGCTGCGGCAGCTCCAGCTCCCGCCAGGGTCCGAACATCGAGAGGATCAACGGCACGGTCTTGAACTCGGTCGGGTAGCCGAGGGCGTCCCCGAGGGCGAGGCCGAGGAGTGCTCCGGTGGCGGCTCGCTTGGTCATGAGAATCACCATCCCCCTTTATCGTCACACTGACCATAAAGGGGGGATGGTGATCACGGCAAGCCGTTTTAGAGGTCGACTTCCTTCATCAGCATGCCGACCTCGGTGTTGGACAGGCGGCGCAGCCAGCCCGACTTCTGGTCGCCCAGGGTGATGGGGCCGAAGGAGGTGCGGACCAGCTTCTCCACCGGGAAGCCGGCCTCGGCGAGCATGCGGCGCACGATGTGCTTGCGGCCCTCGTGCAGGGTGACCTCGACGAGGTAGTTCTTGCCGGTCTGCTCGACGACGCGGAAGTGGTCCGCGCGCGCGTAGCCGTCCTCCAGCTGGATGCCGTCCTTGAGCCGCTTGCCCAGGTCGCGGGGGATGGGGCCGACGATCGCGGCGAGGTAGGTCTTCTTCACGCCGTACTTGGGGTGGGTCAGCCGGTGCGCCAGCTCGCCGTGGTTGGTGAGCAGGATGACGCCCTCGGTCTCGGTGTCGAGCCGGCCGACGTGGAAGAGGCGGGTCTCACGGTTGGTGACGTAGTCGCCGAGGCACTGGCGCCCCTCGGGGTCCTCCATGGTGGAGACGACACCGGCGGGCTTGTTCAGCGAGAAGAACTGGTACGACTGCGTCGCGACCGTCAGGCCGTCGACCTTGATCTCGTCCTTCTCCGGGTCCACCCGGCGGCCCTGCTCCAGCACGATCTCGCCGTTGACCTCGACCCGGGCCTGCTCGATCAGCTCCTCGCAGGCACGCCGGGATCCGTAGCCGGCGCGCGCGAGCACCTTCTGGAGCCGCTCGCCCTCCTGCTCGGCGCCGGGGAAGGTCTTGGGCAGCTTGATGTCCTTCTTGCCCTCGTACCGCTCCCGGTTGCGCTCCTCGACCCGCGTCTCGTACTCCCGCGAGCGCGCGGGGGCCGTACGGCCGCCCTGCTGGGGCTTCTTCGGGCCGCCCTTGGCGCCGCCGCGGGCCGCGCCGCCGCGGCCGGACTTGGGGCCGTCTGGCGAGGCCCCGGGGCCCACGTCGTAGCGGCGCTCCTCGGGGCGGGGCTTGCGGGGGCGGCCCTGCCCCTGCTTCTGGTCCCTGTTGTTGCCGGCCCCGCGGTAGTTACCGCGCCCGCCGCTCTTGCCGCTGCTTCGCATCAAAATTCCGTCTGGTCGTCTTCGTCGTCGGTGTCCGGGGTGCCCCGGACGGCGCCCGGCTCGTCATCGGGAGCGTCCGGGTCGAACGACGGCACCCCTTCCTGGGTCTCCGCCTCGATCGCCTCCGCCTCCGGGAGGAAGGGCGCGAGTTCCGGGAGCTCGTCCAGACCACGCAGGCCCATCCGCTCCAGGAAGTAGTTCGTCGTCCTGTACAGGATCGCACCTGTTTCGGGTTCCGTGCCCGCCTCCTCGACCAGACCGCGCTGCAGGAGGGTGCGCATGACGCCGTCGCAGTTGACTCCGCGGACGGCGGAGACGCGGCTGCGACTGACCGGCTGGCGGTAGGCGACCACGGCGAGGGTCTCCAGGGCGGCCTGGGTGAGGCGGGCGGTCTGCCCGTCCAGCACGAGCCGCTCGACGGCGGCCGCGTAGGCGGGACGGGTGTAGAAGCGCCAGCCGCCCGCGACGTAGCGCAGTTCGAAGCCGCGTCCCTGCACGGTGTACTCGTCGGCGAGCTCGCGCAGCGCGTCCGCGATCTGCCGCTTCGGCCGCTCCAGGATCTTCGCCAGGTGCTCCTCGGTCGCCGGTTCGTCGACGACCATGAGGACGGCCTCCAGGGCGGGCTTGAGGTCGAGCCCGGCGACGGTGCTCGGCCCGGCCGGGGCCTCGCTGGTCTCCTCGTTCACGCTCTCTTCTCCTCCTGCGGCGTCTCGGCCGGCCGGTCGAACTCGTCGGTCACCACGGGCTCGGCGTCACTGTCCCCGCCCGTCCAGCGCACGGTCAGCTCGCCCAGGGCTGCCTCCTGCTCCAGGGCGACGGCCTTCTCCCGGTACAGCTCCAGCAGGGCCAGGAACCGGGCCACGACGGTGAGGGTGTCGTCGGTGTCCGCGACCAGCGCCCGGAAGCTGGCCTCGCCGAGCTCCTTCAGCCGCGCGACGACGACCTGCGCCTGCTCCTGCACGCTGACCAGGGGCGCGTGGATGTGGTCGATGTACACCTGCGGCTTGGGCTTGGGCTGCATGGCCTTCACGGCCAGCTTGGCGAACCCCTCGGGGCCGATGCTGATGACGACCTCGGGCAGCAGCTCGGCGTGGTGCGGCTCCAGCCCGACGGTGCGCGGGTAGCGCCGGGACTCGTCCTCGATCCGCTCGCTGAAGATGTCGGCGATCCGTTTGTACGCCCGGTACTGCAGGAGCCGCGCGAACAGCAGGTCCCGGGCCTCCAGCAGGGCCAGGTCGCCCTCGTCCTCGACCTCGGCGGCGGGCAGCAGCCGGGCCGCCTTGAGGTCGAGCAGGGTGGCGGCGACGACGAGGAACTCGGTCGTCTGGTCCAGGTCCCAGTCGGCGCCCATGGCCCGGATGTGCGCCATGAACTCGTCGGTCACCTTGGACAGGGCGACCTCGGTGACATCGAGCTTGTGCCGCGAGATCAGCTGCAACAGCAGATCGAACGGCCCCTCGAAGTTGTCGAGCCGCACCTTGAAGACACCGTCACCGGCGCCTTCCTCACCGGCCTCGACCCCACCCCCGGGTGCCGAGGCCCCACCGCCCCCGACCTCCGGGGCGTCACCGCCGGCCCCCTCCGGCTCACTCGCGGCGTCCGGACGACCCGGGCCCTCGCCGGTCTCCGTCGCCCGGCCACCGGTTGCCGCCGGCTCAACCGGCACGTCCGGCTCACCGACGAAACCACCCGCCACGGCGGCGGCATCACCCCGCGGCTCGGGCCCGACCTGGCTCACGAGCCCTCGCGGAAGCTCCACTCCGTCCGATACCGCCGGCTCGAAGGAGGCCGGAGCCGTCGCGACGGCCAGATTCCCGGACCCCTCCGGCTCGCTCGCGGCGTCCCGGGGCTCTGTGGCCCCCGGTTCGCTCCCGGCGTCCCGGGGCTCCGGGGTCTGCGGCTCGGTGCCGGCGTCCCGAGGCTCGGGAGTATGCGGCTCGTTGCCGGCGTTCCAAGGCTCCGGGGTCTCGGCATCGCTCGCGGTGGCCCGCTCCTGTGGGGCCTCGGTCCCGCTCGGCTGGTGCCGGGGACCGTTCGTGCCCGGGCCCCGGCCCAGGGGGCGGCGGCGGCCGGGGTGGGGGTCGTTCGAGGTCATGGCCCCCGCAGGGTATCGCTACCGTCCGCGCAGGCGGCGTACGAGGATGCTGGCGTCCCCGCGGGTCTCCAGGTCGGCGAGGACCACGGCGACCGCCTCGCGGACGATGCGTCCGCGGTCCACGGCCAGGCCGTGCTCGCCGCGCAGCACCAGGCGGGCGTGCTCCAGGTCCATCAGCTCCTCGGCGGAGACGTAGACCGTGATCTTCTCGTCGTGCCGCTCGCGCCCGCTGGGCCGCCGTGCGGCCCGTCCACGCCGGCGCGGCTCGGCGGCGGTGTTGCCCGCGGCGCCGGCAGAACCTTCCTGCTGTGCCGCCCTGCGGCGTGCGGACCGCTCCGGCGCCGTCGAGGCCCGGCTGCGGGACTCCTCGCCCGCCTCCGCGTCGGCCGCGACGTGCTCCACGCCCTCGCCGTCCCCGCCCTGCGCCGGCACGGACTGCGGCGCGTCCTCGGACGCGGCGGCCGCGGCGGCGTCGCTCTCCCCCGCGGGAGCGGGCACCCGGGCCTCACCGCCTGCGCGCCGGGGAGTGGACGGCTGCAGCGCCATACCCCCTGTCGTACGGAAGAGTTCGTCGGCCCCCGGCAGACTCACTCGGCGTGACACCGGGCGAGCACCTCCCTGGCGAGCTGGCGGTAGGCGGCGGCGCCGACGGAGTTGGAGGCGTAGGTGGTGATCGGCTCACCGGCGACCGTGGTCTCCGGGAAGCGCACCGTGCGCCCGATGACCGTGTGGTAGACGTGGTCGTCGAACGCCTCGACCACCCGGGCCAGCACCTCGCGGCTGTGCACCGTGCGCGAGTCGTACATGGTGGCCAGGATGCCGTCGAGCTCCAGGTCGGGGTTGAGCCGCTCCTGGACCTTTTCGATGGTCTCGGTCAGCAGCGCGACACCGCGCAGCGCGAAGAACTCGCACTCCAGCGGCACGATCACCTTGTGCGCCGCGGTGAGCGCGTTGACGGTGAGCAGACCCAGCGAGGGCTGGCAGTCGATGACGATGAAGTCGTAGTCCGGCAGCAGCGGCTTGAGCGCGCGCTGGAGCGTCGACTCGCGGGCGACCTCGCTCACCAACTGGACCTCGGCGGCCGACAGGTCGATGTTGCTGGGCAGCAGGTCCATGTTGGGGACCGCCGTCTTCAGCAGGACCTCGTCGGCGGACATGCCCCGCTCCATGAGCAGGTTGTAGACCGTCAGGTCGAGTTCCATGGGGTTGACGCCGAGACCCACCGACAGCGCGCCCTGCGGGTCGAAGTCCACGAGCAGCACACGACGGCCGTACTCGGCGAGGGCGGCACCCAGGTTGATGGTCGACGTGGTCTTGCCGACGCCGCCCTTCTGGTTGCACATCGCGATGATCTTCGCGGGGCCGTGGTCGGTCAGCGGCCCCGGGATCGGGAAGTACGGCAGCGGACGCCCGGTGGGGCCGACGCGCTCGCGGCGCTGACGCGCGGCGTCGGGCGCGAGGGTGGCCGCGTACTCGGGGTCGGGCTCGTACTCGGCGTCGGGGTCGTAGAAGTGCCCTTCGGGCAGTTCGTCGTAGTCGGCGAAGTGGTTGCGGGGCGTGCCACTTCCGTCGCCGGCCATGGCGTTCACGTGATGACCGTCCATGCTCTGGTGTGCTGACAGAGCCGTGTGGGGGCTGTTCTGGCTCTGGTGGGCTGCGAAGGTTCGGACAGCGACGGAGCCGACAGCCTCGCGCCCCGTGGGGCCCTGGCCCCGCGCAGGCGTTCCTGGTTGACCACCCCCGGGAGAAAATGTCGACTCATTCACAAGTCGTCTTACCTCCTTGGTGACCAGGAAACTTCTAGACAAGGTCAGCGTGGCACCATGCCGACGGTTGGCGACTCTATGGCGTGTCGGGCGTCCGCAGCAACACAATCCGCCGGACCCGGCCCGATGTGTCGGCAATGAAACATCCCGCTGTCAAGGGCGTACGGCCGTCGCACAGCAGGTTTCACCGGTGTGCGAATCGGTCGAAGCGTTGCGTTCGAGGCGAGTTGACCGAGCGTCGCAAAGTGACCATACACACATCCGGCCGGACCTTGTCGGGCAAGGTCCGGCCGTACGCGCGGTGTTGACGAGCCGTGTTGACGAATCGCCTTTTGGGTCAGCCGAGGAGGGTCTCCAGCTCCACGTGCTCCAGGCCGTGGGCCTCGGCGACCTCCTTGTAGACGACCTTGCCGTCATGGGTGTTGAGGCCCTTGGCCAGCGCGGCGTCGCGGCGCAGCGCCTCCACCCAGCCGTTGTTGGCCAGCGAGACGATGTACGGCAGCGTCGCGTTGGTGAGGGCGTTGGTGGAGGTGTTCGGCACCGCGCCCGGCATGTTGGCGACGCAGTAGAAGACCGAGTTGTGGACCTTGAAGGTCGGCTCGGCGTGCGTCGTCGGGTGCGAGTCCTCGAAGCAGCCGCCCTGGTCGATCGCGATGTCGACAAGGACACTTCCCGGCTTCATGCGGGCCACCAGCTCGTTGGTGACGAGCTTCGGGGCCTTGGCGCCCGGGATGAGGACGGCGCCGATGACGAGGTCGGCATCCAGGACGGCCTTCTCCAGCTCGAAGGAGTTGGACATGATCGCCTTGACCTTCGTACCGAAGATCTTGTCGGCCTCGCGCAGCTTGTTGATGTCGCGGTCCAGCAGGGTCACGTCGAAGCCCATGCCGACGGCGACCTGGGTGGCGTTCCAGCCGGAGACGCCACCGCCGATGACGACGGCCTTGGCCGGGGTCACACCGGGGACACCGCCGGGCAGCACGCCACGGCCGCCGGCCGCGCGCATCAGGTGGTAGGCGCCGACCTGCGGGGCCAGGCGGCCCGCGACCTCGGACATCGGGGCGAGCAGCGGCAGGGCGCGGCTGGGCAGCTCGACGGTCTCGTAGGCGATGGCCGTGGTGCCGGACTCGATGAGCGCGTCCGTGCACTCCTTGGAGGCGGCCAGGTGCAGGTAGGTGAAGAGGATCTGGTCCTTGCGGAGGCGGTGGTACTCCTCCGCGATGGGCTCCTTGACCTTCAGCAGCAGATCGGCGGCGGCCCAGACCTCGTCGGCCGTCTGCAGGATCTGGGCACCGGCGGCGACGTACTCGTCGTCCGTGATCGACGAGCCGACGCCGGCGTTGCGCTCGATGACCACCTGGTGGCCGTTGCGCACCAGCTCGTGCACGCCGGCGGGGGTGATGGCCACCCGGAACTCGTTGTTCTTGACCTCGCGGGGGATGCCGACCTTCACGTCGATCACGGTCCTTGGCTCAGGGGAAACAGGGGCATTACTAGACATACCCAGGCATGCGGGGGCACACCGGGATGCACCGCAGGAGAACGAGCGGCAGAGCCAGTCTAATGAAGGCGTTCCTGCTGTCTAGCCTTTCATTGCATCAATCTTCAGTGGATGCACTACGGATTTCGCAGGCATCCATGGCCTGTTCCCGCTGGTCGACCCCCTCAGCGATCTCCTCGCCCTCCTCCGCGAGCATCCGCTCGGCCGTTCCCCGGTGGACGCCGGCGGTCACCGCGTCGCCGAGATGCTCGAAGGTGTCCGCGATCCGCAGGTGCAGCGCGGCCTGCAGCCGGACGTCCTCCGCGCGGCGTGCCCACTCCACCGCCTCCTGGCAGGTGCGCAGCGACTCCGCCGGCCGTCCGGCGTACTCCTGCACCCGGGCCAGCTCGCTCAACGCCCGTGCGTACGCGGCCACATCGCCGCACCGCCGGTATCCCGCGGCGGCCGCCCGCCAGTTCCGCAGCGCCTCGCCGTAGCGGCCCGCGTAGGTGTGCGCGGTGGCGATACGGCCGTACAGCCGGGCGGCGTCCGCGCGCTCGTCCCGGGCCAGGCGCTGGGTCAGCGCCCGCCCGAACCAGTCGGCGGCCCGCTCGTAGTCCCCCAGCTCCAGATGCGCCCCACCTACGGATTCCATTGCGCGGCCGGTCGCATACGGGTCATTTGCTCTGCGCCCGGCATCCAAAGCTGCGCGATATCGCAGCAGAGCCTCGTTCGTCCGGCCGGTCTGGGCGTCCAGGTCGGCCAGGTTCAGCAGAGCCGCGGCCTGCTCCCGGGGCAGGCTGCGCCGCTCGGCCACGTCCAGCACGAGCCGGTGGACGCTGTACAGGTCGGGCGCGGCGGCCTGGGTGCCGAAGTGCGCGACCATCGCCCGCACCAGCTGGGACAGCAGCCGCCGGGCCAGGGTGTCCAGCTCCCCGTCGGCGACCGCGAGGCGGGCCGCGCCCAGCAGCGCGGGGCGGCGGAGGCGCAGCCATTCCTCGGCGGCCCGGGGGCTGGGGAAGCGCAGGGCGCGCGGCATGCCGAGCAGCTTCTCGCGGGCCTGCGGGCTGTCGGTCTCGGTGATCGCGCGGCAGGACTGCAGCAGCCGCACGGTCCGCTCCAGCATGCGGGCGCGGGCCAGCTGCAGCTCGGCGGGGCGGTCCTGGGTCTGGGTGAGCGCCTTGAGCAGGGGGTGCAGACAGCCCGGGATCTCGTACTGGGGCAGCGGGGAGTCGATGGCGCGCAGCAGGCCGAAGCGGACGAAGTCGTCCAGCGCGGTGCGGGCGCCGCTCACCGAGGAGCCGGCCAGCGCGGACGCGGTGTGCGGGTCGACGGGGCCGGCGGGGGCGAGGGAGAGCAGACGCAGTATCCGGGCGGCCGGGGCGGGCAGCGCGGCGTAGACGAGCTTGAAGACGCGGACCAGCGGAGGGGTGTCGTCGCCGTCGGTGCGCAGCTGCTTGGCGAGGTCGGCGACGGCCGCCTTCGGGCGGGCCGTGAGCCAGCCGGCGGCCAGCGTCAGCGCGGCGGGCTGGCCCTGGCACACCTCGACCAGGCCCTCGGCGGCCCGTGGGTCGACGGTCACGCGCACGGAGTCGATCCGGCGGGACAGCAGCTCCAGGGCGGACTTGGTGTCCAGCCCGCCCAGGGTGCAGGGCCGCACGTCGGCGATGCCGGT